>CAYYQW010000005.1:0-10718 GCA_964472505.1 uncultured Bacteroidaceae bacterium | reverse complement strand
TAGACCATCTGGAAGAAAAAAGCCCGGATATATTTAAAGAAAACCTTTCGTTGAAGGAAGGTATTTATGTTTTTCTTGAAAAAGAAGGCGATGAGTTGGTTGTGAAAGATGAAAATGTTTTGAAGGTGGATAAAGATACAGAGCGGAATGAATTGTATGAGGAGTTTCTGAAATTAACCGTAAATACAGAAATGTTAAATGCTATGAAAAGCTTTAATTCCGGGCCCAAAGTTTATATTGCAATAGGATCTCCATTTGGAATTTCCTTAAATGCGAAGGCCTACAAAGGAAAGGAAGATAAAAAATTATTGTACTCTGCCGAAGCTTATTTTAAAGCAGCAAGAAAATACATTAATGATGATAATGAACAACATGAAAAATGGTGCAGTGAGTTAGAGTCTTTCGTAAAAACAAAAATGCTCGATTTTTTGGCAAGCGATGAAGAGCATGCTAAAGCCAAAGACCAATTCATGTTCTATTTCTTTATGAAAGAACCTGAACTGAAAGATTATCAAGAAATCCAAAACCGTTTTTTATCCGAAAAGCTGTTCAACAAAGATAAATTTAATATCAAATTGAAATCCGGCGATATTTACGGTATTGCTGACAGCTTGAGCGGATTCAATGACAGTAAAGATTTTTTAAAACACAAAACTGCACCCATAGAGTTGAATTATAGAGTCAACGGATTACAAGTGCAGAAACTATATAACTTCTTTCAATTACAACAAAAAAATAAAATTCTGCCTAACCCATTTCCGCTTTTTATTGATGAGACTGAATTATCCGAGGAGGCGGTAAAATTCTATAATAAGGACAAGAAAGCAGGTCATAAAGAAATAATTGAAGCACTTTTAAAGAAAAAAGATAATTTGCAAAATTACTACCTTATCTATTTTAATAATCGCGAAAAAGGCAGCCGCATAGTTGATTTAGATTTTGTACCGGTGTTCAGATACAAAATTGACGATGTAAGTTTACGAGAACTTTTCGCCTTAGGCGGCAAATTTAAAAGCTTACCGGTAAAAAATATTTTTGAATTTCAGCAAAACATACTTAACAAAATACTAAATGAACAATTGCTTGTAAAAACAAAAGCCGGAAGTCTATGGATAAGACATTTTGACGATATGGAACCTAAGCCGGAATACGGCTATGCCACAGATGCAATTGTTAATCTATTTTACCAATACCGCAAAGCATTTTTTGATTATGTGTATAAATCAAAAGTAAATGCCATTACTTCAGATATGTTTGATGAGATGATGAGAAAAAGCATTATTGATGACATACAACATGATAAAGATTACAATAAAGAATATCGAATAAAAGAAAAACTAAACATCTGGTTTAGCCTATATAATTATTTTGTAAACCCTATAAACAATGAAGATATGATAAATAAAACAGAACAACTGTTTGCAAGATTAAAACAAATTGCAAATCCCGAAAACACATCGGAGCATATACAAAACAATGATGAGTTTGCATTTGCCGCCGGACAATTAATCCGAACGATACTGAACAAAAGCGAATCGGGCGAACGCTCACATGCTTTACTGGAGCCGTTTTTACAAAAAACACAGTGCGATAAATTCAAACTGGCTATTGCCCGAACCTTTGATACTTACAAGCATGCCTTTAAATTTTACAAGGGCGATGCCACACGCTATGAATTTGACAAAATAATGAGCGATGTAATGGGGTTCGACACCCAAACAAATATGAAAGATTTACTCCCAATGATTTTAGCCGGCTATTTTTCAGAAACTATTTTTAAAAAAGAAAATACTACTGTAAAGGAAACAGAAGGATAAATATCAACTAAGCCGAGTTGTCCCTTAGGGGCAAAATTATGATAGAAAAATAAATATAACCGCAAATAAAAGTCCCGTAGGGACGAAATAATAATTTGAAATCTTTAGACAAAAATAATATGACAACATTTAAAAACAGAGTATTCGGAGCGGCCATAGTAAAAGCCGTAAATTCAAACTACAATGCTGATTTTTCAGGCCAACCGCGCACATTGCCTAACGGAACAGTTTATGCCACAGACAAAGCATTCAAATACACAATAAAAAACTATTTGAAAGACGTGTATCCGTCCGAGAAAATTTTCTATTTTAAACGTTTAAATGAATCTTTCAACCCCTTAACACTGGAAGACACATATTTTAAAGTTTTTGATGTGGAAGAAGCAAAAGACAAAAAAGTAGTAGCTAAGAATATTTTAAGCTGTATAGATATTCGTATGTTTGGCTCCACCTTTGCACTAAGCGGGAAAAAAGGGAAAGTTGCGCTTTCAATTCACGGACCTGTTCAAGTAAATCATGGCATAAATGTGTGGTTTGAAAACAATATTTTCAGTGAACAAATTACTGCACCTTTTAGCTCGCCCGGAGATACAGATAAAGGAATGACTACGATTGGCCGCCAATCCAAACTCGAAGAAGGCCATTATTTGCATCATTTTTCAGTAAATCCTAAAAACTTGGAAGAAATTGTAGAATTAGCCGGCGAAGGAGCAGAGACTCTGACGGAAGAGGACATCAATAAACTAAAAGAAGGCATGCGACGCGGTGCAAGTTATTACGATAGTGCCTCAAAAGCCGGAACAGATAATGAGTTTATGATTTGGGTTCAGCTGAATGAAAATTCAAAATTAGTTTTGCCCAATTTTAATACTTTAATTGACATGAAACCGGAAAAACAAGACGGGAAAGTGGTTTTGGATTTAGATAAATTGAGTAAAGAATTACAAAAATATGCTTCCGAAATTGAAAAAATTGAAATTTACCGAAACGAAGGTTCGGTGGTTATTGAAAATCAGCCGAAAGGAGCGAATGTTTTTGGCTTGTAAATATGCTGTCCGGAATTATGCTTTGCGGTATGCATTTTGAAATTATACGGTATAATAACCGCAAAATATTAGTTTTTAAAGTTCCGTAGGAACGAAATATTTATAGAATGACGAAACCGATGGCAAGTCCCGTAGGGACGAAATATTAATTATGGCAAACACATACACGAAAATTTACATTCAAGCGGTATTTACCCCCAAACAACGGGAACATATAATACATCCGAAATGGGAAGATGAATTATGCAAATATATCACTGGTATTGTTCAGAATAATGGACATAAAATGCTTGCAATAAACGGAATGCCTGACCATATTCATTTATTTTTCGGCATGAAACCGGTTCAATCAGTTTCAAAATTGATTAGTGAAGTAAAATCGAATAGTTCACGGTGGATAAATGAAAAACATTTTGTTAGAGGGAAATTTTCGTGGCAGGAAGGATTTGGTGCATTTTCGTATGGACATTCGCAACTTGACGATGTGATTGAATACGTGATGAACCAAAAGCAACACCATAAAAAAAGAAGCTTTAAAGAGGAATATTTATCGTTTTTGAGAAAATTTGATGTGGATTTCAATTCCGAATATCTTTTTGAATTTTTTGAATGATATGTCGTTCCTCCGGAACTCTCGATTCTGTATGGACATTAACTTTACTATAAATATTTTGCCCCGATGGGGCTGTCAAGATTAAAATATAAACCAATGAAAAAATTAGTTTCCATAGATATATTCGCCGATTTCGGCATGTTAAAAAAGCCCGACACTAACGAACCGGTTTACCTGACATTTAATATGTTGCACAAACCAACACTTCTGGGGATTTTGGGAGCAATTACAGGCTTACCCGGATTTAAAGAAAAAGGCGTGTTACCCGATTATTACCTTAAATTTCAGGATTTGAAAGTTGGTATTCAGCCATTGCGGCATGAAAAAGGTAATTATCAAAAAACGGTTATTACCTACAATAACACAACCGGAATGGCAAGTAAGGAGCAAGGCGGAAACCTGATGGTAACCGAACAAACTCTTATTGCTCCCGCTTATCGTTGCTATTTTTTGTTTGATACCGAAAATGAAAACCACCAAAAAGCCGACGAAAAACTTTCAAAATATTATGCCGAATATTTGCCTTACTTAGGTAAAAATGAGTTTTCGGTTTGGTGGGAGAATTATAAGGAGTATAAATATGCTGAATTTAAGCCGGTTAACAATGATAGCTTTAAAATCAATTCAGTTTACATAAAAGACCAACCGTTAAAAGAGGCAAAAGATAATAGCGAATTAATGAATTTTGACCCTGTTTTTGAAGACTCTCCGGAAGGATTTACATTTTCGTATTTTGAAAGATTGCCAATCGGTTATATTGACATCGGGAAAAAGAACTTTCAGTATAATTATGCAAATTTTGCTTATACAGATTGGGCTTTGAAGCAAAAAAATGATAATTCCAATCTATTATTGAAAACAGAAAATGGAATTATTCAAGTGTTTTAATAAAGCCGAAGGCTTGAAATTATGATAGAAATTTAAAATGGAGAAGCAACCAGAACCATAGGTTCAATATTATTTAAAAAATTGAATATGTTAAGTTTTAAGCAAATAGAAAATGAAACCACAGAAATCATTTCTTTTTTTAAAGATAAGACTGATTTCCTTGCACATACCCACCAAATAAAAGCCGACGAAACGCTTCACGAACATATTACTGAAGTAAAAAACTATTTTACTCAAATAATTCAATTAAATGGTTTGGAGCCAATTATTGACAAGGCCGTTTTTGCCGGTTCAAATCAGAATAACAAAATAGCCATCTTTATAAAAGAGTTGTTTTTCTTGTCGATAATGTTCCATGATTTTGGCAAGACTAACCCGAATTTCCAGTTTGAACGCATGAATAATTCCAAGTTTGAAAAAAATTCACAAATTAAAGTGGGATTTGAACATTCATTTATCAGTGCTTATTTTTTTATTAATTATTGTGTAGAAAATATTGCTAAAAATCAGTTCTCCAATGAAGAACGCTATTTTGCATACATTTTAGTCTTTCTGTTTGCTATTCCGATTATAAAACACCACTCCGGATATTTGGCTAAAGATTATGAATTTTCAGAAGAAAAAATAAACAGCATTCATCATTTAATTGAAATATTGGGTTTATCTGTAAAAAAAGAAAATATCAGAAAATTAATTGATTTTGAAAATTCAGAAACAGATAAAAATTTATGGCGTGTTTTTCAAAGCAACCAAAAAACCGAAAAAATCAACTATTTCTCTCTTTTCGCCCTGCTAAAACTCAACTATTCGCTGCTTACGGCATCCGATTATCTGGCCACATCGGATTATATGAACGATTTAAGGCTGAAAACAGAAGAAGATTTTGGTTTGATGACAAAGGACTTGAAGCAAAAGATTTTCCGAAATTTTGACAATAATGATAAAACGCCATGGAACGGCGAGCTCATCCGAAATCCTCAAAAATATTTATCGAAACCTATAGACGAATTAAAAGAAAAAGACAACGCCAATCTGAATTTTATTCGGCAAAAAATGGGTGCTGAAGTATTGACAAATATTGAAAAACACAAAACCGAAAAAGTATTTTACATAGAAGCACCTACCGGCGGCGGAAAAACCAATATGTCGATGATTGCTTTGCGCAAATTATTGGAATTGCATCCTGAAATAAACAAAGCATTTTATGTATTTCCGTTCACCACACTTATTACGCAAACCGCAAAATCCATAAAAGAAACCTTTGGCTTATCAGACACCGAAATTGCACAAATTCATTCAAAAGCCGGTTTTCAGGAAAAAAAGTATGCCAATTTGAACGAAGTAGATGCCAAATACGGCAAAGAACGCAGAAACCAAATTGATAATCTGTTTGTGAATTATCCGTTTGCCTTGCTTACGCACATCAAATTTTTCGATATTCTTAAATCCAACAAAAAAGATACCAACTATTTGTTGCACCGTTTGGCAAATTCGGTGGTGATAATTGACGAACTGCAAGCTTATTCGCCAAGTGAGTGGGATAAGGTGAAATATTTTATTGCCCAATATGCTGAACTGTTCAATATTCGCTTTGTGATTATGTCGGCTACTTTGCCTAAAATTGATAAAATAAAGCTTTCCGATTACGAGCCTAAAAATCAATTTGTTCCTTTAATTAAAAATGCGGAAAAATATTTGCAAAACCCCAATTTTTCGGGCAGAGTAGAAATTAAAACCGATTTGCTTAACAAATCCATTGAGTTGAAAGGTTTAGCCGATTTGGTTTTTGAAAAATCAAAAAAGTATGCCGAAAACCGAACAGATGATTTTAACGGAAGCATTTACACAATTATTGAGTTTATTTTCAAAAAATCGGCAAGTGAATTTTACGATGAAGTCAAAAAACAAAAAGATTTCTTTGATGAGGTATTTGTTTTATCGGGCACCATTCTTGAACCCCGCCGAAAATATATCATTGAATATTTGAAAGACGAACAAAACCGCAAAAAGAAAATTTTGCTGGTTACTACACAAGTAGTGGAAGCAGGCGTGGATATTGATATGGACTTGGGTTTTAAGCAACAATCGCTTATTGACAGTGATGAGCAACTCGCCGGGCGGATAAATCGTAATGTGAACAAAAAAAACTGTGAATTGTATTTGTTTAAACAAAAAGGGAAAACACCAAAATCCATTTATGGAACAGATTTGCGATATGAAGTTACTCAAAAATTTTCGCCTGAGATTGTGAAGAAAATTTTAACAGAAAAGAGATTTGAAGAATTATATGAAAGCGTTTTCGAAGAAATTCACAAACTCAATAAATCGGCATACAAAAGAGGATTAAATGAGTATCGGGCTAATTTTGAAAACTTCGATTTCAGAGAAATTCATCAAGGCTTTAAATTGATTGAGAGTGAGAATGTAAATATTTTTGTGCCGATTGATATTCCTATAAATTGTTATAAAGATGAAAACAACTTTTCTCCAAATGAGGTTAAATTTATTAAAAAAAATAATTGTCTGACAGAAAAGGGAGAAGTTTCAGGCGAAAAAATCCGGGAATTATATGCTCTTCTTTCAAAAGATAATGCAAAAAGATTTTCCATAGATTTTAAAATCCTGAACGGTATTATCTCAAAATTTGTGTTTTCAGTATTTAGCAAAAAAATAGATGTGTTATATCAATTTATAGAAAATCCGCCAACTTCGGAGGAAAATCAATTTCAAAGCTACTTTAAATTGCGAAAAGACAGTTTAGAAGAGATTTATTCGGAAAAAAGTGGCATAAATGAAAAGTATTTGGAGAAAATAACAAAGCAAACTTTTGATTTTATTTAGCAAATGCAAAACAGTACGCCCGTTTAAAACAAAAAACAAACAGCATGCAATTTCAATTCGAGATTCAAATTATAGGCATTAGCAAACCGCCGGTATGGCGCCGTATTACAAGGCCGGCAGATTTTAGTTTTTATGACTTAAATAATACCCATACTTTAGCTTTCATTTTGTTATAATTGTGATTTTGTGTTGGGAAGACATAACAAAAGGTAAGATTTTTGCTGATTACAAATCATAACAAAATCAAGATTGCTACAATTCATTTGCATATGATAAAATTATTGCTTACTTTTACGTTTTAGCACAATCTAAACAATAATTTTATCATGAAAAAATTGCAAACAGATTTTTTAAACGCACTTGATGAATTTGGATATGATATTTTTGATTTGAAACAAATAAGGGCTACAAATTATTTTTCTGACAAGGAAATTACACAAGCCCTCAGAAGCCTTACAAATTCGGGATTGTTAGTTAAATTAGAGCAAGGAAAATACATCAAAAATTCTTTTTCTGATGAATTTGTAATTGGTAGTTTTTTGGCAAAAGACGGCGGCATTGCCTACTGGTCGGCACTTAATACGCATGGCTTAACTGAGCAATTTCCAAATGTCGTTTATGTGCAAACGGCCAAAAGGTCGGGCAGTTTCATCCATAATAATTTGCGTTATAAGTTTGTGAAAGTTAACAGTCGAAAAATAAACGGATATGAAACTCATGGATACGGAAACCATACTTTTAAAATGACAAATGTTGAAAAAACATTGGTTGATTGCTTTGATTTGCCCCATCATGCCGGATGGTATCAAGAAATTATTAAGGCGCTGTATCAAGCAAAAATTAATTTCCGTAAATTAGTAAAATACTGTAAAGCCAATGGAAATAATTCGGTAACAAAGCGTTTGGGTTTTTTATGCGAATTGCTGCAAAAAGAAAATTCAGATTATTTTATTCGTTATGCTCAAAGTATTTTAGGTGATGAATATTCATTGTTTGAGATAGACGGCCTTAAGACCGGTAAGTACAACAGACGATGGCGTCTGATTATTAATATGCCTGAAAATGAAATAATTGAAATTGCAAAATCCTGACAGCATGACTCAAAAAGAACTGAAAAAAATTGCAAATGTAAAAAATGTCAGTGTTTTTACTATCGACAAAGATTGGGTTTTGGGGCATTTTTTAAATGCAATGTATTCTATTCAAGATGTTGACGAAAACTTTATTTATAAAGGCGGAACCGCTTTGAGGAAATGTTATTTCGAGGATTATCGTTTTTCGGAAGACTTAGACTTTACATTATTGAATAAAAATTATAAGGTAGATGAAAGATTCATACCGGAAATAATAAAAATTGCTTCTGAAAATAGTGGGATAAAGTTTCATTTTCAGAAACAAAAGTTTCAAAAATCAGATGAACAAAAACAAGGTTATGAAATGAAAATAAAATATTGGGGTGCAGACCATAAACCCAATCAAAAGCCTTTACCGCCGGAAAGATGGCAAACTCAAATCAAATTGGATATTAGCTTTTCGGAAAAATTATTGACAAAGCCGGAGCAAAAGGGAATAATTCACAACTATTACGATAAAGAAAAAATATCGCAAATAATTCCTGTTTATTCACTAAATGAAGTAATGAGCGAAAAAATGCGTTCACTAATACAACGGAATCGTCCGCGAGATATTTACGATATTGGTTATTTGCAAAACTATATTCCTAAAAAATCATACCCCGAAATAAGGAATTTGCTCATTGAAAAATCGAATGATAAAGGTATTGAAATTAAAGCGGTTTCTGACTTTGTTACTGAAGAGAAATATCGTAAAAATAAACGAGCATGGCAAAGCAGTTTGGGAAACCATTTGCCTGTGGGGAAATTATCAGATTTTGACAGTACCTACAAAGATGTAGAACAATTTATTGAAAAAATTTTAAACGCATAAACCGATGAAAAAATTAGTTTCCATAGATATATTTGCCGATTTCGGCATGCTGAAAAAACCCGATACCAACGAGCCGGTTTACCTGACATTTAATATGTTGCATAAACCCGGATTGTTGGGAATTTTGGGCGCAATTACCGGTTTATCCGGCTTTAAAAAAAATCATAAAAATTATCAAAGCTATGCAAAAATACATTGCTCAACTTATTGAAGACATACAAGAGGCAAAAAGGCGTCCGCATCCGCCGAAAATGTTTTTACCGCCCGAACTTGAATGTATGCGGGGAGCTGAAGAATATCTTCACGGTGAATATTATGAAATGGGACAATTATTTGGACTTAAAAAAATACAATTCCCTCCCATTGACAGATTAAACCCAAAGCAAATTGAAGATGTTACAGCAGAATTAGAGTTACTTTGGGAAGCATTTAATTTTGTACCTGATTTCCCGAAAGGGCTTCCCACAAAGTATAAATACAATATTTTAGTTGAATATCTTGAACATAAAACAACCTATGTAAGCGAAGGACACAATCATTTTGAATTTTGTACTTATGAGCCGGAATCATGTCCGTTTCCGGAAGACTTTTGTACTTGCAAAGAGTTTGATGATGATGACATAGATATGGACAAGTATGAAGATGATGAAAATAAATTACCTTTCTAAAAAAGTACTATAAATCAGGTTAATCCGGTCAAGGAAAAAGATAATATGAAATTCAAATGAATTTATGAAAAGACAAAAACCATAATAGGAATTTGAGACCCACAGGAACGAACCAATAAAATGCAACACTAAATGACGTCTTTCCAAGAACGTTTTTTTGAGATTCCGGATGAAAACGCATGGGACGTTTTCACTATCGGCATGTTGAAGCAAACTGAATTGAGTTCTGCCGAAATAACACAGGCTTTGCGCCATTTTGCGAAATCAGGCTCAATCGTACGCATTGAAAGAGGCAAATACAGAAGGAAAAATATTACAGTCTTTATATAAACACCATGCAACTCACGGGAACCCATTTCAACTATTACTTTGTATGCCACAGAAAATTATGGTTGTTTGCCAACGACATTCAAATGGAGCAAACATCCGACTTGGTCTATGAAGGCAAACTGATACATGAAACCACCTACCCGCAGCGCAGTGAAAAATATGAAGAAGTGCAGATTGGCGGCATTAAGGTGGATTTTTACGATGCCCAAAACAAAGTGATTCATGAAATAAAAAAATCGGACAAAATGGAAGCCGCTCACCAATGGCAACTGAAATACTACATTAAAACTTTTGAGGTTGCCGGCATTAAAGAGGTCAGCGGAATATTGGAATATCCAAAACTAAGAAAAAAAGAGGAAGTTTGGCTGTCGGATATTGACAGAGAACGCATAGCAGAAATTGAAACCGATATTATTAAAATAATCGAAGCTGAAAAATGCCCGCCGGTTATTGATTCTAAAATATGTAAACGATGCAGTTATTATGACTTTTGCTATGTGCAGGAATAGTGTCAAGAGTGAAGAGTGAAAAGTGAAGAGTGAAAGTTCAAAAGTGAAGAGTGAAAAGT
>CAYYQW010000004.1:0-97022 GCA_964472505.1 uncultured Bacteroidaceae bacterium | reverse complement strand
TACGGCTTTATAGCCCAAGTGCATCAAAGGCGTATAAGCTAAATTAAAATGCACGCCTTCCACAAGCATATCGGAGCTTACCAAACTCAATTTATCGGCGTATGACAAAACGGCCGCATCATCACCGATTCCTTTTAGGGTGGATTTATGATATAATTTTGTATTTTTGGTCAGGCGGTCAATTAGTGCAAATTCGCCAAGTGTTGATATATCCGTAGTTTTCATAAATAAAGTAAAAAATCGTTTATAAACAGTGTTCTAAAACTTGGCAAAATTACAAAAAAAGCTGAAGGTTTCGCCTAATAATAAAAAAGAATCACACCGGCTCTGAGCAAAATGAATAATTGAAAAATGCAGACAAATTTCACAATATTCGATAAATCATTATATTTGCAGGGTGTAAAAGCAGGTATCTGCAATTAATATTGAAAGCATTAGTCTATGAAAAAAGCAATTATATGGGGCGGAGCAATTATATTGTTGGCCGGCATCATCTTTATCGGTACTAAACTCGTTTTTAAACCGGTAAAATTTGGAGAAATTCAAACAGTGAAAGCGCTGAATATGAATTTGCAGGACTTGCGAATGGAGCTTACTTTTGAAGTAGAAAACCCCAATTTTTTTCCGGTTACCATTGTAGATTTCGAGTTTGACGTTTGGCTTAACAATTCTTATATAGGTGTGGTTCAGCCGATTGAAACATTTAACTTGCCCGCCCGAACAAACGGTTTGGCAAAAATTCCGGTAAGTGCCGAATACAAAGGCAATATATTTGAAGGATTTCTTATGGCGCTGGAAACTTTTGACAAAACAGAAACAAACTATAAAGCAGAAGGCGTGGTAAAAGTTAAAGCACTGTATATCAACAAAGAAATAAACATAAAGAAATCAGGTGTCGCCAAAATGATTCAAGCCGGTGATACTATAAACATACCATAATGAATTTCAAACATCTGTTAATTTTCGTCTTTATTTTTTTATTTGCCGGGCATTGGGTTTCGGCACAAAGAGAACATTTTTATATAGAAAATTCCGGTTTTTTGCCTGAATGGCGCGAAACATCTCACGGCAGTGTAGTCATCTACCAAGATGTTAAATTACGCTCTTTAATCAGGCAGCACATTGAGAGCAATAATGAAAAATTTCCCGGCTGGCGCGTACAAATATATTTTGGCTCCGGACAGACGGCTCGCGACCGAGCAAACTCCGCCAAAGAAATCTTTTATAAGCGTTTTGGACAAGACTACGGCGCTTATATCGTATATGACTCTCCATATTTTAAAGTACGCGTAGGCGATTTTCGTACAAAAGCCGAAGCCATGAAATTTCGAGAAAGATTAAAACCTTACTTCAAAAGCACATGGATCATCCAAGATATGGTTTATTATCCTGATAAAATAAGCTCAGAATGAGAGTTTTTATAATTTTATTAAGCATAGTATTTCTAAATCAATTCAGCTACGCACAAATAGTAAACGTAGAAAAAAAACGCAGCACCGAAAGTGGTTTTAATGCCAACTTTAAATTCAGCCTGAACGTATCCAATACCGGCAATATGCTTACGCAAATAGCCAATACAACTGATGTTCAATACCATAACCGGAAAAGCAGTTTTATTTTTCTGAATGATTTGAGCCTGCTCAGGTACGACGGCGGCGATTTAATTAACGATGGTTTTCAACACCTCAGATATAATTATACCTACAAGATACGGGCTTTCTGACGCTTGAACTTTTTACGCAGCACCAATACAACGAACAAAAGATTTTAAAACGCAGAATTTTGGTGGGCGGAGGCCCCAGATTCCGATTAATAAAAACGCCGAAACTTTTACTTTACTTCGCTCCCTTAATTATGTACGAACACGAGCAGCGTTCCGATGAAGCCAAAACACGCACCGATTTCATACGCGGCGATGCTTACACCAATGTTTCATTCAAAATAAGCAAAGAACTCAGCCTGAACCATATTTCGTATTATCAGCCAAAGCTTGATGAGTTTGAGAACTATCGCTACTCGGGAGAAACGGGCTTGAAAATTAATATTACGAAATATCTGGCATTTTCATCATCCTTTGCCATGGATTATGATGCCATGCCGCCGGCAGATATTCCAAATTTGTTTTTCTATTTCAAAAATCAGATTCACTTAAAGTTTTAAAGCAAGCAATTCCGAAGAAAAGACTTAGCCCTGAATAATAAAAATGCAAGGGCGTTTATTAATATTGGGCGGTTTTTTTTTCCAGGTTTTTACGGTTCGCGTCAGTATAAATTCCGACTCTAAAGTTATATCGGCTGCAATACATAATTTTGTGGTTTCGAAACAGGTAGTCAAAAGCGCATTTAAAAGTTTTTCATTTCGAAAAGGGGCTTCCATAAAAATCTGCGATTGCTTTTCATTTTGCGAGCGATGTTCCAAAGCCTTTATTTTCGAATTACGAGCTTTGGAATCAATGGGCAAATAGCCGCTAAAAGCAAAACTCTGCCCGTTTAAGCCGGAAGCCATAAGCGCCATAATAACAGACGAAGGCCCAACGGTAGGAATCACTCTTATGTCGCGCTCGTGAGCCATACGCACAATGGTGCTTCCCGGATCGGCCACGCAGGGATTTCCGGCTTCCGAAAGCAAACCGATATCTTGGCCTTTGGATGCCGGTGCAAGAAAAGAATTAAGCGCAGAAAGATCGGTATGCTTATTCAATTCAAAAAAACTAAGGGAATCAATATCAAAATCTCTGCTTACTTTTTTTAGGAAACGCCGCGCCGTGCGCATATTTTCCACAATAAAATATTTAATGCCAAAAGCTGTATTTTGAATGGCTTGGGGTATCACACTATCAACTTTGGAACTTCCCAAATCGGCCGATAACAAATATAAATCGCCTTTCTTTTTTTCCATTTTTCTCTCTTTTCAATCGTTTTTAGGCAATGATTTGCCATATTATTTATACGAAAACCGGCAGCACTTGCTATAAAGCTAAATTTTTAAAAAAATCGGTTTTGAAGCCTTCGTTTAGTTCCTCAAAGGAGAAAAATACGGCATCGGGGCCCATGGCGTAGCTGCTAAGTTCATACGCATTATAAAAAAAATGCAAGCCTTTTGGTGTGATGTAAAAGTTGTCATTTGGTTTTATCGGCAAATTATATTCATTGCGCATTTCGGTATCAGAAAGCTTTCTTTCACTTTTAATTTGCTCATATATCAGCTTTTTGAGCTTTTCTAAATCTTCTTGGCTAAACATATCACTCAGCGCTACCTGTTTTTGCTTAATTAAATCATAGAGAATAAAACTGCTTGCACCGTTGCCGTGTGCTCCTCCGGTGTATGAAAACTCATGAACTCCGTAGGCAATATAGCCTTTGTTATTGTACAAAACTTCAGAGTTAAGTTCTCGGTTCCAAAACCCGCCCATTTCATCGGATTTAAAATCACTCAAAAGTTTTTGGTGATGCATATTTAATAATTCTTGCGCCCGACCCTCTTTTTTTTCAAAAAGCAGATTTATGAGCAATCGGTTAAGCTCGGAATACTCTTCGGTAAAAGCCGGAAGTAAAACCTGCATTTTATCTGTCAGGCTTCCCGCTTCGCCATCAAATTCTTTTGACAAAGCATAAGCTTTAAAAGGTATTCCGCCTTCATAGTCTTGAAGAAATTCCAAGTTTGATTGATCGCTTTTTTTACTCAATACAAGCTGATAATCCTCATTAACGGTTCCCTGATATTCAATCTGTTTTCCGTCTTGTTGTGTGATTCCCTTTACGGTAAAGCTCATGTCGTCATTAAAGCTGCCGTTTAGGCTAATCGGTTCCGGAGCATTTTTTAAGCTCAACATAAGAAAAACCTCTCGGTCAAAAGCGCTTAACTCGGCTAAAGCATTATCGGAACTTTCAAAATGGGCATAAAAATCTTTATCGGCATGTATGGCAGCAATATATGTCTCGGTTTCTGTTTTTGGCGTTTCAGTCTCGGCCGAGCTGCTGTCAGCTTCTTCGGTTATTTCGCGAAGCGTTCCGTTACCGGAGTTTTCCGTGTCTGAATTACAACTAAAAAAAGTTGTTGCCGCTGCAAAAAAGAAATACTTCAATAATTTCATAAGTATATTATTTATTAGATACAGGATACAATCATTTTCAACATAAACATCAAATACACCAACATACAAAACATATTAGGGTACGCGATTTGATTTTCCGTTTAAATATTCAATATAATCTTCAATTTGGGAAATATGCATTGCTGACTTCAAAATTACGGAATCTTTCCCTACAATAAAATTTTTCAAGGCATAATTCAAATCATATTTTTTTCTTAAGCTTTCATATTCAGAATCTGCCCTAAACACAAATTCAATATCCGTATATTCGGCATACAGTTCAGCGTAAGTTTCATTTATGCTTTCCGGGAGCACGGCAAAAGCTTTCATATTCAATGCCTCCAAAAACTGACGATTTGCATAAACAGCTTCTGAGGCTTTGACGATATACTCTTTTTCGGGATACGGAAAAATCAACCACAGATAATCACAATCTTCTCGTTTTTCGGGCTTCAAGAAACTTAAATCGGGAGCTTCTGCCCCCGCAGCAAGCGAAGCTTTTAATTCCAGCTTTTCTTTTACTTTTTTATAATAAGGAGAAACGGAAAGTTTTAATGAGAAGTTATCCAAAATTTTCCGCAAAATGGCATAATCGGTATGTTGCGATAAGCTTTCGGAGGTAATATACAGAGCCGTGTAACTGTCGTCATTCTCTAATGCGTAGCGATACAGAAACGATTTTTGCTCTCTCAACAGCAGTCTTTTTAAGGAATCCAAGTCTTTCTCCAGATTCGCATTTTGGTTTTTACGAGCCGTCAAAGTTCGTTTGTACACATCTTCCAATTTGTTGTTGTAAGCCTCGTTATTCTCCAGAAAATCTGCATATTCGGCATGAACCGAAGAACCGCTGATAAGCGTTTTTTCAATCTTTTCTGCGGGTATTTCCATGGTAATATCAGAATTTTCGGCAAATACTTGTATAAGGCTTTTTCGGTTTCCAATTTGCACATACAGCATTTCGGGCGACTGCAAAAGTAATGGAGCAAAATGAAATTGGCTCTCGAAAACACGAGTTGAATCGATGGTAATCATTTGCCCATCCTGAATTTTTTTCAGATACAAAAATTCATCGATATTCCCGCTAATGCTTCCGCTAATATTGCATCGGTCATCGCTGCTCTCAGAACAGGATAAGATTGAACTAAAAGCAAATGCTGCCAACAAAAGATATACTTTAAATGCCTTTATAATCATGAGCTTCCTTTCAATGTTTACAGTTTTGGACTTATCGGTCAAAACGCAAATGTTTCACCGATTTCCCCTCGTTTATTATTTCTTGCAAAGACTCAATTCCAATTTTCAAATGATCGTCCACAAATTTCTGTGTAACGATATTATCGCTTTCACCGGTTTTTATGCCGGTTGAAATCATGGGCTGGTCAGAAACCAAAAGTAAAGCGCCTGAGGGGATTTCATTATAAAAACCAACAATAAAAATGGTGGCTGTTTCCATATCAATAGACATGGCACGCGTTTTACGCAAATAACGTTTAAAACGCTCATCATGTTCCCATACGCGTTTATTGGTTGTGAAGACTGTTCCGGTCCAGTATTCGCGCTCATGCTTTACAATGGTTGAAGAAACAGCACGCTGCAAATTAAAGGCGGGCAATGCCGGTATTTCCGGCGGCAAATAATCGTTTGAAGTACCGTCGCTTCGAATGGCTGCTATGGGCAGAATCAAATCGCCCAATTTGTTTTTCTTTTTCAGACCGCCGCATTTCCCCAAGAACAAAGCCGCTTTGGGCTTTACGGCTCCGAGTAAATCCATGATGGTTGCAGCATTGGCGCTGCCCATGCCGAAATTTATTATAGTTACTCCCCCGGCCGAGGCATTGGGCATGGGTTTTCCTATTCCTACAACTTCCACATTATGCCATTGGGCAAACAACTCCACATAATATTGGAAATTTGTAAGCAGTATATGTTCGGTAAAACGCTCTAAAGGTCGCCCGGTGTATCTGGGCAACCAATCTCTTATAATGTCTTCTTTTGTATTCATAAATATTTTTTTCCAAAATTAATATAAAAATTTAAGAATACGATAATGCTGTTTTTCCACAAAAGTCTTAAGCAAAGCCACGATGCTGCATTACAATATCATAAGCCTGTTTAAGTTGATGAAATTTTTCCGGCGGTATGTTTGGATTGGTATCCGGATGAAATTGCTTAGCCAGTCTGCGATAAGCTTTTTTGACATCTTTGTCGGAAGCACTACCCGAAATGCCCAAGAGGCTTCGTGCTTTAATTAAATTATGTCCGGTTTGAGCGAAACTACGCGCTTCAGTATCCTTATCTTCCGGAAATTCTGTTTGTTTGGTTTTATTAAATACTGTACGGCTGATAAATAAATTATCGGAAATATTTTGCAATAAAGCTGCCGTAAAACTGCCGGTAAGATTTTCGTGTTTGGAAATCTTGAATAGGATAATTAATATCTGCAAACGCAGCTTATGCGGTAAATGCTTTACGTAGCGTTCCCTAAAATTTTTATCGGCAAGTCGGCCTTGCTGAAAAATAAGGCTTTCGGCAACCTTATCGGCTATTTCTTTGCTGTAAACCGTTTCTAAATATTGCTTTAAAGCTTCCAACTCGGTGAGCACATTTCTTTGACTCTCGCGATAAAAATAACCGATATAATGCCCCAGAACAATGATAAAATGCTGCCTGATATAGCCCGATTGTTTATTGCCGGCATTAACCCGAGTAGCCCGCACATACATCATAACAAAGAATGTGAGCGTAACAAAAAGCGCAAGCAAAAATTCACCTAAGGTTAAGGGTTCTAAAACAAGCATTATATTTATTCTTATAATAAAGAAACAAAAGTACATATTATTACGTAATTCAAACCGACGGAATTACACAAAAAATGTACAGATATGCTGAATTATACAATCTCATAATATATTTTTGCACTAATTTTGCATATATTTGTCTTTTATACTGCTTATCAAAAAAAATTAGCTTTAATGTTAAAACAATTCGACAACAGACTCTCAATCATCCATAAAGTAGGAGTATTTTTTCTTCTGATTTTCATACTGGCATTACTCAATTTTTATCTGTTCTATATTTCGGACAGCAATAACAATGCGGTTTACATAAAACAAGCCGAAAAAAGCCAAATGCTCTCGCAAAGGATTGCTTTTCATGCTGTTTTAATAAATTCGGAGAATGACAATCATAAACAAATTCTGGCAAACAGCATCAAAGCACACGATGAGACGCTTAATTTACTAAAAAACGGAGGCAGCCTCCGTATCAATGATAAAGAAAAAAGTTACGACGGCATTTATGAAGATTTTCCGAATGAAATTTCAGAAGCGGACTCAGTTTGGCAAGCATTCAAAAAAAACAGTCTGCTTCTGCTTGACAAAGAAAGTAGCCCTACGGAAAAATCTCAGGCTATTCACTACATCACGGAAAACAGCGAGCAAATGCTCGAAAAAAACAAACAGCTTGCGAAAGCCGTTACGAAAGAGAATTTAGAAAGTTACCAAACCCTCAGCCGCATTATTTGGAGCATACTTATTCTTAATTTAATTGTCATAATCGGCGGACTCATCAACATACAGAAAAAGGTGCTTTTACCGTTAAAAAAGATACTTCCCTATTTTATAAATATCTCAAACGGCCAATTAGGCTACCGCCTTAAAACCGAAAGAAGCGACGAAATAGGAAAACTCATTGCTGCTTTTAATAAAATGAACGAAAAATTAAGCGAAACCGTTCAGGAAATTAAACGCGGTGCCGACACCATTGTTCAGGGAAGCGATGAAATAAGCAAAGGCTCACAAACCTTATCGGAAGGTGCCGGACAACAAGCAGCTTCCGCTGAAGAAGTTTCATCGTCGGTAGAGCAGCTCACCTCCACCATTGAGTTAAATACCAACAATGCAGTAGAAACCGAAGAAAAGGCAAAAGAAGCCGTTAAAGCCATGCACATGATTATGCGGGCCGGCAAAAAAAGCGTGGAAGCCATTAATACCATCACCGAAAAAGTAACGATTATTAACGACATTGCCTTCCAAACCAATCTTTTATCACTCAACGCCTCCATAGAAGCCAAAAAAGCCGGAGAACTCGGCAAAGGGTTTACGGCCGTTGCTAACCAAATACGAAAACTGGCTGCAAAAAGCCGTTTGGCTGCTGATGAAATTTCGGAATTATCTGACTCATCAAGAAAAACCATTCTGAAAACCAATGATATTATCGGGCGCATGTCGCCTGAAATTGACAGCACCGCTTCTTTGGCAAAAGGCGTGGCAAACTCGGCCAAAGAACAAAAAGCTGGTGTGGATCAAATTAATACAGCCATTCAGGAAATGAATGATGTTACCCAAAAGAGCGCAGCCGTTTCGGAAGAACTGGCATCCGAAGCCGAAGAATTTTCATCCATAGCAGAAACCCTTAAAGCTACAATCTCAAATTTTGATACAACCGACAAAGGGATTGTTGACCTAAAGAAAAAGAAAGTAGATGATGACCTTCTTGAATGGGGAAAGAAATACTCAATCGGGTTGGATGAAATAGACGGCGAACACAAAATACTCATAGGCCTTATTAACAAGCTCTACAAGTCATACGGCAATACTTCCGACAAAAGAAAAACCCGTAAAATAATTGATGAGCTTCTGGATTATACCATCTATCATTTCGGAACGGAAGAAGAATATTTTGAAAAGTTCGACTACCCGGGCAAAAAGAATCACATAGCCCAACATAAAATATTCATCAATAAAATCAAAGACTTTAAAGAAAAATTCAAAGCAGGCACCGATACCGCCATTGGTTTTGATATTATTGACTTCCTGATGAAATGGTTCGTAAATCACATTTTGAAAGTGGATGTAAAATACGTAGAAACCTTTAAAGAGCACGGAGTAAAATAATCCGTGAGGGAATAAAGCGCTCATACAGTATTCTGCCCAACACAGGCTTTCCTTCAAGTTTTAACCAAAATTAAGAATTATATATATATAATTTTTTAAATTTGTGCCCTGAAAAGTTCTTGATTATTAAACTAAAAACAGAAACACCAATGAAACATTTAATTTGGGCTATTTTGCCTCTATTCTTATTTTTCGGATGCAATTCCGACGACAACAGCGGCAGCTTTACCGTTGAAGGAACTATTAACAACGCAAACGGAAAAACTTTAATCCTCAGCCAAATAGGCTCACAACAAATCAATCCGCTTGACACGGTAAAAATTGACGAAAGCGGCAAATTCAAGTTTAGTGCCGACATTGCTTCTGCCGATTTTTTTCTTTTACAACTACAAGAAAATCAACGTAGTGCAATAACTTTAGTCGGAGACTCGGATACGCACATTAAAATAACTGCCAATGCAGAAAATTTCGGACAAGATTATACCGTAGAAGGTTCAAAAGATTCAGAACTGCTGTTTGAACTAAACAAAAAACTCAACGAATCATTAGAAAAAGTAGAAGCGCTTACCATGAAAATGCGCCAAAACGGCGGACAGGAAAATAAAGCTTTAATGGATTCCCTAAATGCCGAATTTGGAAACATTTCCGACGAGCATGAAGCCTATCTGCTAAATTTCATCGATGAAAATTCATCTTCTTTAGCATCCATCATAGCCCTGTCGCACAGCCTTGCGCCGCGCACCAGTGTTCTGAATGTAAATGAGCATAAAGAAGCTTTTGAGAAGCTAAGTGAAGGGCTGATTGAGGCGCATCCGGATTCAAAAGCAGCTAAATCCTTACAAGAATTCATGGAGCAAGTAAACAATCCGCAAGCAGCTGCAGGCGGTAATGTGAGCATAGGCATGGAAGCTCCCGAAATTGAACTTCCCACGCCTGAAGGCGAAAATGTTAAATTAAGCTCAACACGCGGCAATTATGTCCTGTTGGATTTTTGGGCAGGCTGGTGTCGTCCTTGCAGAATGGAAAGCCCCACCCTGGTTAAAAACTATAATAAATATAAATCGGAAGGTTTTGATATTTTTCAAGTATCATTAGACCGTACCCGAGAAGAATGGATTGATGCTATCAAAAAAGACAATTTAAGTCAATGGCACCATGTAAGCGATGTAAAATTTTGGGATTCAGAAGCGGCTCAATTATACGGCATACGCTCAATCCCGGCCAATTACTTGCTTGATCCGGAAGGAAAAGTCATAGCAAAGGACCTTCGCGGAGAAGCTTTGGGCGCAAAACTTAAAGAAATATACGGATTTTAATCAGAAGAAATATCATTAAAAAAGCCTCCGGATTCGGAGGCTTTTTTTGTTGATAATAATTTAGGTTCAATTCAGCTGATTATTCTGTAGGGCAATCAACATCCTGCAATCTTGCATCCCAACAATGCCAGTTTTCATCGCTGAAATGTACGGTATCTCTTACCCTTCCGGCCATTGTTGCATTGTCCCATTCAATTTCGGTGAGCTGCGCTTTCCCTTTATTATAAATATCATAATAATGTGAAAAATCGCCCTCTGTTTCATCGTTTCCGTAGAAAATATAAGCGCCGTTTTCAGCTCCGCCTTGCTTTATGTTGGTATATTTAATATTTCCTTTGGCGTCGGGCTTTCGCTCCCATATAATTTCAAGCAATTCCACATCGTTTACCGGGCTTTCGTACAAAATCCAATAACCGCCCGAACGATCTAAAGCACTTTTACCTTTGTACCATAAAAAGTCTTTATAGGTACCTTCTTTTGTAATATACATTTTCCAATCCACCGAATCATTAGCAACCGTTCCGTAAAGGCTTGCCGAATAAGCGGCTTCACCCAAAGGAAAATCGTAAGACCACAACCAAGTTTCATCCGATTGATACACCGGGTCATTATTTGCTACAGCCTCTACATAAGCAGCCACCGGAACAGCCATCCCGACGGACAATAAAGTATGCCAAACACCCACGGATACAACGGAATAAGAAAAATTAGCATAGGTCTCTTTCGAATCGGGAGCATCTTCAAAGTCTGATACATTCAATACAAATGCAGACTCCGGCGGAATCTGCGGAGCAGTTTTCTCTTTGTCTTTACATGAAACAGCAGATATGCTGATAAACAACACAGAAGCAATAATGTAGATAATTAAATTTCTCATAGTTATAATTTTTATATATTTTTAACGCAAAGATACAACGAATGTTTTAATTTTGCTTCAACAAGTCAAAAATTCATAAGTATGTAAATCTGAAAAGACTTTCATTATTAATTAATTCAAACACAAAGACAGAAATCGGCACATACCGAACTAATCCGTAAAGCTGATTTTAAAGTTGTTTCATAAATAACAAATATTTTTCCTATGATAACACGTATTTTCGATATTCTGGAGCGTTACAAAACAGAATTTCCCGACAAACCGGATGCCTTAGCCGCAAAAAGAGATGGTGAATGGATAAAATTCAGCAGCAAGGAATACATCATGCATTCCGAGAATTTTGCTCTGGGCCTAATAGAGATGGGCTACAAAGCCGGCGACAAAATCATTACGGTTACCAATAACCGCCCGGAATGGAATTTTGCCGATATGGGCATGAGCAGCGCCGGCATTGTTCATGTACCGGTTTATCCCACCATAACCGATGACGAATACCGACACATACTTTCGCATTCACAAGCCAAAACTATTCTGTGCTCCGATAAAGACTTATACGAGCGTTTGTCAAAGATTGTTGAAGAATTTGACATATCCGAAGCCATTTACACATTCGAAAAAGTAGAAGGCGCCAAACACTGGACCGATATACTGAAAAAAGGCCAAGCCGGACGCACTCAAGAAAACTTAGACGAACTCCAAAGAAGAAAAGATGCCATAAAAACGGATGATTTGGCAACCATTATTTATACCTCCGGCACTACCGGACGCTCAAAAGGCGTAATGCTCACGCATAAAAACTTCACTTGCCAAGTACCGGTAATCGACTCAAAAATTCCGCTAAAAACAGGCCGGGCATTGAGCTTTTTACCGCTTTGCCATGTGTTGGAACGCATCGGAAATTATACCTTCCAACACAAAGGATTCGGAATATATTATGTTGAAAGTATTCAAAAAATATCGGAAAATATTAAGGAAGTAAAACCGCACATTTTTGTTACCGTACCGCGCCTGATGGAAAGGCTGTACGACAAAATATTGGAAAAAGGAAAAGACCTTTCCGGTATAAAAAAAGCACTATTTTTTGGTGCACTGGAACACGGGCTTAAATACACCAATGAAAAAAGCACTCTGTGGTATAAATTACAGTTAATGTTTTACCGAAAATTAATTTTCAAAAAATGGAAAGAGGCTTTGGGCGGAAATCTCAGCCTGGTTATTGCCGGCGGAGCTGCTCTTCAGCCACGTCTGGCCAGAGTTTTTCATGCCGCTCAAATTCGAATTTATGAAGGTTACGGGCTCACCGAAACAGCTCCCGTAATAACCGTAAATTGGCCGGGTGAATTAAAATTCACAACCACCGGCCCGCTGCTCCTTGATGAACAAGAACTTAAAATCGCTGATGACGGTGAAATACTGTTCAAAGGTCCAAATCTCATGAAAGGCTACTACAAAAATCCGGAACTCACTGCTGAAGAAATTGATGAAGACGGTTGGTTTCACACCGGAGATATCGGAGAAATTTTAGACGGCAAATTTCTGCGCATAACCGATCGGAAAAAAGAAATTTTTAAACTTTCAACCGGGAAATATGTCGCCCCGCAAGTAATCGAAAATATCTTTAAAGAGTCTTTGTTCATTGAACAACTGATGGTTACGGGTGAAAATCAGAAATATACGGCAGCACTTATATCGCCAAATTTTGATTTTCTTCACTCGTGGTGTCACCGAAAAAAAATCAGCTACAAAGACAATCTTGACCTCATTGAAAATCCGTTGGTAATAGAAAGGTACCAACAAGAAGTGGACAAATTCAACGAACGGCTGAGCCAACCGGAAAAAATAAAAAAATTCCTTTTAGTTTGCGAAGAATGGAGTCCGGAAACCGGTGAGCTGTCGCCCACCCTAAAACTAAAACGTAAATATATACGAGAAAAATATCTTGAAAAGTGCGAGCGGCTGTTTCCTAAAATTTAATACAGGAATTGTTGAAATCAATCAACTGAAGCCATAGAGCCGGCTTTGTCGCTCAAGTATAAACATTCAAATCTTAGTAATTCAGAGATAAAACTCACATGTCGATACACAAAAACGTAAGAAAAGTAACAACGCACGTCTTGCAGGCAATGAAACAAAATCAGGAAAAAATTGCTATGCTGACTTCATACGATTTTTCACTTGCCCAAATTGTGGATAAAGCCGGAGTCGATGTAATTTTAGTAGGCGATTCAGCAGCCAATGTAATGTCAGGCTACGAAACTACCCTACCCATCACGCTTAATGAGATGATTTATCACTCATCGGCGGTAGTACGCGCTACGGAACGTGCTCTGGTGGTTACCGATATGCCTTTCGGGTCATACCAGGGAAATTCAAAAGAAGCCATAACATCATCCATACGCCTGATGAAAGAAACCGGTACGCATGCCGTAAAAATGGAGGGCGGTTCGGAAATTGCTCAATCCATTGAGCGCATTTTGTCAGCCGGAATTCCGGTAATGGGGCACTTGGGACTTACCCCGCAGTCCATTCACAAATTTGGCACATACAGCGTTCGCGCCAAACAAAAAGATGAAGCGGAAAAACTAATTGAAGACGCACATTTGCTTGAAGAATTGGGTTGCTTTGCCATCGTATTGGAAAAAATACCGGCAGAACTCGGAAAAAAAGTTGCCGAAGCTTTAAAAATTCCGATAATCGGAATCGGAGCCGGACCGCACGTCGATGGACAAGTACTGGTACTGCATGATATGCTCGGTATTACGCAAGAGTTTTCGCCACGCTTCTTACGACGCTATCATAACTTAGACGCAGAAATAACCGGAGCGGTTCAAAACTACGTAAAAGATGTGCGAGCTCTTAATTTTCCGGATGACAAGGAACAATACTAAAAATTACTCTTTAAGATCGAACAAGGGAGTTCCCGTTGAAGCATTAGGATAAGAAATTTGCAAGACAGTTGAAAGCGTTGGCGCAATATCTGCGGGTGAAACTTTTCGTAAGCTTTCACCGGCTGCAATTTTCCAACCGTAAAAAATTAAGGGAACATTCAAGTAATTCCGATTGCCGGAAGTTGTAAATTCTCCGTCGGAATCAATGGTTCCGGGCTTAAACTCGATTAAAACATCCGGCGATCGCTTACGGATGTACTGTTTTTGCGCCGACATATAATTGCCTTGGCTAAAGGCTCCGGTTTCCAGACCGGCAGCACTATAGGTATGAGCAATACCCGAAAAATCAGTTAGAAAAAGTGCTGTTCGATTTTGTATTTCACTAATATTAATTTCTGATTTCTCCAACAACTCACGATCAAAATAGATTCCCGATTTTGTGAACTCATCAATCAAATAATTTTTTTCATAAACAGCCTTGAGATAAGATTTAGTAAGAAACTCAACTCCTCTGCGGTTAAAATTTTGAACCGGAAAGCGAATATCAGTTAGAAAGGAAGGCATATCTTCCGAGCCGCGATCCGCTGTTAAATAAACCAAAGTATTTTCCAAACCCACAAAATCGTCAATAAAATTTAGTAAGCTTTCAATTTCCTGATCAAGCCGAATATAAATATCTTCTATTTCTACCGAGCGCAAACCAAATCTGTCGGCCACTCCGGCATTGGCAGAGAAACTAATGGTTAATAAATCGGGATGCTTGTCCTTCCCCAATTTTTCATTTACCAGCGCCGAAACTGCAAATTCACGCACCATAGTATTTCCGAAAGGTGTTGAATGAAGCAGTTCGTAATTATTATTTTTATAGCGCATTTTGGGCATTTCATAAGGAAAAACATGACCGCCGCCTGCGAACCCTTTTTCATAAGCATTGTCATCTCCCAGGCCGTTGTATTGTGTAAGCGAATAAAAAGTATTCCAAGTTTGGCCTAAATATATTTCCGATAAATTTCTGTTGTTGAACCGTTTAACCCAAGTAGGCAGAACAGAAAAATAATAATTTGAAGACACCCAATTTCCGGATGAAACATCGTACCAAAAGGCACCACTGCCGGCATGACCTGCAGAAAGCACTGCCGCATAATCTTTCAGTGCTATACTAAAAACTTTAGATTGTTTATAGTTTGACAATCTTAATTCATCACCCAATGCAGAACATAAAAGATGCGCCGGGGATCGGCCTATAACCGAAGCATCACTTCCCAATATCCTGTATTTGCTGTCTTCAACAGTTTGTTCATACTTTTTGGTCAATTGGTTGTACCAGCTGTTACCAATAATTCCGTGGGTTGCAGGATTACTTCCGGTAATCAATGTAGCATAAGCCGCAGCAGATTCCGGATATAAATAATCATATTCTGCATTTTTATAAACTTTCCCTTTAGTTACCAAACGTTTAAAGCCGTTTGACCCGTAATTGTCCCAAAATCGACGGATAAAATCCGGCCGCATACCTTCCACCACAATGCCAACCACAAGTTTTGGCCGCTCTGGAGCTGTATTTTTTTGTGCATTGGCATTTTGAAAAACGAATAAGCCGATAAATGCAATAATAAGTAAAAGTCTCATTGATAAGTATTTCTAAAACGATTCGTCATTAAAAAATGTAATCCGCAATTAAACTGCCGCTATGATTGAGTAGCGTAGAGCTCATACGAAGAACGCAAAGGCGGTAAAGATAAAATAAAGGATTCAAAAAGAAAAAAGCAGGGGGCATATTTAATTTGCAGAAGAGCCGGAAATATAGGCCAAATAAAAACCGGCGAACAATTATTCGCCGGTTTTTATTTTCTTACAAGAAGGAAACTCTATATTTGGAATTCCGATTTACTAAAATTCCCATAAATCATGTTCAAAATTAAATATTTTTTCCTTTACCTTTTCCGACTCCAATAATACTTCCAAGCCGGAGGTATAATCTTGAATCAATCTGTTTTCATAAACATTGGACTCTTGGAACACATAGCCGTTGAACTTTCTTTTGAAGAAAATATCATCAAAGGTAATCTCTCCGGCCTGGTTATCAGGATTATAAACCGGATAACTGGCAAAAATATTTCGCGCTTCAGGATAATACACCCAAAACAACACTCGCTGACGTTGGTCGGTTTGATCCAAATCATCATCGCGGTAATAAACTCGAATAGGAGCAATTCCTATAACACGCACTTCCATTACCGAACGTTGTTTATCAAAGAACCACATTTCCTTAACCAGGATTTCTTTTACTTCACCGTAATTGGCTTTACGCTTTGAAATAATGGGGATGGACTCTCCGGTTTCCGGGTCAATATCATAGGTTGTATCAACGGTAGCATCAAAACGTCCGTCAATTTCATTGGCGGTATATTGAGCCGAGAACTCATCAGAAGTAAAAGGGGTTAAACTTTTATTAATAATTCCCCACATCATGAGTTGAATCAGGCTTTTTCGACCTTCCATTTCTAAGGTGGGATAATAAAGCGGGAGATTCATTTTTTCAGTAAGAACCACTCTTCTCCAAATAACTTTTGACCACATCACATCCGCTTCCCGAACATACTGATAGGGCATGGGTTTACGGCCTTCGGAGATATGACGTTCGTAGATGCCCTGCATTTGTTGGGCATTAGCCGTATGAAATAATGGTATTGCCATAAACAAACCTACGAAAACTAACAATGCTTTTTTCATGATATAAGTAATTTTTATGCTTATTGATGTATTAACGCAAAATAAAAGGTAATTATTTTCAAACAATTAAGTTATTTATATGAATTAAGCTAATTTGCTGAGTAAAAAATATACCGGCCTGTAATACAGTTTAATATTTTTACTTTTATTTACAAATAAAATAAAATCAATTGAGTTAGGCACTTTACTAATACTGACAAGTCCTTGATTGACAATTATTACAAAAGTTTTGATAGAAGAAATGTTTTCATCATACAAAATGTGAACTACAAAAATTGATTTTTTCACATCTTGTTGTAATCAATCCCCCTGTCCCCTTCCGAAATAATCGGAACAGGCATTTTCTAAGGGGGAACCGCATATTTAAACAATATGCTGTACTTTTGATATTTGTAGTATCCATGTGCCTAATTCAAAAAATCAAATAACCTTTGGCTAAAGCTCTCCGGTTATTTGATTTTTAGGTTTTGAACGAAACTATCTGTTTTTTAAAAACTACCCTAATTCTGTGCTATTGTAGTTTCAGTACAATGTCGTTCAATTTTCTTACGGTTCCGTCAGGGCCTCGAGCCCGTACATCTTCGATAATTACACGACCGCCCCGCTTGGCTTTTCGAATAATATTTTTTTGTTGGGCAGTAAAGGCTCCGCTGTTTGACCTTGCTGTCTCATCAAATCCGCCAATAGTAGAGGTTACGGAAAAGCTTACAATGGAGTAGTTCAACTCAAAATCAAAATTTTCCATCTCGGCTCGTATGCCTCTAAGCGCAAGCAAAGTGTTTTGAGGAATTAAACCGCCTTTTTTATAGGATCCGGTTCCTATAACTGCTGCCGGATCCGGTACGCGTTTAATTCTAAATTCTTTACTTCCCAAAGAACGACCGCCTGCGGTTACTCGAACGACTGCTTTAACTCCGCTTTTTACGCGAGCGATGTATCTGCCGCCGCCACGAGCAGTCAAAGAGCCGCCTGATAGAGATGCGCTTATCTGATCGGCAGGAACACCAGCTGCAGTAATATCCACCGGGTTGTCAACACCAATATAAAATACGTTCATTTTAGTTGGAGAAACACTTACGCTGGGTACAGCTACTTGATACTCATGCTCAAATTCATATTCGATATAATCATTGGTTGTTCCGGGGCGTAAAACCTTAATAATCCCTGAAAATTTCTTTATTCCGGGACTTCCGGTATTTCCGGTAAAGACTCCGTGTTGCGTTTCGGGGTCAATAGTTACTTCAGTTCCACCGGAAAGTTGAATATCCGGTTTTTGGGTAGTGTCCGTGGCAGCAATAAAAATTCCGGCTTTGTATTCTTCTCCCTGCAACACATAGTCGCTTGTATATGGATAAACAAAAGCTTCCAATTTATTAAACTTAAATGAACCGGCTTCAATTTTATTAAATAAATAAGCCACCATATCGGCTTCAGCATTTAATACATCAGTTTTCATTTTAGAAAGCATGGTAAGAACGGCTACCATGGGGAGTTGATCAAAGTTGGCAAGTTCCCAAGGTACTTCTTTGCCTTCCTGTCCTTTTATCGGGTCGGTATTTAAGTTTGTTTCCAAGCTGCTGTATGTACTTTCGCCGGCACCGGTTTCTTTGTAGATTGAAATGATTGTATTGCGAAAATCATTAATTTTTTCTTTAAGCTTAAGTGCGTTGCCTTGCTCTTTCATGACAAACATAGGCAACTCTCGTTCATCTTTTTTCTGAATGGTTCCGGTTCCTCCGCCTTCACGATATGCTTCTAAATCTTCACCGGCTCCGGTAAGGATTTCTTTCTCCAGAGTTTTAATAAATTCTATCAGCTCATCCGAAATATTCTTAACCTTATCAGCTCTGTCTTTCCACTCTTGGACTTTTTCGGGGTTTGCTTGGTATTTATTGGCAAATTCAGTAAATAAAGCATCATTCTTGGCTCGAATAACATCTTCGGTATTTCTGATACTTTCATTTACCAATACAAAAGCATTCAAGACTTCTGCCGAAACATTCATTGCAAGCAAAGCAGTCAAAATAAGATACATCATATTGATCATCTTCTGCCTTGGTGATAAGTTTCCGTGACTCATAGTCGTTGTGATTTAAATTTTTGTAATAATCTGTCTTTTACGATGACAAAAACTGCTATGCATCTTTAACATTGAGTGCTGCAAGTATATTACCATAAACACTGTTGAGCTTTTCAAGTTTTTGTCCCAACTGATTAATTTCACTATGGTACTTAGCAGAATGTTTAACGGACCCTTGAAGGTCATCCATCATCTTATCTAAATCAGCTTCGTTAAGCTGCAATTCAAAAATTGCATTCAGGGCTGAAAGATTTTTATTGAGTTTGCCAATGTGTTCATTGTATTCACTGTTGCCGGTTTGCAAAGCAGAAAAATCAAGATCCATTGAGTTGGTCAACTGCTGATAGGCTTGTACGAATTCATCACCGGAATTTGTTACTTTTTGATTCATTTTATTGAACGAATCGGTCAGATTTTCCGTTGAATAATTAACGGTGTCAACGCTTTGCTTGTATGCTCCGGTTAGCTCTCCGGCGGCACTGCTTATTTCTTCCGAACTTACTTTATGTTTTTCAGAGAAATCTTTTACGGCCTCGGAAGCATTTTTCATATTTTCGGCATATTCACCGGTAGCCAATGATGCGTCAGAAATATCAGACATCTGAGAAACTTTTTGATTGAGGTTTTCAATACCTGCTCCAAATTTCTCAAAAATATTTGTTTCGCCGGCTTTTTCAAGCATTTCATTGAACTTAGTTATAGCTTCGGTATCAGCCGGGCTTGAAGCGCTTGTGGTAACGCCCGGAGATGTTTTTCTACCGGTTTCCGGTATATCCGATTCCAAACCTGCAAGCTCAGGATAAACTAATGTCCAATCAACTTCTTCGTGTAAAGGTTCAAAAGCCGACATGAAAAAGATACCGGCCTCAACCAAAAGACCTACGGTAAGCATGGCTGTGGCACCGGGCCAGTGAGTCAGCTTAAATAAAGCACCTACAAGAACAACGGAGGCACCCCATCCGTAAAGATATTTCATGAACACTTTCCACTTTTGACTTTCTGTGATTTCGGCTATACCCATAGCAGTAAAATTTAGAAATTAATAAAATAAGTGATTTCAAATATAAAAAACAGGATAAAAATAAACAAATGTATCCAAAAAAAAAATAATAATTTTCGAATTATTCAACAACAATTATCTTGCCAAAAACCCATAAAGGGTTTTACAAAAATCAAAGATACTGTTTAAAGTTTGCTTTACAAAAAAAACTTCCGCAATCTTGCGGAAGTTTTTTTGAATTTTAATCTTGCTTAAAAATTGCTGGCATCCCAATCTGCGCCTTGGCCCATAAATGAGCGAACGCAACGGAAGCCAACGTATGATTTTGCGGTATCCTGATATTCATAACTTCGGACTCCAACCTGCAAATAATAGGCAACATCTTTCCACGAACCGCCTCTTATAACTTTACGTTTTAGAGCGGGCGGGTCTGATGCGGCTGCATGGTAACGATAATCGGGGTTTAAGTCGTGAGTAAAGCTGTAAGCCGATTCATCATAAGCATTGGAAGTCCATTCGGAAACATTTCCGGCCATATCGTACAATCCAAATTCATTTGGAGCAAATTTTGCTACTTCTAAGGTTCGGTTTGCACCATCATCGCCGTAATTTCCTCTGAGCGGTTTAAAGTTGGCAATAAAACAGCCTTGCACGTTTCTGGTATATGGACCGCCCCACGGGTACATTGAAAGAGCCAGACCGCCTCTTGCGGCATATTCCCATTCGGCTTCGGAGGGCAATCGGTAATCCTGAAAAGCCGGTTCGCCGAGTGATGCTTGATAATTACGCATAATTTGTGTTCTCCATATTGCGAAAGCGTTGGCTTGACGCCAGTTAACTCCCACTACCGGATAATCGTTATAAGCGGTGTGCCAAAAATACATTCTGGCTAAAGGCTCATTGTATGAATAGGTGTAATCTTGCATCCAAACTAAAGTATCGGGATACACATTAATTCTTCCGCGCATAATAAATGAGGAGCGGTCTTTAATAGGGACTTCTTCACCATTTTCATCAATAACGGTACCTTTATATTCCCCTCCTGTAAAATCTTCGTTAAAATTATAACGGTTTTGTCGTTTGGCTGCTTGCTTGAGGTCAACCCACTCATATCCGTAAAATAATTTTCTGGAATCAATTTCTTTTTGTTTGTAGAAACGCTCTTCGTGTGAAAGGAACAAGTCAGACAAAGCTTCCTGATAAACTTCATCGGGATTACTCCACTTAACATCTTCTTCCCAATTGAGCATGCAGGTTTCCGGGTCGTCGTGGTCGTATTCCGGGTCAAGTGCCATCATACGATCAACGTCGATTTCGGCTTTATACTCTTCAAAGCCGGCATCAACCAGCAGGCGTTTAGCAAGCGAGTCTCTGACCCAATATACAAACTGTTTGTATTCGCTGTTGGTAATTTCGGTATCATCCATCCAGAACGGATCAATGGAAACGGTTTTAGTTGTGGCGGAGTGAGCAAAAGGTACATCCTGATCGTTTATACCCATGTTAAAGCTTCCTTGTCTGATAAAAACCATTCCGTAAGGATCCGGCTCATACCAGTCGCTACTCTTTCCTACACCGATAAGCTCGCCTTTTGCGTCGTTACTGCCACAGCTGCTTGCAAAAAGCGCTACCGTCACTATACCGATAATGATTAAATTTCTCATAGTCCCTGAAATTATTGCAATTAAATTAAATTTTTCAAAAATGTAGTATGTATTTTACTTTTATAAATAACGAATACTTCTGTATTTATATTTTGTATCGGGCTTCCAAAAATCAAAACAATATCCGAGAAAAATTTCATGTGTTCCTGCTGATGCGGTTATCATTTTGGAAACGGACAGTTCGTAACTGTACCCTATTCTCAAACCGTTAAACAACTGAAAGCCTGCCATTGGCATTATAGCGTCTCGGTCTCTGTATGAAACGCCTAACCATATTTTTTTATTGTATAAAGCAGTCAAATTTACGCTGTATTGCATGCTTGCTCCGTCAAATTTAACAAAAGCCGAAGGTTTCATTTCAATCGGTGAATTAAAAAGTCGCCAATTATATCCGGCGGTTGCATAAAAGTTTCTCCGCAAGAATGATGCCGCAGCATCTGTATATTCAATTTTTGGTTGATGAATATGAGCTGTGGAAAATCCGATATAGTAATTATTTTTTACTTCATAAAAGGCTCCCACGCCCAAATCAAAAACCATTTTTGATTTAACTTCTTTCGGAATTTGAGGATCGTCGGGACTTTCGGGGGGATCCCATTGTCCGTCGAGATCTTGGTTAAGAATACCGCCGTCGATTCCAAAAGCAAGGGTACCGTTTCCAATGCGCTTGTGGTATGCGTATGAGAGCTTTGCCTGAAAATTTTGCATAAAACCCAAGCGATCATCCATAATGCTAAGCCCTACTCCACTCGGGATATTAAAAATATCAAAAGCTCCGCTTACAGTAGCTAAGGTGGTATTGGGAGCACCCTCAAACCCCACCCATTGTTGCCGGCTGATAACGCTTGCGCATATCTCACCGGAAATACCGGCATAAGCCGGATTTGAGTGCAACAAATTATACATATTGTGGGCAAACTGGGGGTCTTGTTGACCAAATGCGGAAATATGAATGATAACAGCTGCAGTTAATGTAAAAATTTTCTTCATGAAATTTATAATTTCGTCTTCTATGACAAAATAAAGCATTTTTTATATTAATAAAAATGAATATCCTAAATTTAACGCAAAAATAGCAAGTTTATTAATCCAAGATATGCAATTTATATTAAATTTATTCTTCAAGCAAGTCTTTATACATCTGAATCTGTTTTTCATTGCTTAAACTCATGGAGGGTTTGCCGTATTTTTGTTTTACTACACCGCTTACACAGATTTTCTTATCGGCTAATAATTTCTCCGGGTCATAGCTAAAATTTTTCAAATCATTTTTCCATACCGTACACCAGAATAATTGATCGGGAAACTGCCCGTCGAAATTCAGGAATAAATGGCCTTTATCGCTTGTATGTGCCGAAGCAACAGTTCCGCAGACGGTTGCTTGTTTATCGTAATACGAGCGAGCTTGTACCGTGTTTATGGTATTGGGCGGCAATTTATTACGGTGAATGGGCAATATGGAGTTGCTGCCGGCAGCAAATTTCCAATAGTCGTAATCGTATATGCTTTCGGCAATGTTTTCAGCGGAATCGGGCAATTGATGATAAAAATTGATACCCGTTATGCTCTCAAGGCTGTCGATAGTCAGGGCATACGAAAAAACCGGATACTCGCATTGGGCATTAGGCATCAAAAAAGCCACTCCTGCTATGGTGTCAGCGGTATAATCTAAGGCGGTTTTGAAATAATATTGCGGAATGCTCACTTTGTTATCGCCCAATTTTTTGGGTTTTTCGGAATAATAAGGCCCGGTAACCACATAAAGCGGCCTTTGTTTTTCTTCTACATATCGCCTTAAAGTATTTTCCAGATCGGCCCAAGCCTCACGGTTAAACTCCGGACGCTGCGGCGACATGTTAGAATAATAATAGGACTCACTAACGGCTTTTTGAGACCAACGAAAATCGGCTGAAGGAGCCAAATGCCCTCGGTCAAAACCACTATACCAATAATCATCTTTTTCGGCCGTGCCGGTAGATACTTTTGGATCGGCTCTAAAATCGTTTGTTCTGCCTTGTGCTCCCGTGAGAATATCAACGGATATTTTATGAGCCACCCAATCGGCTTGCTCATGCTCCTCGTTGTATTGCAGAATAAGCGCTGAATGCTTTACCAAAGCATCCTTATTCGTAATTTCGGGAAGCGCAAAAGATTCAATTTCGACAATGTCTCGGGTTAGTTTCAAAGAATCCGTCTCGCTTTTTAAACTTTGTATCTTTTCTTGATATTGCCAAATTGCAGTTTCATTTTTTTCAATGGCTTGTTTAATTTCCTGCCCGTATATATTAACAGGCAAAAAGAAAATAATCAAAAGGGAAGTGAATAATCTTAATTTTGAGGACATAATAATTTTTCCGATATTTAAATTCTTACAAAACTTGAATTGCAAAGATACGATTTCCTTTAAATAATGTACCCATTAAAATAAGCGCTTTAAAAACAAATGCTTTTGTGGACAAGCAAAAGTTTTGCGTTCAACAACTTAAAGAACTGAATAAGAAACACTTAAAGAGTGCCTTGATTTTAAAATAAGCGGGTTGATAAAAATCATTTTTTTTCTCGGACAATTAGCTCTTATTTGTAAAAAAAGAAATACACAATGAAAGGAGCCGACTTACTTGCAAAACATCATCGAAGAATAGAACATTTAATAGCTGATATTGAAAAAATAAAGTCAGGGGAAAACCCCGGACGCAACGAAATTATGCAGTGTTTTCATAAATTATCATACATCAGCGAGAACTATATAACGGAAGAAGAAATACTACTGAGCCGCAGCAGGTATCCTAAACTCGAACTTCACAAAAAAGAGCATCAAGACTTTATAAACCAACTTCCGGCGCTGCATTCTGAATGTCAAAACAAACCGCAAAAGAGTTTGGAAACACTGTATAAGATACTTCAAGAATGGAAATCTCACCATATTGAGGAGTCGGATAAAGAATTTATGCGATTTTTAAACGACAAAGAAACGGAATAATGTTAGTTCATAAATAAGGGAACCAACCGATTAACTTTGCTGTCAAGTACGGCCTTTCTTGTTGAACGAATTTTTCAGATTCGATGGTCAATAAAAAAATCGGTATTTAGCGCCGGAAGCGATTGGTATTTTGCCGCCTCTTCAAATAAGCACTTTACCGCTTGCATTCCTTTGCTTCCCACATCAAATGAATACTCGTTTACATAAAGCTCAATGTGTTTGCGCATAACTTCGGGATCCATTTCCTGAGCATTTTCCTTAATATATTCGGCTGCCGAATCCGGATTTTCATAAGCAAATCTCATGCTGCGCCGAATAATTCTGTTAATCGCTGTTTTTATTTTATTATCAAAACTTCTTTTAATCACAATTCCGCCCAACGGTATGGGAAGTGCGGTTTTCTTTTCCCAAATCTCACCCAAATCGGCCAATTTAATAAGCTTTTTAGTTTGATAAGTAAACCGATTTTCATGAATTATCAGTCCGCAATCCGCTTCGCCGGAAATAACCGCTTGCTCAATATCGGAAAAGATATATTCCTTACGATTTTGAGCATCCGGAAAAGCAATGCTCAGCAGCAAGTTAGCTGTTGTGAGCTTGCCGGGTATGGCAATGGTTTTATTTTTCAATTCACTCACACTAATTGGTTTTGCCGAAATTAAAAGCGGGCCGTTATTTTCGCCCAATGCACCTCCGGCTCGCAATAGCTGATAATCCTGCGATACATGCATAAAAGCATGATAGCTGAGTTTTGTAATATCAACGGCTCCGTTAAGTGCTTTTTTGTTGAGCTCTTCCACATCGGCAAGCTGCAAATCAAATTCGATACCCTCGGTATCTACTTTATGATGCACTGCTGCATCAAAAATAAAAGTATCGTTGGGGCATGGCGAATAGGATAGAGAAAGTTTCATAATAATTATTCTTAAAAAGTTAGCTTAAATTTAATGCCTTTAAAGCAAAGAAACGAATAACTATTTGGAAGCTTTTACTTTTCGAAAAATAAAATCGGCTTCTTCTTTGCTTAAACCGGATATTTGCACGGCGCCTCCGCTTACGGGCATGTGAATGACGGGAGTTGAAATTACAAGGCCGTCTATTACAAAGGCAATTTTTTGTAAGTGATACTGAGTAGTCAATTTTTCAAACTTGACTGCACCGTCCGCGCTTAGTTTAAATACGATGTATGCGCCGGCACCATTCTCGCTTTTGGATATTTTATCAAAATCGGAAAAAGGGACGGAAGGGTTTGCAGCCAGAGTATAGGTGATTTTTTCATCGGCAAAATGCGGATAAACTTTCCCGTTTTCCTCAAATAAAAAAATACCGCTCGTATGGTCAGAAATATCTGCAAACTCATGTTTTGTAAGTGTATTTTTGGATGCACAAGCAACACTAAAAAAAATAATACTTATTATAAGGTACCTTTTCATGTTATTTCGAATATATAATAAAGTGTTCTTTTATTTTTTTTAATTTTCCAAAGATTCCAAAAAGTCGGCTACCGCCATACCCAATTGTTCTAAAGATAGAGGAATATCCCATTTTTGAAAATGCCTTTCGGCGATTAAGTTTGAAACCGCACGTATCTGCAGCCAAGGTAATTTGTAGTTTTCACATACAAAAGCAAAACCGGCACCTTCCATACTCTCGGTATCCGGATTGTACTTATTAATGCGCCGGCGAATTTGCTCGCTTCTGCCGGAGGTCATATTCACCGTTATTCCGGACACTTCGGGTAAACCCGTTGAAATTTGGGTTTTATTTTTCAAGTTCTTCCCGGAGAATCCGTTTCGGTTAGCTTGCCAAAAGCCGGCTTCAAACATATCCGTGCTTTTTTCGGTTTTCACAATACCGATGTCGGCAAAAGTATCGCTCACAATATTTAGTACGCTTCCAATGGGATATTCATCGGAAAAACTGCCGCAAATACCGGCATTTATACATAAATCAATTGATGAATGATTGCTCAAATGTTGTGTTAATGCAAATACGGTAAAAGGTACCGAAGCGCCGGTGCATAAAAATTCCGGTTCAACGCTTAAAGCTTTTCTTTTATTAATCTGATTTTGAATCGCTTGTTGTTCTCCGGGAACAGCCGTAACAATTAGAATTTTCATTTAACAAAAATAAAAGATAATTTAATTTAGACCGACAGTTTCAGGCTAAATATTATTTTGAGGTGCTGAGATTAGGTTATCATCTTTTTGCCTGTTTTTCAGACTGGGTTTACGATAGACTTATTTTCATATCCATTGTTTCACGAAAAATATATTATCGTAAAATTCCGGAAAAACAGATAAGATAAATAAGGTTGATTATCATTGTGTTATTGTTCTACTTAGGTTAAAACTTCAAACATAAGGTTTTTAAAAAACCTTATATATTAGGTTTTACCTCAGCAGAAAACAGCATAACTACTACTTTTAGCTTATTCCCATATTCAACTGCGAATAATTTAGTATATACACATAATAATCAGAGCTGAGGCTAAAATTATTTCTTCTTTGATACCTGATTAGGGATATTTAAGAATTTGTTAAATATAGCAGTTTATATAGCTGTATTTTATCTTTATGAAACTTAGAAAAAAGCTTCAGCAGCTCAAAATAATATTTAGCCGGTCTCATACCGGCATTTTTCAAATGCAAATATGGGCTTTTTTTTATCTGCCGAAAAGATTACCTTTGTATTCAGCATTTTAAAAACACAAATATGAACATTATAAAAGCAGGCACGGGCATCAAGCCCGATGCCGGATATATCAGAACAGACAGTTGGAACGACGAAACTACCCGACAAATACAAAAACGTGTGGCTGAAATCATCGAATTACTCGGAGAAAACACTGCGCGTGAAGGCATACAAAAAACTCCCGAGCGTGTGGCAAAAGCTTTTCAATTTATCATGCAAGGCTACAATACCAATCCGCAGGAAATTATTGAAAGCGCACTTTTTAAAGAAGATTATAATGAAATGGTTTTGGTAAAAGATATTGAACTCTACTCAATGTGCGAACATCATTTGCTTCCTTTTTTCGGAAAAGCACATGTGGCTTATATTCCAAACGGCACCATTACGGGTCTCAGCAAAATAGCCCGTGTAGTAGATGCTTTTGCGCGCCGAATGCAAGTGCAGGAAAGGTTAACCATGCAAATAACCGATTGCATAAACGATACGCTTAAACCTAAAGGTGTAGCTGTTGTAATCGAAGCCCAACACATGTGCATGCAAATGCGCGGTATTCAAAAACAAAACTCAGTAACCACGACATCGGCTTTTAAAGGCGTATTTAAAAATGCAGATACACGCACGGAATTTGTTAATTTAATTAAAACCGACCTTCATTAAAAACACGCTTATGTTTCACAAAGTAAATTTTTCGGGTGCCAAATATTCTTCCATTGTTACAATAGGAGAACAACTCAGGCAAAAAAGTATTGAAGAGAATCGAGAATATTTATATCTAAACCGTGGTATTAACCAGGTAGTTACGATAGATTTAAACCCGATTGCCAAAGCCATAGACTATAATTCCGAAAAACTGCAATATTACCCGCCCGGCCGCGGCACAAGCGGTTTGAAAAAAGCCGTAAATACACATTTTTTTCAGGGCTCGGCAACGGATGACAATATTTTTATAACATCCGGCGGCATGAATGCGCTCTACCTGACAATATCGTGTCTGAATTACGATACCATATATACACCCAATTTATTCTGGGGTGCATACGGCAATTTATTGAAAATTCACAAAAAAACGCAAGGCTTTTATCAAAAGTTTGAAGACTTAATCAGTCGGCCGGAGAACTATGCCGACAGCGCCGTAATTATTTGCGACCCGAACAACCCTTCCGGGGAAAAGGCTCCTGACAAATTGCTGCTGAATGCAGTTGAAATTTTGTCAAAACACAATGTTACCGTTATTTGGGACGGCCCCTATCGCAAACTTTTTACCGATGAAAATGATAGCTTGTATAAACAACTTTTGGAGTATGAAAATGTAATTATTACCGAAAGTTTCAGCAAATCAGTGGGTTTGAGCGGACAGCGTGTTGGTTTTATGCACTGCAGCGATAAAAATTTTCAAAAAGAATTTGCGGTTCGGCTTTTGTTCTCCGGCAACGGTGTAAATGTTTTTGCCCAAGAACTGATTGAACGCTTGCTTGTAAGTCCGGAAGGCGAAAAAGCCGTTACGCAATTCCGAAATGAAACCGCCGGAGCCATTAAAAAAAATATTGCTTACTTGAAAAAACGAGGATTTATTGCTGAAGAACTGTATTCATACGATGAAATTTGGGGTATTTTCGTTATTCTGAATATTACCGAACAACAGCTAACTAATGCAGCCATAGGCAGTGTGGGGCTTAATTATTTCACAAAAGACCCGAAGATAAACACCGAAGCGTATTCACGTGTTTGTGTCTCTGTGCCGCACGAAAAATTTAAAAGATTCTTTGATAAATTATAAGCTGAAGTTTCACAACAGACGCTAAGATTTCAGAAGTCAGAGATCAGAGATCAGAGGTCAGATGTTTCAATTCGTTTGGCGGTAGCTGACAACAGTTGAAAAGCAGGATATTAATATATTTCAGATAATTGAATTAGCCGGAGAACTAATACTTATAACTTCTTCTGTACCAAGTGCCGCGATTTAGTGATGACTGCCTCGGCAATCCGAATCGAACTCGGTTCTTATATACCGGCTTCGACAAGCTCAGCCTCCGGAAGCGTTCGTAGGCTGAGTCCTTCGACTGCTGCTCAGTAACCGCCTGTCGAAGCCGGTGATAAATGCTTGGATGTAATATAACAGTTTGTAGTACTCTTGCGCCAAATTCAAAAACTTATTCTTCTTTATTCCGCTGAAAGGGAGCGCCAAAAGTGTTTTTGAGGCCGGTATAGTGTTGTAAATCACATTTTACGGTACTTATGCCAATACTAAGCCGTATTTTAACCGGAATAAAATTGCCGTCGTCGGAAAACCAAACCTGCAAGTCTTTCTCTTTTTCGAAAGGCCCGTTTTTTTCCAATACGGGAACAAATTTCAGGCATTCAATACGACCAAAATTAGTTCTGACTTTCTCGGTTTCTTTGTAGCGGATTTTTACTACATACAGCTCTTCATCAAAAAAGGTAGTCAAATTAATCACTTCATTTTTCTCCAATTTATGAGAAAAAATATAGCGTCGTGCATAATAAAAAGCAGACAGAATATCGAGCGTTCCTTGCGGCACTTTATGCTCGCCGCTGTTCAAGCTTATAACAGTATTGTTTGAGCGCCTGAAAAGTATCTCATTGAATTTCCGATAATTATTTTCGCGAATATCACGAACGGCTCGGATGGGAAGCCCGGAGGAAATCTCAAAATAACTTTCGTAGCGATCGCTGACATTGGCAATTTTGCCAACCAAGCCGGAAGTTCTTGCTACGGCTTTTACGGAATAATACCAATTATAACCAATTTGCTCCAACCCTACTCTGAGTGAAGCATACCCACCGGGAATAAGACCGTACTTAACTTTGTATATAATCTCTTCGCCGGGCGAAAAAGCATTGTTCTCAAAACGAGCACTGTCGGCCGGTGTAAATTTACCTTCTTGCGCAGTGCTTAGCAAAGGCAAGAAGATTATAAATAAGCTTATTAATTTTCGCATGTAGTTGTTATCATTAAAAACGGTCGAAGAATACTTCTACTCTTCTGTTAAAGCCTTCTTGCTCTTCATCTTCGGGTATGGGGAATATGGTTTTTGTACTGCCGTATCCTTTTATTTGTATTCTGTCTTCGCTAATGCCGTTCTCTTCAAGTTTTTCTTTCACAACTATGGCACGTTTGGCCGAGAGCTGCATATCCACATCCGTACTGGGATATAAACCGTTGGTATGTCCTTCAAGAGTTACGGCAATTTTGGGATTCTTTTTCATTAAAAAGAGTAATTTCTTAAATACAATATCGGATTTTGGCTCAATTTTATCTTCATTAGGCAAAAAATAAATTACGCCAAGTTCATCATTATTCAGTCCCTTTTTAATCTTTGAAAGGCTGAAATTAATTTCGGTATCATCCAGTTTTCGGGCTTCGGGGGTAGAATAGGTATTTATTACGGGAAAATACTTATCGGCATAAGCAATTAATTGGTACTGCGGGAAAGCATTTGGTTCCGTACTCAAAGGTATTTTCATACTGTATTCGCCTTTTTTTTCGGTTTGAGTTACTGCCCGCATATCAGGTTTCCTAAGGTTTTCCCAAGTTACTTCAGCTTGCAGATTATTTTCATTCTGCTTATCGCTAACATTTCCGTAAATTTTTCGAGTTTCCAAAATATTCAGAGCTACGGTATGTCCTTTTCCGTTATCATACACATTATTTAGAGCCAAATAAAACATTTCGCCTTTTTTCACATCAACACCTTCTTCATAAGCCGGACTTTCGGGCGACATGGATAAGCCGGTGAAGCCTAAATCATCATCTATCGAAGGATTTAGATTTGTGCGGATGGGTTCGGCTTTTCCGGATTTGTATTTTTTACAAAAGCCGTTGTCTGCTCTAAAAAGCAAGAAATCATAATTATCGCTGCGCTTATCGGGTATTATATCAAAAAGCAGAATGCCGTCGTGCGGTACGGTAAATTTATACCAAGTAGGATGTTTGGTGTATTGAAAGCTGGCAGCATCGCCCTTTTCGGTCGGCGCGGGTGCAGTGGTCGGTCCAAAGCGCTTAAAACGCGAGATATCCAAAGCATCTTCGCAGGTTCCGGTATTTTCAATGTTTACCAAGCCCTGTGAAGAAACTGAAAAGCTGAAAAATACGGCAAGAAATATAAGAATTGACTGTTTCATAATAAACGTTTTTTTATATAGGAAACAAATATAATACCGATTTAACGAATTAGCTAATAAAAAAACAATTTCCGGCTGCGGATTTTTATTCTTAGGCTAAAAATTATTTTGAGCTGCGATTATCAAGCAATTTCACATTTGAAAAACGGTATAAATATTATGAAAACAATTAATATTCGTGCATTAGTTTGGAGTTTATCAATAGTAAAGACTTGCCACGGATGCACAAATAAATATCAAACAGCTCATAAAAAACATTCGTGCATTAGTGGCTATACTTTGCTTTGGTTATTCTTAAGGGCGAATGCAATAATCCGGCATGAAATCTTAGATGCTGTTATTATTTATTGAATTTAACGAACAATGGTTCGTTAAACTTTGCCAAAGTTGCAGTTTGCAAACTGTAATGAAGCTAATAATCAACACTATAAGTGAAACAGATAAACTTTGGCAAAGCTCTCATTTTCAGTCTAATGGAAAACCATAACGAACTATTAACGAAATAATCGCTTAAAAAACGAAAATCAAAGAATTACGAATGAGTGCCTGCCCATAAAGTGAAAGAGGCTGCCTTTACAGACAGCCTCTTTGAGTTATATGGTTGTTTAAGAATGTAAGGAAAAGCTTCTTACATCATTCCGCCCATTCCGCCCATTCCGGGAGCTCCTCCGGCCGGCATATCCGGTTCGTCGGATTCTTCTTCCACCAATACGGCCTCGGTAGCTAAGAACATACCGGCAACGGATGCGGCATTTTCCAAAGCAATGCGCGTAACTTTGGTAGGATCAATAACACCTGTTTCGATAAGGTTTTCGTATTTTCCGGTTCGGGCGTTGTAACCAAAATCGCCTTTACCTTCTTTTACTTTTTGAACTACCACAGATCCCTCTTGCCCTGCATTTTTAACGATTTGACGTAAAGGCTCTTCTACTGCGCGCCGAATGATTTCAATTCCAATTTGCTCATCGGCATTTTCACCTTTTAAGTCTTTAAGTGTGCCTAAAGAACGAATATATGCAACGCCTCCGCCGGGAACTACGCCTTCCTCAACAGCTGCACGAGTTGCGCTGAGGGCATCTTCCACTCGGTCTTTTTTCTCTTTCATTTCTACTTCAGAACCGGCTCCGATATACAGAACGGCAACGCCTCCTGCAAGTTTAGCCAAACGTTCTTGTAGTTTTTCTTTATCGTAATCGGAAGTAGCATTTTCGATGTGTGTTTTAATTTCTTTAACGCGTGCATCGATCATTTCTTTCTTACCTTCACCTCTTACAACGGTGGTTTGGTCTTTTTCGATAACTACTTTTTCGGCTTGTCCGCACATTTCCAAAGTAGCATTTTCGAGCGACATGCCTTTTTCTTCGGTAATTACGGTTCCGCCTGTGAGAACGGCAATGTCTTCTAACATTTCTTTGCGTCGGTCGCCAAAGCCGGGAGCTTTTACGGCGGCCACTTTCAATGAGCCTCGTAATTTATTCACTACCAATGTAGTTAAGGCTTCTCCTTCAATATCTTCTGCAATAATCATGAGCGGTTTGCCGTTTTGGTGTGATGCTTCCAATACGGGCAATAAGTCTTTCATGGCAGAGATTTTCTTGTCATGAAGCAAGATGTAAGGATTTTCCATTACGCTTTCCATTTTTTCGGTATCGGTAATGAAATAAGGCGATACATAACCTCTGTCAAATTGCATGCCTTCTACAATATCCACATAAGTTTCAATACCTTTGGCTTCTTCTACGGTAATTACACCGTCTTTTTTCACGATTTCCATAGCTTCGGCAATAAGTTTACCGATTTCGGAATCGTTATTGGCTGAAATTTTGGCAATTTGTTCAATTTTGGAGTTGTCATCGCCTACCTCAACAGATAATTTGTTGAGTTCCGCAACAATTGCTTTTACGGCTTTATCAATTCCGCGTTTCAGATCCATTGGGTTGGCACCGGAAGTTACATTTTTCAGGCCTACATTCACGATAGATTGAGCAAGAACGGTGGCTGTAGTAGTTCCGTCGCCGGCATCATCACCTGTTTTGGATGCCACTTCTTTTACCATTTGTGCGCCTACGTTTTGAAAAGGCTCGGAGAATTCAATCTCTTTAGCAACGGTAACGCCGTCTTTTGTAATTTGCGGAGCACCAAATTTTTTCTCAATTACTACATTACGTCCTCTCGGTCCGAGTGTTACCTTAACGGTATCTGCCAGTCTGTCAATACCTTTTTTTAAAGCATCTCTGGCATCTATGTCAAATTTAATTTCTTTAGCCATTGTATTATTCGTTTTTAAGTTTATAATTAATTATTATTCGTTTTTTTTGCTTGTTTACATAATTGCCATAATGTCTTCGGCAGCGATTATGATATATTCTTTTCCGTCTTTTTCAAGTTTTTCACCGGCAAAGTCTTTATAAAGAATGGTGTCGCCTTCTTTAAGTTGGTTGTTTTCGGATTTTTTTAGTTCTTCACTTACCGTCAACACTTTGGCCGTGTTATTTTTTTTCTGTGCTGCTTCGGGAATAATGATTCCGCTTGCCGTTTGTTTTTCAACTTCGGTGGGCACAGCAACTACTCGCTCGCCTAATGGTTTTATTTTCATATTTCTTTTGTTTTTAAAAGTTTAACAATCGCTACGGCACAGATCACATTTTATGCCAAAGCCCCATAAAATCCGGCTTAGCAGAGGCCAAATACAAACAATACTGATAATCAGCTATTTGAAAAAATATGGAAAATTAGCCCGACTGACAAATTTATCAATTATAAGGCTCAGGGTATAAAAAAATGTCAGTATGTATGACATACTGACATTTTAATTAATTTAACGAATGTCCAAACTTATTCAGAATCTTGGTCAGGACTTGTATTTTCTTTGAGTTTTGATAATTCATCCGGTGATACAATATCCGGGTTTTGTGATTGGTTCAACTGATTCATTTGTTCGGTAACAGCTGATTTTCTTTCAGAGTCCGGTCTTGGAATTGACAGGCTGGCGGTAATGCTGAAAACTAAAAGTGCAATTGCAATGCCCCAAGTGGCTTTATCTAAAAACTTATTGGTTTGCTGTACGCCGGCTACTTGTCCGCCTCCGCCTCCAAATGTTGACGATAATCCGCCGCCTTTTGAGTTTTGGGCCAATACAATAAGTATCATAATAATACTGCCGAGAATAATCAATATGGATGATAGTGTAAACATAGCTTAATAAATAATTGGGTTATAATTCTTAAAGAACTATTTCATTTCTTCCGTTTCTTGAATTTTGGCTGCAAAGTAATCCTTTTTTTTCGGATTTTTCAAAATTAATTTATTGAAAACTTCAATTGCCTTATCATAGTAGCCCTGATTGATATAAATATTTGCCATCAACTCGGTAACTACAGGCTCTTTCTCTTTGGTGCTTTCTTCCGCAACATCTCCTTCTATTTCGGGTTCTTTATCTTTTGTTCTTTCCATGCGGGGCTCTTTCTTCACAAATTCCTCTATCAACTGGTCCTTTTTTTCATCTTTTTCTCCCTTCAGTCGGTTGATACGCTCCAAAATGCTGTCGGCTGCCGTTTTTTCTTTTTTATCGGGTGTTTCACTTTCTTTAGTGTGTTCATGTTCCGTTTTCGTATTGCTCATTTCGAAGACTTTGCCGGACTTGTCGGATTTTTTTTCTTCAGTTATCTTTTCTTTATTATCTGTTTGTTTTTCTGTCTTTTTAGTATCCGACAGTTTTCCCGGTTCATTAGTAATGCCGCTTTTTACTTCCTGAATTTTATCCGTAAGTTTCTCTGCTGCTGACTGCTTTTTTTCGGAGGTTTCGCTCTCTGATTTTTTGCTTAGTTCGTTTTCGTCTTTTTCGGATGTTTGTTTTTCTTCAACCAATTTGCTTTGCGAATCTGTTTTCTTGCTCTCAAGTTCTTTGGGCTTTAACTCATTGGGTTTGGTATCTGAGTTTTTTTTATTATCCGTTTCTGTCTTGGTATTTTTGTCGTCTTTATTATCTGTTTTTTGCTCACTTTGAGAGCTGATATTTTTTACTTTTAGTTTATCACGCTTTAAGCCGGCTATTTTATTATAAATGTCATTGGTAAGTTCTTCCGAAGAAACTTCATCTGTTTTTTTCTTTGAAGAGTCGGCTTCTTCTTGTTGTTTTTCTTCCTCACGCTTACGAACTTTTTCTTTAAAAAGATCATCTAAAAGTGCGTTATGAGTTTTTGAGCCGGTGTCGGACAATGATTCTCCGGAACTATCGTCTTGTTGTTCTACTTTGTTTTCGGCTTTTTTATAGATTTCTTTTGCTTTGACATTCTCGCCGTCTTTATTTACTTCTCGTTTCGGTTTATCTTTAAGGGTATCTTCCGGTTTTGTTTCTTTCTTAGCGACTTGCTCTATTTGCTTGAGCTGTTCATCTAATTTTTGTTTTTCCGATTTTGAAGGAATATTTACGGTTTTCGAGCTTACAACACGTTTTCTTTCCGTAGGCTGTTTGTTCGAATTATTTTGGACTTTTGACTGTTTGGTCAGTTCAAACAAACGCGTTCTGTCAGTAATAAAAACAGCAGATTTCTCAGCATGTTTGTCGAAATTTTTCTTATCGTTTTCATTGGCGTAAAGCAATAACAATACATGAGCCGTTTGAAAATAAGGAAATTGTTCGGTAAGTTTCTTTATATCGCTGTAATTATCCTTATTAACTTGTTTTGGATCCTCTAAAAAAGCGGTAAATTTTTCTGCTGTCATAATTTTATAATTTTCTACCAATTAACAACGGCTTTATTAAAAATTTCATCTATAAGTTCAGTAACAATTTGTTCACTTAGTACACCTTCTACATCACCAAGCATTTTTGCACTTTCATAATCAGCATACTTACTAAACGTTTGGTCAAAATCAAACTTTGGGTTATTAATACTTGTATATTTCACTCGTATGCCGATTGTAAGCCGATTGTATTCGGCCTGCTCATCTTGTGTGATAGCTACGGGTTTGGTTTCGTATTGTACAATTTCTCCTTCAAAAATCAAATCACCGTCATAATCTGTTAGGCTCAAATTTGTTTGGCTCAACATCCTGTCTTTAAGCGCTTCCGTAAAATTTTGGCTTAAACCCGGATTTACCAAAGCTGCTTTATTATCAAAATACTTAACGGTAAATGTTTGATCATCCGGATGCAATGATGCCCCGGTAAACTTATACACTCCACAAGCTTGTAAAGTTACAAATACTATGAAAAAAACAAAATATTTTTTCAAACTAAAATGCATTTATTATTCTATTTATCAACAAATTAAAATGAATATTTAAATTCCGTGTTCTTTTATTTTTCTATACAAAGTTCGTTCCGAAATTCCCAATTCGTCGGCAGCATCTTTTCTTTTTCCGCCATATTTTTTAAGCGCCTTCTTAATCATCTCTAATTCCTTGTCTTTCAGCGACAAACTCTCATCTACAATTTCTTCCGTATCTTCTATACTTTCGTTACGATAATCGAATCTCTCCTTTTCCGAAGACAAATATTCGGCTTGTTCACGAAAACTGTCAGTATCACCGGAAAAAGGCACCGGTTTTTCAATTTGAATATCTTTTTCATTCTTGGAAATGTTACGCACAATCTGTTTAAGCTCATTAATTTCATTGCGCATATCAAATAAAATTTTATAAAGAATCTCCCGTTCATTGGAAAATTCTTCACGCTCCACGCCTTTATCAAATATGGCGGGTAAATTGGAACGTTCAACATCGGGCAAGTATTGTTTTAACTGTTCGGCAGTAATTCCTCGGTCTTCTTCAATTACGGCAATTTGTTCGGCTATGTTCTTGAGCTGCCGGATGTTTCCCGGCCAACGATAATTCAGCAGAAGTTTCTTGGCCTCGTCACTAAGTTCAATATCGGGTATTCCATAGCGCTCTGCGGCGTCCAAGGCAAATTTTGTAAATAATAAAATGATATCTTTACCACGTTCGCGCAACGGTTGCATTTTTATGGGAACAGTATTGAGCCTGTAAAGCAAGTCTTCGCGAAAACGATTTTCGCGAATGGCTTTGTCAATATCAATATTGGTGGCGGCAATAACGCGTACATTGGTTTTTTTTACTTCAGACGATCCCACGGGAATAAATTCTCCGGCTTCCAAAACACGAAGCAAACGCGCTTGTGTTTGTACGGGCAGGTCTCCTATTTCATCTAAGAAAATTGTGCCCTGATCGGCGGTTTCAAAATATCCTTTTCGTGATGATGCGGCACCGGTAAAAGCCCCTTTAATATGCCCAAATAACTCGGAATCTATGGTTCCTTCGGGAATCGCTCCGCAATTAACGGCTATGTATGAATTATGTTTCCTGGGACTCAGATGATGGATAATTTGCGGAATGGTTTCCTTACCGGTTCCGCTTTCGCCGGTTATCAGCACCGACAAATCAGAAGGCGCTACCTGTATGGCTATTTCCAAGGCTCTGTTGAGCCCGACGGAATTCCCTATTATTCCGAATCGTTGTTTTACCGAAGTTAAATCCATAGAATTATGTACGGAAAATTTAGTTTTAAAAAAATCAAATTAGTTTCGCAGTTTCAAATCAGCTGCTGACGATATCGCAAAATTACATTTTTTTTTGCATATTGTCAATTCTGATTTTTAAGTCCGCAAAAAAGGCATTCGTCAAACAATTTGATATCCTTAAACGATAAATATTGTAACTTTAAAAATTGAATAAAAGAATGAAAATGAACACGCTTATTATTATTCCCGCCCGTTATGCATCGACTCGGCTTCCCGGCAAACCGCTTGCCGACATCAAAGGCAAGCCCATGATACAACATGTTTACGAAAGAGCGGCTCAAGCCTTCGATGCGGTTTTTGTAGCGACTGATGATTCTCGAATACAAGATGCGGTAAGGGCTTTCTCCGGGCGTTCGGTAATGACAAGTACAAAACACCAAAGCGGAACCGACCGATGCAGCGAGGCTCTTGAGAAAGCAGAAAAAGAAACCGGCAAAACTTTTGATATAATCATTAATCTGCAAGGTGATGAACCGCTTATAGATGCCCGTCAAATACAAGAATTGGAAGCTCTTTTTCAGAATCCCGACACAAAAATTGCCACTCAGGTGAAAATTATAAGTGATTTGCAAGAACTGACAGATCCCGACCAACCTAAAGTGGTATTGGACAAAGACAATAATGCATTATATTTCAGCCGGCAAGCCATCCCATATATCAGAGACAAAAAAAACAATGAGCTTTTAAAAGAACACACATTTTATAAACATATCGGGCTATACGGATACAGAAAAGAAACACTCAAAGAAATTGTTAAAATAAAACAATCGCCTTTAGAACTTGCCGAAAAGTTGGAGCAAAACCGCTGGTTAGAAAACGCTTACAAAATTCGATGCGGCATTACGCAATATGAAAACTTTTCGATTGATACAAAAAATGATTTAAAAAAAATAAATATGGTGATTTAGGCAACATTTTTGTATGTTTGTCGTAAACGAGAAAAAACCGAATAGTTATGAAACAACTCTTTACCTTTTTAGCTTTTATTATAATCTGCGGAACAGCTGCAGCGCAAACAGGCCTCACGCAAGAAACCGGCGAAAAAAAACAGGATAATATTATGATTTATCCAAACCCGGTTACGGATATGAAATTTTATGTAAATGCCGATAAAACCGTAACAAGTGTTGAAGTTCTTAATATAATAGGACAAACCGTAAAAACCGTACGGAATGACACCCAAGTTCCATATAATATTTTAGTGCAACTACCCAACGGGAAAAAAGGTATGTACATTATACGTGTAACAACTGAAGACAATCACACATACATGCGAAAAATACTGATAAAGTAAATAAAAAAGATTTCGGTTTTTTATTAAGCTCAAAATTATTTTTGAGCTTTTTTTTGGTCTTTACCCTAATCAAGCTAACAAATCTTTAAAATGTTTTTCTTCAGCGGAAAAATCCAATTTAGGATTTTTTGAAGCTTGAGCTTCAATTTTCTTTAAGATATTTTGGGCAAATAGTCGATTTTCTTCAACTCCCGGATGAATAATTCTGTGTCGGGCAGCTTTTACAATTTGTTCAACCTCAGCCATGCGCTGCTCTACTGTCGGTCCGAAAAAGGCATCGGAGAAATATTGAAAAATATAATCAACGGCTTTGCCTGAGGGATGAATCAGGTCGTCGGCATAAAAACGATAATCTCTCAAATCATCCTGCAATAACTCGTAAGAAGGGAAATAATGCACATTTTCAAAACGCTCCGATATTTGGTGAATAGCCACGGATAAAACAGCTTTACTTATAGTGTTTTCATAAAAACCGTCTTTAAGGTGGCGCACGGGGCTCACCGACAAAACAACTTCCAAATTCGGATTATAATTTTGTAAATCGTTCAACAGCTGATAAAATTCAATAGTAATTTCATCGGCATTCAATAAACGCTTGTTAAAAGCTTCGCCCGGTAATTTGTGGCAATTTCCGACGGCCTCGCCGGTAGCTTTATATTCGTACAGCCAAGCCGTTCCGAAAGTAATAAATAAGACATCAGCCTTTTGCAGAAAAGCTTCGGCATCTCTAATGGAATCATTTATTTTTTTAAGGCATTGTATTTGATCCGGTGAAGAATAATCGCCGTGATGCATCATACTGTGCCATAAGCCCTTATGATATACCAAGTCTTGCTCCGTAAAATCAAGCCCCAAAATAATTCGGTTAACGGCATTTTTCACTGAAACCGGATTATATAAAATGCCGAAAGGATTAACCCGCACGGGAAACTTCAAGCTTTCCATACGTCTGCCTATGTGCTCGGTAAAGCATGACCCAACAAAGGCTGCTCGCTTGGAATAATTAATTTTAAAAGGGAACTCTGCTGCGGGCGGAACGGTTCTGAAAGTTGTTTCCTTGATTTTCATAAAAAATGCTTATATGCTGATTAAAATGCAAAACAATTATAAAATCTGTCAATTCGACAAGTAAAAATAAAATACTTACAAAAACCGTGCGATTTGCGTTATACGGTATCAATTAAGTGCAAAAATACCGAATCCATTACGGATTCCACTCATAATACTTTATATAGTCGGGAAATGCTTGTTGCTTGAAAACCGAAGCCCGCTCAAAAATCCGCAGGCATTCTTCAATACCCTCAGTAACGCCGGGATGCGGATGTATGGTTTTAGATACTTCTTTAAGTCCGCCTTTCTCACCAATCAAATGCGCCACAGAAACAATAAAAGCCGAAGCTTGCGGGCTGGCCGCTCGCATACCCAGTATTTCATCGTTCTGCCCGACAATTATCTTCACAAAACCTTTGGTATTTCGCATGGCAATGGCACGAGCTACCAAAACATTGGAATAATAAGCTACACGATACGGTACTTTTCGTGCTCTGAGCTGTTTCTCATTTTCTCCCACCGCCGCTACCTCCGGCTTAAAAAACATCAGTGTGGACATATTCCGATAGCTAATGGGTCCGGTTGCTTCAGAATAAAGGCTGTCAACCACGTACCGTCCTTGGCGTTCGGCAATATTATAGAGTTGTCCGTGTCCGGTAATGTCGCCGGCAGCGTATATATTGCAGCGTCCCAATTCATTAATCTCGCAAAAATCATTGGTTTTAAACAGTCCGTTTTTAGCCAAATTCATTCCGATATTTTCCAAAGCCAGATTATCGGTATTTGGTACTCGGCCTATGGCAACCAGCGCTACATCAACTTCAAAAACCTTACTGTTGCCGCCTTCATAATCCAATACAATTTCTAAACAATCCTCCCTTTTTGTAATGCTGCGTAAATTCGCTTCGTGGTGAATATGTACGCCGTTTTCCTCCAAATTATCCGAAATCAAATCGCTTAAGTCGTTATCTTCAAAAGGAATAACTCGATTGGTTCGATCCAACAGATGCACTTCGGTTTGTTTGAAATTTGAAAAAATAGTAGCAAATTCACAACCAATAATCCCGGAACCTATAATTAGCATACGCTCGGGAAAAGCTTTCAAATTCAAAATACTGTCGGAATCCACAATACGATCACCGTCGGCAGGCATGCCGGGGTATTGCCTCGGTTTGGAACCCGTTGCCACCACAATATCATGTGCTTTAATGAATTGCGTTTCACCCGATGGCATTTGCAACTCCAATGTTTCTCGGTCTTTGAATTTTGCATAGGCTTTTATCAATGTCAAAGAGCCGTTTTGGGATTTTTGTTTTGAAAAAGTTTCTATCTGCGACAACATTTGGTATTGACGTTCTTTGGCAGCCTGCATCACAGTTTTTCTTACTTCACGATAATCCACTTGTAAGCCGGACGAACGATAACCTCTGTCCACCCGAGCAGAAACGGAATAGTCGGAAGAGAGCTCCCATAAAGTCTTGGAAACCAATGCTCCGCCCATGATACCGGCTCCGCCGATTTCTCCGGCTTCAATGATGCAAACATGCTTGCGATAATCCAAAGCTCTCACTGCCGCCGAGAAACCTGCCGGCCCGCTGCCGATAATCGCTATATCATAATAATCCATAATTCCTGTTTTCAACAAATATAAAGGCTTTTAATTCTTGAAAAAAATAATTTATGGGTCTTAAAGTCTGTACATTTTTTTTCTCACGCAAAGGCGCTAAGGCGCTAAGGGATTTATAGATATTCTTAGAGTCTGTGCAATCCTTTTTTCTTTGCGGCTTTGCGGCTTTGCGTGCAATTATTTTCTTTGCCAAGCTATTATAAATTATTAACTATTCGTTGTATTCCGTCTCTTATTAGCGGGACATTGAAGTTTATCAGCAACCCGAGTTTCTTACCCGTTAATTTGAGATAAGTCTGTAATTGTTTTTGATGTACCGGAGCTATTGCTTCCACAAATTTCAACTCAACAATCACCTTGTTTTCAACTATCAAGTCAGCGCGAAAGCCCAAATCAATTTTTATTTCATCCCAAATAACCGGAATCCCTTTTTGCCGCTCAACATTTAAACCGGATTTTCGCAATTCATAAAATAATATTTCTTCATACACACTTTCAAAAAGCCCGGCTCCGAGTTTTACATGAATCTGATAACAAGCGTTCACAATTACTTTGGATAATTCATTTTCTGTCATAATACCTTATTTTCTTAGTGCTTGGCGTTTGGATGATAACTAAACAGCAGCGCTTCCTAAAAGTTAAAATTAGTATTATTCCTGATACCGAAAAACTTGTTTAAAAAAGAAAATTTGTATCGGATCAAACATAATTAAGCGATGGCTTCTAAAAAACCGGAATTTTCACATTCACTTGGCTGAATAACATAAAAATTACTTTTCGGCTTTAACCGATTTTCAATACTTTTGAACAAACAAAAAACACAGCATTATGTACGGAAAATTACAAGAACATTTGCAACAAGAATTGCAAAACATAAAAGACGGCGGACTTTATAAAGAAGAACGCATCATTACATCGCCGCAAGATGCCGTTATCAGCTTAGAGGACGGCTCGAAAGTAATAAATTTTTGTGCCAATAACTACCTCGGGCTTTCTTCGGATCCGGAAGTTATTACAGCAGCCAAAGCAGCTTTGGACAGCCACGGATACGGTATGTCTTCGGTGCGGTTTATTTGCGGAACACAGGATATACATAAAAAATTGGAAGCTCAAATCGCTGATTTTTTCGGTATGGAAGATACCATTCTGTATGCAGCAGCCTTTGATGCCAACGGCGGAATTTTTGAACCGCTTTTCACCAAAGAAGATGCGATAATATCGGATGAATTAAACCACGCCTCAATCATAGACGGTGTGCGTTTATGCAAAGCCCAACGCTACCGCTACAAACACAGCAATATGAGCGACCTGGAAGCTCAACTTAAAACCGCTCAAGCGCAACGATTCAGAATCATAGTAACCGACGGCGTATTCTCCATGGACGGTGACATTGCCAAACTTAACGAAATATGTGATTTGGCCGAAAAATACGATGCTCTCGTAATGGTGGACGACAGCCATGCTTCAGGATTCATAGGCAAACACGGAAAAGGCACGCATGAATACCATCATGTAATGGATCGCGTGGATATTATCACAAGTACTCTCGGGAAAGCTCTCGGCGGCGCTATGGGCGGATTCACAACCGGGAAAAAAGAAATTATCGACATGTTGCGGCAACGCTCACGCCCATATCTATTCTCCAATTCACTAACCCCTGTGATAGCCGGCGCTGCAAGCCGCGTTTTTGAGATGTTGGAGGCCAATACCGAACTACGCGACAAAGTAATAGGCAACGCTGATTATTTTAAGCAAAAAATGGCGGATGCCGGTTTTGTAATCAAACCATCCGACTCTGCCATTGTAGCTCTGATGCTGTTTAATGCTAAACTGTCTCAGGACTTTGCCGCCAAGTTATTGAATGAAGGTATTTATGTCATTGGGTTTTACTATCCGGTCGTACCCAAAGGTTTGGCACGTATCAGAATTCAACTCTCGGCTGCTCATACCAAAGAGCATTTAGATAAAGCCGTTGATGCTTTTGTAAAGATTGGTAAAGAATTTGACATTCTCGGAAAAACAAAAGAAGAAATCATTGAAAAATACGGAGAATAATATTCTGCAAAGATCTTTTATTTGCCGGGCCTTAATTAAGGCTCGGTTTTTTTTTGGAAACTGCTGATGCCTGAGTAAGCTTGACAGTTGTTAATATTGTCTTACTATATTTTCCGGTCTTAATTTCGGAGCGATATTTGAACCGGAGGATTGTTCTAAGGCCGGCTTGCAAAATGCTGTAAGCCTTCAATCTTCCAGCCCAATTGGAAACATTCGCCAATTTAAGCGGACGATTTGACCTGCCTGACTTTCGAATAAAAAAAATTATACTGCAAAACTTCAGACGGCCTGATTATTGGGAAATTGACCGAATTTAAAGACATTTCATATTAAAAGCCGAAAAAGAAAGATAAACCGACACAGTTTTATGCTTTTTTCACTAAAGATAAATATCTTTGGGAAAAATTATTAAACCGCTCAATTATGGGACATACATTTGCAGAAAAAATTCTCGGTGCAGAAACCGGCGCCATCGTTTTTAAAAAGCCCGATATTGTCTTAACCCACGATAATACATCGAGCATATACAACACATTCAAAAAAATGAACGGCAAAAAATTTGCCGATCCGAAACAAAACCTGATTGTACTCGATCATAACGCTCCGCCCACTACTGCGGCTTTGGCTACACAGTATCAAGTGGTACGCAATATTGTAAAGGAACAGGGAATTGACAAGTTTTATGATGCCGGCAAAGGCATCTGTCATCAAATTATGTCATATCACGCCAAACCTAAAATGATAATAACCGGAAGCGACAGCCACACCTGCACGGCCGGAGCTTTCAATGCGCTGGCGGCAGGAATAGACCGCACCGAAGCTGCCGGATTATGGAAACGCGGAGAGACTTGGTTTCGCGTACCCGAATCCTTAAAAATTACGCTCAAAGGCCAATTACCCGAAGGGGTTTATGCCAAAGACCTTTCACTGTGGATTATAGGCATGATAGGAACAGCCGGCGCAAACTATATGTCCATTGAATACCACGGCGAAGGCGTTAAAAGTCTCGGTATTTCGGAACGCATGACACTGGCTAACTTGGCATCCGAAATGGGAGCCAAAAATGCCGTGTTTCCGGCAGATGAAATTTTGGCCGAATTCTACGGACAAGAAAGTATTGACGGAATATGGGCAGATCCCGATGCGAATTATGCCAAAACCATTGAAATTAACTTGGATGAATTGTTTCCGGTTGCAGCTGCACCACACAATGTGGACAATATAAAAGCCATTTCAGAATTAGAAGGCACCGAAATACAACAAGGTTTTATCGGAACTTGCACCAACGGCCGCATAGAAGATTTAAGACAAGCCGCCGAAATATTGAAAGGCAAAAAGATTAAAGACGATTTTCAGTTGCTAATCACACCCGCTTCGCAAGAAATATACATCAAGGCCATCAATGAAGGAATTATTGAAACTTTACTGGATGCCGGAGGCAATGTACTTTCTTCTTCCTGCGGCCCATGCTTGGGAACCGGACAGGGAATTCCGGCCGACGGTTACCATGTGATTTCAACCGCAAATCGGAACTTTTTGGGCCGTATGGGAAATAAAAATGCATCCATTTATCTGGCTTCACCGGCAAGCGTTGCATACGCAGCCCTTACGGGAAAAATTACCGACCCGAGAAAAAACAAAAAAAACAACAAATACCCCTACGGTGCCGAACAAAGTAAAAAAATTACAATAGAGGCCGGAGAAAACAGACGTTCCGAAAACGGTGTGTGGGATTACAGCGATGCCGACAATTTTAATACCGACCAGATGTTTGCCGGCAATCTGACCTACAAAGTTATGAGCTCAAATGCCGAAGAAATTATTCCGCATTTATTTGAAGGCTTTGATGAAAATTTCACCAAAAAAGCCAAAAAAGGCGACATTATATTTGCCGGGAATAATTTTGGTTCCGGCAGCTCACGCGAACACCCCTCAGTGGGCTTGGCGCATATCGGCATAAAAGCCGTTATTGTAAAATCGGTCAATCGCATTTTTTACCGATCGGCCATTAATCAGGGCTTACTCTTGATAGTGCAACCCGAAGCCGTAGAAGCATACGAGCCGGGCGATCAAGTTTCGGTAAATTTCGATGAATCATACATACAAATTAACGATAAAAAATTTCATTTTGGAAGTTTGCCCGAAAAGTTAAAAGAAATCATTGACCAAAAAGGGCTTGTAAATTGGATTAAAAATCAGTAATCATAAAAATGATTTATATCAAACACTTATTAAGCACGCTTGCCGTGTTGTTCTTCTTTTTTACTGCCGGGGCGCAGGATTCTTTTCTAATTGACAGCCTGAGGAAAGAAGCCTATAACGCGCCCACAGAAAAGAAAGCTCACTATTATACCCAAATAAGCCGGTTGCTGCGCAACAGCAATCCACAACAAGCCATCTCGTTTGGGCAACAAGCCATTAAATTGGCTCAAGAAACTGATGATTTTGAAGAACTTGCAAAAGCATACAGCTTCACGGGTGTTGCATTCAGAAATTCCGGAGACTTTGAACAGGCTCTGGCTCACTACAGTTTAGGCTTGGAGCTTGCAGAAAAACACAAACTCACAAGGCAAGTCGGTTATGCTCATATTAATTTTGCCAATGCCTTTATTTATACAAACGAAAATCAAGAAGCACTAAAACATCTGGCAACATCCGACAGCATAGCGTCAGCTCTCCCGGATTCTGCCATGCTGGCATATTCTAAGCTCAATACCGGTAGAGTTTATACCGCTCTAAACAAACACGACAGTGCCCGCAGCCTGCTCTCCGAAGCCTTGCAAATACGCAGCCAACTTAATGATGAATCCGGACAAGCGGTTTGTCATAAATACATCGGTGATTTGGAGCTAAAAGAAGGCAAGCCGGATGCAGCACTTGAGGCTTACAAAAAAGCTTTAGACGCTGCCGCGAGTAAGTTTGATATTGACTTACTCTCGGCACTACATACCGGTATGGCAAGTATTTATATCCAAAAAAAGGAATTAAAACTTGCTCAGGAAAATGCGGAGTTTGCATTGGATTATGCCCTCATTACCAATAATCCGATACGCATTCGCACGGCATATATTAATCTTACTACAGTCTTCAAAGAAAAAAAACGAATACAAGAGGCGCTTGAATATTCGGAATTGGCTCGACAATATACCGACAGTATGTATGAACGACAATTAAGTGAAAAGGTTGCCAACGTTATTTATGTCAAAAAATTAAATGAAAGCCGAGCCGTAATTGAGAATTTGGAAAAAGATGCCAAATTAAAACAAGCCCAACTAAACAACCAGCACATGCGCTTATGGCTCATGGTTTTATTTGCACTTCTAACATCAGCGCTGCTTTTGGGTATATACTTTTTTTACAGGCAAAAGAAAAAGGCTTATACTGCCGAGTTGAATAAAAATAAAATAATATCGGAAAAAAATAACAGCTTGCAACAAAGCAATGAAGAAATAAAAACCCAACGCGACGAAATTGAAAGCCAAAAATTTGCCATAGAAAGACAACAGACACAAATTCGTGACAGCATTCTCTATGCCGAGCGTATTCAAAATGCGGCTCTTCCGAACAAAGCGTTTATTGACAAAATGTTACCCTACAATTTCATTCTGTTTATTCCGCGCGATATTGTAAGCGGTGATTTTTATTTCTTTAAAAAAATAAATCAATACCTTATTATAAGCGCTGCCGATTGTACCGGACACGGCATACCGGGTGCTTTTGTAAGTATGCTGGGGATTTCTTTGCTAAATGAAATTACCGAAAATAAAAAAATTGTCTCGCCCGATACCATTCTTGAAGAGCTGAGAAAAAACATAAAATACTCCCTGCAACAAAGCACTGACACCGAAAGCCAAGATGACGGGATGGATATGTCACTGGCGGTTATCAATACCGAAACACTGGATCTGGAATACGCCGGAGCCAACAATCCCATATATATTATTCGAAACAATGAACTAACGGAGCTCAAACCAAACCTAAACCCCATAGGAATATATTTTAGAGAAAAACCTTTTAAAAAGAAAAAATTTCAACTTAAAAAAGACGACAGTATATATTTATTTTCAGACGGTTTTGCCGACCAATTCGGGGGCGAAAACAACCGTCGGTTTATGGCTTCAGAGCTAAAAAAATTACTAATTTCCTTACAAAAATATCCGATGAGTATTCAAAGAAACTTGCTTAAACAGCAGTTTTATACTTGGAAAGGCAATTACAAACAAATAGATGATGTTTTGCTAATGGGAATAAAAATCACAAATTTACTAAATAAAGAATAACAAAATGAGAAATACAGCCGCCATTGTAGGAAGGCCCAATGTGGGTAAATCCACATTATTCAACAGAATAACAGAAGAACGAAAAGCCATTGTGCATGAATCTGCCGGAGTTACACGCGACAGGCATTACGGAACCGGAATTTGGAACGGTGTAGAATTTAATTTAATTGACACCGGCGGCTATGTTACCGGCAGCGATGATGCTTTTGAAGCCGAAATACGCAAACAAGTACTGACCGCTCTTAATGAGGCCGATGTGGTTATTTACATGACAGATGTAAGCTCAGGAATAACTGCCGACGACGATATGGTTGCGCAAATCCTGAGAAAATCAAATAAACCGGTTTTACCGGTAATTAATAAAGTGGACAATAACGCTCTTTTATTAGAAACTCCTGAATTCTACAAACTGGGTTTGGGCGAGTTCTATCCCATTTCATCCACCAACGGTGCCGGTACGGGCGATTTCTTAGATGCACTTATTGAAGCATTTCCCAAAAAAGATACCCAAGCCGAAGAAGAAGAGGAAATTCCGCGATTTGCAGTTGTAGGGCGACCCAATGCCGGAAAATCGCTTTTTGTAAATGCACTGCTGGGAGAAGAAAGAAACATCGTAACGCCTATCTCCGGAACTACACGCGACTCCATTAACACCCGATATAAAAAATTCGGAAAAGATTTCTTACTGGTAGATACTGCCGGTTTGCGAAAAAAAGCAAAAGTAAACGAAGATGTTGAGTTTTACTCTACCATGCGCTCGGTACGAGCCATTGAAAACTCCGATGTTTGCCTGCTGATGGTAGATGCCGAACAAGGGTTTGAAGCTCAGGATCAAAACATTTTGAGCCTAATTATAAAAAATAAACGCGGGGTGGTAATTTTAGTCAACAAATGGGATTTAGTTGAAAAAGATAACCACACGGCTGTAATGTTTCAAAGAGTCATCAAACAAAAAATTGCGCCTTTCAATGATGTACCCATCGTATTTATTTCGGCACTTGAAAAACAAAGGCTTTTAAAAGCCATTGAAACCGCCGAGAAAGTATATCACGCACGTAAGAAAAAAATCAAAACAGCCGTTCTGAATAAAGCCGTTCAGTCATACATACAAAAAAACCCGCCGCCGGCTTTTCGCGGTAAGCATATAAAAATAAAATACGCCGCACAGTTACCGACTTATGCTCCGAACTTTGCTTTCTATTGCAACTATCCGGATCATATTCCGGAAGCTTATCGCCGATATTTGGAAAACAAATTACGCGAAGACTTTGATTTTACCGGTGTTCCGATCGAATTGTTTTTTAGAAAAAAATAAGGGTATGAAAATAAAACAAATTCTAACAGTAACCGTCATGCTCGTGCTATCCGGACTTTTTTCGGCTTGCCCCGAGCCGCCTGACAATCCGCCTGAGCCTTACCTTACCATGAAGCAACTAATGGTAAGTGATACAAGCGATGCGCTTGACAACCAAGTAAAACGCTTTACTTTCGTTTTTCACTTGATTGACGGCGACGGAAATGTAGGCCTCAAGACAGGTGATACACTGGGGGTTTTCCACCCGGACACGATCTTTCATTACAATTGCTTTTTAAATTTATATAAAGTAGAAAACCAAGACACATCCCTTGTTGAACTGGGCGCTCCATTGCAATACCGCATTCCGTATATTGAACCCGAAGGCGGAAATAAAAATTTAGAAGCTGATATTTACCTCAATGTAGATATGACCGTGGGCACTGTACTCCCGGATTATGAAACCATTATGTTCGATTTGTATATCTTCGACCGTGATTTCAACAAAAGTAATATCATACAATCGCCTGTTGTTCCCACCGAAGGGACCGGAGTCTATTCCCCGGGACAATAAACACTATAAAATATGCAAATAACAGTCTATACCGACGGCTCGGCACTCGGAAACCCCGGGCCGGGCGGATACGGAATCGTTCTGATGGCCGGAAAACACCGCAAAGAACTCTCGGGCGGTTTCAGAAAAACCACCAATAACCGCATGGAACTTCTGGCTGTGATAATAGCTCTGGAAACACTTAAAAACCCGGGAAGCCAAGTTGTAATTTATTCTGATTCGTCCTATGTAGTGGATGCCGTGGAAAAAGGCTGGGTATTTAATTGGGTTAAGAAAGGCTTTAAAAATAAAAAAAATCCGGATTTGTGGCGCCGGTTTTTGGAAATCTACCCCAAACACAAGGTACAGCTCAAATGGGTAAAAGGCCATGCCGGCATACCCGAAAATGAACGCTGCGACCGTTTGGCCGTAGAAGCAGCACAACAATCAAACCTGCCGCCCGACGAAGCTTATGAAAAATCGGTTCAGAATGACAACGGATTATTTTAAGAAAATACTCCCGGCTGTATTATGCTTGCTTCTGTTTTCAACTTGGCCGACAAAAGCTCAAAACATTTATGATGCCCAACACGCATGGGAGTATGCTCAACACTTATACCGGCAGAAAGCATACGTAGCTGCTGCCGAAGAATACCTTCGCGTTTTAAACCGGCAAGCCCACAATACCGAAGCACTTGATTCGGCAATTTCTGCCTTAACAAAAGCCGGCAAATACGAGCAAACGGTTAGTTTACTTAACAATCATTTTTCCGCCGATGAAATCCCCGATAAATATCGAGATATTCTAATTACGGAAGCTTTACGAACGGAACAATTTACAATTGCCCAAAAGCACATCACTGCCATGAAAGACAGTTTCCCGACTAAAGCTGCGGCCTATAAAAACGCGCAATTCATACTTGCCGGAGCGTATAAAAAAACAACTGCCTTCAAATTTGAATCCAAAAGCAACACGCTGTTACAACTCAAAAATTTAGCTGATTCCTGCCAAAACATCCGCTTTAAAAGACCTGCATTTTATGCGATAAGCGCAGCAATAATTCCGGGCAGCGGGCACATGGCAAGCGGAAACTCCGAAATGGGTATGCAATACCTGTTTATGTTTGCAGCCAATGGCTTTCAAGCCTATAAAGCTTATGAAATAAAAGGAAAAGGCGACAAATATGCTTTTGTATTTACCGGAATTGCCGCCGGAATATATCTCGGCAATATATACGGAGCATACCGCGAAGCCCAATACAGAAACAATCAAACCAAAGAAGTAATTAAACGGCAAGTCATTCAAATTATTAAACAAACCGGCAAGTAAAGCAATGCTTTAGTCAGATCAAAGCAATTCAAAACATCCGAATGCTTATGAGTCCAATGCCTTTAAGAAAAAACAGTTTATTTTGAAGATAAATTTGCGGCGGATAAAAACCTGCAAACAGCAGTAATTTTGCACCTTAGCAGCTTTTATACAAAAGAAAAATCTTGCAAGGGGCAATAAAAAAAAAAGCTTAACATAATTTCTTTATAAAGCCGGCATATTTTTTTTAATTTTGCAATATATTTTTAGTTTTTCACTTACTTATTTTACAGAAGGGTCGAAAAAATGAATTCAAACCTAAAAATTTTCTCCGGAACAGGTTCAAAATGCCTGTCTGAAAAAATTTCAGAAAGCCTTAATCAGCGTATCGGCAAATCTTTCATTCAACGCTTCAGCGACGGAGAATTCCAACCGGGCTACTCCGAAACCGTCAGGGGAGATTATGTGTTTATTATTCAATCCACATTTCAACCTACCGAAAATATTTTTGAATTGCTGCTGATGATTGATGCCGCCAAGCGAGCCTCTGCTTACAAAATCATTGCCGTAATACCTTATATGGGTTTTGCGCGGCAAGACCGCAAAGACAAACCGCGCGTGGCCATAGGCGCCAAATTAGTGGCAGATTTACTGACAGCAGCCGGTGTAGATCGGGTGATTACTATGGATTTACATGCTGACCAAATTCAAGGATTTTTCAACGTACCGGTTGATCATCTGTTTGCTTCGGCCGTTTTTGTGCCTTACATTCAAAAACTCGGATTGGAAAACATCATTATAGCATCGCCCGATACCGGCGGAACAAAACGCGCCAATGCTTATTCCAAATTTCTGAATTGCGGTATGGTAATTTGCTATAAAGCTCGCGAAAAAGCGAATGTAGTTGGAGAGCTTCGAGTAATTGGCGATGTAGAAGGTAAAAACGTAATTCTGGTGGATGACATTATAGACACAGCCGGAACGCTTGCTTTAGCTGCCGATATGATGTTTGAACAAGGCGCCAATTCCGTAAAAGCATTCATTACGCATCCGGTTCTTTCCGGTGATGCTTACGAAAAAATCCGGAATTCTAAGCTCGAAAAGCTCTATGTAACCGACACCATTCCTTTGAAAGAAGAATGCGATAAAATAGAAGTATTATCGGTTGCTGCACTTTTCGGAAAAATCATTAAAAATGTCTATAAATTCAAATCCATAAGCACTGAATTTATATCGGGAAAAGAAATATACTAAAAGCGGGCTGCATCAAAGTGTTTCTGATACAACCCGCAGTTATTTATACAGTAAGCTGCCTATTCTAAAGTAATTTTAGTTCCGAATGAACGGTCTTCCAAGCGTGTAGATTCGGTAATAACGGATTTTTCACCGCCTTGCGATATAAAATCCAAGCAAGCTTCTATCTTGGGAGCCATGCTGCCTTCACCAAATTTACCCTGCTCCATGTATTTCAATGCATCAGCTTTGGTCAGATGTTCCAGTTTCTTTTCGTTATGTTGGCGATAATCCAGGTAAACATAAGAAACATCGGTAAGAATATAAAACTCATCCGCATCAATTTTAGAAGCCAATACTGCCGAGGCTTTATCTTTATCTATAACAGCTTCCAAAGGCCGTACCATTTTGTTTTCATCCAAATAAACGGGAATACCTCCCCCGCCCGATGCTATTACAATGGTTCCTTCTCTGCTGACTTTCTTTATGGTTTCCAAATTGAAAATATCAATGGGTTTTGGCGAAGCTACTACACGACGCCAGCCGTCATCGGATTTAGAACTTTGCTTGAAAACCCAGCCTTTTTCTTTGGCGTATTTGTCGGCTTCAACTTTTTTGTAGATCTTACCTACTCGCTTAGTTGGGTTCTGAAAAGCGGGGTCGTTTTTATCCACAACCGTTTGCGTTACCAAGGTGAGAATATCTTTTTTTATTCCGGCTTCGGTAAGCACATTTCTCAAAACACGTTCTATCATATAGCCAATACCTCCTTGCGAGTCGGCCACACAAATATCTAAAGGCATTTGCGGAATACCGTAATTTTGCATACCGGCATCGTTGCGCATAAGAATATTTCCAACCTGAGGACCGTTTCCGTGGCTCAAAATAATATTATGGCCTTCTTTAATAAGGTATAAAATATTTTTAAGCGTATCTTCGGTATTTTTCTCCTGTTGTTCAATGGTTCCCGTTTGGTCGCCGCGCAAAAGCGCATTCCCGCCTAAGGCAATAACAATGTTTTTTTTCTTCATATTGATAATTTTAAAAAAATTAAAAAAAGCACCCCGCATTTATCCGGAGTGCTTTTTGTGTCGGTAAAGGATTTACTAAAAGAATTTATGACGATTATCCGTTATTTCCGCTCGATCTTTGAGTGCTTCCATAAATTGCTGCGAAGCACGGAAAACCAAACGTCTTTGTGCATTTAATCGGTCATTTTGAATTTCATTATCCTCAATATTTTCTTTAGCAGTAACAGATAAAACTTTCACTACAAATACACCGCTTTCTCCCTGTATGGGTTTTGATATTTCATCAGCGGCCATTGAAACAGCCTTACCAATTACGCGCGGCTCAGCACCTATACCGGACAATACCGATGAGCTGAATGCTGTATTTTTGGCTGTATTGAAGTCTGAATCCGTTTTATCGGCAAGCGTTTGCAAGTTGGTTTCCGACGCCAAGGCTTCTTCAAATTCTTTGGAAAATATCTCTGCTTTTTTGTCCTTAATAATTTCTGCCGTAATCAAATCTTTTACTTGTTCAAAAGGCGCTATTCCTTTTTCGCGAATTTCAGTAACTATTGCAACAATAAACTGTTCTCTGTTTTGCAAAATAGCAGACAAGTCAGCTTTTTCGGTATCATCTTTAAAAGCCCACGATAATAATCTGTCAGCACTTTCCAAGCCGGCAATGGTACGTGTGGTCGGACTCAGGTCAGTCGCCACTCGTTTGGTCATATTCAGTGCTTGAGCTTCTTTATCAAAAGCATCAAGGCTTGTAGCTTTTGAAGCAAAACCGGCTGCTTTCGCATAAGTTTCGTCAATGGTTTTTTTGCCGGGCGTGATATCTCGGCTTACAATAACCGGAAATACCTTCATACGTTTGGGACTTTGGTAGGTTACTTTAACCAAATGCCAACCGTATTGCGTTTTCACTTTTTTAAGATCGCCGGTATTGGCATAAAAAACGGAATCACTCAGGTTTTTAATCATTTCCTCTTCGGTGAATTTACCTAAATCACCGCCTTCCAGTGCAGATTGTGCATCGAAAGAAAACTCATCGGCCAAAGCTTCAAAGGTATCACCTTTACGATAAGCCGTTTCTAAGCTGTCAATCATTTTCAGCGCTTCATCCATATCGGCAATTTCTTGCCCGTCAGGCGCTATCAGTATGTGTGATGCCTGAACGGTATCGGGAACCATAGCTCGATTGGCTACGGCTGCAATTTTAAAATAACCGTCTTCTTCAAAAGGGCCTATTATATCACCCACTTGTGCATTCTGCAAAAGTGAATCAACTTCCGGTACGGGATATTCCCCTTCGGCGTAAAACTTATTGGTAAAGCGTGTATCCGAATTTGCGCGAGTAAAAGTGATTAATGCATCAGTATCGTCAATATCAATGGTTTGCATCTCTTTTTTAAGTTCAGCAAGTGTTTCCTTATCCTTTTGACGATCTTCCGCAGAAGGAACAATATCAAAAGCCAAGTATGCTATATCGCGTGTATGCTCTTGTTTATAATCGTCCTTATGCGCATCGTAATAGGTTTTAAGCTCTTTCTCTGAAACTGAAATTTCCTCGTCTTCAATTTTTTTGTAAGCTTTATATGCATAATCAAAATCTACAACATGAACACGATTTTTATATAACTGCCGTGCTTCAGGATTGCTTATGTTCATCCCTTTGGCAATGAGTGTTTGATATTTGCTTTGAGCTTTGTTGCTTCGAACAATATCTTCGAGGTACAAACCAAAGTTTCTGGCATCGTCGCTGGTATTCATGTACGAATTAAAGAATTGGCGAACAGCCTGCGGTGCAAATTGACGGGTTTGCGGATCGTTAAAGATCGCAATTTGTCGCATTATGGGGTCTATTTGTCGATTTCCGCCAAGAATTAAGTCAGCAGTTTCTCGGTCTGAAACCCATAATCCCATATCTTTCAAACGTTCAATAAGCAGTTTTTCATTTACGATAATATTCCAAACTTCTTCTCGAATTTGTTTTTCTTGTTCTTGATCCAGATTTGTTCTCTGATTTGCAAATTGAATAAATTCTTTGTGCATGGCAAAGCGCTGCTGAAAATCTCTTATATCTACCGATTCGCCGTCAATTACGGCAACATCTGTTTCCGGAGATCCGAACATGGATTGTCCGCCTGAAAACATATCGGTGAAAATAAAAGCAAAAAGCGCAAATCCAATTACAACTGCAATTAAGGGACCTCTGTCTCTGATTTTTTGAAGTGTAGCCATTTCTTAGTACCAGTTTATATTTCTATCTTTTGATTTTGAAAGGGCAAAGATATAAAAAAAATTATCTTGAAGAAGTTTTTAAAAACTAAAATTTATTCCGGAGCGGTTTTTTGACCAATAAAGTTATTTGAAAGACATTATTATTATTTTTGCATAAATTTATACCGCATGTTTTCCGACAAAATATTTACGATTAAAACACCTACAGACTTTGATGCCGCATGCATGGAAATTTTTCGGTTTCAATCTGAGCAAAATCCTGTTTATGCTGATTACCTAAAGCATTTGAAAACCGATGTCTCAAAAATAAAACAAGTATCTGATATTCCTTTTCTGCCAATTTCGTTTTTTAAAAGCCACAAAATACTCAGTAAACCGGCAGTAAATATTGAGAAAATATTTACCAGCAGCGGAACCGGAGGCAGCGGAACAAGCCGCCATTACATAACGAATCTTAATGTATATAAAAAAAGTTTCACTAAAAGCTTTCAGCATTTTTTCGGTAATCCGGAAGATTATATCATTTTGGCTTTGCTGCCCGGATACTTGGAGCGCAGCGGATCATCGCTGGTATATATGGCAGAAGAGCTAATAAAACAGAGTCAATCTGAGCTTAGCGGTTTTTTTTTGCATGACTTTCCGAAACTTAATCAGCATATTAAAAAAGCACAAAATACTTCGAAAAAGATTCTTTTGCTCGGGGTAAGTTTTGCGCTTTTGGATTTTTTTAATGATTACACATTCAACAATCCGGAAATGATTGTTATGGAAACCGGCGGTATGAAAGGGCGCAGAAAAGAAATTGTACGCCGCGAATTGCATAAGCTTTTAGCTCGTGCTGCAGGCACAAAAAAAATCTGTTCCGAATACGGTATGACGGAATTACTCTCTCAAGCTTATTCCGTGGGTAATGAGCAATTTCATACGCCTCCTTGGATGCAAATACGAATTCGGGATTTATACGATCCTTTTTCAGAAACCGAAACATCCTCAACCGGCGGCATTAATATTATAGACTTGGCCAATTTTAACTCCTGTGCTTTTATTGAAACTCAGGACTTGGGCAAACGACAGGCCGACGGAAGTTTTGAAGTATTGGGCCGTTTTGATCATTCCGATATTAGAGGCTGCAACTTGATGGCAGAATAAAAAAACGGCTCTTGAAAAGAAGAACCGCTTTTTTACTAAATATTTTATTTGAATTAGGTACTTTACTAATACTGACAAGACCTTGATTGACAATTATTACAAAATGTTTTCATTAGAAGAAATGTTTTCATCATGCAGAATGTGAACTACAAAAATTGATTTTTCTCGCATCTTGTTGTAATCAATCCCCCTGTCCCCCTTTTCTAAGGGGGAACCGCATATTTAAACAATATGCTGTACTTTTGATATTTGTAGTATCTATGCGCCTAATTCAATATTTTATTAAAATATGCTCAATTTTACTTCAAAATCCTGTGAGTAATCATCGGAGAGCATTTCTTTGAGTGTTGCTTCCTGCATAATCTTCTTTTTATTTTCAGAAAGCTCATAAGCTTTGGCATCTAATTGCTTAACACGCCTGTCAAAAGTAAAAATGGTCTTAAATTTATAATATTCGGACATGGATTCCATCTCCTCATTGTTGACGAGTTCGGAATCATTCATTTCCGGAGCTTTATAGATAAGTTTACGTTTGCCGCGATTTTCAAATTTTGCTTTAGGCCCGTCAGAGTCTCCGCCGCCGGTTAAACCGGTTGTAGCATCCTGCGATGCCAAAATGGTATTTAAAGTTTCAATATTATCAAACTCATAAGACAGGAAAATAATGTTTTTCCCTTCACCTTTCCAGCCGTACTCAACATTTTCAGCTCCTAATTCCTTGAGCTGTTCTGCTGATTCGGCAAAGTTCTCATCCAGAGTATCTAATGAGTTACTTGATTCAGTGGTATCCATTGACTCCATGAACTCCATAAGAGCAGTCATATCAATGGTTGTGGTAGCCGTACCGGAGAGGTCGCGATTAAAATGGTACTCCTGTGTAATGGTACAACTTGTAATCGTTAGCAGCAAGAACAAAACTCCTGCGATAGTAAATTTAATTTGTTTCATATCATTTTATGTTAAAATTTGAATTGTCCGGTGCGTCCGGATTTTCAATTACCGTATAAAAATACGTATAATTATTCTGAAATTTGAACTTTATGCCCGGTTTTTTCAAACTGCCGCGCTATTTGTTTTAGCCGTTCCGGGCTCACTTTGCGCAATCCGGGCGAAGGTGTATCGCGCTCTATCGTATAAATCATAAGCTGTTTAGGCTCTATTTCATCGACTAATTCATGCAGACGATTTACTTCTTTATCGGTTGCATTATCAATTCTTTTTCCTTTATACTCACCTTGCACAAACATTATTTGTATAATAAGTTGCCCTTCGAAAGCCTTGAGATTTTCCGTTAGTTTCTTTACAGTGAATCCTTTCGGGGGATTATTCAGTAATTTTACGGTTTCATCAAAGCCGGAATCCAGCTTCAAAATATTTTGCTCAACTGATTTAAGGGCTTCTGCAACCTCAGGCTTATGAATTTTGGTTGCATTTGAAAGAACAGCCACCGAACAACCGGGCGCTAATTCATCACGAATTTGTAAAGTATCTTTTATAATCGCCGGAAATTCCGGATGTATGGTTGGCTCCCCGTTACCGGCAAAAGTAATGGTATCGGGCTTCTTGCCGTCTTTTGCCATATTTTCCAGAACTTCACGTAAACGTTCACTTACCTGCTTGCGTGTAGGCATGGGGCTTTTCCCAAACTCATCTTTGTAGGTTCGTCCGCATTCGCAATAAATACAATCAAAATTGCAAAATTTATTTTCTCTCGGCAAAAGATTTATTCCCAAAGAAACGCCCAAACGGCGACTTTGTACCGGGCCGAAGATTATTTCGTCAAAAAGAAAAACAGCCATTTTTTTATCTGTTTAATTAAAATTTTCGGAACAATAACTTCCGTTAACGAGCCGACAAATATAAAAATTTGAATGCCGCTTCGGCTAAATATTGCATTTTTTTTAATAAAGAACGCTTCAGTTCTGCCGTTCAGCTTTCTATAGTTATGTTCCTGAATAAAAAAAGCACACATCAGGGCTGACGCGTGCTTTTAAATTCTGTGGGGACAGAAAAGAGAGTAGTAACAATCTTAGAGTAACTGTCTCATGGTTCAAAGATACAAATATTGAGGCGAGTTTGCCCGCCAAATTGACGGATGCCGTTATTCTTTTGACTATACGATAAAATGTATTGATATTGGGTAATTTTTTCCTCTCTTGTCTTTCCTGTTTTAAGGGAATTCTTCCAAATAATTGTATTAATAAAAAAGCCAACAGTCTCAAACTAATTTTATGTCTTATGAATACATCGAAACTCATTGCTTTTATTCTCATCACAGTTTTGTCGTTTAGCTGTAACGAAACCGATAAAGAAAAAAAATACATCGCCCCTTTGGAGAAATCAGAATTTCAAAGACTGACTCAAAACCGGGAACTGTTAAATTATCTGAAACGCCTTTCGGCAGAACAAGTAATTACTTATGAAATTATTGAGAAAAGCTCGGAAGGCAAACAAATTCCCTTGGTTAAAATTTCGGAAAAAGGACAATTCTCCGACAAAAAACTCAAAGTACTCATTTTTGCCGGCCAACACGGTAACGAACCCTCCGGAACCGAAGGCACACTGCTTCTGCTTCAGGAATTTGCAGAAGGCAAATTAGATTCACTTTTGAAAAAACTTGATATTTTGATTATTCCTCAATTAAACCCGGACGGCGGCGACAAACACCAACGAAGAAATGCCGAAGGCATTGATTTGAACCGCGACCATCTTATTATGCAAAGCACTGAAATTCAAGCCCTACATCAAGTATTCAATAAATATCTTCCGGAATACACCGTTGATGTACACGAATATTATCCCTATCGGCAATCATGGTATGATTTCGGGTGGCTGAAACAATTTGACATTCAACTTGGATGCCTAACCAACAGCAATATTGATTCAACAATTCGAGCCGTATCAAAACAAGAAGTCTTGCCTTATGTACAAAAACATCTCGAAGATCAAGATTATTCGTTTGGAGAATATATTGTCGGTTCCTTAGCTGCAGGCGAACGGCTGCGACACAGCACGGTCGATATCAACGACGGCAGACAAAGCCCGGGTATTCAAAATACATTTTCATTCATAATAGAAGGCTTAAACGGTAAAGATTCTTTGCATAACATAAAAAGAAGAGCCGAATCGCAAAAAGAAAGCATGAAAGCCCTCCTGATGTATGCGAATAAAAATTCCGAAAGCATCCGAAAAATTGTAAAAACGGCAAGGACACAATTAATGAATGGTAAAACCGATAAAAGCACGGCTATAAAACTTGAACACATAAAAGGCGACAAGCCTCTGAAATACAAATTGCAATCGGTGAAAACCGGCAAAGATTCGATATTTACGGTCGAGGAATATCACAACAAACTTATTTCTTTAGCTGATGTAAGCAATCCAAAGGCTTATTTGGTTCCGACCAATGAAAAAGCTGTTTTGGATTTAGCCGATAAGCACGGTATATCCTACGAAAAATATAAAGCAAACCCAAGCGATGACATTTATGCCTATTATATAAAAGGTATCAAACATGAGCTAGTGGAGGAATTAGATATTCGCAGTCCGGAAATGCTCAAAAAACAGATTGCTGCAAAAGATTTAGAAAGCGATTATGTGATTATACCTTTAAATCAACTCAAAGCAAATATGATTATTTTAGCCTTTGAACCTGAATCCACACTCGGACTTGTAAACTACCCGGAATACAAAGAGCTTATGGCAGCCGGTAAAACATATCCGATATTACGATTGGAATAAAAGAAATGCAAAGACATATACCTGTCTAAACATAAACAAAAAAACTCATCGGATAATTTTTAAAAGTACTTGTTTCAAAATTTTTTATGCCTATCTTTGCGCGCTGAAAAACAAAACAAAACGTGTGATGGGAAGCAGACAGTTTTTCTCATATTGAGTTTTAATTTGCTTTGAGTAACACAAAAAAATTATCTTATGAAAACAATTGAAATTTCTGCAAAACTTCGTGAAGGAACGGGCAAAGCAGATACAAAAAAATTGCGAAAAGAAGGCATGGTGCCTTGCGAATTGTATGGTGCAAACCAAGAAAATGTACATTTTTATGCGCATCACAATGCATTTAAAAACATGGTTTACACTCCGCTGGTATTTATCGTCAAATTAGACATTGACGGTTCTAAGTACGATGCCATCATGAAAGACATTCAATTCCACCCGGTTACCGATGCTATTATACACATAGATTTCTTGCGTGTGGAAGAAGGGCGCGAACTGAAAGTAGATGTTCCCGTAAATGCAGTAGGAACTCCCGTAGGAGTTACCGAAGGCGGTTTGCTCTTCAAACGAGCCAGAACACTTAAAGTATTGGGGCTTCCCAAACACCTTCCGGATCAACTGGATGTGAACGTTACCGAACTTGGCATTGGCGACAGTGTAAATGTAAGGGATTTGGATTATGAAAATCTTATCCTCTTAGATGCGCCTAACAGTGTTGTATGTGCCGTGAGAACTACACGTATGCAAATGACTGTTGAAGAAGAAGAACTCGAAGCTGAAGAAGCAGCAGCAGCCGAAGCAGCCGAAGCAGCTGAAGGTGAAGAAGGAGAAGCTCCCGCAGAAGGAGATGAAAAAAAATCAGAAGAATAAGCTTCACATAAAACAAATGTATCTTGAAGTATTTAATTGCAGGACTGGGTAACCCCGGTGAAAAATACGAAAAAACAAGACACAATATTGGCTTTAAAGTATTGGATGCGCTGGCCGGTGCATCCGATACTTTTTTTAGCTCGGAGCGCTATGCGCAAAAAGCCGAAATAAAACACAAAGGCCGCAAGCTTGTTCTTATAAAACCTACCACCTATATGAATCTTAGCGGAAAAGCAGTCCGCTATTGGCTTGAAAAAGAAAAAATCACACCGGATGCACTCATGGTTATTGTGGATGATATAGCCCTTCCTTTTGGCTACATTCGCTTAAAAGCCAACGGAAGCGACGGCAATCACAACGGCTTGGCCGATATTATCCAAACACTCGGGCATCAAAATTTCAACCGTTTACGCTTTGGCATCGGCAATGACTTCCCGCGCGGAATGCAAGCTGAATATGTCCTAAGCAACTGGACTAAAAATGAACGACTCGTACTTAACGAACGCATAGAGAAAATGTGCGAAGCCGTAAAAACATTTAGCTTCTCGGGTATTGCGCGTACCATGAATTTCTATAACGAAAAATATGATTTTGAAGCTGAATTAAAAAAGATTAAAAATGATTAAACAAACCGACTCGGAACGAATTGATAAATTTCTGTGGAGTGTTCGTTTATTCAAAACCCGCAGTGATGCAAAAAAAGCCTGCGAAGGCGGGAAGGTAAGCCTGAACGGACAAAAAACAAAACCTTCAAAAACCGTGGAAGCAGGCGACAAAATAGAAGTAACGCAAGCTCCCATCACAAAAAGTTTTCAAATAAAGATAGTTATCAGCAACCGAGTGGGCGCCAAACTGGTTCCGGACATTCTGAAAGATCTTACACCCGCCGAAGAATTAGATAAACTAAAAGCCGTAAAAAGTAATTTTGTACATCGCGACCGCGGCGCCGGGCGTCCCACCAAAAAGGAACGCCGTGATATTGAAGATTTCCTTGATGACCCTAAGTTTTAAAAAAAGGCCTGTCAAATAATGACAGACCCAATTTTAAGGCTTTTCAATACAATCTCGGCAACTATTTTAATTCAAAATTAGATTTTCCTATTTTTTTCCCGTCGCAATATATATCAACACTGTACATACCTTCTTTAAGATTTTCGGCTTCTTCGCCGTCCCAAAAAATACACATTTGAGCATCTTCGCCGGTATAGTTGAAATCGCGTTTGCCGGAAAAGGCAATATTTTTTCCGTCGTACGAAAATAATCCGGATTGTGAATCGGTCAGTATGTTACCGTCCGGATCGGCAATTCTGATATAAAATGCGCGCATGCCGGAATAACTAATTTCATTAGCTGCTACATGAAAACAAATTCGTATTTTTTTCACCCAACCGGCTCGTTGCGTATCTCTTCCCCAACGGTTTAAAGGCTCGGAAGAAACACTGTGTGTTTGTAAAACAGCGGCTTGCTTTACTTTGGAAGATAAACTGTCACGTACGGTTTCAAGTTCTTTCGTTTCCTCAACTTTTGTTTCATACTGCTTTTTCACCTGAATATTTTCCGCCGTTAATTCCTGGTTCATGGTATTAAGCGAGTCAATCTGGCGAATATAGCCTTTCATAATCCGTTTGAGAGTTTCGGTTTCGGCTTCTAATTGTTTTATTTTATAACGTTCTCCGCGCTTTACCGTTTTAAGTTCCGCCATTAAATTCTCAATCTTCTTCTGTTCTTCCTCCAACTTTGCATTTACTTCTTCGTTGTCGGTTTTCAAATCTTCATACTGTTGAAGCATTTCTTCCAATTCTTTCTCTACTTCATCTTTTTCTTCACCAATTTCATTTAGCTCAGTCTGCAATGTTTCATTTTCCTGATTTTGTGTATGACGGTCATACACTAACCAGCCAAGCAATAAGGTCTGAAGGATAATTATAACGATGAGTATTATTCCGGTATTTTTATTCATAACACAGCATATTTAGTTTTATGCAAAATTATAATATTTTTTCGGAAGCTGACAATTTTTTAAAGGTCTCGCCATAAGTTTTCTGTTTTATTTTAAATTCCGTATTTTTTAATGCGTTTAATAAAATTTCAGAATCTAACAATATCTTGTCAAAACACACAAATCTTATAATTATAATCCGTAATTTCACGGCATTAGAAATTCGATTATTAAATATTTAATTATGCGCAAAACACTTACCATCGGACTGATAACGATTCTTCTTTTTTCGGCAATAAGCAAAGCACAAGAAATGCCGCCGTGGCAAAATCCTGAAATATTTGAGCTGAATGCAAGCGAAGCAAGAAGCATTCTGCTTCCTTTTGACAAAAAAGACGCTTCGGGAAAATATTATCGAGAACATTCCGAGTATTTTCTTTCCCTTAACGGAAACTGGAATTTCATAATGACTCAGAGCCCGAATAACGAGCCGGATTTATTTCCTGATAAAACTATGCAAAATGCCCATAAAATAGCGGTTCCGTCTAATTGGCAAACCGAAGGCTACGGACAAGCCATTTATACCAATCAAATTCATCCCTTCCCGGCAAACCCGCCTAAAGTACCGACAGACTCCAATGAAACCGGTTTTTACCAAAAACATTTTCAACTTAAAGACATTAAACGGCAAGAACGGCTTATTCTGCATTTTGCCGGCGTTCAATCGGCTTTTTATCTTTGGGTAAACGGGCATAAAGTCGGTTACAACGAAGGCAGCATGACGCCTGCCGAATTTGACATCAGCGATTATATACATGAAGGTGAGAATCTGATTTCGGTAAAAGTTATTCGTTGGTCAGACGCTTCTTATCTTGAAGATCAAGATTTTTGGCGTCTCAGCGGCATATACCGCGATGTATTTCTGTATTCGCTGCCGGCCCTTTATCTTTGGGATTATCAGGTAGATTGTAAGCCGGACGCCAAATACGAAAATGCCGAATTTCATGTCAGCGGAAAAATTAAAAAATTTACCGAAACTCAAAACCACAGTTTGGAAATTCACCTAACTGATGCAGAAGGCAATACAATCATTCAAAAAGAAGTAAAAACGGAACAGGAAGACAAGTTTTTGCGCTTCAACTTTTCACATAACATTCCGGATGTAAAACTTTGGAACCCGGAAGTGCCTTATCTCTATCGTTTACATTTCAAAATAAAAGATGAAAACAATGAACATTACTACGGCAAACGCACCGGCCTGCGCGAAGTAAAAATTGAAAATGCGCAAGTATTGCTCAATGGCCATGCCGTATATTTTAAAGGTGTAAATCGGCATGAATTCAGCCCTGAGAAAGGCCGTGCAATAAGCGAAGAATCCATGATTAAAGATATTCGGCTGATGAAACAACACAACTTCAATGCCGTGCGTAATGCTCACTACCCTAACCAAGAACGCTGGTACGAATTGTGCGATGAATACGGATTAATGGTGATGGACGAAGCCAATGTTGAAAGTCACTTTTTATGGCAATTTAAAAATGAATCGCCGGTTTTGTTTCCGGAATGGAAAGCTGCCATTGTACACCGCGGTCTGTCTATGTTTGAGCGAAGTAAAAATTATGCTTCCGTAGTGATTTGGAGTTTAGGCAACGAAGCCGGAAACGGTCCCAACATGCGTGCCATGGCCGACAGCATTCGCAAATCGGACAAAAGCAATCGGCCGATTCACTACGAAGGCAAGGCCATAAAAAAACCGTTGGACTGGTCTGAAACAAAAAACATTTTTGATACCTTTGCTCATCTTATTTCGGCTTACCGTTGGACTAAAGACCTGAGCGACTACGATATAAATTCCTACATGTATCCCATTCCGGCTTGGACCGAAAAAATGGCCAAGAAAGACAAGGAACGCCCGCTCATTCTTTGCGAATACGCTCATGCCATGGGCAACAGCACCGGGCATTTTGATGCTTATTGGGATATTTTCAAAAAATACCCGAACGCTCAAGGCGGTTTTATTTGGGATTGGGTGGATCAAGGCCATGCTCAAACCGATGAAAACGGCAAGCAATTTTTTGTGTACGGCGGATATTTCGGTGAGAAACAACACGATGCGGATTTTTGTCTGAACGGCTTGGTTTTTCCGGACCGAAAACCCAAACCGGGATTGGCGGAAGTAAAAAAAGTGCAGCAATTTGTTGATTTTTCATATCATGAAACCGATCAAACACTTGTCATTCATAACAATTACCATTTTAGTAGTTTAAAAGGATTTGAGCTGCATATCCGCTTGGATAAAAACGGAAAAAGCATTCATACACAAAAAATTACTTTACCGCACATACCGGCCGGAAAAAGCTCGAAAATCAAAATAGCTTTACCCAAAATAGCTTTTGAAAATGATGCATTTCATTTGTATGCAGCCGTAAAAACTACCAAAGAAAGCCTCAGCCTTCCCAAAGGCCACATTATAGCCGAAGAGCAATTTGAACTAAATCCGCCAAAAGCAAATACCGAGCTGCAATTTTCGCCCGAAACTTTTGAAATAAGCGATAATGATACAAGTTTCATACTTTATAATGACCAAGTTGAGCTGCATTTTTCCAAAGACCGGCCGGAGCTGTCAGAATGGGAATTGAACGGTAATTTGTATATCGAAAAAGGGCCAAAAATAAATGCTTTGCGTGCCCCCACAAGCAACGACCTGGGAACGGGTTTCAACAGCGACCCGCGTTTTACCTGGCATGCCGCACAATGGCATGAAGCCGGCCTGTTTAATCTACAACTCTCTGAAATTGAACTAAATATAAACACAAGTGAAGGCGGAAAAACAGTCGTTGAATACAACTACCTGCTGACTTCCGGGAAAACGAAAATCAAATGTCGGCAAAATTTTATCACCACTAACGGACGAGAAATTCTTTGTGAATTTGAGATTGAATCCAATAAAAAGCTGAACTGGCCTAAAATAGGTTCCGTTTTGGTGCTGCCTGCCGAATATAAAACCGTAAGTTGGTTGGGAAAAGGCCCGCATGAAAATTATGAAGACCGTGCAAAAAGTGCAAACTTCGGCTTATGGGAAATGCCTGTTGAAGAATTATCAACACCTTATATAAAACCACAGGAAAACGGCAACCGATCGGGCGTATATGAAATCCGACTCAGCACCGAAAGCGGCAAGGCATTGTCGGTAGAGGGAGAAAATCTAAACTTCAGCCTGCAAAAATATTCGGTAGAGGAACTAATGAATGCCAAATACACAAAAGACCTGAAAGAAAGCAATGCGGTATTTCTCAATATTGATTACAAACAAAACGCCCTGGGCAGCGAATCGTTTATGTATAATTATTTGGATGAATATGTGCTTGAAGGAAAAACATTTAGTTTTGAGTATATAATGAAAGCGGAATAGTGATTTATCACTGAAATCCACCAAGCATTCCCACATAAATTTGTGAATTTGCATCTGTATTTTTCGACAACAAAAAAGCCATCAAAACAACAAGCATTGCCTGTGTTCTGATGGCTTCTGATGTTAAGTGTACTCAATTAAATCACTACACTATTCCTTGCGCAAGCATGGCTTCGGCTACTTTCACAAATCCGCCGATGTTCGCTCCTTTAACATAATCGATATAATCGTCTTCTTTTCCGAATTTAACGCAAGTTTCATGAATGTCAGTCATTATTCTTTGCAGTTTTAGGTCAACTTCTTCTTTGGTCCAAGAAAAGCGTAAAGAATTTTGCGACATTTCAAGCCCGGAAACGGCAACACCCCCGGCATTGGCAGCTTTACCCGGGCCATAGAGTATCTTTTCTTTCAAATATACTTCAATGGCTTCTTGGGTAGAAGGCATATTAGCGCCTTCTGATATACAATAGCAACCGTTTTTAATCAGTTCCCTTGCTTCATCTCCCGATATTTCATTTTGAGTGGCATTAGGCATGGCGACATCGCATTTTACACCCCAAGGTCTTTCCCCTTCAAAATATTCAGCACCATATTTATCGGCATATTCTTTTATTCTTCCTCGTTTTACATTCTTCAAGTGCATGACATAAGCCAGTTTCTCTTTATCAATTCCTTTAGGATCGTAAATATATCCGCTTGAATCTGACAATGTAACAACTTTTCCTCCCAGTTCGGTAACTTTTTCGGTAGCGTATTGCGCTACATTTCCGGAGCCGGAAATAGCTACGACTTTATCTTTCAAGCCATCACCTCTGGTTGCCAACATATATTGTGCAAAATAGGTTGTTCCGTAACCGGTAGCTTCGGGTCTGATGAGGCTGCCTCCCCACTCTATTCCTTTTCCGGTGAGTACTCCGGTAAATTCATTCCGCAGTTTTTTGTACATTCCGTACAAGAAGCCAATTTCTCGGCCGCCCACACCAATATCTCCTGCGGGAACATCTGTATTATGCCCAATGTGTCTGAATAATTCTTGCATAAAGCTTTGACAAAATCGCATCACTTCATTGTCTGTCTTTCCCTTAGGATCGAAATCAGAACCGCCTTTGCCGCCGCCCATGGGAAGAGTCGTTAAACTATTTTTAAAGACTTGCTCAAAAGCTAAAAACTTAAGAATGCCCAAATTTACGGTAGGGTGAAATCTCAATCCGCCTTTGTAAGGGCCTATGGCGCTGTTCATCTCTATTCGATACCCTTTGTTTATTTGCACCTCTCCTTTGTCGTCCAGCCAAGGAACTCTAAAGAGTATTACTCTCTCCGGTTCTGCAATTCTTTCCAGAATTTTTGCTTGTTTATACTTTGGATTTTCCTCAATAAAAGGGAAAAGCGTTTCAGCCACTTCTTCAACAGCTTGGTGGAATTCTACTTCTCCGGGGTTTTTGGCAATAAGCTTTGCCATGAAATCGGTTAAATTTTTGTTTGCCATAATCTGAATTTTTTAAAAGTTTTTAGAAAAAGTAAGGAAAGAACTAAAAAGTAATAACTCAGAGGAAAGATTGAGGTTTTCCCCGTTCAATTATAAAAAGAATTAAGCTTAATACAAAAAAAATACGCGTTTTCTTGGATATTTTATTTTTTCTTATATGCATATTTTCAACCGTAATAATCCGGTTATCCGGTCAAACATTATCTAAAGGTATTCACTCAGCTGTCCGACTGTCATCAGGGCTCATTTTCATAAGCACCCCCATACTTTTTTTCCCGGATATTTTAATTGTCAGCGGTTTGGGAAAGCTTATATGTCGAATATATTGGTCTTCATATTTTGCATCAAAAGAATTGAGGTAATCCAAATCGTAATATCCCTCGTTTATAAATGGGCTGACAGTAAAATACCCGACATTAAAAGATGTAAGATTCTGAAAAAAATGTGTGCCTTGACTTGGGTCTATCCGGTAGTTTTCCATACCGGACTCTACAATAAGACGTGCCGCCGATATTTGCGTCCATTTTATGGGTATTCCCAGCCAAGGATCACTTGTGCCCCATCTGCCGGGGCCTATAAGGATATAATTTTTTCCGGTTTCGATGAATCCTTCGTTAATTTTTCCTATGGTTTCAGCTATTTCCGGAGTTTTGGCAGCATCAAAAGCCTCCGGATTCACATAGACAATATCTTGTATGTGATCTATGATACCGTTACCTAATGCGTGTTCGCATTTTATGATTGTATCCTCTTTTTTAATCTTGCTTAAATCCTCAGAAAAATCTTCTGTGTTTTCTACTATTGGCCGTATTTGAAGGATGTAAAAATGGCTGAGATTACCGGGTTTTGGCGAAATATCAACGGCAAACTCAATTTCAATCGGATTATTCATTTCTTTATGGCCGACTGCAAGTATTTCCTGTAAGATTTCGGCCAAGGGGAATGTATTGTATTTTAGTATGTTAGCAAATGTTATCAGTTTTTTTCCTTCATATATTCCTCCGTCTCGGAGAATATCGTTTTGAAAGTCATAAGTAGATACAACGTGTTTGAAACCGCTGTCGTTTTCGGCTGTCTTAATTTTTAGTTTTTGGATATTTACATCGTCTTTAATACAGGGGTGGAATTTTTCGGGTGATAAATCCAAAGCATAAAAGAACTTTTGTGTTTCGGTAAGAGCCATTTTTGCAGAAGAAAGCTGCAATATTTTCTTGGGAAATTTTGGCGAAAAGCGTAAAGACAGGCCGCCATCCACAATAAACTTGCCCAGACCGAAGGCAATATTGGCAATGCCGTCTTGACTTTTCTCCGGCTTAATAGGGTAAAAATTTATACTTCGTGCCACACCGGATATGGTAGGGTAAAATCGGTTTTCATGCTTTTGGCCGCAGACTTCTTGAAGGACAACGCCCATTTTTTCTTCGTCAATTACATTGGAAGTGGCCTTCATGTATGATTTGCTGTCTTTGAAAAATACAGAGGCGTAAACGCTTTTTACGGCATTTGCAAGCATTTCCATCATATGTTGAGCGTCTTGTACATTAGGAATCATGTATGTATTGTATATTCCTGCAAAAGGCTGATAATGTGAGTCTTCTAACAGACTTGATGAGCGTATTGCAACAGGACCTTTTACTACGGATAAAAAAGCATACAAATCTTTGTGTACTCTCAGAGGGATTTGGCCGGACAAAAAGGCATCTAAAATTTCTTTGTCGCTAACATCCTGCAAAGCAATTTGATACAAATTGTTTTCTTCCATGAATTCATCAAAAACATCCGTTGCAATAACCACCGTACGGGGTATGGCTATTAGTACATTTTCAAATTTATCAAGTATCCAATTTCTATTAATTAGTGAATCCAAAAATGCCAGTCCTCTCGCTTTTCCTCCTATAGAGCCGTCGCCTATTCGTGCAAAGTTGAGATATTCATCAAATTTTTCTCTGTAGAATTTTGCAATTACTCCTCGGCCTTTGCTTAATCTGAAATTGGCAATGGTATCAAAAATAAATTTTCGTGCATGAAATAAATCATCAAAATCATCAAGACTCAAGTATCTTAAAAATTCGGCGATGGGAAATAAAGCCCTTGCATTCAGCCACTTGCTTAAATGGTTGCGTTTTAGGTGATATACTAAAGAGGCATCGGGAATTTGAAATAATTTGTGTTGTAATTCTTTTAAATCCGACACCCGCATAAGTTCATTGCCGGTTTGGGGATTTACAAAAACAAAATCTCCGAAGGCAAAGTATTCTCTTATAAAATTTCGTAATTCAAAGGTGAGTGAGTTCGACATTTTGTGTAAAAAACCTACTTTTATTTGTTTTGCAATGCCTTTGTTTTCCAATTCAGCCGATTGCAGCAAGACGGGCATATAGGGGTCTTTGCTTTTAATGTGTTTTGCCAGCTTTATGCCGGCTTTTTTATCTTTTTTGCCTTCACGATTGTAGCTTACATCTGAAATAACGCCCAGTAAGTTGGCTTCATACTTTTCGTAATATTCTATTGCATCTTCATAGTTTGTGGCAAGCAGTATTTTGGGTCTGCCGCGCATTCTCAGCATTTTTTGGTGTTCGTTAAGCCCTTCGGACATAAACTCTTTTGACTGCTGGAAAATAATTTTATAGATAATAGGCAAGTAACTGGAATAAAACCGCTTAGAGTTTTCAACCAATATAATCGACTGCACTCCGCCTTTTAAGATATCGTAGTCGGCATTCATTCTGTCTTCTATCAGTTTGATGATAGCCAGCATTATATCGCAGTTTCCCAGCCAACTGAATACATAATCAATATAGGAAAGATTTTCGTTACGAATTTTAATTGATACCTCTCTTAAAAAGGGGGTGAGAACAACTAAGGGTTTATCGGGATATATGGTTTTGATTTCCTTGGCTAAAGCAAACGGCCCTTCGCCATCGACACTGAGCATGGTGATAACTAAATCAATTTTATCGTTTTTAAGAGTTTTCATTGCGTTTTCGGCAGAAGTAACTTGTATAAACTGTGGCGGGTATCTAAGGTTTAAAGCCACGTACTCATTGAAGATTTGCTCATCAATTCTTCCGTCTTCATCCATTAAAAAAGCATCATAAACAGAAGATACTAAAAGTACTTTGTGAATACGTTTTTGCATCAATTTACTAAAAGGGGTTTCAGAAAATCGGTATGTCTTTGTGTTCATGTATTCATGTTTTTATTTTTGCCATGTAATGGCCGTGATGCGTTTTTTCCCGTCCATACGAATTACTAAGTTTTTCTTAAAACGTACGTGCTTAACGTATTTGGTTTGCTGTATAAGTTCTTGATTTTTAAGAAGTTCCCAGTTAAGTTCCGTTTCCCAATCGGTGTGTTGAAGCGAAAAATACCCTACATTCATTGAGGTAACATTATGAAAAAAATGCGAGCCTGCCGAGCCGTCTAAGGGGTAGCCTTCCAGGCTGGTTTCAACTATAACTTTGGCATTCGAGATTTGCGGCCAATTCACGGGAATTCCTATCCATTTGTCTCGCGTACCCCATCTGCCGGGGCCTATTAAAAGATAGTGTTTGTTTTCCAAAACAAATGATTTATTAATTTGAGCGATTTCTTCGGCAATTTCCGGTGTGTGTTTTTTATCGAACAAATCTTTGTCCACGAATACTACATCTTGTACGTTGTCAATAAGTCCGTTTCCCATACCGTTTTTGGCATAAATCACTAATTGCTTTTTATCGATTTCTTCAGGTTTTATTTCATAATCTGTTTTATTGCCGATAAGCGGCTTGATTTGTAGGATGTACAATGAAGCTTTATAATTCTCGTCTTTATTTAAGTCAACGGCAAACTCAATTTCCACGGCTGTTCCGAGAGCTTCTTTAACGATATCCAAAACGGCTTGCAAACTTTCTGCTAAGGGCACGTAATTGTATTTGAGAATATTGGCAAAGTCAATTATGCGCGGGCCGGCTTTATCCAAGCCGGCTGTTATCGTATTATTATCCGGGCTGTAAACTGATGCACAATGTTTCAGGCTTCCGTGCATTTCGGCATCTTCGGCATCTAATTTTTTCAAACCGGCATCTTCGCCTTCAAGAAGGTTTATGTTTTGTTTTGACAGATCTACGGCATAAAAGTGTACCTGTGAATTTTGGAAAAGGTCTTTTGGAGTATAATTAACAGCCGTTGGATATTTGGGGCAGAAACGATAGGCATTTTCACCCTCTACCACATACATACCCAAGCCTAATGCTGCTACGGCAAATCCGTCTTCAGGCTCCATATTGCCGAAAGAATAGTAATTGTATGATTGTGCCACACCGCTGATATGAGGATAGTAGTAATTTTCATATTGACTCCCTACTAATTCTTGAATTATTACGGCCATTTTCTCTTCTTCAATCTTGTAATTAATGGCTTTTACATAGCCTTTCGATTTTTCGGAAAAGACGGATGCAAATACTAATTTTATGGCATCTGTTAAATCTTTCAGGCGTGTCTCAATATCCGGGCTGCTGTTGGGCAGTATGTAGGTCTCGAAAATTCCGGCAAAAGGTTGCATCAAAGAGTCTTCGAATAAGCCGGATGATCTTACTGCAAGCGGGGTTGTATATTCTTGCAGTATTCTTTTTAGTTTTTGGGTAAGCTCAAGGGTGAGTTCCCCTTTAAGAAATAATTTTTTTATTTTTTTGTAGTCATTTTCTTCATAAACGCGGGTGTGTAGTTTATTTTTTTCAAGAAAAGTCTCAAATTCTTCCGTTCCGATAAAAAAAGTATGCGGTGTTTTTACATTGATATGCGGCATATAGCGCGATATATCAAAATTATATATTAAGGTATGAACAAAAGCCAGCCCTCTTCCTTTTCCGCCGAGCGCGCCCGGGGAAAGACTAATGATATTGCTTTCATTTCTGAGTTGGCTTTTATCAAATTCAATGATTTTGCCTTTATTTCTTTCGAATTGTTGTTTTTCGACCACATTTATCAGATACGATCTAAGTTCTTCTGCCGATTCAAAATCGTTAACTTGCTTGGGCGCAATCATTCTCGCAATTTGGATTTCTCCTCTCGCAGTAAGCCATAGAGAGAAATGATTTCTTTTGCCGTGATATAATAGGGTCTCTACGGGAATAACTTTCAGATTTTCATAAAACTCTTGTAAATTAGCCGCTACAGCTACTTCATTTTCATTAATATCTTTGTAAATAAAGTCTCCGAATCCTAAATTGTAACTAATAAATTTGCGTATGTCTCTGACGAGGGTTTCGGAATTCTTATTAATAAAAGTACAGTTCAAATCCAGAGCTTTTTGTTCATTTTTTATATTGGAAGATTGGATAACCGTGGGCAAGTCATTTATTTGATTTTTTATATATTTCACTAAATCAAATCCGGCATTCTCATCTGTTTGGGAATTTTTTTGAAATTTCACATCGCTAATAAGACAAAGGATATAGTCTTTAAATTTATCAAAAATATCAATGGCTTCTTCGTAGGTTGTTGCCAGCAGCACCTTGGGGCGGACCCTAAGCCTTAAAATTTTGTACAACTCGTCCATGGTACTTACATCGTCGATAATGCGGCGTGTTTGCTCCATAACACTGCGAAACAAAAATGGCAAATAGCGAGAGTAGTATTTTGCCGAATCTTCCACTAAGAGAATTATTCTGGAATAACCTACTTTTGTGTCATTATCTACATTGACATAGTCTTCCAAGAGTTTTACCATAGTGAAAAAAATCTTTGAATCGCCGTTCCATACAAAAATATTATCAAACAGGCCGGTAATTTGTTTTTGGGTTTCAAAGTAGGCTACATCGGTATTATTATTCAGCAGAAGGAAAATGGGCAGATAGTTAAATTCGTGTTTAATTTTCCTGCTTATTTCCATTGGCACTTTTCTGTCCACGCCTACCATAACTATTATTAAATCGAAATGCTTTGTGTACAGATGTTCAAAAGCTTCTTCATAAGACGATACACCGGTGATTCGAGGTACGGAGGTTAAATTTAATTGATAATAATCTCCGAGTATGTAGTCGGAAAAGCGTCCTTCTCTTTCTATACTGTATGCATCGTATAAATTGGCAATTAACAATATTTCTTTGACTTTAAAAGGCATTAAATCGTGAAATATGTCTCTGTCGTAGTTGTTTTTATTCAAAAAATCTTGTAACAATTTTCGTTTACTGACCAATGATTCTTTTGCGCTTTCATATTTTTTTTTCAGGTCTTCTTCATAGTTTTTCTCCATTAATGCTGCTTCGCCGCGCACACTGTTAAGGTATCCGGTGAGTATATTGGCAAGATTGTTTATTAAATCTCTTTCTTCTTTTAAAAATGGGCCTTCATCGAAAGTCGGGAATTTTTTAGTATAATAAACTTCTATTTTGCCTTTTTTGCCGTCAATTGTTTGGAAATTTTGTTTTTGAGCCCAAGAAGTAATTCTGAAATTGGGACTGAAGTATTCGGCATCATCGAAACTAATTCGGGCTACGGTAAATTCCGGATATTGCCATCCGGGCGGAAGGATGTGAGCTAATTGCTGCAAGGTATCGTCTATGGATTTTCCCGAACGTATTATTTGTGCGGTTTGATTTAAACAAGCCAATTCTTTCATTCTCTCTTTGCGCTCACGCAAAAGGTCGGTTATTTTTTTTCCGCCTTCACCCGGGGCAATATAAGAGAGTTTCGTGTTAAGCCATCCGGATATCAGTACGGCAAGATTATTTATCAGATTGCGTTCTTCTTTCAAAAAAGGGCCTTCGTCTTGATTGGGCAATTCTTTTGTATAAAAAACATCAATGGTGCCTTTTACATCGTTAATGGTTTTAAAGCTTTTTTTCTGACCCCAAGCTGTAATCTCAAAATTTGGTGTGCGTGTTTCAAAACTCCCATAAGTTATCCGGGCAACACAATGTTTAGAGTGCATCCAAGATTCCGGTAAAATTTTGCATATTTCCTCTAATGCGATATTAATATCATCATTGTTTTCTAATATCTGAGTTGTGTCATTAATACATCTCAATTCTTTACGTCGTTCTATGTTTTCTTCCAATAAACGGCTTACTTCAGTATCGCGCATATTAGCATTGCCGGAGCTGATATAAATATTAAGAAATCCGGCTATCAGATTTGAGAGACTTTTCAATAATTCTTCTTCCGATTGCAGATAGGCCTGTGTAAGCTCAACAGGAAAATCTTGTAAATAGATAAAGGCCACAGAACCTTCGGAACCGTCCATGGTTTTAAAATCCCGCTTTAATATCTTTTTAGCGTTTTTTAAACTAATATGATTTGAAAAATATTCTTTTTCGTTATAAATAATTTGCCCGACGGCATGCTTCGGATATTGCCATGCCTTAGGCATATTTTGGGCAATTTCCTGCAGCATATCATCAATACTTTTGTAAAGAGCCGGCAGTTTTTCTTCATTCTCTACCCCGGTAATGGTTTTTATTCTGTCCGATTCCGTCATTAGTTCCTTAACCCCTTGATGGGTGTGCCTAAGTGTTTCTCCCGCTATCACACTGTTAAGATAACCTGAAACTATGGTACAAAGATTTTCAAGTAAATTTCTCTCCTCAGCCGAAAAAAGGCCTTCGGCATCTGCATTAAATTGCTTTGTATAGAAAATATCAATAGAACCGCGTTTGCCGTCAAATGTTTCAAATACTGATTTTTGTATCCATTGTGTTTCCAAAAAATCGGGAGAAGTATATTCCTTGCCGTCGAATTTTATACGGCAAACCGCATAATCCGGATACTGCCAAGCTTGTGGTAAAATACCGCTAATGTTTCTCAAAGTTTCAGCTACCGGTTTGTTAGCCTTTATGATGGCTGCTGTTTGGTTTATACAATCCGACTCTCTTATTCTTTGAGTACTTTTAAAGATTAACTTATTATAAAATGAATCTTCGGAAGACTTTTCTTTTGACATGGCGGCAGTTTTAAAATTCTTGTATAAAACAATCTCTAATAAGAACTTTAAAACTACACAAAAAATTAATCTTTTAAAAAATATAATTATTTTTTCCCCTGCCGGTGGTTGTCTAATCTTTTTTATACGAAGTCTCGGTGCGTTTTGGAAACGCGCCGAGACTTATCCGACAAATTTCATTTTCGCTTTTCGGCAACGCTTGTTTGCTTTGGCGGGTGTGGCCCTTGTTGTATTTTTGGTTTTGGCGGCATAACATGAATGTGTTATTGCATTTCCTTATTATTCTTTCATTCATTTGCCCCTTTATTGCCCCTTTAAAATGTAACTTGTCCCTTTACCTGTTGATCCCAATTTCTCTATGTAATTAGTCTCTAAATCAGACAAATAATTCGTTGCCGTCCGTTTTGAAACTTTGCATATTTCTTGCACTTCGCTGTTGGTTATTGCCCCTTTGTTTTGAATGTGCAAAATTATTTCTATTTGCCGGTCTTTTAATCCTTTCATCTTTAATCCGTTTTCAGTATATCTGAGAAATTCAATTACAAAACCATTAAAGTCATAATCAAATTTTGGCGGCATTACTCCCTTTTTTTTACACTCGTTAATCATATTTATTGTTCCGCGTCCCCACGCTTCAATTCTTCCTGCTCTAAAAAAGGTATTTGCTATATCAGGATTAAACGGACATGACGGATGTTCAATTTTCAATTTTTCAATAGTCCAATTATCCGGTAATTGTCCTGCATTCCAAAATATTATTCTGTTTTCGTAAACACTTATTTGGATTGGTGTAGGATTGCTGTAATCTTTATGACAAACAGCATTTAATAAAGCCTCTCGTATTGCTGCTTCCGGAAAAATATACTCTTCAATTCTATCGGCTTTATCATACCTAATGTGAGCTTTCAAATATTTAGTGAGCAATAAATCAAGAGCTTTTTGTTCCTGCTCCAATAAATTTCCATGTATTTCATTTTGAAAGAGTAAGTCATCAGGTGTTTCAAAATAGCCGATTTTTATATAAGCTCCTGTTACAAATTTCTCAGGTCGCGGATGGAACAATAAAATTGCAGCTCGTTTTAGATATTCATTTTCAGTTAAGTCAAGATTTTCGATTAGAACTTCATCGCTATTATTTAAAACCGCTTCATCAACTCGTTTGCTGTTAAATGCTTTTTTTCGGAATAGTTGTAATGTTTCTTGCTTTAAATCAGTAATTTTTACGTTTGGAACAGGGACACTATCCCAACGTTTTCCTTGTTTGCCAAGTAAAAACTTATCAAGCGCAATTCCTTTTAATTCTTGCTTTGTGCTTCCACTTCGGTAATGATATTGTCCTTTGTAATTTACAGGATAAGGGTATGGTTCGACTTCAATTTCAATAAAGTATTTGCCGTTTTCTTCTTCAAGACTTATATCACAAAGAATGCCCAAAAAATTCAGGACTTTATTAGGGATATCGTCCATAAGTTTTTTATAATCAGATACACCAACAAGCTTTCCATTATCATCTTTTCCAATTATCAATGTTCCTCCTTTGGCATTTGCAAAACCACAAATCCATTTGAGATATTCATCTCTCCATGTCTTTTTCCATTCTATATTGTGTTGTTCCGGCATAAATTTTTTGTTAATTCAATTTTGATTGTTTGAAAAATTTCTGACAGAAACACCTTTTCGATATAAAGCACCGTGATATAATTCAATATATTCCGGAATTTCGTTTCTTACTTTTATCATTTCTAATAATTTCATGTCTTATTCTATGTTTTAAAATTTCCAATAACGGATGTACAAGCGACACTCCCGCATCGCCAATCTGTCTTATATGGTATGCGACATTAATGACAATATTACTTAAATGCAACCAACTATCAAAAAAAACATTCCGGAAAATGTAGCCTTACGACTGTCGCTTTTCCTGCTCAATTTCGCTGTGCGGCAAGAAATGTAAAGATATTGGATGAAGCAGCCAATGAAGCACAAAAACCGGCGGATAAAGTAAACCGGAAGCAGATGAAATTGAAAAATTACCAAAAATAACCGTTCAAAAAATCAATAATGACGGCCAACCGGTAGAGGAAATCATTCAAGACATTACTGAAACTTCCGGGTCTAAAATAAGTCTCGGTGCGTTTTGGAAACGCGCCGAGAGCTGTCCGAAAGCCCCCTGTCAAATTAGATTCTGACAAACAAATATTTAACAAAAATCCGAAGCCGTTTTTATTTAAGAATAACTTAACCGTAAAAAAAGGATAATCCGACATTCTGTTATTAAGTTTGACAATTCAATTTTGCTGTAACTATCAACTTATTAACATGATTTTTATGACAAATTCCTTTTTCACTTTTCGGCAACGCTTATTTGCTTTGGCGGGTGTAGCCCTTGTTGCATTTTTGGTTTTGGGCGGCATCACCTACAGTCTTATCGCAAATATTCGAGGCACCCACAAAGCCGAATCGGATGCAAAAGCCATAGAAGAAATCACGCTGAAAATGCAGAAGCATCAAAAAGATTTTATAAGCTCGGAATTAACTAATCCGCATTTTTATGAAAGCGGGGAAAGTGAATTTCTGATACAATTTCAGAAAAAAATTGATTCAGCCAATGTTGTCATAGGCCAATTAAAAAAAAATCATCATATCACAAAAGCTAAAGTGAACGATTCTCTCATAAATCTTATTAGTTATTATGAAAATTATTCAGAAAATTTTGTTTCACTTGTCAGTCTGTTACAAAAAAAGGGGTTTAAAGATTACGGAACAATAGGGAAAATGAGAAGTGCTATCCATGAAGTGGAAAATTATATTATAAAAAATAAAATTAATCCGACTATACGCGTACACATGCTCACCTTGCGAAGGCATGAAAAAGATTATTTGCTGCGTAAAGATTTGAAATACAAAGACAAATTTAATGAAGAGACGAAAAAAATGAATGCAGCCATTGCTAAATCAAATATGGGAATAAAAACCAAACAACGAATGTCGGAATTAATTAAAAATTACAAAAAGCGTTTTTTTACTGTAATTAGCCTTGATACTATCATTGGCCTTAATGATGAAACGGGTGTTCGAAAGGAGATTAACAATGAAGTGCAAAAAATTGAGCCTAATGTCAAACATATTGCCATGCAAGTAGCTAAGCAGGCCGAGCTTAAAATTAAACGCACCATGATAGGCTTTGCAATAACTTTAATATTAGGCAGTGCTTTGATTATCTTTTTAAGTACATACATCATACAAAGAATACAATTGTTGTTGGGAGGCGAACCGGCAGAAGTCGCAGAAATAGCAGATAATATTGCCAAAGGAAATTTGGTTTTAAAAATAAAGAAGAAAAAGGCACAAACCGGTGTAATGGGGTCTATGCGGCAGATGCTGAAACAATTACAAGGGCTGGCGAAAGAGATATCGATTGTAACGGAAATGATATCGTCCGCAAGCGACGTGCTGAATCAGAAAGCGGAAGATTTATCGCATATCTCAATACAGCAAGCTGCTGCAGCTGAGCAAGTATTGTCATCCGTAGAAGAAATGGCCGCCAATATTGAGAAAAATAATGAAAATGCCAAGGAAACCGAAAAAATCTCGTTAATGGCGGCAAAAAATGTCAAGATACTGGGTGAAGCAGCTAATGACAGTACAAAATCTGTCGAAGAAATATCAAAAAAAATTACCGTAATTGATGACATTGTTTTTCAAACCCGACTGCTCTCTTTGAATGCATCCATAATAGCTGCAAAAGCCGGAGAAAATGGGCAAGGATTCAATGTAATTGCCTATGAAGTACAAAAACTGGCCGGAAAAAGTAAACTTGAAGCAGATGAAATTGAAAAATTATCAAAAATAACCGTTCAAAAAACCAATAATGCCGGTCAAATGGTAGAGGAAATCATTCAAGACATTACTAAAACATCCGGGCTGGTTCAGCAGATTACTTATGCCGGAGAAGAGCAAAATACGGGCGCCAAACAAATAAATTCTTTCATCAGACAATTAAATACCGATGCTCAGCAAAATGCAGCAGCTTCATTGGATTTGTCCAATCAGGCAAGCGAATTGGAAAAACAAGCAAAGCAACTGAAAAAAATTGCCGGGTTCTTTTCTGTTGAATAAAAATGTTAATAATCTTCGGTTTTTCTCGCTGTGATAGCCACGGCACAAAATAATAAAAAACCGAAAAAAATTATGGAACAAGTTCTCTTTTTTTACGATGCCATTGACAGAAATGCTATTGTTGTGATACCCAAAAAACCTTATTTTGATTGGGCAAACAATATTTTTGACGATAACCAACAGCTAACGGAACACGAAAACAACATTTATCTGATTAGTGAAAAGGAATCTACCTAAGTTGAGCGGTTGGAGCATAGCGAACAAGCGCTTTACTTAGGTATAACCCCGATTTAGGAAATGTTGCTTTTCACCGACCGGGTGAGGTGAAATGCTTACATTTGCTTAATCGATTGAGCGGAATCGCTCAATTTGGGTTCTAATGAAGAGGTTCTCCAATGGCTGAAGCGAAATTTTGACAAATTCTTCACCAACGAACTAAACAGTTGGTGTACAGACAGAAACAAATGGCCGCAAAAACGGAATTACAAAATGTTCCGGGAATGGTTTGACACAGATATTTGTTCAATGGTATTAGACCTTGAAGACGGGTCGGTAACTAAATTTTAATCGTTACGAAGCGCTTTTAAAATAAGTCTCGGTGCGTTTTGGAAACGCGCCGAGAACTGTCCGAATACAATTCCGATTAAAAACTACGGAGTTTTTTGATTAGGAAGGGCACAGAATATGCCGAAGGCAAGTAAAAACACATTGACCTGTGTGCGGTCGCTGTGTTCTTTTTGCATAAGCTCACTCTTTGAAATATAATAGTATTGGTTGGGCGGTCAAAATTAACTACCTGTAATGCTTCCTGATTTCCTGTTCTGTCTGCTTGTCCCAAACTTTAATTCACTGCATTTCTTTCTCCCGTCTTTTTGGATTAGTCAATTCGCAACTTTGCCTATCAGAAATAGCAGCAAGCTAAGTGATATTCACATTTTCAATCTGTAAAATGTTTATTTCTGAAATACTCAGATTATCAGCACCAATTTTTGCAAATTTTTCGTGTAAATTGAATAGACCTTTAATGTAATAAACACAGATATTGGTATCAATTAAATATTGTTTCATAATTCAATGTCTTTATCTGTGAAATGCCTGTCTTTATATATTGAATTTATCATTTCATCTGCTGATTGGTCTGAAATAAATGCACCAAAACAACTTAATAATTGTTCTTGTTTAGTTTCATTGTTATCTAACATAGAATTAGATATACGAGAAATCAATTCAAGTTTGGCTCGTTGATTCAAATTTTGAATAAGGCCAAAATAATGTTCTATTATAGGATTTGTTGTTATCATAATGTCAAAAAATTTAGTTTCGTAAAAATAAAATAATTGAATCAGGCACTTTACTAATACAGGTAACTTGTTGATATGCAGATGTTACAAAAGCTGTAATAATTAGAAATATCGAAATGCAAGCTACTAAATCTGATTTTACTTACATTTTTGCATCAATCAATCCCCCTGTCCCCCTTTTCTAAGGGGGAACCACATATTTAACGAAATGCTGTAACTTTAATTTTGATATTACTCATGTGCCTAATTCAATAAAATAATTTAGTATCCGCAGCCATCCCTACTCATAACTCAAAATGCTGATTATAAACGCCTTAAATCCTGCCGGTTATAACTGACTTTAACAAGCGGTTCCGGAGCAACATACGAATAATCATTTTATAAAAATACAAAATTAATTACAATAAGAGTTTAATCTGAATAAAACTTGGTTTATCGCCTATTATAAATTAGTCCGCCTGCAACTTAAAATAGAGACTACCTGTAATGCTTCCTGATTTCCTGTTCTATCTGCTTGTCCCAAACTTTATTCAGCACATTCATTGCCAAATCATTGTAGTGCTTAGACTTGTCGGGATTATCTTTAATTTCATAAATTTTAGATATTTTGAACAAGGAAGGCACGTGCATACTGTTAATTTTCAAGCAAATATTAAATTGTTCAAGGGCTTTGTCGTAAAATCCTTTTTCCATTAGTTTTTCACCGGTCTCAAAGTGATAGGTAAATTCCGTTATATCGTTATTTATACGCAATTGCAAAAAATCTTCCGACTTGGTGGTAATAAATGCACAGGGCACTTCGCGAATAACTTTTTCGGTAACGCTGCCCATAAACAGCCTTTGCAGGCCGGTGCGGCCGGTAGTGCCCATAATGAGCAAGTCGTGCCCGTTTTCTTTTATGCTATTTAGAATGACTTCATGCGGCTCGCCGCTTTCAGCTTGTTTTGTAATATCCAAACCAACGGTATCAAATTTTTCAAGATATTTTTGAAACTCCTGTTTGAAAGCATCAAATTTTTTCTCATCATTTTTATCCCAACTGTCCGAATTTTGTGCGGGAAGCGATTCATCCACAGCCAATACTCTCAGTTTGGCATCCAATATTTTGGCCAACATCACGGCATTATCCAAAGCGGTATCTGCCGGTTTTGAAAAATCCGTGGGACAAATAATATTTTTTACTTCGGTTTTTTGGCCCGGCAATGTTACCCAAACCGGTTTTTCCGATTCACGCAAAAGCCGCATGGTAACGGTTCCTAAATTGTAACTGCCTTGTTTGCCGGTATCCCGGCTTTCGCTCAGGATAAAACCCGCATTGCTTTGTTCGCCGGCAGCAGCAATCGCTTCCGATGCTTTACCGTATTTTACCAGAAGATCTTTCACTTCCGTGCCGGATGCTTTCAGCTTTTCGGCCACTTTTTCCAAATCGCTTTCCACAGCTTTGTGTAGCTTTTTGCGCAGCACTTCGTTATCAATTTTGTCCGGAAGCACAGTAAGCACTACAACTTTTGTGTTTAGCTTTTTGGCCAAAAAATTCAATAAATCCAAACGTCCGGTATAATCACTGTCAGTATCTACGGGAAATAATATGGTATCGGTAAATTTCATAAATCAATATTTATAGGGTTTTACAGCATAAAAGTAAGCATTTATCCAAATTTACTAAAAAAAACTTTCTTTTTATTGATTTTTTAAAAGTAATTTGTACTTTTAAAAAATTTTAGCGCTCATATTATGAAAAAAATTGCATTTGTACTCATTCTGCTCACTGTCGGTATTTTGACCTACGGACAGGAATTTCAATTGGAATCGCCCGACGGCCGTCTGCAGCTTAGCATAAGTGCCGACCAAAGCCTGCACTACCGGCTCAGTAGCGATGATACCGTTTTGATACAAGCATCGGAAATAGCTCTGATTACCGACAAATTTGACAGCCGGAAAATGCTGTCGAGTCTTCAGGCCGATAAGCAGGAAGGCCGCGAGATTTATCGCCCCTATTGGGGAATATGCGACAGCATAAATTCACACTACCGACTGTTGAACCTGCAGCTCAGCCCGGATTTGCTCATCGAATTTCGCCTGTATAATTACGGCATGGCGTGGCGATACATTGCAGATTATTCTGAAGATTTGACCATACAAAACGAAATCGCCGAATTTAATTTTCCGAAAAACACAAAAATATGGTTTCCGGAAGTTGAAGGTTTTCACACGCCATTTGAACCAAGCTATGATTATTCGGATATTTCGGATATTGAAGCCGAAAAAACGGCACTGCCGCCTTTATTGGCCGAAGTTTCGAATTATCGGCTATTGCTTGCCGAAGCCAATTTATTTGACTATCCCGGCATGTTTTTGGAAAAAACAACACAAGGCTTTTCCGGCATTTTTGCCGCTTATCCCAAAAAAGAAAAAGAACAAATCTTAGGCCGTCTGCGCCTTATCAACATTCCGCAACTGTCCAAAATGATGGTAAAAAAACGCGAAAATTATATGGCGCGCACTTCGGGAAGTCGCAATTTTCCGTTCCGAGCCATTCTAATTAATCGAAGCGATAAAGAATTGATTTCCAACACTTTAATTTCAGAGCTGGCCACTTCTCCCAAAAGGGATTTCTCGTGGGTGAAGCCGGGAAAAGTGGTTTGGGATTGGTATCATAAATGGAATTTTCCGGATACCGATTTCAAAGCCGGCATCAATACCGAAACATACAAATATATGATTGATTTTGCCGCTCGAAACGGCATTGAATACATCAATATCGATGACGGTTGGTCGCCGCTTCACAACTTCGATAAAGTCAATAAAAATCTTGATTTGCCCGAAGTATTGGCTTATGCCGAAGAAAATGGCGTGGGTGTTTTTATTTGGTGCGTATGGCAAAGTATAGAAAACCCAAGTTTGGAAGAAAATTTGGACAAATTCAAAGCCATGGGGGTGGCCGGTCTTAAGGTAGATTTTTTCGACCGGAACGACCAACGCGTGGTAGGATTTGTTGAACAATTGGCCGATGAAGCCGCCAAACGAAAGCTGCTGCTGAATTTGCACGGCATGTATCCGCCGTCCGGATTAAGTACCACATATCCGAACATTGTAAATGTTGAAGCTGTTTTGGGCTTGGAGTACAATAAATTTTCAGACCGCTGCACACCGCGCCACAACTTAACAATCCCTTTTGTGCGAAATACGGCCGGCCCCATGGACTATACGCCGGGCGGAATGCGCCACATCCGTCCCGAAGAATTTGAAAAATCCTGGGGCAATCCGCATGTGATGAGTTCGCGGGCGCAACAAGCCGCCATGTACATAATATATCACGGCGGTCTGCAAATGCTGGCCGATTCGCCCGTATTTTTTAAGCGCGACAGCCTGATGCTGAATTTCATAAAACACATACCGGTAAGTTGGGATGAAGTGAAGCCCATATCAGGAAAAATCGGAGAATACATCGTTTTGGCGCGCCGCAAAGGCGATGTGTGGTATCTTGCCGGCATGACGGCCGATAAAGCCCAAAGTTTTGAATTACCGCTGACTTTTCTGCCGGAAGGCAATTTTGAAATGCAACTGCTTGAAGACGGCAACAGCCTCTCGGAACTTTCACAAAAAACACAAATTGTAAATAAAAACACCGTTCTGAACATGCGCATAAAAGCACTCGGCGGGTTTGCCGCCCGAATTGTGAAAAAATAAACATATCAAAGTAAAAAATAAAAACTGGTTACATCCTTCTTAGTGTGAAAAAATCACGAAAAGACGCAAATAGTTGGTCGTTATTGTTTTTTTGATAAATATTTGTATCTTTGAGTGAAAAAATCACGAAAAAATAAATTGTTATGTTAATTAGATTCGTAATTGAAAACTTATTTTCGTTTGGAGAAAGAAAAGAGTTTACGACAATACCAAACAACCGTTTAAAAACACTTGAACATCATAAATACGATTACGATGATTTCAAAGTTTTGAAAATTTCTTCAATTTATGGGGCAAACGGAGCAGGAAAATCAAATCTTATAAAATCTCTGGAATTGTTCCAAAAACTTGTAGTCAGAGAGAAAATTCCATATAGACTAAAAGATTCAAAATTTAAGTTTAACAACGCAAATGAAGGGAATAATCAAATATTTGCCGTTGAATTTATTCAAGAAGGAAAAGCATTTTATTATGGCATTGTTTTAAACGAAAATACGATTGTAACGGAAGAATTATACTTATCCGGATTAGGCAAAAAAAGTGATGAATTAATATATGAGAGAAAAATAGATGAAGCCGACAATACAAATATTCGTTTTTTAGAAGCGTTTGAGAATGACCAAAAAAGCCAAGTCCTAAAATCCATATTGTTAGAAGAATTTGTAAAACCGGATGAGCCAATTTTAAAATTGCTTTCAAACAGAGATAATACATTTTTATCTGACATAAAGCTTGCATACAAATGGTTTGAAGATACTCTTCAGATTATTACACCGGACTCAAAGCCAAGAGCCTTAGCTCATAAAATTGATACAGACAAAGCATTTAAAAATTATGCAAGAGACTTAATGTGTTCGTTCAATATTGGGATTACCGAATTAACTTCCGAAAAAAAGGATTTAAAAGAGTTTTTCGGAGAAGATAATGAAAAAGAACTTGACAATTTAATTAAGGAAGTTGAAGATTCGCCGAAAAAAATGATTGGTCTCAGCAGTAACAAAGGAGATGAGCTAATCCTTGTAAAGGAGAATGGAAAAATTTGGGTTAAAACACTTAAAATTGGGCATATAGGGAAAAACAACAAAACAGTTCTTTTTGACCTTGATGAAGAATCTGACGGAACTGTCAGGCTTTTGGATTTCATACCTGCATTTAAAAGCATTATTTCCAATGAAAAAGTTTTTTTTATTGATGAAATTGAGCGAAGCATACACCCGCTGCTTATTAAAGAATTAGTACAAAAATTTTCGTTAGACACCAAGACAAAGGGGCAGTTGATATTTTCCACACATGAATCGAATTTATTAAATCAACAAATTTTCAGACAAGATGAAATTTGGTTTGCGGAAAAGAATCAAGACGGCTCTACTGATTTGTACTCGCTAAATGATTTTAAAGAGCATAAAACCATTGATATTCAAAAAGGATACCTGAGCGGAAGATACGGTTCAATACCATTTTCGGGGAATTTGCATGACTTAAACTGGCACGAATATGATACTAACCAATAGACTTTTCGAAAGAGTTCCGCCAAGCAGAGATGCAAAAAATATTTATATTTTCTGTGAAGGCGCTAAAAGAGAATATGATTATTTCCAATTTTTCAAGGCGATGGATTCTCGAATTAATATTGAAGTTTATAAACTTCATCCGCATGAGAACAATTCACCCGCCGGTTTATTACAGATTGCCGAAAAATGTGTAATAAAGTCCGAGAAAAATCCAAATCCGAAATACAACTTCATTGAAGAAGATGAACTGTGGTTTGTTTTAGACACCGACAAAGACAGAGATATGTCAAGAACACCCCAAATTCAAAGGATTCAGAAAAAATGCAATGAACGGGAAAATTGGTTTTTGGCGCAGAGTAATCCGTGCTTTGAAGTGTGGCTGTTTTACCATTTACATTCAAATAAACCGAATTTTAATAATTCTGAAAAATGTGCTGAATGGAAACAATTTGTAAATAATTCTGTGAAAGGCGGTTTTGATTCAAGGAGACATCCCGTGTATATTAAAACCGCAATTCGTAATGCAACAAAAAACTTTACGCTAAGCAACACACAAATTGACATAGCTTCTACTGAAGTTTATAATTTGGCTAATTCGATTGTGCCCTTGGTTAGTTCAAAATTAGAAAGCATATTAACCCAAATCAAAGACGAGTAAAATCCAAATCAAAACCTTGTACAATAATGACACCATACCAAATAAAACACTCACAATCAACACACAACACACACACTATATCTCACATCTTATATCTTACGTCTAATATCTTACATCTAATAACCCATGCAATACAAAAACTACGAAAAACAGAACAAGCATTTGGTAGCGGTAGATTGCGTGATATTCGGATACAAAGAACCGACGCTGAAACTGCTGATTTTCAAACGAAACATTGAACCCGAAAAAGGCAAATGGTCATTGCCCGGCGGTTGGGTAAAAACAGACGAGACGCTTGAAACCGCCGCCCAAAGAGTACTAAAGGAACTCACCGGCCTGAACGATGTATATATGGAACAGGTAGCCGGCTTTTCAAATCCGCAACGCGACCCCGGCAGCCGCGTTATCAGTATGGCTTTTTATGCTTTGGTGGATTTTGAAAAACACAATGCCCAATTACTGAAAAAATACGATGCCGAATGGGCCGATATGCGCGATTTGCCGCCGCTTATTTTCGACCATCAAAGCATTCTGTATCATGCTTTACGCAAGTTGCGCCACAAGGCATCGCATGAAATCATCGGCCGAAATCTTTTGCCGGAACAATTTACGCTCACACAACTGCGGAATTTATATAACGGTATCTATGAGGAAGATTTTGACCCCGGCAATTTCCGAAAAAAAGTATTGGCATCCGGCCAACTCGCTCGCACCGATTATAAAGACGAACAAAGCTCTAAAAAAGGCGCTTTTTATTATACTTTTAAAGAAAAGCAGCCCGAAAAAGACAGGAATAACATCAAATTCACCAAACGATAAACAAAGCCATGACAGCAAAAAGACCAAACACCGAAACATTCAAAACCACACACCGCGGCAAAACGGTGAGTTTGTATGAACTGAAAAATCAAAACGGCCTGCGTGCCCTAATCACCAATTACGGAGCAAAAATTGTGCTTCTCGAAATACCCGACAGAAACGGTAACCCGGACGATATTGTGTTGGGCTACAACACAGCGGAAGAATACATTAAAGGCGACCCGTATTTTGGCGCAGCCATAGGCCGGTTTGCTAACCGCATAGCCGGCGGGCTTTTTCAATTAGACGGGAAAACTTACCAAGTGGCCCTAAACAATCCGCCCAATCATTTACACGGCGGCACGGAAGGATTTAACGGCAAAGTATGGCAAGTAAAAAGCAATGATTCTAAGCATTTAGAATTGGAATACATAAGCCCGGACGGGGAAGAAAATTACCCCGGTAACTTAAAAGTCCGACTCAGCTATGAACTCACCGATGATAACGAACTGAAAATCAGCTATCGGGCTAAAACCGACAGGCCGACGATTGTGAACTTGTCGCATCATTCATTTTTCAATTTAGCAGGGCACGATGCCGGCTCGGTGCTCAATCATCGCATAATGATAAATGCCGACTACTTCACTCCCACGGATGAAAACCTTATTCCTACCGGCAAATTACGTCCGGTAAGCAACAGCCCAATGGACTTACGCCGAGAAACCGCCATTGCAGAAGGGATTTTTAAAGATGACGAACAACTAAAAATTGCCGGCGGATACGATCACAATTTTGTTCTGAACAAAAAACGGAATGAAGGTATATCATTGGCAGCTTGTGTGTACGAAGAAAACTCCGGGCGGCAAATGGAAGTATATACCGACCAACCGGGCATGCAATTTTACACCGGCAATTCGCTCAGCGGCCAAGACAAGGTCAAATCAAACCGACCCTATAAAAAACATTCGGCCTTTTGTTTAGAAACTCAAAATTTCCCGGATGCTCCCAACAAAGCCGAGTTTCCGTCGCCCGTTTTGCGCCCGGATGAAGAATATAAACATCTTTGCATATATGCTTTCAGTACAAGAATTTAATAATCAAAAAAAGATAACAGAATGCTCATACAATCCATACAAGAATCATTCATAAAACATTTTAGCAAAAACCCTTTATTGTATGCATCGCCCGGCAGAATAAACCTGATAGGCGAACATACCGATTATAACGACGGATTTGTACTGCCCGGTGCTGTTGACAAGCAGATTGTATTTGCCTTGCAGACGAACGATGCCGATGAATATCGGTTTTATGCAAAAGATTTGGATGAGTCTTTTTCCGTTTCCCGGAGAAATTGGCAAAAAAGCGATGTGCATTGGGCCAACTATCTATTGGGCGTTATTCATCAATTCAAGAAAATGCGGCTTAATGTACCCGGCTTCGATTGCGTTTTCGGCGGCGATATTCCGCAAGGTGCCGGCATGTCTTCATCGGCAGCTTTGGAAACCGGCTTGGCTTATGCGCTGAATGATATCTTTGAATTTTTGCTGCCCAAAAGCACTTTGGCCAAAGCCGCACAACAAGCCGAGCACGAATTTGCCGGCGTGCAATGCGGCATCATGGATCAATTTGCCGCCCTTTACGGAAAAAAAGACCAACTGCTGCGTCTGGATTGCCAAAATTTGGAATTTGAATATTTTCCTTTACGCTTGGAAACACACACGCTGCTTTTGGTAAACAGCGGAGTGAAACACGAATTGGCCGCTTCGGAATACAATCAAAGACACCGAGAATGTGAAGCGGCTGTAAAACAACTTAAGGAATATGGACCCGGCATTGAGACTCTGCGGGATGTCAGTACTGATTTATTAGAAGCGGCTAAAAACAAGATGGACAGTCTGCCCTATATGCGCAGCCGTTTTGTTTTGGAAGAAAATGAACGCGTGCTGCAAACCGCTCAAGCACTCTCGGAAGGCGATACGGAAACCGTCGGGCGATTAATGTTTCAATCGCATTACGGCCTGCGCGACTTATACGAAGTGAGTTGCCCCGAAATCGACCGGTTGATAGAATTGTCCGAAAAAATAGCCGGCGTAACAGGTGCTCGCATGATGGGCGGCGGTTTTGGCGGTTGCACCCTAAATTTGATAAAAAAGGATGCGGCCGAAAATTTCAAATCCGAAATCTTGTCCGGCTATAAAACCCCTTCCGAAGAAGCCCCTGAAATATATGAAGTAAAACTTTCGGACGGTACGAGAAGAATTGGTTGACAGATGTAAGATGTAAGATTTAAGATGTAAGATTTAAGATGTAAGATATAAGATATGAGATGTAAGATATGAGATGTTGAAGCACGAATAGCTTGAGCGTTGTTAATTCGCATGAGTGAATATAAATACAAAACTATAAAATATTCCCAATTATTAACAAAAAACACACACATGAACTCCGTATTTAAAGACCGGCCACACCGCAGACATAATCCGCTGACCGATGAATGGGTTTTGGTATCGCCGCACCGTGCCAAACGCCCCTGGCAGGGACAAACCGAAAAAACAGCCGAAGAAAACCGCCCGCATTACGACCCGAATTGCTACTTGTGCCCCGGCAATACTCGTGCATCCGGCCACAGCAATCCCGACTACCAAAACACCTTCGCATTCACCAACGATTTCAGCGCACTGCTGCCCGAAACAGCCGGCGCGGAAATGAATGAGAATTTGTTCCGTGCTGAAACGGAAACAGGTATCTGCCGTGTGCTCTGTTTCTCACCCGACCATTCACTTACCATTCCCGAAATGGAGCTTTCCGAAATTGAAAAAGTAGTGGATATGTGGTGCCGAGAATATAAAGATTTGGGCGAAAAATCTTATATAAATTCCGTGCAAATTTTTGAAAACAAAGGGCATCAAATGGGGGCCAGCAACCCGCATCCGCATGGGCAAATATGGGCGCAGGAATCTCTGCCCGATGAGCTTCGGAAAGAACAAAACCAACAAACAATCTATTATGAAAAACACGGAAAAACGCTGCTCTCAGATTATTTGCAAGCCGAATTGGAGAAAAAAGAACGCATCATTGTAGAAAACGAGCAGTTTGCGGCACTTGTTCCCTACTGGGCAACCTGGCCGTTTGAAAGCATAATAATTCCCAAACGGCCCATGCCGCGCATCACCGATATGCAAAACGAAGAACGCCGTGCTTTAGCCGATATTTACAAGCAACTCACCGTAAAATACGACAATTTGTTTGAAATATCCTTTCCCTACTCAGCCGGTATTCACCAAGCACCAACCGACAAAGCCGAACATCCCGAATGGCATTGGCATATTCATTTTTATCCGCCTCTGCTGCGCTCAGCCACCGTAAAAAAATTCATGGTAGGCTACGAAATGTTGGGAAACGCCCAACGCGACATCACACCCGAACAAGCCGCCGAACGCCTGTCGGCTCTGCCGACTGTTCATTATAAGAAGAAAAAAATATGATTTGCCTATCGGGGATTTTAAAAAAGCGTAACTTTGTATGAAGAAAAAACAAGAAAATTGAAAGTCAAATGGCACAAAAAGATATTCGTTGGGAACAACGCTTTGCAAATTACCGAAAAGCATTGAGCAAATTCAATCAAGCAGTTGAAATTCTCAAATCAACAAATGATAATTTAGACGGCACAGAATTGGAAGAGGTCATTAAAGAAGGTTTAATTCAAAGGTTTGAATATACCCACGAATTGGCTTGGAAAGTAATGAAAGACTATGCGGAGTACCAAGGAAGCTATGAAATAAAAGGCTCGCGCGATGCCACAAGAGAAGCATTTCAAATGAAACTGATAAATCAAGCCGACAGTTGGATGGATATGATTGAATCCCGAAATTATACTTCTCACACATATAATGAAGAAACAGCAGAAGAAATAATTGACAACATCATTTCTGTATATGCCGATTTGTTCAATATTTTTGAACTAAAAATGGCATCGCTCAGCAATAGGCAAGAAAGAAATTTATTCAATCGGAAATTATGAAATACGGCTTAAGACAAGACGAATTAAATAGAATTTGCAAATCATTTTCTTCCTATCCGGAAATTGAAGAAGCCATACTATATGGTTCAAGAGCAAAAGGTACTCAAAAAGATGCTTCAGACATTGACATTGCGCTGAAAGGGGAAAAACTAAACTTACAAATCATTAGTCGGTTGTCCGAAAAAATTGATAATTTGCTGCTGCCCTACAAATTTGATATAGCTATATATCATCAAATATCGAACCCCGGTTTAATTGAACATATTGAGCGAGTAGGAAAAACGCTGTATAAAGCCAACCAAAACAATAAAAATTGATTGAATTATAACCGGCATTACTCCCTTAAACCGTTCTATTTTGTAAATTCCAAAAATTATATAAAATTTTTGGAATACAATCTTAAAAAAACATATAATTTTGGGATTTTAGACACTTATCACCCTGAGATAAATCCCAAATACTTCCTTCTCTGATCAAAAATTGTTGCATTGCCGATGTCATAGTCACGATACTTTTTCCTTAGAGAGTATCCGCAATCATCACTATTCAATATCTGAATAATTTGATTTTTTAGGATGTTTTTTTCGGTTTGGAAAATAAAAAGTATATCTTTGGTTGACTTGAAAAATAATGAAACTTCCAATTTATCGGGTAATAATAAATATGAACTAAAAATGCAGCTTATACGCGATTATAAATACTTAATACATTATTCATTCAACAAACTTACTACAAATGAAAAAAAATCTACTGCTTATTTTTACACTCTTTGCCTACTGCATCACTCAGGCTCAAACTGCTGAAATTGACAGTTTGAAAAGCATTTTAAAAACAACAAAACATGATACATTAAAAATGCGTGCTTATATTGATTTAGCGGATAATTTTTCAAGAATTAATCCAAAATTAACTTTAAGTTATGCTGATACAGCTTTGTCTATTGCACGAAAACATCAATATAAGATTGGGATTGCTGATGCAGAAATGCAAAAAGTTGTCGTTTATTCTATGACAGGCAAATACAATACGGCGGATTCTATTCTTAACAAATGTTTGTTGACATACAAAAAACTAAATAATATATCAGGGGAAAAAAATTGTTACAATAATTTAAGTGCTTTAGCATATTATCAATCAGACTATGGATTAGCCATAGAAAATGCAAAAAAGGCATTAACTCTTTCGCAACAAATGAAAGATGAAGAGTCGGTAGGGAAAATATATACGAATATTGGCAGTTTTTTTCAACGCTACGGAAAACTCGATAGTTCGATTACATACTTTACGAAATCCGCGGAAATTTTTCTGGAAATTAATCACCTTAACGGACTAAGAGGAGCTTACCTCAATTTAGGCAACGTATTGCTTGAGAATAATAATCGCGAAGCGGCAGAAATGTATTTGAAAAAATCGCTTCATATCAGCAAGGAAATTAATGATACGCGGGGGAAAACTCTGGCATTATCTGCATTAGCTGATTTCCACCTTCAACAAAACGAATATAAAACAGCCCAAGACTATGCCTATAAAGCCTTAAAGATAGACAGCCTTAATAATGATATTTTTGGAATTGCCACAAACCTTAACATTTTAGCCAATTGTGATAAATATCTGAGGAATTTTACAGAAGCAAGGAAAAATTACAACAATTCACTTAGCTTATTTCAACAAATAGGCGACCGGCATAGCATACAAAATATTCATTATAATTTAGCCGATATGTACGCTATGCAAAATAACCACAAAAAAGCTGTAGAACAAGGAGAAATAGCTTTTAAGTCAGCCACAAAGCTGTCAGAATTACATTCACAGTATAGAGGATCACAACTTCTCGCAAATTCGTATGCAGAATTAAATGATTTTAAGAATGCGTATTACTATCAGAAAAAAGCAAAAGTTTTATACGACAGCCTTTTCAATATTGACAAACAAAAAGAAATTGAAACACTTACCATTCGTTTTAATACCGCAGAAAAAGAATTAATGATTGAAAAACAAGACAAACTGCTTGCTGTCAATGATATAGAATTACTAAAAGAACGACAAATGAATAACTACCTCATAGGAAGCATAGGCGGGATTTTTATTGTTATTATTTCAAGTTCAATTCTTATTCGCAGAAAAAATGATGAAAAGCGAAAAAAAATCCAATTGCAGGCGAAACTTGAGGGGCAAGAAGCAGAGAGAAATCGAATAGCCCAAGAGCTGCACGATGGCGTAGCGGCACAACTTACCGGCATCGCCTATTTGGCGCAAAGCCCCCGAGATGAAGACTTAACGAAACTATCAAACCACATCCATACTTTAAATAAAGAAATACGTCTTCTGGCGCGTGATTTATACAATCCGCTTGTTCAACCGGATGAATTTCCGTCTGCTGTGCGTACTTATATAGATGTATTGGCAGGTAATAACGGTTTAAATATTGAATTTTACCACAATGGTATTGATTTTACAAAAATACATTTGGAAACTTTGATTGCTTTTTTTCGAATCATACAAGAAGCGCTGCATAATGCCCGCAAACACGCCCAAGCCGCCAATATTTGGGTGCAGCTACAAAAAGATAACAACAGCCTCACACTTACTGTGGAAGACGACGGCAAAGGTTTTAAGCCCGATTCCATAGTGGCAGGTACAGGCCTGAAAAGTCTGCGAGCACGGGCGCAAAGTATCGGCGCTCGGTTTACGATTGTCAGTCAAACAGCTAAAGGTACTTTACTCACTGTTGCTGCAAATATAACAAAGCAAATAAAACAGACATGAAACAAAGCCTTCTTCTTACTTTAGTATCATTTTTTTTATTACCGCCTAATATACAAGCTCAATACAACCCAAAGCTTGACAGCATTCTTGCGGTTCTCAAAAAATCTGAAATACATGATACAACGCGTGTGGATCTTATGAACGAAGCGGCACTTGGGTTTTACAGAATAGCTGAAGATGAAAAACTGCTCAGCTACGCTAAAAAAGCAGAAGAATTAAGTCAAGAGGTTAATTACGAAAAAGGCCAAGCTGAAAGTCTCAGATATATTGGTTTTTATTACTATGGAAAATCAGAAACAAGGTTAGCCGTTCGCTATTTTCGTGAGGCACTTAAAGTAAGCTTGGAAGTAAATGATAAAAAAGCTGCAGCAGCCTGTTATAATAATTTGGGTGCAACCTATAAAGATGTTGGCAGTTATGATTCTGCTCTCATTTATTATAGTAATGCTCTTAGAATTCATAAAGCTATAAGATACCCAAAGGGTATAGCTACCGGATATAATAATATAGCAAATGTTTATATACCCAAAGGCAATTACACTAAAGCCTTGAACTCAATAATAATAGCTGTAAAAATAAGAGAAGGAATTCAAGACTCCATTCGATTGCCTTCAAGCTATGGAAGTATGGGAAATATTTATGGAATGTTAGATAAAGACAGTATGGCTCTACAGTATTATAAAAAGGCACTGAAAATCCATAGCAGAAACAAGAACATGCAGGGAAAAGCCCGAAATTATAATGCGCTTGGTAAAATCTTTCACAAATTAAATAAACATGATTTAGCCATTGATTATTTAGAGAAAGCACTGATTTTTTTTGAAGAAACCGGGGACGATTTTCTTCTTGCTGAAAGTTGTTATTTATTGGGTAATGTTTATAAAGATATGGGAAATTTCAGACAATCAAAGCAATACCAAGAACAAGCATTGCAGCTTTATACAAAACTTGAAGACCCTTCCGGAATAGCCACGTGTTACGACAATTTAGGTGTTTTAAACTTAGCTCAGAATAAATACAAAAAAGCATATGAATACGGCCAAAAGGCTTACGCATTGGCAACAGAAATAGTTGAACCTGAGATAATTAAGTCTTCCGCCAAAACCATTTCGGAAAGTGCCGCTTTCATTGGTTTATTCAAAGATGCCTATAATTTTCATGTTATTTATAAAAATACAAGCGACAGCCTCTATAATAAAAAAACAGCTGAGAAAATCATTGCTCTGGAATATCAATACAAGTATGATAAAGAAAAAGAACTAATGGAAAAAGAGCAAGAGAAAAACCTGACTTTAAGCAGACTGAAAACCGAAAAACAAAAAAGAAGCAAAAATTTGGTTGTCACAATTTTGAGTAGTTTAATAGTTTTTTTGCTGATTATTTTCCTGTTAATCCGCCGCAAAAATATCGAAAAACACCGCAAAGAACAGCTTCAAGCCAAACTTGAAGGGCAGGAAGCTGAGAAAAACCGCATAGCCCAAGAGCTTCACGATGGTATCGGCGGTCAAATCAGCGGCATGGAATTTATTGCTCAAAGCGGAGACCCGGATGCTTTGGCAAAACTGCCAAAACAATTAAAGCAACTGGGAAAAGAAATTCGCCTTATGTCGCGCGATTTATATAATCCCGTGAGCCGGCGAGATGAGTTCCCTTCGGCAGTAAAAAATTACATTGACACTAATTTTCAAAACAAAGACTTGCAAGTGCATTTTTTGCATGAAGAAGTCAATTTCTCGGAAATACGGCTAAAAGTTTTGACGGTTTATTTCCGCATCATACAGGAAGCCTT
>CAYYQW010000003.1:0-98751 GCA_964472505.1 uncultured Bacteroidaceae bacterium | reverse complement strand
ACCTCTTCTAATATTTTCAAAGAACTCCTCTCACTTCTTTGTGAGAATTCTTAATGTCTTTATTTTCAATTTCTCTTTACTTTCCCTTACTTTAAAAGGGAGTGCAAAGATAATATCAATTGTCAAATTTACAAAAAATAATTGAACTTTTTTCGACTTTTTTGAAGTTTTTTAATCACAATTCATTGGTCGAAAAAACAGATTGCAAAAATAAAAACTATTTTAAAAATTGCAAACTTTATTTTAAAAATTTCAGAACTTTTCCCGCTTTATCCTTTCCTCTATTATCTCTCTCAAAAAGCGGCTGCAAAAGTAATCACTATTTCTTATTCTGCAAATTTTTATTTCAATTTTTTAGAACTTTTTTCGCTTCCGGCTCTCCCCAATAATTTCCTTCTCTCAAAAAGCGGATGCAAATGTATGCCCTTATTTTGATTTGACAAATTTTATTTAGCCTTTTTACACATTTATTCTTAGAAAAAAAACTAAACTGCTAATTACAAGTACTATAGATAAACAAAAAAAACGCTTACTTGCAACAAGGGAAATTTTTAAAAAGTTGTTATATTAATAGTTCGTTTTTCTTTTTCATTAGGCTGAAAATGAGAACTTTGCCAAAGTTTATCTGTTTCACTTACAGTGTTGATTATTAGCTTCATTACAGTTTGCAAACTGCAACTTTGGCAAAGTTTAACGAACCATTATATATAAGGTCAGGAAAATAGAAATATCTTTATTTTACGCTTATTGTTTTCAGTGTTTTAAAAGTGTGACCGTCTTTTGTGCGGCCGGTTAGGATTATTTCATAAACGCCGTTTTGATCGGAAGTATAGAAAGTGTAGCTTTCAGGAAACTCTTGACTAAAGGTGCGATAATGCAACACATGCCTAAAATCAGGTTCCGGATCTGCTTGGTCTGAAGCCTCTGTATACTCAGGAAAAACCGGATATGTTTGTTTTTGCACACCACTGTATTTTAAATATATTGATTTGTCGGGAATTTTCATGCCGGCAAAATCTTTGGTTTTTGTAGTAATAAGCACAAGGCCGTCAAACAAATAATTGCCGGTAACAACCATTTGGTTTATCACATCAATAAGCTCTAATTTGTCGGGATCGGTTTTCATCAAACGGCTGATATCAAAAACAGGCATATAATCCACCAAGACTAAAGGGTTATCATAGAAGCTTTTTAGTTCCTCATTATATATCTGCAACTTATATCCGCTCTTAGTTTCCGAAGCTTTTACGAAAGGTATCAATTCATGAAACACATCTTCCATGTTCGGCATTTTTATGTATTCATCCAAAACAGTTCTGTAGTTTTGTAATCCCGTAAAATTTACGGTAGAATAACCGATGTGAGTTTCTTCCTCATCTGACTGTTTTACAAAAAGCTGATTGAGCTGTCGGTTCAAATAGAGCCGACGAAATAATTCTGTATCTGTAGTATCAACAAGCAGGGGCATATCAGCGGGTATGGGTTTTTCTTTATGAAAATCGCTTAAAACATTTAAACTTAAATCGCCTTGCTCCGGCCTTGTAGTAATAAAGACATTTTGTTTTTCTTCAATATTATTTAAAGAAAAAATAAATTTTCCGTTTTTGTCAGTTCTTACATGATGTATTTGATTTTCGCCGTAAACCACCGAAGCAAATACATCGATATCGGCTGCCGGCTTTCCGGTTGAAGAGTATATGGCCTTCCCGCTGATACTTACATCGCGTATGTCGGGGGTATAGATAGGGGGTTGCGGAAAAACATAAAATAAATTCTTCAAAAATCTTTCAGAGTTCAACTCAGCGGACTGCCAGCGCAAGGCTGCATTAAGCTGCGCAATGACAGCTTTGCTGTTAACAGGCCGTGTATAAAGCCAAGAGCGAAGCAAAGTATGGCTAAAGCTCAGGTGATGCGGAAGGCTCTCACTGACTTCGTACTGCAGCCCGGGCATCAAAACACTGAGATCGGAATATGCCACTTGTGATTCGTTTTTGAAATTAAGCGTTACAGCATTTCGCGGCGAGACCATTTGTTGTGAAAGGGAGAACAGTTCCTGTCCGGGTGCTGCGTCGCCAACAAAGGCAGCCGAAACATATACGATTTCAGAATTAAAATTTTCAAGTATAAAATAGTATATACCCGGTTCAGAAAAGCGTCCGGGCTTAAATACTAATAAGTCATCTTGGACAAGGTTCAGAAGACGGTCGCTTATGGTTTCGTAATGTGAATTTTTCACAATAAGCCTCATATCACTCCCATACTGAGCAATGACTTCTCGGTTTACATTAAGATACAGCTCTGCCTTATTTTCTCGAGTTTGCAATTTGATACCCACTTTAGCTTGAGGTGCATCTTTTAGAACCATATTAACCAAGGTGTCGCCTTCGGGGTTGATGCAGCCTACGGTATAATTTATGCTGTCGTTTTTAGCTGTTTTGAAACTAAACAAACGGCTTGAATTTGCGGGTAAGCTTTTTAGAGTTTCTCCGGAATTTTTCATCACGACAAGCCGATCAATTTGCCTGACCGGCCCGTTGAATCGAAACAGGTATTCCGAACTGTCGGTATCAATGCGTAAACTTTCAACTAAAGGGCGGCTGCTAACATCTTCTTTGGGAAAAGCTTCATTGGGGTTAACAATTGCAAGTAAAAGATTGTGCATACGCATAGCCGGCATATTGCGCTGAAACTTTGTATATGCTCGTATAAAATAATTGCCGGAGTAAATGTCATCGGGTAAGTGCAGTTTACCTTTGATAACTTTGTCTGTAATTTTAAATTTTTCCCGGACTATGGCCTCACGCTTATTATAAACTTCTACATATAGGATATTGCTGATATTGTTGGAGCTTTCGGGCAAATAGTTATCATAAAAAGCCGTAAAATATATTTGTTCGCCGCTTAGATATACCGACCGATCCGTGGAGATTACCACATATTCGTTTTCAATGGTTCGGTTTTGCGCATAACTGCAATTAAATACAAAGATAAAGACAAGAAATAGTGAAACTTGTTTGGTAATGCTATGGATTGGAATCATTTTACATGTATTTTCAACGGTTTAATCTGTATATTCAAGATACAAAAGCCTTAATCGGAATACTATTCCCAAAAGTCAGGTTTTTCCGTATGCCCTCCTTTTAGGCGACAATCGAAGCATGCTTTAGGCGCAACGGCTCTTCTTCCGCCGAAAGAAGTGATATAAATCGGATAAGTAGCCGGAGACGCCATACCGATAAATGCAAAACCGCGATAATCCGGTTGGCATCTTTCAATAGTATAACTGTCGTCGGATATAAAAATGCGTTTTTCGGTTTTAGCAGCGGCATAAAAATAACCGGCCACATATTCATCCGGATCATTTATATTTTTGATATTTCCGTAAACTCGAAAGGGTTGGGTATCATAAAATGTACCTTGCGATTCATTCAAATCGTTAATTTTTTTGAGATAATCATGTGTTTCTTTTTCAATAACATACTGTTTCAACAAAAGGCTGTATTTAATATTGAATTTTGATAAATGTGTATGGTTTAAAGGAACAGAAATATTGGTTTGCGACAGCTCAACCGGGCTTTCCAACAAAGTTGTTTTATGTACACTTTGGGTTTTCCAGCAACGGTAATAAATATAGGGTTCATCAAAAGGTTTTATTTCGCCGTCGTAAATATAATCAATGGTAAAACTTGATATATACTCATAGGTTTCAGTACCGCGCCATGCCAGATAGGTTTCGGTATTCGGTTCGGTGTTGATATCCGCATAAAAGCGATAACCCGGTATAATTGCTCCGTTAACAGGGTCTTCGGTTGTTTCGAGCTTTGCGTATAAAGAATCAATTGGGAGTTTTTCCTTCAATTCAGAAAAATCGGAAGCATACTTTTCTCCGTTTTCAAGCTCTATCTTAAGCTGGTATTTTCTGCCCGAAAAAGCTCTAAAATTAGCGTTTGTATAATACTCACCTGGGTTCTTTTCATTAAGCGTTGTCGTGTTGCCCAAATCATCTTCAATAACAACTATGGCTTCACTTATAGGCCTAAAGCGCGGATGATAATTCCCGGCTGTTTCCGACAGATTGACTCTGTAGGGGCCTTCCTCATCCGTAATGATGCCTTCTGCCACCAAGGCTTTCTCGTAAGCTTCAAAGTCGGGCTTAAAAGGCTCAACGCAAGTTACAAGGGTAAGCAAGAGTAATACTAAAGTTTTTTTAATAATATTTGTCAGCATAATTTCCTAATTTGAACTGATATGAAATTGTAATAACAGGTTCTGCAAAAACGGACATCTTGTAACTTTGAATTTTCCCTTCTTCCGATCTAAAAAATACCGAATAAATATTATCTCTGCCTGTAAGATTGTATGCCGAGAGCACCCATGTACCGTGAGCTTTTTTGTTAACTTTTAAATTACCTTCCAGCTTTAGGGATAAATCAAGTCGAAAGTAATCGGGAATGCGAAACTCGTTTCTGCCCGAATAATTCAGCAACTGCATATTATCTAAATAATAAACACCCACCGGGTAAGTTATCGGCCGTCCGGTTGAATATACAATATTTGAAGAAACACTGAACCGGCGTCCGAATTTATAATTGCCCACAAAATTAAAGGCATGAGGTTTATCGTAGCTTGCCGGATAAGGGTTGCCTCGGTTGGCTTGTTGTTCGGGAAAGGGACTGCGAGTTTGAACAATCGCTCGGGAGTAGCTGTAATTCACCCAGCCGTTCAGGCGTCCGTAGGTCTTCTTAAACATAAGCTCAAGGCCGTAGGCATCTAAATCTCCTTCCAGAATATCAAATTCCGGCACTTCACTAAATACAATATTGGCGCCGTCTTTATAGTCTTTGAAATTGCTTAAATCTTTATAATAGGCTTCAACAGATATTTCGTAAGCCGAATTTTTTGAGTTATAATAAAAGCCTGCAGAATACTGTTTCCCGCGAATGGGCTTCAAATTGGCATCGGCAAGTTTCCACTTGTTTACCGGAGATGCAGCAATGGTATTTGACATCATGAAAATGTACTGATACATATTATTGTAACCGGCTTTTACCGAAAAATTATCAAATAGTCTGAAATTAGCAGAAAGTCGAAAATCGGGATGAAAATATGACTTTACAGTTTCAAAACTTGAGTAATTTAGGGTGTCAATCACATTATCGGGAATATAAGGGCTCTCGGAACGGTATTCAAAAACCGAGGCCGGGCCAAGATAATTGTAACTATTCAAACGAAAACTACCGTTAAGGGTTAAATTATCAAATACTTTCCATTGCTCATTGATGAAGATGCCTGACAAGAGAGCCTGCTCTTTTATAAAATCTTTGCGCACAAGCATTGATTGCTTATCGGCAGGTTCAGCGCTTCCGTGATCAGACAAATATAAAATACTGTTTAAACCAATGGTTAGCTTATGCATTTCGTTAATACGAATATTAAGTTTGCTGTTCAATTCGGCATGCTCTAAAGCATAAGGCAATTTATAAGCATACAGGCGTTGTTGCTTATTCGTTTCCGTATAGCTGTAATTCATGTACACCAGGTTGGTGTTCAAATTATGCTTATCGGCAATTATTCTATTCCATTCAATACCACCGCCGGTAGTCTGATAATCATAAATATTATCTCCGCCAAGATTACTGTGGTCTGCGGAATAATAGGAAAGCAACTTAATTTTATTTTTTTGATTTACATCAAAAGTAAACTTACCTATGAAATCTTGAAAAGAAGCACTGCTTTTATTCAAAACCGGATTATTTATCATATTAAAAATCCAATTGGAATAGCTTGAGCGTAAGCTCAACATATAGCTTATGCGGTCTTGTACAATAGGGCCTTCGGCTTGAATATTGGCCGAGACCGGGCTGATACCGCCGGCTGCGGAAAAATGACGTTTGTTGCCGTCTTTAGCTTTTATCTCGATAACTGAAGCCAAACTGCCGCTGTATTCAGCCGGAATACTGCTTTTATAAATCGTAAATTCATCAATGGCAGCAGCATTAAATGATGAGAAAAACCCCAGAAAATGGGATGTATTATAAACCGGCAAACGATCCAGATAAAACATATTTTGATCCACCGGGCTTCCGCGCACATTGAATCCCGAAGCCCCCTCGCCTACTGCCTGAATTCCGGGCAAAAGCAAACCGGCTTTTACAATATCGTTCTCACCGATGGACGAAGGTATTTCTGCCGTTTTGAAAGCCGAAAGTTTCTCAAAACCCAAATTGGTACTTTTTACATTGTGAAATGTTTCGGAGCTTACCAGAACCTCATCCAAAGCCACATAGCGTCTGTTCAATTCAATATTTAACGAGCCGTCGGAAAGCAAATGTACGATAATAGAAACCGACTCCACCTCTACGCTTTTGATATTTAAGGTGTATGTTCCCTTTTTTAAAGTAAAGCTAAAAAAACCGGCACTGTTGGTTACTTCTGATTGCCCGGTTTCTCCAATTTGCATCACAGCACCAACCACGGGACTGCCGTCGTAACTATTGGTAATGTATCCGCTGAAAGTTGCGTATTTTTTTTCGTCTTTATTATTTTCTCCCACCGTCCTGATACGCGAGACATAGGTTTCGCCGTTGGCCGAATATTTATCACTTTCACCGTTTTCCGACTCCGTAAAACCAAAATAACGAGACCGGAAAAAAGTTTCGGGCAGCTGAGTTTGCAGTTCGGTATTTTTTGTGATAAAGATATTTTCGGTATCAAAAGCCACGCGATATCCGTGTACAGATAAGAAATCGTTCAATACCTGCTTGGCGGAAGCTTCTGTAAAATCAAAATTCACCCTAAGCTCTGAAAGACTGTCTGTCGGATAGAAAACTCGAAGATTATTATCCTTTTCAAACTGACTGACAAAATCTTCCCATTGCAGATTCTTGTACTTACCGGAAATTTTCGGCTCATCGGCCTGTCCGAATAATGAAGCATGCAAAAACAGAAAACTGATAATTAAAAATATGGTTTTATTGAGATAGGTTTTCATTGCAAAAGTTAATAAGTGATTGTAATTGCCGGGCTTCGGCATTTCGGTAACGCATACGATTTTTTCTCATAAAACGCCTGAGCACTCTTTTGTCTTGCTCGAAAGCATTTAAAAAATTTCTTCGAGAATTTACTCGCCGGAGTTCACCGTCTTTGAATAAAACTCGAACATCATAACGTTTGGAGTATTCTCCTACGGAATTATCTCCGGTAATATTCCTGACGGACTTATAATATTTTGTATGAAATATCATCAATTTTAAATCATCATCACCAAAAATCTCAAAATATCCAACCCGAGGCAATTCATGAGGTAAATGTGCGGAATGTATGAAAAGACGGCCTTGAAGCCTCACGGAATCAATTCGATTCGGATTGAGCCAAACTAATTTCTCGGACTGATCTTGTGTTACGGCTTTAATTACAAAGATATGCCTTTCAATATCGAAAAGCAGAGGCACATCGGAATATACTTTATTTCCGATATATACTGCACCGGGCAAAAAATCTTCAGTTTGCAAAAAAGGGTGCCCGTCGGGCTTATAATGCAATTTAAAATAGAGCTTACCGAAAACAAGTATATCATCGGGCCCATACTGTTCAACTGCCTTATTATATGTTTTCGCAAAAATCCGGCTGTCTGAAACATTTTGAGAAAAAGCAGGCAGTTGTAAAAAATAAAAAACCAACACTGATGTAAAAAGGCTGTAATTCCGCATTCAGATAATATTAAAAAATGTAAGCTTAGGATAAGATACCCTAAGGTACTGTAATGATGCTAATCTTATTTATCAATTCAAAAATATCGTAATCAAATAAACCATTATAAATACAACAGTTTGTTTTTACGGTTTGTTTGCATACAAAAGTAGAAAAATTGAAGACTAAATAATAAATCTAAAGCAAACTTATACCACCCCGGTACAAACAACCTTAAGTTTAGAGTAAACTGCAAAAAAAATACATCTTTCTTAGTTTTAGGGTATGATTATTGCATAAATTACTGGAATCAAGAATATCGGATATTTTAATTATAATTATGTAATATGAAAAAAATCCTACTCAAATCAGTACTCTTTCTGTTTTTAGTTAGCGGCACATTTATGAGCCAAGCACAAGAAGAATCCGAAACAAGTAATACCATGGCGGAGGCCGGTGCAGATATTGTTTCGGCATACATTTGGCGGGGCGTTCCGTTTGACAACTCACCCAATATTCAAGGTTGGGGGTTTTGGGCTTATAAAAACTTTATGGTAGGAGCATGGGGTTCTGTAAGCCTTAACGGACAATACTTTGAACCAAATCTTTGGATGGCGTACCACTTTGGAAATTTAAGCCTGACTGTAACAGACGTTGATGCCGGTTTCGGAGAAGGATTTTTTAACTACAATCCCGATGAAACGGCACACATTCTGGATGCATCCTTAGCTTACCAATTCTCCGAAAAATTTCCTTTAAAACTTACGGGCTCCGTAATATTTTTCGGTTTCGATAAAGCAATTGAAAGCTATGATGCCGCAACCGGAGAGCCGATACTCGGTTCTGAGAATAATTATTCCGGTTACTTAGAGCTCAGCTTGCCCTTAGCAATTAACAACAACGAACTGGAATTCACATTCGGAGCTGCTACCCACGAAAGCATCGTATATGGTGTTGACGGATTTGGAATAGTTAACATCGGTGCAAAAGTGTCAAAAACAATTTCCGTAACCGAAAAATTCTCGCTCCCTCTAAGTTTTGAATTCATAGCTAATCCGGACGCAAACCGAGTATTCACAGTTTTTTCTTTATCATTTTAGAACCCGTACAACATGAAGACCAATTCATTCAAATTTAAGATTGCATTTACAGTCGGTATATTAATTTTAATTGCAACAGCAGCTTTAACGATATTTTCTATTATAAGCAGCCGAACAAACAATATTGAAAATGCAGAAAAAAGGCTGAATTTAGCCGTGAGTTTACAAGCATCAGAGCTAAAAACCAAAATTGATCGGAAATTTGAAATACTTCGTACCATCAGCAATACCTTTTTAGCACAAAAACAAAGCGGTGATTTTTCAAGAGAAACGGCTGAAGAAATACTTAAATTAAACCTTAGGAAAAATGATGATATTATTGCCATATTTGCTACTACATTAGAAAATGCTTTAGACAATAAAGACGCCCAATATGCCAATACCGGTTGGTACGATGCCTCCGGACTTTTTAACCCTTACATATTCAGAGATGAAGAGGGCCAAGCGCAAACCGTTGCAGTATTGATGGAAGAAGTTGCCGAGATAATTGAAGTACACAAAAAAAACAAAAAAGAAGTCTTTATGGATCCCTACTTTTATGAGGTAGGCGATGAAAAAGTTCTAATGGTATCAGCTCTGGCTCCATATATTGAAGACGGGAAATTTTTAGGCGAGGTAGGAGTAGATTTTTCCGTGGACTATATGCAAAACGAAGCCAAAAATTTACAGCAAAAGCTATATGACGGCAATTGCTCAGTTACTTTCATATCGGCAGAGGGTATTTGTGCGGCAAGCACCGATACCACTTCAAACATCGGTAAAAATATTACGGAATTCTTTTCCCAAGAAAAAGCAAAATCACTTCTGAGTACTTCGAAAAAACAAATGTATTATGAAGAAGACAGCTTAAAGATTGAATATCCCATTGAATTTGGGGAAACGGAAACCCCTTGGCACATATACATTGCCATACCGGAGAGTGCTATCCTGAAATCAACAAGACAGGATATGCTTACTTTAATTCTTGCAGGCGGAATCATTCTGATACTAAGTATCGTGCTTATGTATTTTTTTATTGATCGCCTCAGTAAACCCATACTGCTAACCGCAAAACAAGCAGAAATTATTTCCGGCGGAAACATCAGTGTATCAATCCCTATTCAAAGAAACGATGAAATAGGGGTTCTGGCTAATTCATTTAATACCATGGCCGAAAAATTAAGAATTATTATCGGTTCGATTAAAGAAAATATCGGAAATGTAAATGCCGGCAGTAATCAAATATCAAACAGCGCACAAAGTATTGCACAAGGAGCCAACGAACAGGCTGCATCCATTGAGGAAATAAGTACATCCATTGAACAAATGACGGCAACAATCAATCAAAACACCGACAATGCCCAAAAAACAAAGGGTATTGCAATCCGGGCAGAAAAAGGTATCATTCAGGGTCAAAAATCAGCAGAGAGTACGCTGCAAACCATGCGTGAAATTGCCGAAAAAATTCAAATTATCAATAAAATTGCTGAAAAAACCGACCTGCTTGCCATCAATGCAGCTATGGAAGCAGCCAGAGCCGGAGAATCGGGAAAAGGTTTTGCCGTTGTAGCAACTGAAGTAAGACGCTTGGCGGAAAATACACAACGCTCTGCCAATGAAATTGTCAATATGGTAGAATCAGGTGTAGAAAGCGCTGAGAAATTCGGTGAAGTATTAAGGATAATAGTACCGGATGTAAGCAGTACGGCGAAATTAGTGCAGGAAATAGCAACGGCAAGCAATGAACAAAGCCAAAATGCCGGTCAAATTAATAAAACCATGCAACAGTACAACACCGTGGTGCAACAAAACTCATCCACTGCCGAAGAGCTGTCAACCGGTTCGGAAGAATTAGCAAGTCAAAGCCAAAGTTTGGAAGACTCCATAAGCTTTTTTACGATCGATGACGAACATACTGAGCGATCCGACTTATTTCCAAAGGAAGACATCAAAAGCTAACAATAATTCTAAAATATTTGTTTAATCTATTCAGCTCGAAATAATTTCGAGCTGTTTTTTTATAAAGCCTAAAATCCGTAAGTCAGGGGTTGAATTGTTCATTTATAAGTAGTTGCATTCATTTATACAAATGAGATTTTTGGATGTCAAGCCCTGACTATTAACCCTTTCACTTAAAGGCTTGCGGATTTAAGGCAGTACTAAAAAATATTCTGAAAAAGGCCGCTTATAGTAATGCTTTCAAAGCAACTGTCGCAAAATTCAACAACTGTAATATTATTCAACACTCAGTTTATATTATTAACAATCAGACGACTAAGCGAATTTGCTTAAACATATGTTGAAAAATTCAACAGTTTATCGCAAATTCAGAGCCTTAATAAAGTCTTTAACTTGTTGTTTCTGAGGGCTTTGCAAGTTTTGGCACGCATATTGAAATACTAATAGTGAAAAATTGAAATTATAAACATCTAAAAAATACAATTATGGCACTCTTAGTAATTTTAGCATTCTTAGCACTTTGTATCGGCATAAATGCTGTAATACATTTTAGCGAAAAAAAAAAGTCTGAAGCAACACAGACGGCCGTCGAATCTCCTCGCATTTTCAGTGAAGATTCGGTAGCAGCTCCCGAAGGATTATATTACGACAAAAGTCATTCTTGGGCTTTTATGAAACAAAACGGACGTGTTAAGGTAGGTATCGATGATTTTTTGCTTAAAGTAACCGGCAAGCCAACTCGAATCAATCTAAAAAATGAAGGCGACCGCATAAGCAAAGGCGAACCTTTAGTTTCCCTCATTCAGAACGGAAAACGCTTAACCATAAAAGCCCCAATCTCCGGTGTAATAAAATCTCAGAATAACAGCCTTGAGCGTAATGCCGGACAATTAAAATCATCACCCTATGTGCAAGGTTGGCTATACGAAATTGAACCAAGCAACTGGCTGCGCGAAATTCAGTTGTTGCTCGTAGGCGACAAATACAAAGAATGGGTGAAAAACGAATTTGCACGCCTGAAAGACTTTATTGCTTCGGTACTCAGCACAAAACAACTTGAGCCCGGCATGGTCGTTCTGCAAGACGGTGGTGAATTGCTCGAAGACTTGCTCAGCGAGTTAGAACCTCACGAATGGGAAATGTTCCAAAACGACTTTCTGGATCGGGTAAAATAAACTTATAAATAATTGAAATGCATTTCTTTTTATAACACACTAAATACACGATAATTATGAGTCTAAATCGAAGAGATTTTCTAAAAACCCTGGGCGGTTTGGGTCTCACCTTAGCAGCAGGCAATGTTATGGGTAAAGAGGCTTCGGAAGAACGTAAAGAATTCAAAGCCGTATTGGTTGATTCTACCTTATGTATTGCATGCCAAGGCTGCGAAATGGGTTGTGCAGAGGAACACGGTTTTGAAATGCCCGAAGACTTTCCGGAAGTGGGGGTTGAACGCAAAACCGGCCCCGACCGCAGAACGGTAGTAAATGCCTTTGAAACCGAAGCAGGCGAGACCTACGTAAAAAAACAATGCATGCATTGTAACGAACCGGCTTGTGCGGCAGCTTGTCTGACAAAAGCTATCGTAAAAACCAAAGAAGGCCCGGTAGTATGGCGCTCCGACAAATGTATGGGCTGCCGTTACTGCATGATTTCCTGCCCCTTTGAAGTTCCTAAGTTTGAATATAACGAATGGAACCCGAAAATTGTAAAATGCGACATGTGTTCAGAGAGAACCCTTGAAGGCGGAACGCCTGCTTGCGTTTCCAACTGTCCCACAGGCGCATTAACTTTTGGAACACGACGCGAAATGATTGCCGAAGCTCATAAACGCATTGCCGAAAATCCCGACACATACGTAAATGAAATTTACGGAGAAAATCATGCCGGCGGCACATCGTTCATATACATATCATCCGCTCCCTTCGATGAAATAGGATTCAATACCGAAATAAAACGCGAAGCTTACCCAAAACTCACTAAAGGCTTCCTGTACAGCGTACCATCCGTATTTTTATTATTGCCCCCCGCTTTATTGGGCATATATGAAGCAACAAAGAATAACCAAAACGAAGAGGAGGAAACTGATAATGAATAATACTACTACAATGACAAAAGAGAAACAATCATTTTTTAAATTCTGGTTAAGTGAGTTAAAACCTAAAGGGAAAATTATCACTCCTTTTAATATTATATCGGCTGTGGTAATAATTACCGCTATCATCCTTCTCATTGACCGTTTTATTAACGGCTTAGGAGCTGTAAGTAATCTTACGCAAGAAACCCCTTGGGGTCTTTGGAAAGGCTTTAATGTAGTAACGGGCGTAGCTTTTGCCGGCGGTGCTTATGTTACGACTTTCATTGTTTACATATTGAATGTAAAACGGTTTAAACCACTGGTTCGAATAACAGTTCTGAACGGTTTTCTCGCTTATACATTCTATGCCATTGCCCTTATTTTGGACTTGGGTAAGCCTTGGAACATTATAAACCCAATTATAGGAAACGATTTTGGCGCAAGCTCGGTACTGTTTTTGGTAGCCTGGCACTTCCTGCTTTATGTAGTGGCTCAACTTATTGAGTTTTCTCCCGCCGTGGCCGAATGGGTCGGTGCCAAACGAGCGCATAAAATTCTCACCGGCATGACCATAGGAGCCGTAATTTTCGGAATTACGCTTTCAATACTTCACCAATCCGGCTTAGGTGCTTTATTTCTTATGGCAAGCGAAAAAATTCATCCGCTTTGGTACAATGAATTTATACCCATATTATTCTTAGTATCCAGTATATTTGCAGGAATGGCTATGATAATTTTCGAAGGTATGATTAGCGAAAAAGTATTCAGAGGCAAACAAACCGAAGAACACTTCAGAAAACGCAACCGCATTATTTTTAGTTTGGCTAAAATATGTACAGGTGCCATGTTCGCTTACTTTTTTCTGCAAGCCATTGTATTCATTCACGGACAACACTGGGGACTTCTCGGAACGGGATACGGCCTCTGGTATTTGCTTGAATTGATAGGCTTTGTTCTAATTCCGATGTTCCTGTTCATATACAGCTACAAAAAAGAAAGCGTAAAAATGGTAAAAACAGCCGCCATACTCACAATTATAGGCATTATACTTAATCGTATGAATGTATCGGTAATTACTTATGACTGGCAGGCAGCCGTGCCTTATATTCCTTCTTGGAAAGAAGTTGTAGTTACCTTTGCGGTAATATTTGGACAAATACTTATATTCCGTTGGATTATCCGACGCATGCCCGTTATTTCGGATTCGCCCCTTTGGGCCAAATTTTCAAATCATTAATAATAATTAGTATAACACGAATTATAAACAATTAAAAACTATACATTATGGACGGATTTAGCTACACAAATATCTTCGAAACTAAAGGTATCGAATATATTGCAGTCATCGTATTTTTTATGGCATTGATCCCTTTTTGGATTTATCTGATTAAATCGCCCGCAGTAAAAAGAGGCGTACAAAAAGTTATGGAGTTTTTCTCTTTTGAGAAATTACGTATTCCGGAAGGCATTTATTACGACAAAGCCCACACTTGGACATTTCTTGAGAAAAACGGTACGGCCGCAGTAGGTGCCGATGATTTTCTGGTACAACTCACCGGAGCCGTTAATCTTAAATACCTCAAACAAGCCGGCGATTTTGTAAAAAAAGGCGAAGTTTTGGCCGAAGCCGAAAAAGACGGTAAACGCCTTCAGCTGGTAGCACCGGTGTCCGGCGAAATCAAAAAAACCAATGAAGCCCTGAGTGAGCTTCCTGAGCTTCTGACCGAAGATCCTTACGGAAAAGGTTGGATTTACAAAGTGAAACCACACGACTGGAAAAATGACACCAAAGACCATTTGTTTGCCGATGAAGCAAAAGACTGGTCGAGAAATGAAGTAACGCGTTTTAAAGATTTCTTATCGGAAACTTACGCTAAAGAATCCGGCGGTGCAACCGTATTGCAAGACGGTGGTGAACTGGCAGCCGAGACGCTCTCATTACTCCCGGAAAATGTTTGGAAAAATTTCCAAAAAGAATTTTTAAACCCGGCTTTGTAAACTAACAGTACCTTAGTTCTCAAATTTATTAGACAAGATGCCTCTTCAGGAGAAAAAGTTGAAAACGTATAACTCTCATTATCATATAATCAGCGGTTCTTGGAAGGCATCTTGTTTTTTTAATAATAAAATTCACAGCTTTAGCAAAAATTTCTTGCACAGTAATTTTTTATGCTTACCTTTGTGCCAATTAGTCTATTTTAATTACATTATTTATTTATTATTATGAAAGAAGGTACAGTAAAATTTTTCAACGAATCCAAAGGTTATGGATTTGTAGTCGATGACGAAACAAAAGAAGAATATTTTGTTCACGTTACAGGTTTGATTGATGAAATCAAAGAAAACGACCAAGTTACATTTGAATTAAAAGAGGGACGTAAAGGTCTAAACGCTATAGATGTTAAACTCGTCTAAGTTCTTTTTTTAGTAAAAATCTCAAAGCCGGCTTTTAGCCGGCTTTTTTTTTATTCAATAATTATCTCAGACCTGCCGCTTATCAATTCTGCTTTTGAATTTCTTTACGAATAAGTGCAGCGGCACCTAATACAGCAGCATGTCCGTCAGGTAACTTTGAAGATAACAGCTTGATTTTATTTTTATATAAATACAACAAATTATCCTCCATGTATTTTTTTACGGGCTCCAGAAGTATATTTCCTGCATTGGCTAAGCCTCCGAACAAGAAAATCGCCTCAGGTGATAAAAGAGCAACCAGATTAGCCAAAGCTATACCAAGTATTTCGGCCGTAAGATCAAAAGCTCTTAAGGCAATGGTATCGCCCGATAGCGCGGCCTCATAAATACGTTTTGATGATAATTCCGCATAAGGAATACCGCCCAATTCGGAATGCATATTATAATGCGCTAAGAGTTCGGAAGCAGTTCTGCGTATGCCGGTTGCAGATACATAAGTTTCAAGGCAACCGCGTCTTCCGCAGGCACAAAGCCTTCCGTTTTCTTTAACAATCAAATGCCCCATTTCACCGGCAAAACTGTCGTGCCCGTACAGCAATTCTCCTTTGCTTACTATTCCGCTGCCCAAACCGGTTCCTAAAGTGATAAAAGCAAAATCTTTCATATCAACAGCCGCACCGTAAAGCATCTCGCCAAGAGCACCGGCATTAGCGTCATTCGTAATCTTAACCGGCAAATCAAGTGCTTTTTGTACCAAAGCCTCTAAAGGCACCGTTCCTTCCCACTCCAAATTCGGAGCACGACTTACGGTTCCGTTAAAATAATCGCCGTTTGGAACACCTATTCCCACACCTTCCGGCTGATATTGATTTTGAAAAGCAGTAAGAATCATTCGTACGTGCATGGCTAACTCTTCAACAAAAACTTCGGCTGAACCATAGCCTCCGGTTGGCATGGTACTCTCAGCCAACACTTTACCCTTTTCATCAATCAGCGCTATGGCTGTATTGGTACCTCCTATATCCACACCAACTGCAACTTTATCCATTTTTGCAATACGCTTTATAATTAAACATTTGTTAAACCCTCTTTGAAAGCAAAAACAATGAGCTCTGAAGTACTCCGAACTTCGGCTTTATTCATAATATTTGATTTATGCTTCTCTACGGTTCGCTTGCTTATTTGAAGTTGATCACCAATTTCGGGAACTGATGAACCCCTGCATACCAATTCCAAAACTTGCATTTCTCGCTTGGTAAATTTCGGGACATTCCTTGATTCCTTTTTTCTTCCTGCATTTCGTCTTGCGAGATAAGCATCTAAAATATCTTCCGAAAAATAGCTTTTACCATTTAAAACAGTATTTACGGCTTCTTCTATGGTTTTATAATCTGCTGATTTAAGCAAAAAGCCGTCAGCGCCGTTTTCTATCACTTCAGCTACACTTTTGGAATCTTCAATGGCGGTAAGAACAATAATTTTAATATCTTTGGAAACTTTTCGTATTTCTTTTACCAGCTCAAGTCCGTCAAGTTTAGGCATTTTAAGGTCCAGAAAAACCAAATCGGGTTTCGTTCCTGAAAAAATTTCAAGAAACTCATTTCCGTCATTTGCTTCGGCTATAAGATTTAATCCGCCGATACTTTCTAAAACTATTTTGAATCCGTCTCTGAATATTTTATGGTCGTCTGCAATAATTACTGAAATGTCTCTTTTGCTCATTAATCCGCTTTAATGTTAAAGAATACCCTAATAGTTGCTGTTGATTGTGTAAAAATTCTACAGCAAGAATCTCGATAAATAAATCTGAGTTTTACTCTAAATTCTTATATTGCCAAATCACTTTTCAGGCGCACAAATATACCTTTTCCCGGGACAGCAGCCAAACGTAAATTGGCATTTAAGTTTTCGCTTCTGGCAATCAGGTTTTTAACACCGTTGCCGCGGTTTTCCGATTGAAGCATAGTGTCCAGGTCAAAGCCTTTTCCGTTGTCGGAATACATCATGGTAAATTTTTCACCCTTTTTACGCAAAACAATGCGTAAATCGGAAGCCTCTGCATACTTTAAGGTATTATTGACAAGTTCCGTAATTATTCTGTAAACGGTAATCTCCACTTCATCTTCCAATTTGCCGGAAAAATTATCATAAAACAGTTTGACTTTAATATCCCGGGTTTTATCAACTTTATGTATAAACTCCTTAAGCGAGGCTTCAAGTCCGAAATTTGAAAGCATGTGGGGCTTTATGTTATTGGCAATCTCACGCGCCGAAAAAGCTGCTTCATCCACTAAGTCTTTAGCACTCTTTAAAATAGCCGGCACCCTGTCTTCTGATATTTTCTTTTCCAAAAGCAAGTCAATATACATTTTTATGGCAGAAATCAAAGCTCCCAAGCCATCGTGCAGTTCTTTTGCAAAGCGTTTGCGCTCGGTTTCTTCCGTAATTAGAATTGCCTGAAGTACTTTGCGTTGTGCTTCTTTTCGGTGCGAAATATTTCGGGCCGTGGCGTAGTATGCCGGACCGCCTTCATAGTTAACTTTAACCGAATTTACTTCCACAGGCATTAACTCTCCCTCGGCCGTGTGCAAGCGTCCTTCAAAGGATGCGCTGCCTTTTTTTTCCATGGCTTCGGTAATCTTTTGCCGCTTTATATAATAATCCTTCTCCAAAATATCGGTAATATTCAAATCCGTCATTTCCTTCTCGGAAACGCAAAAAATAGTTCTTGCTTTTTCATTGGTTTTTAAAATTTTACCGTTAGGACGAGTTAAAAATTTAATTTCATTACCCTTTTCAAAAAGCACACTAAAATTCCTATTACTTAATTCTAATTGTTCGGTGCGCTTTGAAACCATATCGCTGAGCGTATCATTAATTTTCGACATGGCCATCTCGGCCTTGGCTATGGGTGTAACATTACGCGCCGTTATCAAAACCAAAGGTTTCTCGTAAGATTGGAGTTTTACCTGCTTCACATCCGGCAAAAAGTATTCAACCGAATCATCCATAAGTGTAACAGAGATATAGGAGCGCCTTTTCATAGGATAGCGCAATGAACAGAATTCCTCAACAGCCATTCGATTACTGAAAGTAATAATCTCGTTGCCGGTCTTTCCGGCAATTTCATTTTGTGACATGCCGGCCAGTTCCGAAAAGGTTTTATTCACAAACACAAACTTTCCGGCGGCATCTTTAGCAAAAATCACATCGTTGCCCGAATCAATCAATGCTCTTACCAATTCGGCGTGTTCAAAATTTCTTTTGCCGTTTTCAGTTTGCTCAAGCTCATCAGGCACAACACCGGAAACAACAGCCTTAGTAACATCTTGGAAAACACCTTCAATAATTGACGACTTGCCGGACTCAGTTTTAGTAATTTTTGCTGAAATCTTCAAAAAAAGCAAATAGCCTGTTTTATTTTTACTTTTTATCAGCTGTGAAGCTACTTTTTCTTTAGTCCAAATTTCATTTATAAACGCATCGTATTCATCGGAATCATCAAACAAAAAAACTTTTAACGAGCTTTTTCCGGCGATTTCGGAAACTAATACACCGTGCGATTGCTCAACAGCCGGAGAAATATATGATATCAGGCCTTCTTTGTCGGAACAAAAATAGACAGATGATAAAAAATCAGTAACTTTGGCATTATTTTGGTTAGTATTAATCATAATATTATAAAATCATCAGCACGGATTATTATTAAACATAAAAATAAGAGAATTTACCCATTCTAAAAAATAATATAGATTGTATATTTGAAAAAAAACTTACTTATGGAAACAAAAAAGATTATTTTAGTAGATGACCAAGAATCATACCGAAAAACAGTTAAAAACATCTTAAATATTATCGGCAATATTGATATTATAGCAGAAGCGTCAACCGGAGATGAGTATCTTAAGCTGTTGGAAACCCATAAACCGGATATTACCTTTATGGACATAGAAATGCCCGGCATCGATGGTATTGAAACCACCAAACGAGCTCTGGAAAAGGACAAAGACCTTGTTATTATTGGATTGTCCATGTATGCCAATGAAGATTATATTAATCGGTTAATTGATGTAGGCGCTCGAGGTTATTTGCTTAAACTCAGTAACAATTATAAACTGTTTGAGAATATAATTGCCCACCCGGAAGCTGAAATATTTTTCTCGGAACGAGCCAAAGAAATCTCCGAAAGCAGAGACAAAAAACAAACCGTACTGCTGGTTGACGATTTCGAAACCAATGTAATTGTAATTTCATCGGCATTAAAATCCGCCAACTTTAATGTAATAAAAGCCACACACCCGGATGAAGCTCTGAAAGAAGCAATGAAAGCAGACAAACTGGATCTGATAGTAGCCGATTACAATATGCCGGGAATGAATGGTGCTGAATTTATTACAAAACTGCGAACGGAAACAAAATTCAAGAAAACTCCTGCGCTCATTCTAAGTTCCGACAATGCCGATGAGAAAAAACAAGCTGCAAAAAAAGCCGGTGCTTCGGGCTGGATAAAAAAACCTTTTCAGTTAGGAAAATTTCTTAAAATTATTGAACAATTTATATAAATCCGAAATCGCATTCGGTAATGCCCAAAAACAAAAATTGCAAGGGTCATCCGTGCAATAAAATTACTTAGTAAACAGAGCTTTACAAGTTTTGTCTTACTAAGTTAATAACAACAAAAGCGTATGAACGAACACAAACAAAACTTTATTGATGAAACCGGGGAACTGATGAATGAAGCAGAAGCAAACCTTTTGCTTCTTGAAGAGAATCCCGAAAACACACAGATTGTGGATGCCATATACCGAACCGTTCATTCGCTTAAAGGCATAGCCGGCATGTTCGAGTTTGAATCAGTAGCCGAAATGTCGCACATGTTGGAAAATGTTCTTAGTGAGATAAAAGCCGGAACATACAGCGTTGACTCGGAAGTTATTGCCTTGTGTTTTCAATACATTGATTTTGTAAAAGCCTCCATGCAAGACTCTGATGAGAATGAGACAGCTGCCGGCTTACGCCAAAGATTTGAGCAAAAAGCAGAGGAACTGTTTTCGGCAGATGAGCAAGACGAAAATACGGATGAAGACAAAAACAAGCTTAAAAGTTTTTACGTGCTGCTTCAGCCAAATGCAGATTTTGAAACAAAAGGCATAAAGCTTGAAGCAATTTTTTCTATTCTGGAAGAAAATGAAACCTTTAAAAAATTTGAAAAAAACACTTCGGCCGAAGATATCCAAAGTAAATTTTATATGTTTTGGGAATATCTGATTGTAAGCACAGGAAGCGCAGAAACGCTTATAGAAGATTTGCTCTTGGAATCTGACGAAATTCATGCCGAAAAAATTGCCGATGAAAACATTCTGGAAAGCAAGCAAGCAGATAGTGTTCTTAAGGCATTTTCCGACAGTCAAGAAAAGACAAATATTCTCACATTAAAAGATAAATTCAAAACACAAAAAACATCACAGCCCAATAAACAAAAACAAAAAACAAACACACCCGCTGCCAAAGAAGACCTGGTAAGAACCCTTACCGAATATGAGATTTCGGGAATCAATGTTGCCTCAAAAAAACTGGACAATCTGATGAACTTTGTGAGTGAACTTATCTCAACAAAAGAAGCCATCAATATTTATGCGCAACAAACCAATGATTCCTTTTTTACGGAACTGACTGAATCCCTTGATAAAACCACCAACGAAATTAAAGATACCGCACTTTCCATGCGGCTGATACCCTTGGAAAGTATTATGCTTAAATTAAAGCGCCTGGTAAGAGATCTTTCAAAAAAACAGAATAAAAGCATTGTTTTTGAAACCGACGGAACCAATACCGAGCTGGACAAAACGGTTATAAATATGCTGGCCGAGCCACTGATGCACATTATCAGAAACAGTATAGACCACGGCATTGAAACGCCTAAAGAACGACAAAAAGCCGGCAAAAGCGAATCCGGCCGAATTAAACTGTTTGCATCCCACGAAGGCAATGAAGTAGTTATTCAAATTCACGACGACGGTAAAGGTATTGATCCGGTTGCTGTAAAAAATAAAGCCATAGAAAAGAGCCTTGTTGAACCGGACAAGCAACTCTCAAAACGCGAACTGCTAAGTATTCTGTTTATGCCCGGATTTTCTACAGCTAAGAAAGTATCTGATATATCGGGGCGCGGGGTTGGAATGGACGTGGTAAAACAAAAAATTACCGATATACGCGGCGATATAGACATTGATTCAGAAGCCGGATTGGGAACTTATGTTACTCTGAAGCTGCCCATGACCCTTTCAATATTAGAAACCCTACAAGTTGAAATTAACGGACAAAACTACCTTATTCCCCAAAACGTAATAACTAATGTAGATTCCATAAGCCGGGAAGAATTAGATGCCAACAAAAAAAATCTACTGGAATTACACGGTGAAGCAGTTCCAATTGTTGATCTTACAAAAAAATTCAACAACAGGAAACAAGCTGCTCTGACAAGCTCTCAAAAAATTGTATCTGTCCGCTATAAAGATCGAAACATAGGGCTGATAACAGACCGAATAATCGGCGAACATCAAGCCATTCTCAAACCGCTGGGAGAATTGTTTCGAAAAAAAGAAGCTTTCTCGGGCGCCGGCATTCTGGGAGACGGGTCTCCGGCTCTAATAATAGATACCAATAAACTCCTTAAAGAATTAAAGTTACAATATAAATAAACCATCATCGGGCATAAAAACCCGCCAAATAAATCAAAAAGCTGCTTCAGCAACAAAAAAAAAAGATCAAAAAAATGAAAAAAATTAATCTGTTTACAAGAGTTCTTATTGTTTCGATACTTATAGGTACGGTAGCCGGTGTGCCCTTGAGTATTATGGTAAATAATTACTTTAAAAACACTTTGGTATCCGATGCCGAAACCATACTCACAAACGATTTGCAAGAGTCAAAAGCTGCGGTGGAAAATTATTTTGAAAAATCAAAAGGAGAAATTGAGCTGCTCGCCAACTTTCAAGGTACTACAGATTTATATAAACTATTAACGCGTTTCCACAGACAGGAAGGCGTTCTGCCTGAAGGCGGATACCCAACTCAAAGCGAAGAATACGAATCAATAATTGCCAATTATTATAATTACTTTAAAGAATATAATGAGTTTAATAATTATAAAGACCTGTATCTTATATGCCAAGTGCACGGGCATGTTATGTTTTCAGTAGCCAAAAAAGAAGATTTTGGCGGAAACCTCAGATACGGAGAATATAAAGATTCGCACTTAGCTCAATTATACAAAAAAATCAGCGAAACGGGCGAAACCATGGTATCAGACATGGAATTTTACCAAGCAAGCGGAAAACCGGCCATGTTTGTTGGCACACCTATGGTGATTGACGGTAAAGCAGAAGGGGTTCTGATTCTACAACTTTCGGAAGATTATCTCACCGAAATTCTCTCGAAAAGTATTGTATTGCATAAAACAACACACTTTTACATTGCCGGGAAAGACGATAATAAGGAAACCTTCCAATTAAAAACCCATCTTGAGAAGCACAATCAACTTGCCGGCACCGAAATTAATGACCAAGTTGTAACAGAATTCTTCACCGACAGCAAGGCCAAAAACATGCGCATTGAGAATAAAGAAGGAAAGGAAGAAATAGCCATGGCATTACCTTTAGAAATAGAAGGTTTGGAATGGGGCGTTTTTTCGGTTGTGGAAGAAAGTGATGTTATGGCAAATGCCGACAAAATGGCGCAATACACTACTTTGCTCTCATTAATCACCTTGGCAGTTGTAATTATACTGGCATACTTGCTGGCAAGGCACTTATCAATTCCCATAAAAAACATTTCTTCTTATTTACGAAAAATTGCCGATAAAGAAATCAATTTCTCGGTTCACACCACACGCCAAGACGAAATCGGTGAGCTTTATGACTCAACCAATATTATCATTGATAATCTGAACGAAATAATACAGGAAATAAAAAAAGGCGCTGAACACGTTAGTGATTCAAGCTCACAAAATACCTCCATTTCCGAAGAGCTGGCACAGGCAGCCAACGAACAAGCTGCAACTACCGAAGAAGTAACCTCGGCCATGGAACAAATGCTGGCTTCGGTAAGCCAAAACGCACAAAATGCCGAGAATGTCAAACATGCCTCCGATCGTTCGGTTAGCTCCATACGCATAGGTACCAAGCAATTTAACAAAGCCACGCAGGCACTTAAAAACATTGCGGATAAAATTACCATTATCACAAAAATTGCCGCAAAAACAGACTTACTTGCCATAAACGCAGCCATTGAGGCAGCCCGCGCCAAAGAACACGGTAAAGGATTTGCCGTGGTAGCGGCCGAAATTCGAAAACTTTCGGAGCAAAGCTCGGCTGCAGCCGAAGATATTGAAGCTTTATCATCATCCAGTATTTCTACGGCTCAAAAAGCCGAACAACTGGTAAATGCCATGGCCAACGAAATTCAAAAATCAGCGGATCTGGTAAACGACATTACAACTGCCAGCCAAGAACAAGAGAAAGGCGCCGAAACGGTCAATACTTCCGTACAACAACTTTCTGACATCACCAATCAAAACTCCTCTGCCGCTGAAGAAATGTCAACGGCATCGGAAGAGCTCAGCGCACAAGCTGAGCAACTTAAGAATATTATTAATATTTTTAATACAAAATTTTCCGGTTCCGAAAGTAAACCGGAACAAACAAAAATTGAAAATACAGCCGAAGAAACACAAGAAGATAAAAACACGGAAAAATCATCAGCCGGTTCGAACAAAAAATCCGGCACAGTCATTGATTTAGACTCAGAAGACAACAAGTCGGAAGATGATGAATTTGAAAAATACGAATAAGGGATAAAAGCAAAACCCCTGTTCGATATTAACACACGATCCAAACATAAATTTTTTATTAAGTAAAAAGCAATCATTATGATACTTCACAAAAGCAAATTTTCGGAAATTATTCTTGAAAAAGAAAATTCTTTAATTATCGATAAATTTCTTCCGGAAACGGAATTAATGGAAGGCAAAGACTTTAAAAAAGAAATCATTACTTTTGCCGAAAAAGTTGAAGAACACGAGCCGGAACGAGAACTCGTTCACCTGTTAGACATGAACTACGTAATAGACCCGGATATGCAGGCATGGATGAATAAAGAAATATTCCCGAGGTATGAAAACATCATAAAACGTATGGCTTTTCTTGTTCCCAAAGAAATATTTGCCCAAGCATCCGTAGAACAAACCATGGAAGACGAAAGCGGACAAAAATTTGTGCAAAAATTCTTTAAAGATGAGCAAGAAGCACGAAAATGGCTCATGGAATCATAAAGCAATCCCTTGAGCAAAAAACGAAAATTATCTAAAGAACAAGGATTAAATAATTATGTCAACACTTTAATATTATGCAAGAATCGTATCTGATATTCGAACTGGAAAAAGAGTACTTCGCTCTCAATATCGAAAACCTCATTGAAGCCATAGAAATAGAGGAACTAACACCGGTGCCCGAAATGCCCGATTACATAAAAGGAATTATGAATTTCAGAGGCGATATTTTGCCGGTTGTGGACATGAACATAAAATTCAATCTGCAAAAAGATAAAGATTTATCCAATTCCGTAATCTTGGTTCTAAAATTTCAGCTCAATAACAAAGAGGTTAAACTCGGTGCTATTGTAGATGCCGTTTCCGATGTGCTGGAAATTGACTTTAAAGATATTGCAGCACTTCCGGAAATCGGTACAAAATACAATACCAACTTCATAAAAGGTGTCATCAAATACAAAGATGAGTTTGTGGTATTGCCCGATATTCAAAAAATATTTGCAGCCGATGAAATTACCATGCTGCTTGATATCAGCGAAGATAAAAACAAATAAAAACTAAGTAACTTAACCCAATTCTGTTCAAGAGCATATTGTTTTGTATAAAAACCGGCTAATTTTGCTTTTTTATTATCTAAACAATTATAAAGTTATGAAAACAATAGCCATCCCCGTTCTGGACAACAAACTATCACCTCATTTTGGCCATGCGCCGTATTTTTTGATTTATGAAACAGAGAATAACACAATCACAAAACAACGCATGGAGAAAACGCCTCCTCATACACCCGGAGCCATACCGGCTCATCTTAAAAAAATAGGTGTAAGCGATGTGATAGTCAGCGGAATCGGACAAAAAGCCGTTGATATTTTTAATGCTTCCGGAATCAATGTATTTTCAGGTGCGCAAACTGATACACCGAGAAATATCATACAAAACTTTCTGGAGAATAAACTTGTTCTCACCGAAAATACATGCGATAACGATCATCACGGAAACGAAACACATACGCACAACTGCAAATCATAATCTGTGTCTTCCTGTAAAGTCAAGAGTTTGAGCTATAATATTCAAACTCGAGCTTTTTGACGCTGATAATCAGGGATTTTGCTAACATAATCGACCCTTTTCAAAATTGATATAACGATGAAATTGGACATTATAGAAAAACCCTAATTATTGATCTGCATACGAATCCTATAATTTGAAATCAAAGCATTTTTTAGTAAATTTGCTTGTTAAATAATTGTATGCACACATTTATAGCAAAAAAAACTATAACACACGCTTCAACCATCTGATTACAATATGAATCACAAAATTTTTGTTTTATTATCGCTTGCATTGGTACTCAGCCAAATCGCTAAAACACAAGAAGTTAAAGTCATTGACAAAATAGATTTAACAGCACTTGAAAATGTTTACATATTCAGCGGAAACAACTATGTTGTAACCAATGAGTACGGCATGGCAGATATTTCTTCATTCAGCCCCAAAGACAGTATTCTGATTCAGCACCGTGACTACAACACTTATAAAAGCAGTTTTGAACAACTTAAAAACATGAATTTTTTTATTCGGCTGACGCCCAATATCATTCATGTAGAAGAAGTGGTTGTGTCGGCCAATAAAATAGAGCAAAACATAAAGGAAGTACCCAACAAAATTACAAGTATCAAAAAACAAGAGATTGAATTCTACAATCCTCAAACAGCGGCCGATTTGCTTAAAATTTCCGATGAGGTTTTTGTTCAAAAAAGCCAACTGGGCGGCGGAAGCCCCATGATTCGAGGTTATGCGGCAAATCGCGTGTTACTCGTGGTAGATGATATACGCATGAACAATGCCATATTCAGAAGCGGCAACCTGCAAAACGTAATTTCTCTCGACCCCAATGCCATTGAAAATACCGAAGTAATCTTCGGACCCGGCTCAGTAATATACGGAAGCGATGCCATAGGCGGTGTTATGAATTTCACCACCTTAAAAGCCAAAATTTCCGGCTCCGATAATGATAACCACAGCTTAAACGCACTAACACGCTACGCCACGGCCAACAACGAAAAAACCGGGCATGTTGACTTTAACATCGGTTCCAAAAAATGGGCTTTTCTGAGCTCCTTCTCATACAGCGATTTCGATGACCTTAAAATGGGTACAAAAAAACATGAAGACTATCAGCGTTTTCACTATGCCGAAAGGCCTTACCGGTCCGATGTGATGACAGAAAATGAAAATCCGAATTTACAGAAGTTTACCGGCTATTCTCAAACCAACTTTATGCAAAAAATTCGTTTTGTACCCTCCAATAATTTGGATATTTCCTATGCTTTTCACTTTTCAGCCACATCGGACGTGCCTCGCTACGACAGGCTTACGCAGTATAGCGGCGATACCCTTAAATATGCTCAATGGTATTACGGTCCGCAAAAATGGCAAATGCATGCCCTTAATTTTTCCTACAGTAATCCTAATAAGTTTTTTGAAGAAATGCATATTAGCACGGCTGCTCAAATTTATCGAGAAAGCCGCCACGACAGAAAATTTAACAAAACAATGATTCGTGAACGTTTTGAACAAGTGAATGCGTATTCTGCGAATATTGATTTTCACAAAACATTTTTCGATGAACTAAAAATGTTCTACGGTATTGAATTAATTAAAAATAAAGTCTATTCAAACGGACAGTTGCGGGATATTACCAACAACACTAAAAGCGAATATCCATCGCGCTACCCAAACAATTCCGACTATAATTCAACAGCCGGCTATCTCTCCTTTTCCGCTCCTTTGAAAAAAGATTTAAATTTCAGCGCCGGTATTCGCTATAATCATACAAGTATATTTGCTCCTTTTGATACCACCTTTTACAATTTCCCTTTTGAGGAAATCAAAACAAAGGCCGGAGCACTTACCGGAAGCATAGGCTTAACACGGCAAGCCGGAGAAAACACACTGCTAAGCCTAAACCTCTCCACCGGTTTCAGAGCTCCCAATATTGATGACCTCGGAAAAGTATTTGATTCAGAGCCGGGCAGCGTTATAGTGCCCAATCCCGACCTTAAACCCGAATACGCTTACAATGCTGACTTGGGAATACAACAACGCATAGCCGACAAGTTTGAAGTTCAATTCTCCGCATTCTACTCGTTTCTTCAAGATGCCATTGTCAGAAGAGAATTCACATTCAACGGGCAAGACTCCATATACTACGACGGGGAACTTAGTCAAGTTCAGGCACTTGTAAATGCCGACCAAGCTTATGTGTATGGTGCACATTTGGGAATTAAAGCCAATTTCACAAATTTTTTGGCTTTTAAAGCTAATGTAAACTACACCGAAGGCGAAGACAGCAACGGAGAGCCACTGCGACATGTCAGCCCGACTTTTGCCAACTCGCACTTTATATTCACCGGCAAACAATTTAAAATTGATTTTTATCTGAATTGGAATGCTGAAATATCTCATGATAAATTAGCCGAAAGTGAAAAAAGTAAAAGCTATATGTATGCCGAAGATTCTAACGGAAACCCATACGCACCGGAATGGTACACACTAAACCTCTCGGGCAGTCTGCAAATTAACAAAATACTGAAACTCAATGCAGGCATCGAAAATATTTTAGATCACCGCTACCGCCCCTACTCCTCAGGCATTGTTGCGCCCGGAAGAAATTTCATTCTAAGCCTTAGTCTGGCTCTGTAATACGAAGGCAGTTTAGATACAACACCTTATATGCTAACAGCCGAAAGATGAACTAACCGGCTAAATTTTCGCTTTTTTACTTTTACTGTTGATAATTAAAACTTTATTACGTATCTTTGCAGCCGGAATGTTTAAATAACGTAACCGGGGGACTATGAAAGTCCCCTGTTTTATTAAATATACATGATTGAACTAAAAGAAATACAGCAAGTTACAAAAGAAATCATCAGCACAAAACCCTTTAGGGATAAAAAAACCTTTCTGGTAGATATAAATATTTCATCCAATAATAACATCAATATATGGCTGGATGCTTTTGACGGCATTTCGGTTGATGATTGCACAGCAGTGAACAAAGCATTTAAACAACAGTTTGATCAGGATATTGAAAATTATGAATTAACTGTTTCCTCGGCCGGGCTCACTAATCCTTTTAAAGTTAAAGAGCAATACCAAAAAGCCTTGGGAACGGAAATAAAAATAGTAAAAACCAACGGTAAACGTACCCGAGGAAAACTTATAGAAGTAAAAGACACAGAAATAAGCATTGAAATTTTTAAGAAAAAACAAAAAGAAACAATAAAAGAGACGATTGATTTTGAGGAAATAAAAACAGCAAAACCAATTCTGTCGTTTTAATATAAAATACAATGGAAAGCTTAAACTTAAGAGATACTTTTTCAGACTTTAAAGAGTTCAAAGACATTGATCGCCCGACCATGATGCGAGTGTTGGAAGATGTTTTTCGGAATATGCTGACAAAACAGTACGGAACCGATGAAAACTTCGATATAATCATCAACATAGACAAAGGTGACTTTGAGATTTGGAGAAACCGTGAGGTAGTGGAAGACGGAGAAGTAGAAGATCCTAACTTTCAGATTTCCCTGTCGGAAGCACGAAAAATTGACAACGATTATGAAGTGGGCGAAGAATTTGCCGACGAAGTAAAACCGGAAGACTTTGGCCGACGATCCATTCTTACCCTCAGGCAAAACCTCACTTCCACCATACTTCTTTTAGAACGCGAAAACATCTTTAAAGCCTACAAAGAACGTATCGGAGAAATTATAAACGGAGAAGTTTACCAAGTTTGGAAAAAGGAAATATTGGTACTCGATGACGATGAAACAGAATTAATCCTTCCGAAAACCGAACAAATACCTTCGGACTATTTTCGAAAAGGCGATACGCTTCGAGCAGTTATCAGTGATGTCAGCATAAAAAATAACAACCCGATAATTACCATTTCCAGAACCTCTCCCCTGTTTTTAGAAAGGCTCTTTGAGTTTGAAGTGCCCGAAATTGCAGACGGCCTCATTACCATAAAAAAAGTAGTGCGCATAGCCGGCGAACGAGCCAAAATTGCCGTAGAATCTTATGACGAGCGCATTGACCCCGTTGGCGCATGCGTAGGCATGAAAGGCTCCAGAATACACGGGATTGTACGCGAGCTGAGAAATGAAAATATTGACGTTATAAACTATTCCGCCAATACTCAACTCTACATTCGCCGCTCATTAAGCCCCGCTAAAATCAATAACATCGTTATTGACGAAAAAAATAAAAGCGCTCAGGTATATCTGGACCCCGATGAAGTTTCAAAAGCCATCGGACGAGGCGGCAACAACATAAAACTTGCCATGCGCCTTACCGGATATGAAATAGATGTATTGCGTGACAACGAAGAAATGTTGACAGAAGAAGATGTACCCTTAATGGAATTCACCGATGAAATTGATGAATGGGTATTGGAAACGTTCATAAATATAGGATGCGATACCGCAAAAAATGTACTCGCCATTCCGCGCGAAGATTTGATTAAACGCACCGATTTGGAAGAGGAAACCGTTGATTTTGTTTTGAATATTTTCAAAAGCGAATTTGAAGAAACGGAAGAATCTGAAAAACAAGACGATACTGAAGAATAACTCATTCTGTTTTGAGTTATGGAGTTTTGACATTATGCAAAAGAATTTGAAACATACTGTTAAATACTTTTAAGAAGAAAAAAAATATGTTAATATTGCCGAAAATTCGGCGACAGAATTATAAAATTCGATTAAAATAAACCGGGAATTACAATATGGCTGGTAAAGATAGCAAAAGATTAAGTCAAGTTGCACGTGAGCTCAACGTTGGGTTAAGCCATCTGGCAGAGTATTTGCAAAAAAAAGGCAAAGATGTAAAAGCACGGCCCAATGTGCGCATATCGCCCGATGACTATCAAATTCTGCTGCAAGAATTCAGTTCGGATAAAGACGCCAAGAAAGAATCCGAAAAAATAAGCACCAAGCTTAGCAGCAAACAAGAAGCAGAAAAAGAAAGACTTGAAAAGGAAGCAGAAGAAAACGAGCAAGAAATTGTTTCTGCCCAAGAGAAAAAGTCTGAAAAAGAAGAAAGCTCCAAAAAAGAGTCTGAAAAAACTTCAAAAAAAGCCGAAAAAGAAACGGAAGAACTTACTACGGACAAGCCCAAGCTTAAAGGCCCGCAAATTGTCGATAAAATTGATTTAGAAGACAAGAAAAAGGAAGCAGCCAAAGCCCAAAAGAAAGAAAACAAGGAAGAAGCGAAAAAAGAAAAACCCAAAAAGGAAAAAACAGAAAGCAAAGACCTTCAAGCTGAGAAAAAAGAGGCGGAAGAAAAAGACGTAAGCAAAAAGAAAACTGAAACGCCCAAAACCGTAACACCAAAAGAAGAAGAAACGGCTAAAGCAGAAAAAGAAGAAACTAAGTCGGAAGAACCCGCCAAAAAAGAAGATATAAGCCCGGAAAAAGTAGATATTTCCGACAAAACAGAAATAAGTACTGAAAAAAATAAAGGATTGAATATTATTGACCGCATTGATTTAGATTCATTGAATCAAAAAACCCGCCCAAAGAAAAAAAGCAAAGAGCAATTAAAAAAGGATCGGGAAGAACGCAAAGCTACAGAGGAACAGCGTAAAGCCGATGCCCAAAAAAGCTCTGAAAAAGAAACGAAAGAAGAAGCAGAAACAAGCTCTGAAAAAGAACCGGAAGATTCCGCCGATAAAGACCAAAAAGAAAGCAAAGAGGATAAAGACTTCATCGCCACAAAAGTAGATAAACTAAGCGGCCCAACCGTAGTTGGCAAAATCAACTTGGAAGAGGAGAAAAAGAAACCCAAAAAGCGTAAGAAAAGAAAACGCATCAAAAAACAAGTTGTTAATAATAACAGCGACCGCTCAAAAGGAGCAAAAACAAAAGACTCAAAGAAAGATTCGCGTAAAAAGGATACCCGCAGAAGCAAGCGCCCCGAAATAAAAGAAGAGGACATTAACAAAAAGATCAACGAAACACTTGCCAAACTTGAGAAAAAAGGCAGCAAACAATCAACGGGAGCCAAAAACAGAAAGAAAAAACGTGAAAAACAACAAATACAACGCGATATACAGAAGGAGCAGGAAATTGAAAATGCAAAAACATTAGAAGTTACTGAGTTTATCTCTGCAAATGAGCTGGCCAACCTCATGGAAGTGAGTGTAAACGAAATTATTAAGAAATGTTTCGACCTTGGTAAAATGGTGGCCATAAACCAAAGGCTGGATGCAGATACAATTTCCATTGTTGTAGAAGAATTTGGTATGGAAGCTGAATTCGTAAGTATTGAAGAAAGACAATCCGATGAAGAACCCGAGGAAGTGGACGAATCAAAACTTCTTCCGCGGTCGCCAATTGTTACCGTAATGGGTCATGTGGATCACGGAAAAACGTCTTTGCTCGACTTTGTAAGAAAAACAAACGTAATAGCCGGAGAAGCCGGAGGTATAACACAGCATATCGGCGCATACAATGTAAAAATTGATGAAGAAAGATCCATTACTTTCTTAGATACTCCCGGTCACGAAGCCTTTACAGCCATGCGTGCCAGAGGTGCAAAAGTTACCGACTTGGCCATTATCATTATTGCGGCCGATGACGATATCATGCCCCAAACCGATGAGGCTATAAGCCATACAAGAGCAGCCGATGTTCCCATGATTTTTGCCATCAATAAAATTGATAAACCGGGAGCCGACCCTCAAAAAATTAAACAACAACTTGCCGAGCGTAATCTGCTGGTTGAAGAATGGGGCGGGAAATACCAATCGGTAGATATCTCAGCTTTAAAAGGCCAAAACGTGGACCAATTACTGGAAGAAGTCCTTCTTGCTGCAGAAGTATTGGAACTGAAAGCCAACCCGGATAAAAATGCAGAAGGAACAGTTATTGAAGCCCAACTGGATAAAGGACGAGGTTATGTAGCGACCATACTTATTGAATCAGGAACACTGAAACAAGGTGACATTATTCGTTCCGGAGCTTTCTCAGGCCGCGTAAAAGCCATGTACAACGAACGAGACACAGAAATAAAAAAAGCCGGCCCATCAGAACCGGTTATGGTATTAGGGCTTAACGGTGCACCTATTGCCGGCGATCCGTTTAAAGTTATGGAAAGTGAACGCGATGCCCGAGATTTGGCACAAAAATACGGACGTCTTAAACGAGAACAAAGTCTCAGAACTCGTAAGCACATTACGCTTGACGAAATCGGACGCCGCATAAAAATAGGAAACTTCAAAGAATTGAATGTGGTTATTAAAAGTGATGTAATCGGTTCAAGCGAAGCCTTGGCAGATTCATTCATTAAACAATCCACAGAAGAAATACAAGTGAACATAATCCACAAAGGCGTAGGACAAATCACCGAAGCTGATGTAAACCTTGCCGCTGCATCCGATGCGGTAATTATCGGTTTCCAAATTCGGCCTTCGCTTGGAGCGCGTAAACTCGCCGAACAGGAAGAAATTGACATTCGTACTTACTCCGTTATTTACGACGCCATTGCAGAGCTGCGAGCAGCTATGGAAGGCATGCTTTCACCCGAGATTAAAGAGGAAATTAAATCTACCTTAGAAGTACGCGAAGTATTCAAAATATCCAAAGTAGGCGCCATTGCCGGTTGTTATGTAATGGACGGCAAAATCAGCCGTAAAGACAAAATCAGAATCATTCGTGACGGCATAGTTGTTTACACCGGAGAAATTGACACCCTCAAGCGCTTCAAAGACGATGTAAAAGAAGTACCCAAAGGCTATGAATGCGGCCTTAGTATAGAAAATTTCAATGACATTAAAAAAGACGATATTATTGAATCGTTTGTAGAAATAGAAGTTGCCAAAAAATTAGATTAATAAGATTTCAAAGCTATAAAAAAGCCTGCCGAATATTCGGCAGGCTTTTTTTGTAGCAGTTGTTTGACAAAATAAACCAAACATCGTAAACCTGAAAGCGTTTAAATTTCTGTTGTCCGGTTCTAATTAGCCATATCAGAAATAAATTTAATACGTGCCAGGCGAATCTCTTCTTCATTAAAACCCTCTTCCTCAAGAGCCGACACAGCCTCCCGGATATCTCCGGTTTGCGATTCGTAAAAATGGTCATAAATGATATCTAAATTTTCCTCATCCAATACATTTTCAACATAATAATCCACATTGAGTTTGGTGCCGGAATTAATAATCGCCTCTATTTCATCCAAAAGTTCTTCCATTGTCAAGCCTTTGGATTGGGCTATGTCCTCAAAATTTACTTTGCGGTCAATGCTTTGAATAATGAAAACTTTCACTCCGGATTTTCTCACAATGGACTTCACTACTAGATCTTCCGGGCGGTCAATTTCCTTCTCTTCCACATAGGCTTTAATCAGGCTTACGAATTCATTTCCGTATTTTTTAGCCTTTCCTTTGCCCACGCCGGTTATGCGTTCAAGTTCAGCATGATTTATCGGGTAGCGCGTAGCCATTTCTTCCAATGAAGGATCTTGAAAGATAACAAACGGCGGCACGTCCATTTTTTTTGAGACTTGTTTCCTTAAAGATTTCAGCAGTTTAAACAACTCTTGATCGCCGGCGCCGCCTCCTGCCGATATGGTTTTGCCTTCTCCCTCGTCGGTCTCTTCCTGCGAATAATCATGATCTTCAGCCATTTCAATGCTGTGTGGGTTCTCCATAAACTCTCTTCCTTTTTTTGTAATTTTTAAAAGTCCGTAATTATCTATATCTTTTCCGAGCAGATGCCGAACCAGAGCAGTTCTGATAACCGCATCCCATAATTTTTTATCGTGTTCTTTTCCTATTCCAAACACATCTATTTCATTGTGTTTAAATGACTTAATAGCAGAACTGGCTTTCCCTGCCAATATATTGGCTACATGATCAGCTTTATAGCGTTCTTTTACTCTGTCCACCACGCTCATCATGGTAAGAATTAAATCTTTCGCCTCAAATTTTTTCTTGGGGTTAAGGCAATTGTCGCAATTACCACAAGGCTTGTCAAGCGTTTCGCCAAAATAATTCAACAACACTTTGGGTCGGCACATGGCCGTTTCGGCGTAAGCTACGGTTTCCAATAATAATTGTTTTCCGATTTCTTGTTCTGCTACGGGTTTGCCCTGCATAAATTTCTCCAATTTTTGCAAGTCTTTATAGCTGTAGAAAGTTATACATTTACCTTCGCCGCCGTCGCGCCCGGCACGGCCGGTTTCTTGATAGTAACCTTCCAAACTTTTGGGCATATCATAGTGCACTACAAAACGCACATCGGGCTTATCTATCCCCATACCAAAAGCAATGGTTGCCACTATCACGTCAATTTCTTCCATCAGAAACATATCCTGATGTTTTGAGCGTGTGGCAGAATCCATGCCGGCATGGTAGGGCAATGCTTTAATATCATTCACTTGTAAAGTTTCCGCCAGCTCTTCTACCTTTTTGCGGCTCAGGCAATAAATGATTCCCGATTTACCTTTATTATTACGTATAAATTTAATAATTTGGCTTTCGGGTTCTCTTTTGGGTCGAATTTCATAATACAAATTCGGACGGAAAAAAGAATCTTTAAATACATCGGAACTGTCCAAAATACCTAAATTTTTTCTTATGTCGTGTTGTACCTTAGGCGTGGCCGTAGCCGTGAGCGCTAAAATGGGTGCTCGCTGTATCTGATCTATCACCGGGCGTATTCTTCGGTATTCGGGTCTAAAATCGTGGCCCCATTCCGAAATACAATGCGCCTCGTCAATGGCATAGAAAGAAATTTTCACATCTTTAAGAAAAGTAATATTCTCTTCTTTGGTAAGAGATTCCGGCGCCACATAAAGCAAGCGGGTGCTTCCTGCCAGAACATCTTTTTTTACTTGCTGCAATTGAGTTTTACTCAAAGAAGAGTTCATAAAATGTGCTACGCCTTGGTCTTCTGCAAAGCCGCGCATGGCATCCACTTGGTTTTTCATTAGAGCAATCAGCGGAGATATTACAATAGCGGTACCTTCCGTAAGTAAGGAGGTGAGCTGATAGGTGAGCGATTTACCGCCACCGGTAGGCATGAGTACAAAAGTATCTCGCCCGCTTAGAACATTTTTAATAATGGCTTCCTGATCACCTTTAAACTTTGTAAAACCAAAGTACTTTCGCAATACTTCTCTTATTTCACTGTCTTGTACTTTCATAAATAATTTTCTGATATTGCCGCTCGCTTTTTCAATAGCGATCGGCTGTCATATTATAAAAACAAACCGTTGCCCATAACTGTTTTTGACAAATTTTCGCAGAGCAACTTGTTAAAGATATTAAAAAAATCAATAATGGTCTTCTCTTTTGAATTTTTTATCTAAATTTTTGATGTTTTTTGATATTCTGCCTGTACTGCCCCCCGGTTTGGATATGATAAAAAACTTAAAGTTTTCCGTATAATCCGATTTGTACGCTATTTTCAATCAACAACATTACAACTAATACAATATTCAAAACAAATGTTTCCGTAAATTTACATATTCAATTTACACTTCTGCATTTTTATTCTCTTACAAAACAAGTAATTGTCCTAAGATAAGAAAACCTTTAACAAAAAAATTAAATTTATAAACATCAACAGACATCCGAATATTTATTTTTACATTTGTAAGCTAAATTAAGATAATTTTTATTGTGGAAAAAAGCTTTAGTGAAATAAATTCCATATTTCATGAGGATGTTATAAAAACGGCGCAAAATACTGTCAAAAGAGAGTATGAAGCCATTGGTAACCTGTTGAATTACATTGATAGAGATTTTTCAGGAGCCGTAGCAGAAATATATCAAAGCAAAGGCAGGCTGATATTAACCGGTATAGGCAAAAGCGCCATTATTGCTCAAAAAATTACGGCCACTTTAAATTCTACCGGAACTCCGGCTGTTTTTATGCATGCGGCCGATGCCATCCACGGCGATTTAGGTATCATTCTGGAAGATGATCTTGTGCTTTGCCTCTCCAAAAGCGGCAACACCCCTGAAATAAAAGTGTTGCTTCCGCTAATTCGTCAGTTCGGCAACCGCATTATTGCCATGACATCCGAAGAAAACTCATACCTTGCAAAAAAAGCGGACTATGTGCTGCTTGCGAAAGTAAGCGAAGAGGCTTGTCCCAATAACCTGGCTCCCACTTCAAGTACCACGGCACAATTGGTTATGGGTGATGCTCTGGCGGTCAGCCTTTTGAAAGCACGCGGCTTTACCGAACATGATTTTGCGCGCTATCATCCGGGCGGTGCTCTCGGCAAAAAATTATATCTGCGTGTAAGCGATTTGTACACCCAAAATGAAAAACCGGCGGTAAACCCCAAGGATACAGTAGATGCAGTAATTATGGAAATCTCATCAAAACGCCTGGGCGCAACGGCTGTTGTAAACGAAAATAATGAGATACAAGGCGTAATAACTGACGGAGATTTACGCAGAATGCTGCAAAAAAGGCTTCATAATCCACAGACTAAAGCAGCCGAAATTATGAGTAAAAACCCAAAAACCATTAGCCCCAAAGCAACGGCCGTAGAAGCTTTTTTTCTGATGAAAAAAAACAATATAACACAATTGCTTGTTGCAAAAAACAATGATTATAAAGGTGTAATTCACATACACGATATTTTAAAAGAAGGAATTGTATGAAAAAGGTAAAAAAAGAAATGAGTTTTCTGGAGCATCTTGAAACGCTCAGGCATCATATTATTCGTGCTATTTTTGGAATAATGATATTTGCCGTACTGGCCTTTTTATTTCGCAATATAATTTTTGATGTAATTATTTTAGCACCCAAATCATCCGATTTTTTTACCAATGCAAAGCTTTGTCAATTAGGCAATTACCTCAATATAGATGCGCTTTGCATTAATCAAAAAGGCTTTCAAATTATCAATATCAAAATGGCCGGGCAATTTATGACACATATTTCGGTTTCTATAATTGCCGGCTTAGTCATTGCTTTCCCGTACGTCTTTTACCAATTTTGGTTATTTCTGAAACCGGCTTTAAAAAAGAAAGAAATAAAACACAGCCGCGGTGCCGTTTTCTTTGCCTCAGTGCTGTTTTCATTGGGCGCATTGTTTGGTTATTATGTAATTACTCCCCTGTCTTTGCATTTTCTGGGCGGTTACGAAGTAAGCGGAGCTGTTCTTAATCAAATTAATCTGAAATCATACATTCAAACCATAACCTCGGTTATACTGGCCTCGGCAGTGATTTTTGAATTGCCGATATTAATTTATTTTTTGAGCAAAATAGGCTTAGTAACCGTAGATTTCTTAAAAAAATACCGAAAGCACTCCATCATTGTTGTATTGATCCTTTCGGCCGTAATTACACCGCCGGATGTTTTCAGTCAAGTGCTGGTGGCCGTTCCCTTATTTATTTTATATGAAGTAGGTATTGTAATTGCCAAACGCATTGAGCGTAAACAAAAAAGAGAGATTAAAAAAGCATAAACCGTTTCGCTTTATGAGCTACGAAAAAATTATTTCCGACTTAAAAAAGAAAATCTACCACCCCATATATTTTCTGCACGGTGATGAGCCTTATTATATTGATTTGATTACCGATTATATCTCTGAACATGTTTTGAGCGAATCGGAAAAATCATTCAACCAAACCGTTATATACGGCAAAGAAACATCGGCCGAAGAAGTGGACAATGCCGCCCGACGCTATCCCATGATGGCCAATCATCAGGTAATTATTCTAAAAGAAGCTCAACATCTTAAAAACATAGACAAACTGGTATATTATGCCGAAAAACCTCTAAAATCAACCATTTTAGTAATTAACTTCAAACATAAAAAGCCGGATAAGCGAAAAAAATTCTTTAAAACTTTAGGCAAGAATGCCGTAATTTTTGAATCGAAAAAACTATACGACAATCAAGTGCCCGCTTGGATTGAAAAATACCTTACCGATAAAAACTATAACATCACTACCAAAGCAAGCGTTTTACTGACCGAATTTTTGGGCACCGAACTCAGTAAAATTAAAAATGAATTAGACAAACTCATGCTTGTCTTGCCCGAAGGCTCAAAAATTGACGATGCCGCCATAGAAAAAAATATCGGTATAAGTAAAGATTATAATAATTTTGAGCTCCAAAATGCTTTGCGCGATAAGGATACCGTAAAAGCTTTTCGGATAGCAAAACACTTTGCATCCAACCCAAAGAATAACCCGATGATACTCACCATCAATTCTTTATATTATTATTTTTCTAAAATACTGACTTTTCATTATCTGAAAGATAAAAGTAAAAACAATGCCGCCGCCGAGCTCAAAATACATCCTTTCTTTGTGAAAGATTATCAGGCCGCAGCGCGCAAATACCCCATTGCCAAGGCCGTTCGGATTATATCACATTTGCGTGAGTACGATATGAAAGCCAAAGGTTTGGGAAACGTAAGTACAACACATGCCGACTTGCTTAAAGAACTCCTTTTCAAGATATTGTACTAAAAATTATGCTTTCGGATATTTTCAACAATACAATTTTTTTAATCGTAATTACGGTTATTGTTTCGGCAAAAGCTTTCAGCAATGATGAAATGTTTAATAAGCTGAAATTCAATGCCTACATGGTTGCCCGGAAAAAAGAATACTTTAGAATGTTTTCACACGGGCTGCTGCATGCCGGTTGGCTGCATCTTGGTATCAATATGTATGTTTTGTGGAGTTTCGGACAAACGGTTGAAAGTATTTTTTCCCGGACTGACTTCTTTGGAGAGTTGGCTCGCTACGGAAAATTTTTCTATGTACTGATGTACGTCTTGGCGATACCGATTGCCGCATTACCGTCACTTTTCAAACACCGAAATAATTTTAGCTATAATTCAGTAGGAGCATCCGGTGCAGTTTCTGCCGTTGTGTTTTCACTCATTCTTTTTGCTCCCTTAGCGCCTCTGAGAATTATTTTAATTCCCATAGATATTCCGGCCGTTGTGCTCGGAGCCGGTTATTTAATTTATTCATACATCATGAGTCGTCGCGGCGATTCAGACATAGCCCACGATGCGCACTTTGCAGGTGCAGTTTTTGGCTTTTTGTTTCCCATAGTCTTAAATCCGAAAATAATTTTGCATTTTTTCTACAGCATTGTCTCATAGACAAGCATAAAATAACCGGAAACACCTTCGAATCTCTTTTGGGACAATTTGAAGAATTTTTCATCCGCCCAAATGTTAAAAATGTTAAAATTACTTTCCGAAAACGTTTGAAATTCGCTGAAAACCTGCATTATGACATTAATCAATTTTAAGTTTCGATAATATTTATAAATTTGTAGTGTATTTGAAACAAAAGATTATTCATCTTTAAAATTATAATAACATGGCAAAAGTAAAAGTAGGAATTAACGGATTCGGAAGAATAGGACGCAACGTTTTCAAAATTATTTTGGAAAAAACAGACCACGAAATAGTTGGCGTAAACGACTTGACCGACAATAAAGTACTCGCTCACCTTTTAAAATACGACTCTACACAAGGCTTGTTTGACGGAACCGTAGAACACGATGCCGACGGACTGATTGTAAACGGGAAAAAAGTAGGCGTAACTGCCGAGCGCAATCCCGCCGACATCAAATGGGCACAAACTCCGGATGTAGTAGTAGAATGTACCGGCGTATTCCGCGTGCGCGAAAGCGACAAAGGCGGATACGGCGACCACCTGAAAGCCGGCGCCAAAAAAGTTATCCTTTGCGTTCCCGCAAAAGATACCATAGACCGCATGATTGTATTGGGTGTAAACGATGACCACTTACAAGAGAGCGACACCTGCGTATCAAACGCATCATGTACTACCAACTGCTTGGCTCCCGTAGCTAAAGTATTGAATGACAAGTTTGGTATTGAAAGCGGACTAATGAACACCATCCACTCATACACCAACGACCAAAACATATTGGATGCCCCGCACAGCGACTTACGAAGAGCACGTTCAGCCGCCATGTCTATCATCCCGACCACTACCGGAGCAGCCAAAGCGGTAGGTGTAGTCATTCCGGAATTGAAAGGAAAACTCAACGGTATGGCCACACGCGTTCCCACGCCCACCGGCTCATTGGTTGATTTAGTGGTTTATATGAAAAAAGAAGTAAGTGTGGAAGAAATTAATGCCGCCATGAAAGAAGCCGCTGAAGGCCCCATGAAAGGCATTTTGGAATATACCGAAGATCCGATTGTATCCACCGATGTGATACACAATTATCACTCATCAATCTTTGACGCCCAAGCCACAATGGCGGAAGGCAGAATGGTTAAAGTACTCTCATGGTATGATAATGAGTGGGGTTACTCGGCAAGAGTAGTTGATTTGCTCGACAAATTAGTATAATTTAATTGTTTATCATTTTCCGAAAAAGGCTGCTTCTTTAAAGAAGCGGCCTTTTTTTTCGGCAGCCGGTTCTTACAATTTGAATTTCCGATTATAAATTATATTTTTACCAAACAATTCTAAGCAAATGGATATTATTAATCAGTGGATTGACGAATATACGCCGGAAATGCTGTCGTGGACTTTGCACAAGATACCAAACGAAGAAACGGCAAAAGACATCATACAAGACACCTTCTTTGCCGTAGCTGAAAACATTGGTAAATTTAAAGGAGACAGCAAAGCAAAAACTTGGATTTTTTCCATTCTTAAAAACAAAATCAGCGATTATTACAGAAAAAAATATCGCGAACCTCAAAAAACAAATATCGAAAATCCAAGCCGTTTTTTTACGCCGGACGGAGAATGGAAATCCGAATCGCGTCCAAATGATTGGCAGGAAGATGAAAAACATCTTTTAGACAACGAGGAATTCAGAAAAATACTGAATTGGTGTATTGAGAACCTACCCGGGCAATGGTCGGCACTTATACGCATGAAATATTTACATGAAAGAAAAGCGGACAAAATATGTCAGGAACTGGATATCAGCACGACTAATATGTGGCAAATAACACACAGAGCAAAATTAGAATTACGCTATTGTGTTGAGAATAATTGGTTTAAGAGATAATTGTTATGAAGAAAATAATGCGCTTCTTGCTACTGTCCTGCTTAAAAGCTACCGAGCTTATTGAAAAAAAACTATATACAAAACTAAGTATTTCTGAAAAAATACGCCTTTCTCTTCACAAAAGCATGTGCAATGCCTGCCGCCGATATGAAAACCAAAGCAAACTGATAGACTCGGCTATTGAGAAAAATGGTGTGCTCCATACGGTGGATCTCCAAAAATTCACTAAAGAATTAAAAGAAAAATTAGAAGAGAAATCTAAATAATTCCCTCTCAAAATAAAACCATTGAATACTGCGCGCGTAAAGTGTTTTCACCTGACGCAAAATAGGCGGCTTTAAAATTCCGTGCGGTGAAAACACCACACGGGCGCAGGGTTTTCTGCCAAACACTAAGGCACAGAGCTAATTAAAATCATATTATAATTGTCTTAACTTAACGGCTATGCTCTAATTCGCCGGCAGGGGGACTTGGCTGTAAGTTTGACAGCGGGTTTTGGCTTATGGCTGAGGAAGATTGAAACACTTTTGAACGTCCGGCGGTTCCTGAGCATCAGTCTAAGGAAGGACTTCAAAACGTGTGGGCAGCTTGGAGCGGTTACACGGGTTTATGCTTTACTCTCGGTGCATTTTCAAAACGCGCCGAGAGTGGTTTAAACGCCTAATTAGTTTCAAAAGAAACCACTTGAATATTCTCAGATATTATTTAAAGTAAATATAAATAACTGAAATACAGTTAAATTTACTGATAATTAATAATATTCAGATAAATTTGTCAGGAATTAAAAAAGCCAACGACTATTCAAATGAAACTAAAAAACGAAATACATTTCACAGTTTAAATAGTCATAACAAAAAATCAAAGCACATGAAAAAAATCGTAAAGTACGGATTAATCGGAGGCGGTATTGCCGCAGCAATCGGAGCAGTTGTTATAATCTACTTGTTTAACATGCCGCATCGCGACATACAAGGCGAAGAAGCAAGCTACCGTCTGAAAGCTAACAGCTTAGTAAACGAATTTATTGAGCAGCCGGAGAAAAGTAACGAAAAATACCTCGATAAAGTAATAATCGTAACCGGTGAAGTAAGCGAAATATCAGAAGACCAATTAAAACAGAAGGTAGTAAGTCTTAAGACCGATAAAGCCGGAATAAATTGCACTTTCACCGAGGCGAGTAAATCTGCCGCCGATAAACTTAAACCGGGCGACGAGATCAGCATTAAAGGTGTGGTAAGATTAGGAGCCGGCTATGATGAATTTTTAGACATAACCGAATATGCCATACTTGAAAAATGCGACCTGATAGAATAAACTCAAAAAAGTATCAACAAATAATTTTCTCAAATTTAGTAATCATTAAAATTTAAAAATCATGAAAAAACTAATCATTTTAATCGCAATTTTAATTCCCTCTTTTGTAAGCGCACAAAAGTACATGACCCGAGGCGGCCACGCCATAATTTTTTCAAACACCGTAGCGGAAAACATTACGGCTAACAATTACAAAGTAAGCTCAACCCTTGACACACAAAACGGAGAAATGGCATTTTCCATACCTGTGCAAGCATTTGAATTTGAAAAAGCCTTGATGCAAAAACACTTTAATCAGGAAAATTTCATGCACTCATCCAAATACCCGAAAATAACTTTTAAAGGTAAAATTCAAAATTTATCGGACGTAAAATGGGATACCGACGGAACGTACGAAGTTGCGGTAAGCGGCGATTTGACAATACGTGATGTAACTAAAAACATAAGCGAGCAAGGAACCATTGAAGTAAAAGACAACAAAATAACAGCAAGCTCGGTTTTTACAGTTAAGCAAATAGGGCAATACAATGTAGGAAAACCTCAAAGCAAGAAAAAGGAAAACAATGTAGCCGATGATATTGAAGTTACCTTCAAAGGAATATATACAATCAAATAAATAATTTTCCAAACTCTGCCGGAATATAATGCCGGCAGAGTTTCTTAAAATATTAAACGTGATGAAAACAAGCGACAAACTATCCGTTTTGATTGATAAAATTCAAAATACCGAAACTCCGGATAACAAGAAACTTGTAAACATTATTAAGCAAGTCAATATCCGACAACAGGATGTTGAACAATATGCACAATACAAGCACCCGAAACAAGAAAGTTACGGACGTTGCGAAATATATAAAACAGATAATTTCGGTATCTACGCCATGAGCTGGAACCCGGGTGATTTTACCGCCATTCACAGCCACGGACACTCAGAATGGGGTGCCGTCTTTTTTTTGGGCAACGCTAACCACCGACTCTATTCAGTCGAAGGAAAATTCATAGATTTGGTTTTATCCGAAACAATCAGAAAAGGAAGCATAGCTCCCGTATGCGGCAAAATGATTCATGCCATGGGCAATTTATCCGATAAAGCATTTATGACGCTGCATATATACGGCTCAAATTCTTACAAAGGCAACATAACGGAAGACAGTGAAATATTTGAAATAGAAAAAGAACGAATTCGAACCACCACAGGCCCGGCATTTATTGATATGAGTGATGAATACTGTAAATCAGTTGAAACCGGTTTAAAAACAAACAGCAAAACAGCCCGAGATTATAACACAATAACGCAAAAATTCCATGCAAGAAACAGAATTCATAACACAAAAACACTTTAGCGATGAAAACCATTATAATCTCACTCATTCTCAGCTTTTTTATATCATTTGCAGCATCTCAGCCAAACACATATATAAATATAAACTCAAAACAGTTTAAAGAATTAATTTCTCAAAAAAAGGTAAGCCTGATTGACGTACGCACCGAAAATGAGTATAAAAACGAACACATAAGCCATGCGGCACAGTTAAATTATTACAGTTTCAGCTTCAAACGTAACTTACTCTTGCTCCCAAAAGACCAAGCCATTTACCTGTACTGTAATACCGGATATCGAAGTGAAAAAGCCGCTGAAATCTTGGCCGAAAACGGTTACGAAAAAGTATATAATCTTAAACAAGGCATTATGGAATGGAATCTGCTGGACTACCCAACCGTTTCTGAACCGGATGCCAAACCGGATGAAACCGACCGAATAAGCCCCGAAGAATTTGAAAAACTGATTGCTTCGGAAAAACCCGTACTGATAGATTTTTATGCGCCATGGTGTGCCCCTTGCCGAAAAATGATGCCCATGATTGACAGCTTAAAAACAGAATACCACGGCAGCTACCAAATTGAGAAAATAAATGCAGATGCAAGCAAACGCTTAATAAAAAAACTAAAACTTGGTGCAGTTCCGTATTTTGCCATATACAAAAACGGCCAAAAGATGTCGGAAAAATACGGATACATTTCTCGCAACGAAATAGCTGAATGGTTTGAAAAATTCAAATAAAACCCATTGGTCTCACAAAATAATACGCTTGCTGATTTTTTTGCAAATAATATAGCAGATTAAATAACCGAACACTTAAAGAAACACAATGATAATCGGAATAATAACATATTTTTTTATCGGACTCTTTGCTTGTATCATTGCAGCTTTGCCGCCGGGTTTGGTTAATTTATCAATAATTGATACCACCATGCATCAAAGCAGTAAACAAGCTCGCCGGATATCTCTCGGAGCAGCCTTCACAGAAGGAATATTTGCTGCTTTGGCCATTATTTTCGGCTTAGTGTTAAAAGATTTTTTTACAGACAGTATTATTATAAAAATCATAACCATAATTGTAGCATCCGGTGCTTCCTTACACTTTTTTTTCAGAAAACCACAAACAAACACAGCAAAAAACACTTACAAACTTTATTTTGTTAAAGGTTTGGTTTTAAATATGATAAGTTTACAAGTATTTGCTTTTGGGCTTATTACCGTAGTTTACTTGTTTTCGGAAAGTTGGCTTGAGCAGAAACCGGAGTTCCTTGCATTTTTTTTAATCGGTGTTTTGTCGGGAAAATTATTAACATTGGAATTTTTTATTTATCTTGCAGTTAAAATAAAAAAGAGTGTTCAATCACTCTCAAAAAACATAAACAAAATTATGTGCGGCATATTTGCACTTACGGCCCTTGTTCAATTTATAAGAATACTGATATAAAGTCATGAAACAGAAGCGTATTATTTATCCAAGCATTCTCCAAAAAAGCAAGTCATGAAAAACATTAATATACTCACATTTTCGGCACTTATGTTATTGCCGTTTGCCGTTTTTCAAAGCTACCACAATTACCATTTGGCCGCTGAATTAACTGCCACTGTGGCACTGATATTTGCCGTAATTGATAATCAAAAAATCACAAGCCGCTTTCAACACATTTCTTTACCGATAATTGCGGCAGTTTTGGCGGTGATAATGGAACGCAGCATTGGCGGTTTTCCTTATGCCGGCATTTCAATGCTGGTTTTTACGGCCGGATTAATTACACGCATGGTTTTTATAAAAATATTTGCCTACGCACGTTTCCGCTATTTTGAGCTGATGACGCTTATGGCGGCAATGGCTCTTGTAGGTATAAAACTCTTGCTGTTTCCGGAAAAATGGCTGTATCTGTTTCCGGCATACCTTTCGATTGTGATACTAATGATGCATACACACATTATCATAAAAAATGCTTTTATGCTGCAAAAAGGAGCAAGCAACGGCTACAAAGCAAGCCCGGGGGTCAAAGCTCCGGATTTTCTGCTGCCCGATCAATACGGCAACGGCATTCGGCTTTCAGACTATCACGGCAAGCGCCACGTGCTGCTTATTTTTGTACGCGGCGATTGGTGCCCCTATTGCCACATGATTATGAGAACATACATGAATGAAAGCCACCGGTTCGAAGAAAAAAATATCATACTCATGGCAATCGGCCCCGACCCGGCCGGCATAAACAGAGAAATGGCTAAAAAACTCGGAATCGACTATATTATTCTCTCTGATGAAAAAATGAAAGTCGCCCAAGAATACGGCATTCGCCTGCCCGACTTTGAACTCATGGGCGCTGCCGAGCATGACGAAGGCATGCCGCTGCCGGCATCTTTTTTGGTTGATAAAGAAGGTACGGTGGTTTTTACTTCTCGCTCCGACCGCGTAGGGGAATTTCTAAACCCCAAACGTATTTTTCCCATTGTTGAAAACCTAAAATAACCCTTATGGAACTTCCGCTGATATATTCCGTTTTTGGCTCTGTGATGATGCTCGCCGTGTTTTTTGCGGCTAACTTTTATTTCAGGTTGGAAGATACTCGAAAAAAAGCAGCCCAACTTGAAATTGAAAAACATAATTTCGAGACCATCAGCAAAAAAGCCAACGACATTATTCTTACCATTGATATTGCTACCGGGAAAATTTATAACGCCAATAATCAAGCTTCCAAAGTTTTAGGCTACCCGCATGCCAAATTGATAAAAAAAACCATTCACGACCTACACCCCAGAGAGCTGTGGAAACTGAGCGCAGAGACCATTGCCGAAGTATGGGAGAAAAAAGGCTTGGTTTACCAAAATTTACCCTTTCTCACGGCACAAGCCGAACTCATTGATGTTGAATGCAGTGCCAAAGTGCTCATTTATGATGATAAACCCGTAATTATTATTTATGCCAGAGATATTCGCGAACGTCTGCGTTTGGAACGAAGCATCCGGAAACAAAACGAATTAATTACCGAGAAAAATAAAAATATTACCGACAGCATAACCTACGCATCTCGAATACAAGAAGCTGTTCTGGGCAAACCGGATTACCTGAAAAAGCTCTTTGATGAAGCATTCACTTTTTTCAAACCGCACAGCATGGTAAGCGGCGATTTTTATTGGTTTCACCGCATCGGTCACTACAAAATAGCCATAGCCGCCGATTGTACCGGGCACGGTGTTCCGGGCGCATTCATGACGCTGTTGGGCTACAACTACCTAAGCGAAATTATTGAAAATAAAAAAATCATAATGCCCGATGAAATATTAAACGAGCTTAATAAAAAAATTACGGCAAGCCTTAATAAAGAAAGTGCCGAAAAACGCGTAAACGACGGCATGGACATTGCCGTATTGACTTTTGATACTGAGCAAAACAAACTGTACTATTCCGGAGCCAAAAATCCTCTCTGCATAGTTAAAGACGGCGAAATGGAAGTCATAAAAGCTTCGCGCAGCGCCATAGGCGGTTTAGGCACAGAAAAACAATATGATTTGCACAATTTTAATCTCGAAAAAGGAAGTACTGTATATATATATTCCGACGGCTTTCAAGACCAATTTGGCGGTAATAAAAACAGAAAGTTTTTAAGTAAAAAATTCAGAAAACTGCTTTTAGAAATATCTCCTTACGAGCCGGAGATGCAAAAAAGTATTCTCGAAAAAATCTTTACCCGCTGGAAAGGCGACAATGAACAAACCGACGATGTAGTGATAGTAGGAATAAAAGTATGAAGCTCACAAACTGTGCGTTTATTCTGACAAAACAAAGATTATTACCCGGTCAATTATTTCTTTAATAAGTTTTTGTTCAGATAAAAAGCTAATAAAGCAAGGCTCTTCAAATTAGTTATCAAATAAAACCCTTCGAGCGGTCGAAGACCCTCGAAGTGGTTGCTCATTATCAGTCAATTATAAAGTATATTATTGCATTTAAGATTTCGCTCATATTTACAACCGAATTTTATAAAAGCAACACTAATAAAGAAATACAAAATAAACACTATTTTATCTTAATATCCGATTAAGGATTTTAAAAAAATCATATATGAAATTACAAAAACAAATCATAAAAGAATTTCACAATATTACCGAAGAATACATCGAAAACATGAATGCAGACCATGTGCCGGTTGTAAATTACAAAAATCCGAAAGCATTAGCTGAGCTAATTGATTTTGAAATCCAAAAAAACGGCACTGATGAAAGCCAACTGATAAAACTCATAAAACAATACTTAGAATATGCAGTAAACACCGGTAATCGACAATTTTTCAATCAACTGTACGGTGGTTTTAATCTGCCGGCATTTTTTGGCGAAGTGTTAAGCGCGCTCACCAATACATCCATGTACACCTACGAAGTAGCCCCGGTAGCTACCTTAATTGAGGCTGAAATGATAAAGAAAATGTGCAAAATTACCGGCTACCAAAACGGAGACGGAATATTTGTTACCGGCGGCAGCAATGCAAATTTAGTAGCCATGTTTTCGGCACGTAACAAACTATATCCCAACATAAAAGCAGAAGGCATTTACGGTTTACCCAAGCTGTCGGTATTCACTTCAGACCAAGCTCATTATTCTTTAGAGACCAATGCCAACCTGCTCGGCATTGGCACTAAGCAAATTTATAAGATTAAAACGGATGAGAACGGTCGCATGATTCCGGAAGAATTGGAAAAAGAAATCATAAATTCTATCCAAAAAAACGAAAAGCCATTTTTCATATCAGCCACAGCAGCTACAACCATGCTGGGAGCTTTTGACCCGTTTGAGCAAATTGCCGAAATCGCCGAAAAACACGCTATTTGGTTCCATGTGGACGGGTCATTCGGTGCTTCGCTGCAATTAACATCCAAAACCAAACATCTTTTTAAAGGCATTGAGAAATCAGATTCACTCGCCTGGAATCCCCACAAGTTAATGAATATCCCCTTAATCTGTTCCGTGATATTAGTAAACCACAAACAACAATTATATAAAAACCTTACCGATTTGGACAACGATTATATTTTCCACGAAACAGAAACAGCTTCTTGTGATTTGGGTAAAAAATCCGTTCAATGCGGTCGCAGAGTAGATGCTCTAAAGCTCTGGTTAGCTTGGAAATACTATGGCGACAAAGCTTATGCCGATCATATTGACAACCAACTGCATGCGGCAGAATATTTTGAAAAGAAAGTAAAAGCCGACAAACATCTGGAACTGCTTGCGCCGCGCCAATCACTCACCGTCTGCTTTCGATACATTACAAAGTCCGGCATATCGTTGAACAAAGGCAATGAAAATATACGGGAAGCACTTCGAAAATCAGGAAAGTCAATAGTTAACTACGGTTATATCAATAACGAATTTGCTTTCAGATGGGTAGTTGCCAATGCCCAAACACAAACAAAAGATATAGACCGTTTCTTCGATAATTTCATGTCGATTGCTAAAAAACTAAATCTTTAAAACATAAAGAATTATTGAATTAGGCGTATGAATACGACAAATTTTAAAATTACAGCAGACCGGCGATTTTCGGATTCCCCTTGGAGAAGTGCCTGTTCCGATTATTTCGGAAGGGCAGGGGGATTGATAGAATATAAATGCGAGAAAAATCATATTTTGCAGCCTGCATTCTTAATCGCAGAAACATTTTTTGCAAATCATAGCTTTTGTAAAGCCTGTGAATCAAAATAATGTAATTATTAATAAAATGCCTAATTCAAAATGATTGGAAACTCTTATAAATCAACAATTTACAAGACCTAATTGTTTTTTTTATCAAACACCGGGAAATAAATGTCAGGCTTCAGCATTTATTGCGACTAAATATATAAACACATAAACATAAATACAAAAAGACGAACATCATGAAAATACAAGCAGGCGCTAAAGCCATTGATTTTACAACAAGTGATATATACGGAAAGCAAATTAAACTTTCTGACTATAAAGGCAAAAAAATAATACTGAGTTTTATGCGAAATGTGGCATGCCCGTTTTGCAATCTAAGAGTTCACCAACTAATCGGCAATCGTATGAAGCTGGAAAAATCAGGCACTCAGTTGATTCTTTTTTTTGAAAGCGCACCCGATAAGCTTTTGAAAAGTGCTTTTCATAAAGGCATTTCACCCTACCCTCTGATTGGCGACCCCGAAAAAAAGATTTACAACAAATACGGTATAGAAAACTCTGCCCTTAAAATGATGAAAACCTTTTTTCAAGCTGATATTAAAGCTGCTTCAAAATTTGCAAAAACCATTGACACGCCTAAAGATAAAAAGGCTTCAAATACCCTAATTCCGGCAGACTTTTTTATTGACGAAAACTTCAAAATAGTAAAAGCGCATTACGGAAAAAACTTGGAAGATCATGTGGATTTTGAACAACTAAAAGCATTTGCCGGCATTACATAAGCCATTTATGATTCTAACAATAATTCAGAAAAGAATTTCGGTATGAACACTAAGAAATATACGGGCTTAGCCATAGCACTGGCTTGGCCCGACACATACTGCAAACAAGCCGGAGCTTGGTACGATCCGTTTTTAAATGCTTTAGGTATAGCGCATAATAACTTCTACAAAGTAGGACATGCAGCAGTTTTACTTATTAACAAAAAAACAAGAGAATGCCGCTACTTTGATTTTGGGAGATACCATACACCGTATCAGAAAGGACGTGTAAGAAGCATGGAAACCGACAATGAACTGATTATTAATACAAAAGTTGTTTTATCCGAAAACAATTTTAAGATAAAAAATTATGAAGAAATACTCACTGAGTTACAAAGCAGTGATGTTTTTCACGGATCGGGAGATATTTTTGCTTCCTACACACCGATAAATTTTGATAAATCGTATAACAAAGCACTTGCCCTGCAAAAACAAAGCCCTATGGCTTACGGCCCCTTTGTACCAAAAGGATCAAACTGCTCGCGCTTTGTAAACTCGGTCATCAGAGCCGGAAAACCAAAATTACTGCACGCCCTTAAATTGTATCTCTTCTGCCCGCTGACACCCACACCGAAAACAAATGTTCTGGCGCTTTCTTTTCAAACACGAAAAGCTAAACAATTTAAAGAAATAAAGTTTTCCCCGCCCAAACTCAATCACAAACATCTGAAAAGCACCTTAGCCGCTCCGCAAAAACATCCATCGGTTCCCGAAGATGCCATTTGGCACGGCGGAGAAGGTGCCGGCTCATGGTTTCTGCTCGCAGCTGAAAAACATTTATTTAAAGTTTGCAGATATTCTGTAAAAGGCGATTTGGAATGCAAGGGCTATTTCAAGGCAGATAAAGATGCAACAAATATACTGTCCGAAAATTATACAATAGACTATCTGAGTAATTGTAAAGAAATAAATCTGAAAACAAAATCCGGTACTATCCGTTTGTCCAAAGTAAGTGACAAACCACTTTCGGCGCGTGTTCAAAACGCACCGTGAAAATGAGAACTTTGCCAAAGTATATTTATTTCACTTATAGTGTTGATTATTAGCTTCATTACAGTTTGCAAACTACATACTGTTATAAATCATTACAAGTACCCGAAAATTATTTTTATCTTGCGGTCAAATTATTCCCGATTTCAACCAACCCTTGACTTTTTAATAATAAAAGCCTTAGATTATTGAAATACGGGGTTTTCACTAATTATTTTAAAAAAACATTATGAAAACCACAGCTTTTAATAAATTTCACAAAGAAATGGGCGGCAAAATGACAGAATTTGCCGGCTATGAAATGCCCGTTGAATACAGCGGCGTAAATGAAGAACATATCAATGTACGCAAAAATGTCGGCGTATTTGATGTATCGCACATGGGCGAATTTTGGGTAAAAGGCCCGAAAGCCTTTGAATTAGTGCAACACATCACAACCAACGATGTATCAAAACTTACGCCCGGAAAAATCCAATACAACTGCATGCCAAACGGCAAAGGCGGTATTGTGGATGATTTATTGGTTTATCATTACGAAGAAGAAAAATATTTGCTGGTAGTAAATGCAGCGAATATCGAAAAAGATTGGGCTTGGGTAAACGAGCAAAACACCGCAGGAGCCGAACTTGAAAACGGTTCCGACCATACTTCACAGCTCGCCGTTCAAGGCCCCAATGCCGCTAAAGTATTGCAGAAAATCACCAATATTAATTTAGATGACATAAAATATTACACATTTGTAACAGGCCCCATGGGCGGAATCGATGAAGTTATTATTTCGGCAACCGGATATACCGGATCGGGCGGCTTTGAACTGTATGTCTATAATGAAAATGCCCCAAAACTTTGGGAAGCCGTATTTGAAGCCGGTAAAGAATTTAACATTATGCCGGCCGGACTGGCTGCACGCGACACGCTGCGTCTCGAAGCAGGCTTGGCACTATACGGCAACGATATTGATGACAGCACATCGCCCATTGAAGCCGGCTTGGGCTGGATTACAAAATTCACCGAAGGCAATGATTTCATTGACCGCGAAAGGTTTGAAAAGCAAAAAGCTGAAGGACCCGAACAAAGATTGCGAGCTTTTATTATGAAAGAACGAGGCATTCCCCGAAAAGACTATGAAATAACCGACAGCGAAGGGAATATCATCGGGCGAGTTACCTCCGGAACCATGTCGCCCATGCTCAAGCAAGGCATTGGAATGGGCTATGTAAAAAGCGGCATGCACAAAATCGGTACCGAAATTTTTATTAAAGTACGTAAAAAATCACTCAAAGCCGAAATTGTAAAACTGCCTTTTTATAAAGCTTAGGCACAGTTCAACAACATTCTCAGACCCGGTTCGCATTGTGTCTTTCCGGGTCTTTCTTTATCAGAACATTCAACTTTATGCCATATGTCGCAAAAAAACATTTCGCACAAAAAAACGACTTAATTGTAGTGGAGAAATAGGCTAAATACGCTGATTCTTTTTTATTTTCGTAGCAAACAAGTGCATTCTCATCAAAAATGATATATTTACAAAAATTTAATACTTAAACATGAACAAAACCATTGAACATTTCAAACGACAAATCGGTCAAACTGTTACTCAAACACCTTCACCCGTAGGCCTTTGGCTAAAAGGGAAATTGGTAGATATAGAACTTGGAAGCCTTACGGCCGACATTGAGATTAGAGAAGAAATGACCAATCCCGGAGGCATGCTGCACGGCGGATCGGCTGCACTAATTTGCGATGAACTTATAGGCGCTGCCGTAGCAAGCCTTGAAAAACCCACACCCTTTGTATCGGTTAATTTGCATACAGAATTTCTGCGACCCGTAAGAAAAGGCGATACCGTTCGGGCAAAATCCGAAATCATACGAAACGGCAAAACCGTAATTAATGCCGAATGCAAAATCTATAACGCCCAAGGAAAATTGGTTGTGAAATCTCAATCCAATCTGACGGCCATACAAAAACCAAACAAATAGAAAGCCGGCACATTCGGCTAAATATTATTTTGAAGTGTTGCGATTAGTTTCTCATTTTTATGCCGTATTTAAGATCGGATTTAGGAGTACTTCACACATCCACAGTTTCATGAAAATATATTGTCGGAAAAACTCAATGATAACCAATAAGGTCAATAAGGTTGGTTATCATTGTGCTATTTTTCTACTGAGGTTAAAACTGTAAAAATAAGGTTTTTAAAAGACCTTATTCATTGGGTTTTACCTCAGTAGAAAACAGCATAACTGCATAATTTTACCTTATTATCTTATTTCCCGATAAGGATAGACTCCGAACAATTCAAATAAGCTGTCTGATAATTTGTTTCTGCATCAAAAAAAGAAACTTTAGCACCTCAAAATAATATTTAGCCGGCACATTCATCAAATAGTTTAAGTATATCGCATTAATTTTTGTACATTAGTATCTTGTACAAATGCCGACGGCGATATACCATTTGCATTTCAACACATTTAAACAATTGATTTTTATGAAACTATATAAAATAGATGCAGGAAATCTTAAATTAGACGGCGGCGCCATGTTTGGCGTTGTACCAAAAATTTTATGGAAAAAGCTCTATCCGGCCGATGAAAACAACCTCTGTAACTGGGCCATGCGTTGCCTTCTGGTGCAAACAGACAACAGAAATATACTTATTGATACCGGAATGGGCGACAAACAAGACGAAAAATTCTTCAAACACTATCATCCCAACGGCGACGGCCATTTATTGGAATCCCTGAAGAAGCAAGGATTTACACCGGAAGACATTACGGATGTTATCATCACGCATTTGCATTTCGACCATGTGGGAGGCGCCGTAAAACACAATAAGTTAGGCGAATTGGTGCCAACTTTTCCGAAAGCCAAATACCACATCAGCAAACGCCAATGGGACTGGGCCATAAACCCAAACCGCAGAGAAAAAGCTTCCTTTTTACCGGAAAATTTCGTACCTTTAAAAGAAAAAGCAGATCTGAATTTAGTGAAAAAAGAAGGCGAATTATATCCGGGTATTTCCCTAAAAATGTACTACGGACATACCGACGGCCAAATGCTTCCGCATATTGAGTACCAAGGGCGTACACTGGTGTATGCGGCAGACTTGTTCCCGTCAACCGCTCATTTGCCCATGCCCTATATTATGGGATACGACACACGGCCGCTGGATACTTTAGATGATAAAAGTCGTTTTTTTAGTGAGGCACTTGAAAAGGATTATGTACTGTTTTTTGAACACGATTTGTATAACGAATGCTGCACATTGCACAATACGCCCAAAGGGGTGCGAGCAAAAGAAACATTTACACTGGAAAATTTTATTGAAAACCCAAAAATATAGAATTCGGCCAAGTAATATAGACAGATTGCCGGAATGAACAGAAAAAACAAACATGGGGCTTAAAAACAAACCCATACATAATAAACAGCCCGGGAAAACATCAACAGTTCCGCAGGCTTTTTCTAAACCTAAACATTATCAACCATGAAACGTAAAATTTTTCTTTTGAGCATGCTCTTAACGTTCACTGTTGTGAATTTGCAGGCACAACGTGTTTTTGTAGCCGACTATGCAAGCCAAGCCGACGTAAAAGTATTTGTAGTTAATTATGAAAGCAGTGCCGACCTTATAGTTTACAAATGCTCATACGAAAGTCAGGCCTCCGGCAACAAAGGGCTTTGGTATTTTGCAGATTATGAAAGCAGTGCCGATAAAGTAATCTATTTTGTGGATTACGAAAGCAGTGCTGACTTAAAAATCTTTTTTGCCGACTATGAAAGCAGCGCCGGTTGGAAAAACAGCTCAAAACAGCATTTGATGTACTAATTATCGCGCATCAACAGGTAATCCAAGAGTAAATACAACTCCGTTTCGGAAACCCCGTTATTGAGCAGCTGTTCTTTATCGTCCAAAATGGATGCTTTAACCTTTTCGTAATTGGTTTTATGCACGGCTTGAGCATATTGCTCTGCTGCTTCTGCCTTTTTGTTTTGACAAAAAAGTACGTGTCCCAAGTTTATGTTATCATGCGGCGAAGCTTTGGCCTGCAAAAGAATATTGAGGTATTTCTCTGCCGAATCGTACTTTCCCAAAACAAAAGAACACCAAGCCAATGGCCGCTTTACGCGAATATTGTCCGGGTCAAAATATTCCACCTTAAAATAAGTTTGCAATGCTTCTTCATACCGCTCGGCCGAAAGATAGCAATGGCCTTTATTAGCAATTATGTGTAAATTTTCGGGTTGCTGTTCTTCTGCTTTTTCGTAATAAAAAAGTGCATTTTCATAATCACCTATTTTTCGGCTGCAAAAGCCCAGTTTTTTGTTTAACCAACCGGATTCCGCACTGAATAGTTCAGCGCGTTTATAGTATTTAAGCGCTTTTTTGTAGGCTTTCATCTTCTGATACGCAAAAGCAATTTTTTCGTAGGTTTTTCCTTTGCTTTTTTCCTCATCGTCCAGCAATAAAAAGGTTTCGGCGGCTTCGCCGTAATAAGCTTTTTGCAGATAAAATTCGGCTATGTGGCGCAAAGTATCCGGTTTTTGACTCAGAATCTCAAATAAAACAGTGTTCTGAATATCCAATTTGGTATTAAAAAAGTCATACAAATCATTCTTATATCGGCTCAATTTATAAAATCGATAAATATCCTGTATGTATCGCGTAAAAATATGTTTGTCTTCCGTATCGGCATCCAATATTTTATCTTCTTTGGAGATATCGGCCATGGCATCCATCTCCATTTTAAACAGACTTAAAATCATAGATTTTTGTCCCGAGGGCATCATCTCTATGTTCAGGCAGAATGAATATTTATCGGAATTACAAATATAACTTGAACTCTGTAGGCCTTCGGTAAACAAGTCAACATCAAAATCCTCGGTTTCAGAACTGAACACTGTTCGTATTTCCGGATTATCTTTATAAAAAGGCAAAAACCAATTGGCTGATGAATTAAAAAAATCAAAATGTTTGAGCTGTGAAAAAGCACTCATAAAAACATCCGAGCCTTCCAACTGCATTTGCGACATTTCTTCCATTTTTCCCAAAAGGTCTGAAGAATCTTCAAAGATTCGTTCCCAATCGGGATTTTCATCCTCAATAAGTTTGTCGGAAAGTATTTTATCCAAATCTAATTTATCTTCTATCTGCGGTCGAAATTTCGACATTTCCGGAATAATCTCATTGCGCAGCTTTTCCGAAATCTTTTCGGTTTCACGAGTTCTGATTAATTGAAAAATAACGAGTTTCAGATAGTTTTCAATGCCCTTGTCATCTGAAATTACTTTTAAGCGATCTGTCGGGTCTTTATACAAAACCAAACGGCGGTTGTAAACATAAAATCCGATTATAAGCCCTACAAAAGCACGATTCCAAATAAATTGGTCGTTGGTATCGTAAGCATCAAAAAGCAGGGTAAATTTATTTAAGCCAAAATAGCGCAGTAAGCTTAAAGTAAGCGCTGAAACAATGAGGCTTTTTTCAAAAAACTCTACCGATTTGCTGCGTATAAGTTTTCTAAGCTGATTAGCCTCATTCTCACTAAGTTTATCGGTAAACCAAATCAAATTAAACAGTTGCCTGAAGGTTTCGGTTCGCTCGCTAAAATCCAATTTCCCTAAATCCTGCAACATCTGTTCTATGCTTAACTGATTAGTAAGCGCAAATTTCCAAAAATTTTCTTTTGCATTGCCCAAAACCGAAGCAGGATTAGACCGTATGACCAATTCTCTCAGCTCATCATTTACGGCAAGTACTTTAATTTTTATTTTCTTAAGTATTTCGGCTCGCTGCGGGTCTTCGGCATTTCGAAAAGTAAAGTCCAGCATTTGTCTGTAAATACGTTTCTGGCTGTCAACTTCTTCTTTCAAAGGCACATTGCCTATTTCCGCCGCTCGGCCTCCAAGCATTTCAAATGCGGCTTGCAATTCATTATTTAAAACCGAATGTTCAATTTGTAAATAGAGTTTATCTGTATTTTGCATAATATTTTCTTTTTTGCAATTAGCTAAAAATATAAAACTTCCGCTGATTTACAATTATCAGACTGTTAAAATAATCAAAAAAAACCACTCAGCTTATATATTCCCTAATGACGGTATTTTTTTATACTTTTGAGAACCGTATCATAATCTCAGTCAAAAATCAGTATGCAAAACTATAAAAATATATTTTTCCGTATTCAAAAATATCTGCAATATCAGCTTTGTGCAAAACACCGAAAAGGCTACGGCATTCATTCGCCCTTCTTATGGCAACTTATTCGACTTGTTTTAAATACCCGAGGAAATTTCCATGCTTACTATACAGTTCGAAAAGTAAAAAGACAATTAAATAAAAACAAGCAAATTATTAGCATCACGGATATGGGTGCCGGCGGGAAGTATAAAGCTCGTAAAACGGTAAAACTTAACAAACTTGCAGCCCAATCATCCCTAAGCCAAAAATATGGTGAACTCTTGTTTCGCTTAGTAAATTATTTTCAACCGGAAATAATTCTTGAACTCGGCACTTCACTCGGTATAAGCAGTCTGTATATGGCTTTGGCTCGAAAAGAAGCCAAACTTTTTACCATCGAAGCCTGCAGCGAACGGCTTAAAGTTGCAAAAAAAATGCATGCGCAAGCCGGTCTGAAAAACATTACACATATTAATCGAAATTTTGACGATGCGCTGTTCGAGCTTCTTAAAGAATTGCCAAAGCTTGATTTTGTATTTTTTGACGGTAACCACCAAAAAGATGCTACCCTCGCCTATTTTGAAGCATGCAAAAGCAAAGCACATAAGGATTCTATTTTTATTTTTGATGATATTCATTGGTCCAAATCCATGCATGATGCTTGGAAAATCATCAAAAAGGATAAAGCAGTCAGTCTAACGGTTAATCTGTTCCAAATAGGTATTGTTTTCTTCAAAAAAGAGCTTTCCAAACAAAATTTTGACATTCGATATTAAAAAATATTTTAAACGGCTGTATTTATTCATACATTTGTCTGAATATTGTTAAATCCTTGTACAGCTAAAGCATCCAAAATGAACGAATACGTAATACAGTGTGAGAATCTGGCTCGACATTACAGAGTAGGAACCCAAACCATTAAGGCATTGCGCTCCGTAAGCATGGATGTAAAGCGCGGAGAGTACATGGCCATTATGGGCCCCTCGGGCTCCGGCAAATCTACGCTAATGAATATTATCGGATGCTTAGACAGCCCCACAAAAGGCACATACATTCTTAACGGAACCGATGTCAGCGGCATGAGCGACGATGAACTCGCAGAAACACGAAATAAAGAAATTGGCTTTGTATTTCAGACATTTAATCTGATGCCCAGATATTCGGCATTGGAGAATGTAATGCTTCCCATGGTATATGCCGGTTACAAGAAAAACGAACGCAAAGCACGAGCCGAAGAAGTTCTGCAAAGTGTTGACCTGGCCGACCGCATCATGCACAAACCCAATGAGCTCTCAGGCGGACAAAGACAACGCGTAGCCGTAGCAAGAGCTTTGGTAAATTCACCATCCATTATCTTGGCCGATGAACCCACCGGAAATTTAGATACAAAAACCTCTAATGATATAATGAAGCTTTTCGGAGATATTCACAAAGCGGGTAATACAGTTATTATTGTAACTCACGAAGAAGAGATTGCTGCTCATGCTAAGCGCATTATTCGGCTAAGAGACGGCAATATAGAAAGTATGTAGGCTGCTTACCGAAAGACGAACGAACAAAAAATACGGATAAAGATTTGTTTTTTAAGAAACTTTAATTAGTTTTGGCAATAATTAACGGAAAATACCGTGGGGACAGGCAGATTTTTCAATATGTGTGTGCGTATGAGAAAATCATCTGACCCGCAACCCCACAAAGCATTTTCTTAATGTTAACTTTTTTAACCAAATAATTATCATGGAACAATTGCACAAAGCAGGATTTCTTTAATCCCAAAAACTTTTGCAATTAATCTCAAAACCCGATCAAAGCGCTAATTAATGCAGGCTTCAATTAGATCATTCTAATTTTTCGGTTTGCAAAGGTACTTTAGTTTTATTAAAAACAAAATTATTGATGAGCTTTTACAAAAATTTGTGGTATTTCTTTTTTCAATTCAGCCCACAAAGCTCTGTAAGCAAAGAAACAGCAATATACAAAGGGGTATAGACATACATACAATATAAGAAAAACAAGCTTTTTTCTAACTCATGCCTTTCATGAGTAGGTGGTGCATATCCTATGCTTTAGATCTTGCAGTTGATTTCTCTTCAATAATCTTTAATTCAATTAATTATTAATAATTAAAAAACAAACTGTATGAATTATTTTAAATTTTTTACTTTTTTCCTAATCAGCATTTTTCTTACTACATCGCTAAGTGCGCAAGAAAGAAAAGTAAATGAAGACGGATTTTACGAAGGCTTGGTGCGAATTAAAATTGACCGCACAACAGCCAAAGATTTTGATGCACTTTTCACTACAGAAAAAGGACAATTCAAAAATAAACTTGAAAAAGCCAAAGGCAGTTCACACCTTACGCTCGGACTTTCCAAATTTGATAAATTAAATCAAAAATTTTCCGCCGTATCTTACCGAAGAGTATTCAGGTATGCCGGAAAATTTGAAGCTAAGCATCGCGAGTTTGGATTGCACCTTTGGTATGAAATAGAATTCTCAAGCAAAAGCTCGGTAGATGAAACCGTGAAGTCTTTTGCTCAAATACGAGGCGTAAGCATCTCGGAACCGGTTGTAAAAATGTCGCTCGGCGATTATACTAAATCCGAAGCTGCTTTTATGCCCAACGACCCTTCTTTTGATACCCAGTGGCACTACCACAACACCGGACAAAGCGGCGGAACGGCTGATGCCGATATTGACCTGCCGGAAGCCTGGGAAATTCAAACAGGTAACTCGAATGTAGTTGTTGCTATTCAAGACCAAGGTGTTGATTACAGCCATAATGACCTAAGCGGAAATATGTGGGTAAACTCAGGAGAAACTCCGGGTAACGGAGTTGATGATGACAACAACGGTTATGTAGATGATTATTACGGTTATAATTTTGGCGACAATAAAGGCCCAATTGAACCGGGAGAACACGGAACACATGTAGGCGGAACAGTAGCAGCCGAAACCAATAACGGAACAGGCGTTGCAGGCGTTGCCGGAGGCAGTGGGAATAACGACGGTGTACGTTTAATGTCGGTACAAGTTTTTGGAGCATCAAGCCAAGGCGGATTTGATGAAGGTTTCATCTATGCTGCCGATATGGGCGCTCACATTTCACAAAACAGCTGGGGCGGCGGCGGCGAAAGCCAATCCATTAACGATGCCATTGATTATTTCATAGCCAACGGCGGATCGGCCGGAAGTCCTATGGAAGGCGGAGTTGTTGTATTTGCAGCCGGAAACTCCAATACCTCAACCGGAAGCAGCACATGGCCCGCACAATATGCATCGGCCATTGCCGTAGCATCAACCGACCACAACGATGTGCGTTCAAGTTTCTCAAACTACGGAAGCTGGGTGGATATAGCAGCTCCCGGATCGGATATTTACAGCTGTAAACCCGGAAATTCCTACCAAATGATGTCAGGTACATCCATGGCTTGCCCACATGTATCAGGCGTAGCAGCACTTATTGTTTCGCAGTATGCCGGCAATATTACCCCTTCGGAAGTAAGAAATCGACTGGAAACATACACCGATGACATTTCTGCTCAAAACTCAAGCTATACGGGAAAACTCGGAAGCGGAAGGCTTAATGCTTATGCAGCAGTAACGGGAACAGCTCCTGCACCCCCGCCCACAACATTCTGTACCTCAGGCGGGAACGATGCAAGTTATGAATGGATTGCCGGTGTTACAGTAGGCGACTTCACAAACACATCCAACGGTGCCGGATATACCGATTTTACAAGTCAAACAGTAGAACTGACTGCCGGACAAACTTATAATGTAAGCCTGACACCCGGTTTTTCAGGAACGACTTATAATGAGTACTGGAAAATATGGATTGACTATAATAATGACACCACTTTTACTGCAGACGAACTGGCTTTTGACGCCGGCGCTTTAAGCAAAACAGAAGTTACCGGAAATATCAGCATTCCTTCCGATGCAAGCGGAACGGTACGTATGCGTGTAAGTATGAAATACAACGCTGAACAAACGCCCTGTGAAACATTTTCATACGGAGAAGTAGAAGATTATAACGTGCAATTCGGCGGAAGCACACCCGATACGGAAGCTCCCACCGCCCCCACGAATTTAAGCGCTTCGAACGTAACAAAAACAAGTGTAGATTTAAACTGGTCAGCATCAAGCGATAATGTAGGCGTAACCGGCTACAAAGTATATCAAGACGGATCGTTGAAAGCTACCGTTAGCGGAACCTCAACAACTATTAGCGGACTGTCGCAAGGCACTTCGTACAACTTTTATGTAAAAGCTGAAGATGCCGCAGGTAATATTTCCTCGGCAAGTAATACCATAAACGTAACCACTGAGGCCGATGATACCGAAGCTCCGACCGCACCAAGCAATTTGGCTGCATCAAACATTACAACGAGCAGCTTGGATTTAAGCTGGAGTGCCTCAAGCGATAATGTTAGTGTTACCGGATATGATGTTTACCAAGACGGAAGTCTCATTAACACAGTTTCGGGCACCTCTGCTTCTGTAAGCGGATTGACGGCCAACACGACTTATTCGTTCTACGTAAAAGCTAAAGATGCCGCAGGAAATATTTCTGCAGCAAGCAACACCGTAAATGTAAGTACGCTTGACGACTCACAACCCGGGGACTGCTTTGTAAGCGCAGTAACTTTAGACCTGACACTTGATAATTATCCGGCGGAAACAAGCTGGAGTTTAAAAGATGCATCCGGAAATACAGTAGCTTCCGGAAGCGGATACAGCAGCAAAGGTGCTACGGTAACTGAGAATTTTAACCTGACCGACGGTGATTACAGCTTTACTATCAACGACAGTTATGGTGACGGTATCTGCTGTTCATACGGAAGCGGTTCTTACACCCTTACCGACGGAAACGGAAATGTAATTGTAACCGGAGGCGACTTTGGTTCTTCCGAAACTACAAGCTTCTGCATCAGCGGATCAGGTGATACCCCCGGCGACGGCGGAGCAATGCCCGACGGATATTGCGCAAGCAAAGGAAACAACTCATCCTACGAATGGATTGATTTGGTTCAATTAGGTTCTATTAACAACAGTACCGGAAACGACGGCGGATATGCCGACTACACAAATCTTTCAACGGATCTGACAGTCGGAAACCAATACACGATTAATTTCAGTGCCGGATTCTCAGGCTCAAGTTATACGGAGTATTTCCATGTATTTATCGACTTCAACCGCAACGGTGATTTTGGAGATGCAGGCGAAGAAGTTGTTGCCGGATCATCAAGCAGCAGCGGAACACTCTCGGGTACATTTACCGTGCCTTCCGGAGCAAGCGAAGGAACCACACGCATGCGCGTTAGTATGAAATACAACTCAGCGGCAAGTCCTTGCGAAACATTTACATACGGAGAAGTAGAAGACTATGCCGTAAACTTAACCGGTAGCGGTACAAACTTCTTCTCAGTAACAAGTTTCGGAGAAGAGATCGGAAATGAGACATCGAGCTTTGTTTTATACCCAAACCCCGCAAATAATAAGTTCCAAATTAATATGCCCGAAAACAGCAATGCGAAAGTATCTGTTTACAACATAAGCGGATCGCTTGTGAAGCATATAAATATTACTGCTGATGAGAGCATAGATGTGTCATCATTGGCATCGGGAGTTTATACCGTAAAAATTAACGACGGAAGAAAACTCACCTCCAAACGTCTTATTATCCAGTAATAAGCAGATTAACAGTTAAACAGAAGAACTGCAGGCCGCATTGGCTTGCAGTTTTTTTTTGAGAGAGTTTCAGGTTAATAATCAACTCAATGTAACTCTGTGAAATTCACCCCATTCTCTTTTTCACTATGAGTTCAAAAAAGAAAGCTTCAACACCCTTAAAAAAGCTGCGACAGAACGTTTAAACCTGTACCCGAAATAATTTCCCCGAAGAACTCCCAAGTAAGTAAAAGCTTACAATGTTTTATAAAATCAAATGAACTAAACCCTTCATAATCTTGATTAGATGCAAGTTATAAAACTCAAAACATTTATTAATCATATTTATAATGACTAAACTCATATAGTTTTTCTTCCGTAAGTGAGCATATTTTATTAAATTTGTCCTAAAAATAGTTTTAATCAATTAAATACATACAGATATGATAAACAATGCCATCTTTAATTTCCCGAAACCGAAGAATGAGCCTAATTTAACTTACGCTCCCGGTTCAAAAGAAAGAAAAGAACTCCAAGCAAAATTGGACGAATTAAAATCCCAAAGCATTGAAATTCCGTTAATAATAGGCGGAAAAGAAATAAAATCGGGAGATACAGGCAAAGTAACGATGCCCGAAGACCACAGCCATGTATTGGCAACTTATCACAAAGCACAGGCCGAACACGTACAACAAGCCATTGCTGCATCGCAGGAAGCACGTAAAGAATGGGCAGATATGCGCTTTGAAGAAAGAGCCTCAATCGTATTAAAAGTGGCAGAACTTATTGCAACCAAGTACCGCGCTCTGATGAATGCCGCAACCATGCTTGGACAAGGAAAAACCGCATTTCAGGCGGAAATTGATTCTGCATGCGAAACAATTGATTTTCTGCGTTTTAACACGCATTATGCTTCACAAATCTATGCTGACCAACCGGACAGCTCAGACGGTATTTTGAACCGTATGGAGTATCGTGCTTTAGAAGGCTTTATTTTCGCAATTACGCCATTCAATTTTACCGCAATTGCTTCCAACTTAAGCATGGCACCTGCGCTTATGGGTAATGTAGTTGTTTGGAAACCGGCTACAACTGCCATTTTATCTAATTATTATTTAATGCAGATATATAAAGAAGCCGGAATGCCCGACGGCGTTATCAACTTCTTGCCCGGCAGAGGTTCCGTAATCGGAAAAGAAATATTCCCCTCAGAACATTTTGCAGGGGTTCACTTTACAGGCTCTACATGGACTTTCAACCATTTTTGGAAAGAAATCGTGAACAATATGTCAAACTACAGAGCCTATCCGCGAATAGTAGGTGAAACCGGCGGAAAAGACTTTATTTTTGCTCATCAATCGGCAGAAGTCAAACCCTTGATTACAGCAATAACACGCGGTGCTTTTGAATATCAGGGACAAAAATGCTCTGCTGCATCTCGCGCTTATATTCCCGAATCACTTTGGAACGACGTGCGCAGCGGTTTGGAAGCTGACCTAAAAGAAATGAAAATGGGCAGTGTTACGGATTTCAGTAATTTTGTTTCCGCCGTTATTGACGAAGCCGCTTTCGACAGCATCAAAGACTATATTGACAAAGCCAAAGAAAGCAAAGATGCTGAAATTATATTGGGCGGAAAATGCGACAAGTCCAAAGGCTACTTCATAGAACCAACCGTAATTGTAGCAAAAGACCCGCATTTTGTTACCATGGAAGAAGAAATTTTTGGCCCGGTTATCACCATTTTTGTTTATGATGATAACAAATATGAAGAAACCCTCAAATTATGCGATACTACCTCACCGTATTCATTGACGGGAGCGATATTTGCACAAGACCGTAAAGCTGTTATCAAAGCTTACGATGCATTGCGCTATGCTTCAGGTAATTTCTACATCAATGACAAACCCACCGGAGCCGTTGTAAATCAACAACCCTTCGGAGGTGCCAGAGCATCCGGAACCAATGATAAAGCCGGAAGTTATCTGAACCTTGTACGTTGGGTGAACTCACGCACAATAAAAGAAACTTTTGTGCCCCCGGTTGATTATAAATATCCTTATATGGATAAAGAATAAATAAACACATTTAACATGCCGAGATACTTATGTATCTCGGCTTTTTTTAATTGACATAAAACTTAAAAACAAAAAATAATGGCAAAAATTGACATAAAAAAAGTTCTGAAAAATCTTGGAATCAAAGATATTAATCCGGGGGTATGCACCGGACAAAAATGGATGGATACGGAAGGTGCCGTAACCGAATCATACTCCCCTGCCGATGATAAACTCATTGCCAAAGTTAAAAATGCTACCATGGACGATTATGAGTCCGTAATAAAAAAAGCGCAAGCTACTTTCAAAGAATGGCGCAGCGTTCCGGCTCCTCAACGTGCTGAAGTGGTTCGTAAAATAGGTTTGGCTTTGCGCGAACATAAAGAAGACCTCGGCGCATTGGTAAGTTACGAAATGGGCAAAATTTATCAGGAAGGTTTAGGCGAAGTTCAGGAAATGATTGATATCTGTGATTTTGCCGTAGGACAAGCTCGAACCATGAACGGCATTACGCTGAACTCAGAGCGGCCGGAGCATCACATGTACGAACAATACCATCCGCTGGGAATTGTAGGCTTGGTAACTTCTTTTAACTTTCCGGTAGCCGTTTGGGCTTGGAATTCGGCTTTAGCTGTAGCAGCCGGCGATGTAGTGGTTTGGAAACCGTCTTCAAAAACTCCGCTCACGGCCATAGCTACTACCAATGTGATTCAAAGCGTTCTGAAAGAAGAAAATGTGCCCGAGGGTGTATTTAACTTGGTAATTGCAAAATCATCGGTAATGGGCGACAATTTTGTGGGCGACAAACGCATACCTTTGCTTTCGGTAACCGGTTCTACAGCCGTAGGCCAACGTGTAGGCGGCATTGTAGGCAAACGATTGGGGAAAACCATATTGGAATTGGGCGGTAATAATGCGGTAGTCGTAAGTGATAAAGCCGACTTGGATTTGGCCATAAGTTCAACGGTATTCGGTACCGTAGGGACGGCCGGACAACGCTGTACATCAACACGCCGTATTATCATTCACGAAAATGTTTACGATCAGGTTCGCGACCGTTTGGTAAATGCTTACAAAAGCTTAGACGGCCGCATTGGCGACCCCTTGGATGAAGATACATTGGTAGGCCCGGTGATTGACAAATACGGAATTGAAGCTTTCACAACCGCTGTTAAAGAAGTGGAAAAAGAAGGCGGAAAAATCCTCTTCGGCGGAGAAGTATTGAAAGGTATGCCTTCCGGAAACTATGTAATGCCTTGCATTGCCGAAGCTGAAAATCATTACAAAATTGTACAGGAAGAAACCTTTGCGCCCATCGTTTATTTGATTAAATATAAAGGCGATATTCAAAACGCCATTGACATTCAAAACGATGTTCCGCAAGGATTATCATCGGCATGTTTTACACGCGATATGCGCGAAGCTAACTTATTCCTTGCCGAAACAGGCTCGGATTGCGGTATTGCCAATGTAAATATCGGAACTTCGGGTGCTGAAATCGGCGGTGCATTCGGCGGCGAAAAAGATACCGGCGGCGGACGCGAATCCGGCTCGGATGCATGGAAAGTGTATATGCGCCGACAAACCAACACGATAAATTACAGTAAAGAGTTGCCTTTGGCACAAGGCATTAAATTTGATTTGTAAAAGCCGATCAAACTCAATCACATAAACAAAACGAAAAGCCCGATGCAATTTTATCGGGCTTTTCACTGTTTGTAAAACAAATATATCAGCCTGCGGAATCTTGCATTATTCAGATGTTTTCCAAAAAAAACTAATAAAAAAAGAAAAAATATAAAAATTAACCGTATTTTTTTGTAAAGCTTTCTATATTTGTGTATTAAATCAAAATTAATCTTCAAAATAAACGGCTATGTCAGTAAACAAAGTAATTCTTGTAGGCAATGTGGGAAATGATCCCGAAGTAAAATACATCAAAGAAGATGTACCGGTGGCCAAATTCAGTTTAGCCACAAACGAAACCTATCGCACACGCGACGGTGAAAAACGCACCGATACCGAATGGCACAACATTGTAATTTGGAGAGGTTTGGCAAAAGTAGTGGAGCAATACGTAAAAAAAGGCTCACAGCTTTATATTGAAGGAAAAATTCAAACGCGGCAGTATGAACAAGACGGGCAAACCAAATACTTTACGGAAGTGGTAGCCCGAGAAATGCGTATGCTCGGCAGAGCAGGAGAAGGCAGCGGAAGCAGTAGCAGCGATTATTCTCAAAAAACTTCGGCTCCGAAAACGCAAGAAACAGCACCACCCGAACCGGAAGATTTTGGAGATATTGAAGACGACGATCTGCCCTTTTAAAAAAAACGGTTAAAAAAAGACTGTCCAATCCTGCCAAAAGCATGATTTGAACAGTCTTTTTTTCAATATCGATATCCTGTTTAGTTCCGCAAAACCTCAACACAATATATTTTTTTTCAAGCAATACAATAATTAAAAACTGAAATAAAAAAGCTCTGTTTTTCATCTGATAAATAATATTTACCGGGTATTTTTTTATAGCTTTGTAAGCTTTTAATGTTTAACTTAATCAACAGATTTTGGAATCCGAACCATTGTGTTTATTCATAAGCTCTTTCTCAGTTCAACCACTTACCATAGGAATGGTATTCAGCATTTTTGTAGTTATACTGCTGCTGTTTTTTTCGGCTTTGGTATCCGGCTCCGAGGTTGCATTTTTCTCTTTAACACCTGCCGAGATAAAAAAAATCCAAACATCGGATTCTCCGAAAAGCAAAATGATTTTACAACTCCTGAGCAAACCCGAACAACTCCTGGCCAATATACTCATTGCCAACAACTTTATAAATATTGCCATTGTTATTCTTTCGGCACATATTAGTTCGGAAATGTTCAATTTTGGCGACAATGCCTTAGCAGAATTTGTTTTTCAGATAGTTGTAATCACCTTTTTTCTGTTACTTTTTGGTGAAATCATGCCCAAAGTATATTCCACGCATGCCGGGCTAAAGTTTGCGCGATTCACCTCTTACACTGTTTTTTTTACAAGCAAGATTTTCTCACCCGCAAGCTCGCTGTTAGTTAAATCGTCATCCTTTTTTGAGAAACAAATTAAGCGCAAACAAGGTATTTCGGTAGAAGATTTATCGGATGCCATAGAACTTGCCGGCTCAGACATTGAAGACGACAAGAAAATTCTGGAAGGAATTGTCAGCTTCAAAAACATTGAGGTCAAAGAGATAATGAAACCCAGAATAGATGTCGTTTCCGCACATATTGATACGGATTTTTCCGAACTCATTAAAATCATTACCAATTACGGTTACTCCCGAATCCCGGTATATAACATTTCGCCCGATAATATTGAAGGCATCATCTACGCCAAAGACCTTTTGCCGCACTTGCACAAAACCGGTGATTATAAATGGCAAAGCCACATACGTGCAGCTTATTACGTGCCCGAAAGCATGAAAATCAATGACCTGCTGGAGCAATTTCGCATAAAAAAAATCCACATGGCCATAGTAAGCGATGAATACGGCGGCGTGCCCGGCATTGTTACTTTGGAAGATATTATTGAAGAAATTGTGGGCGAAATAACCGATGAAACCGATGAAGCCGATGATAATTTCATTAAAACCGGTTCGAATACTTTTGAATTTGATGCCAAAATTCAAATCAACGATTTCTATAAACTGCTGGATATAAAAGAAGATGTATTTGCCGATCTGAGAAAAGAATCCGACTCGGTTGCGGGAATTATTCTGGAATTGGAACATAAAATTCCGCCCAAAGGAGAAATCATTCAATATAAAAACTTGCAATTTACCATTCTGGATGCCGATGCACGAAAAATAAAACGCATTCAGTTAAAAATAACGTAATTTATGTATAAAAAAATATTCAATGCCGGGCTTATAAGCTTGTTAGTTTTGTTTATGACGTCCTGCCAAAACGATAACTACTCCCCAAAGCCCACCGGATATCCGCGCATGACTTTTCCGGAAAAAGATTATAAGAAAATAAACAAAGATTTACCCTATACTTTTGAAATTCCGAGCTATGCAAAAATAGTAAAAGATAAAGACCCCAATGCTGAACCCTATTGGATAAACGTGCAATTTCCAAACTTAAACGCCACCCTTCATGTGAGTTACAAAAAATTGGACGACAATTTGCAAATATATACCGAAGACAGTCGCACCATGGTATATAAACATTCCGGAAAAGCCGACAATATTATTCCGAAAGAATGGATAAATCATGAAGATCGGGTGTACGGAATACTTTATCAAATAAAAGGGAATGCTGCCTCTACCCTACAATTTCATCTTACCGACAGCATTCGGCATTTTGTACGAGCTTCGTTTTATTTTAATACCGAGCCCAATAAAGATTCTTTGGCTCCGGCACAGGAATTTATCCGTAAAGATATCGATCGTATGATAGAAAGTTTTCGTTGGAAGCCGGATTTTCAAAATAATTAGTGCCTGCCAATAAAGCAAAGAATTTTGAGCTATGCTCAAGGTGCAAGCGGAATCAAAAAACTTGTAAAACACAGAGCAATAAGCACCGTTCCGAATTTTTTCTTTGGCGTAAAACTGTCCGTAACTATGCGGATATCTTTCAATAGATAATCTTGCGAAAAGCCGTTTTCGTATATTTCCTGCAAGCCTGCGCGTAAAGCAGATTCGGCTTGTTTTTCATTATCTGAGCCTTCGTACTCGCAAACTAATCCGCCTTTTTTCAAACCGCTTTTCTTATGGTACAGCCAAGCGTAAGCCAAGCCGGCTGTTATGCGTTCACCGGATTGTCCGTTTTGCTGTGCGGCAATAACTTCTGCTACCTCGCCGTGATGCATTTTTTTGAAAGCTGTCTCAAGCGCTTCGGCCGGCAAAACCGATGAATATTTCATAATATTGGCCTGTGCAATTCCGGCATCCTGCAATGCAATATGAAATGAACCCACCTTTGCCGAAAGATTGCTTTCGCCGCGCCCTTGTGTTATAAAAAACTCATGCGGAATGCGATTGCCTGTTTTTATATAATTCATATTTGAATCCATATTCAAGTAAAATTCGGCGAAAATAATAAAAATATCTTTAGTCGAGCATCCGAATTTATCCGTCGGCTTAGCTCAGGATAATATCTATCTGTAAAAACTTTTGAATTAAATATAAAAGCAATTTTAAAATTACAACAAAACAGCTACATTTATATCAAAAATATAAAACTTGTAAACAATGGATATTCGACGATTAACAGAAAACCAAAAGCATAAAGAATTTGACCTTATCATAATAGGAGGCGGAATTACCGGTGCTGCCGTAGCTTATGCTGCTGCCGGGCGAGGACTTAAAATTGCTCTTTTTGAGAAAAAAGATTTTGGCGGAGCTACCTCAGCCGCTACTTCCAAGCTGATACACGGCGGTTTACGCTATCTGGCCAATATGGAATTTAAACTGGTGCGTGAATCACTTCAGGAACGTCGCATATTGGGCAATATAGCCCCTAATTTTGTTTATCCCTTGCCTTTCATATTTCCGGGTTATAAAAGCTGGAAAGGGAATATGTGGAAAATGGCAGCCGGCATGTTTTTATACGACATGCTTTCTTTTGATAAAAAAAACACCTGGGATCCAAGCAAACGCCTGCCAAACCACAAAACACTTAATTACAAACAAACCATCGAAAAAGAGCCCAACCTGATAAGCGAAAAGCTCAGAAATTCAGTCGTTTTCTATGACTATCAAAGCATTTTTCCGGAAAGGCTTACTTTGGCTTTTATACGTTCGGCTGTGGATTACGGTGCTGAAGTTTCCAATTATTCGGAAGTTATTGACTTCAGCTACGAAAACAACGACACAGTGAACGGTGTGATAGTAAAAGACCACATCAGCGGCCAAACCGCAGAATATAAAGCACCCCTGACAGTAAATTGCGGCGGAACTTGGGCGGATAAAATTCTGGAAAAAGCTGCCAAAAATAAATCCATAAGCCATGAAGTGAAGCGCTCGGAAGGCATTCACGTAATAACCGATAAAATAGCCGGAGATCATGTGGTTTCGTTGCAAAAAAAAGACGGTACTCACATGATGATTATGCCTTGGCGGAACCACAGCATCATAGGTACAACTGATAAAGAATATCACGGTTCGCCCGATAATTACAGAGTTTCCAAAGCAAGTATTGATGAAGTTATTAATGATGTGAACAGCCATTACGGCAAAAAGATATCCTACAAAAACATCAAACATGTGTATGGCGGATTGCGCCCGCTGGTAGATGACCAAACCGAAGGCTCGTACAGCTCTTCACGCAAATACGAAGTGTACGACAACCGCGAAGACGGCCTTTCCGGATTAATTACCGTGGAAGGCGGCAAATATACCACCAGCCGCAATTTGGCCAAAACCGTCATTGATTTGGTTGCAGAAAAATTAAACCGTAAAATAGACTCCTCAGTTACCCACTCGCTTTATCTGGCCGGAAGCGAAATACGTAACATGAAGGAATTTATGAAAAAACAACAGCTGCACTATACCGATTTTTCGAAAGAAACCGTAGAATATATCAGTAGAAATTACGGAACACTCAGCAAAGATGTTTTTCAATTAGCCCGAGACAATAAAGCATACGCAAAAGTGGTGAGCCACGACGGCGAACTACTGGCCGAAGCGGTTTATGCTGTGCAAAAAGAAAGTGCTCGCAGCCTGAAAGACATTCTGCTCAGGCGAACCGGTATAGGCACTTTGGGCCACCCCGGAAAAGAGATTTTAGAAACCACGGCTCAAACTGCCGCCCGCCTCTTAGGTTGGAGTGACGAAAAAACACAAGATGAAATCAATGCCGCCGAAGCCTACTTTAAATTGCCCGAATAAGTATTTTGAAATGCAGCTATTTACGGACAGCCCAAAAAAGCAAAAGGCTTACATCAGCTTTAACCTAAATTCTTGTTGTTGTTTTGGTCTAAAGCCTTGAATTTCATTCAAATTTTGTCCACGGCATAAATGCCGCAGCAAATTCGGTTCCGGGCTCTGAAATCTCAAATGTATGCAAATCCTGCCGGGAAACATCAATTATTTGGCATGAAATTCCCGGCTTTAGCCCAAACCGATGAAGAAAAAGATTTCATCCGCATGTAAAATCAAACAGACATAAGTCCTACTCGACTTTTCTGAGTGTAAATTTAAACACACTGCCGGCGCCCTTATTGTTTTCGACCCAAATAGTGCTTTCGAGTTTTTCAAGCAGTTCTTTACAGATGGGTAAACCCAGCCCGGTGCCTTTCTCATTGGCGGTACCGGGTTTTGATTCCATAATGGCATTATCAAAAAGACGCTCTCTTATGTCTTCAGAAATACCCACCCCGGTATCGGCAACCGAAATAATCATTTGCGACACATTTTCTTCGGCAGCTACCGTAATTAGCCCTCCCGGATAACTAAATTTAACGGCATTGGAAATCAGATTGCGCAAAACGGTTTTTAGAATATTCTCATCAGCCGTAACGATCATCATGTCAAGAGTGTCGCAATGTATTTCAAGGTTTTTATTCCGGGCATCTGCCTGTATTATTTCAACAACTTCCCGACATACTCGGGCAAAATTCAGTGCAGTCGGTTCAACCGGAATTTGTCCGGAATTTGCCCTTCCCCACAAGAGAATTTCTTCAAGCAAATTGTAGGTACGCTTAGCCGTTTCATTTATAGCATTGCTTTGCATTTTGATTTTTTCTGCATCAAACTTATGAGCATTTTCTGCCAGTATGCTTGAAAAACCAAGCAATGTATTAAACGGACTTTTAAGGTCATGAGCGAGAATGCTTATAAATTTATCCTTTTCATCATTCAAGCGGCTGACTTCTTCTACCTTATCTTCCAAATTAAGCGTTTTTTCTTTTACCTTTTCCTCCAGAAATCGGTGATATTCGTACAAGCGCTGCGACATAAGGTTAAAAGCATCAATGAGCTCTGTAAGGTCTTTGCTTGTATTTACTTTTATGGTTTCACCTAAAAGGTCATTATCTTTGGATATAGCTATGGCCTGCTTACGCAGAAGATTAATCGGATTAAAAATAATTCTCTTCTGCATATACACATAAATCAAAATAATTATTAAAATAATGACTGATAATAAACCGCCAATGATGAGAATATTTTTCTCAGCACCTGCATAAGCCTTATCTAAAGGTATTCTGACCGATGCAACAGATATTATTTCATCTTGCTTCCGATTAAAACTTTTTTCCTTTCCGTATATTTGCACCATTTTTCCGGGAGCTTCTCCGGGTGTGTTGTGGCAACGCAGGCAACTCTTTGTCATGCGTTCTCCCTTTTTCATGAAATAGTAATATTTTTTGCCGCCAATTTCTGTTATGCCTTCTCGCGCATCTGCATTCGGATTTTGTCTAAGTGTCATCAAGAAATCTCTTTCCATGCTGTCAGCTTCATTTTCGGGGCTTCGGGCATTAATTGCGGCATCTTTATAATAATAGCCAAAATCATTTCTTTCAGAAAAATAGCGCTGTATATGTAACAGGGCGTGCGTAGAAGACATCCATGAAGGCTCAAAATAATTATCGCTTTCAAGGGTGTCTTGAAGTATCTCAAACAAATCAGGCTTCAATTGTCGGGAAAAATACTCATTCACGGACAAGTTTCTGTCTAAAAATAATATCCGATTTCTCTTTAGCTTGTGTGATGGCTTCTTTTTTAAAAAAATATGCAACGGTAAAAATTATCGATAAACTCACAGCTATCAGAATAAGCAATGAGCTAAAAATAAAAATATGAGAGGCTTTATAACGGTTTAATTTCATTGGTTTTAATGTAAATGCGAAAAAGGTTCGCCATAATCCATACGGCCTTTTTTGTAAAAGGTTTCAATTATTAACGTTTCTATAGTTTTAGACTTGTCAAACCAAATTATTATTAAAATGCTTTTGTATCAAATTCAGCAAAGTATCTTGTCTTACCGGCTTTGTAATATAATCATTACAACCTGCCTCTAAAGCCTTTTCGCGGTCGCCGGAAAGCGCATAAGCAGTTTGAGCAATAATTATCAGCTCTTTATTAAACTTCCGTATTTGTTTGACAGCTTCGTATCCGTTCAATTGGGGCATACGTATATCCATAAGCACAAGGTCAAGATCCGTCCGGCTGCGGCATGTGCTCACGGCCTCCAATCCGTTACTTACACTCAAAATTTCAGCGGCTACGGAATTAATCGCTGTATGAACTAAGAGCTCGGATGTTTCATCGTCTTCCGCTATCAATATTTTTAGTTTTAAGTCTTGCGTATCCTCAGCATAAAAAGAAGTTGAACGTTCTGCTTGTTGTTGTTTTTGTTTCCCCTTGTTTTTATAGGGCAGGGTAAAATAAAAAACCGAACCGGCAGCTTCCTCACTCTCAAGCCAAATTTTTCCGCCAAGCATCTCCACATAAGCTTTGGTAATGGACAAGCCTAAACCGGCGCCTTCACGAATCTTTCGTTTGTCATTTTCGGCTTGTACAAAACGCTCAAATACGGCTTGCTTTTTCTCTTCGGGAATACCGACTCCGGTATCTTTAACAAAAAACCGTAAAACAGCATTATCGGGCTCATTCAAATATTTGTAGCCCATTTGTACAGAACCTTCATGGGTGTATTTTACGGCATTTTTAACCAAGTTGGTAAGTATGGCATATAATTTCTCCCGATCTGTTTCAAGAAATGCTTTTTCATCGGGCAAATCATTTACAAACGACAGGCTCAAAGCTTTTGCTTCAGCTTCAGGTTTAAAAAATGTGTAGATATATTCTATTTGTTCATTAACATTGGTAGTTTCCTTATCAATTTTCATTAAACCGGCTTCTATTTTGGAGATATCCACAATATCGTTAATGATGCTTAACATGCGTGCACCGCTGCGCTCTATGATTCCGACATACTTTTGTTGTTTTTCTCCGCTAAGCCCGGGGTTTTTCAGCAGGTCGGCAAATCCCAATATGCCGTTCATAGGTGTTCGGATTTCATGGCTCATATTGGCCAAAAATGCCGACTTCAAACGATCACTCTCCTCCGCTTTTTCTTTTGCTTCAAACAAATCTTTCACCATATTTTTTCGTTCAATATAGAGGCCAATTTCGTGAGCAATCATTTCAAACAAAGCAACATCAGCCGGCTGATAGGCCCGGTCATCAGTATAGCTTTGAATAACCAAAACACCAACGGTTTTGTTACTCACCCTTAAAGGCACACCCAGCCATGATTTTGCCGGAGTTCCAATCAGATCAAGTCGTTTCTTTTTCAAAAATTTATCAACTTCTTTTCCTTGCAACAATAATGTTTCATTTGTATTCAGCACATAACCCGACAGTGATTGACTCGCCGGCCATTCGGAAAACTCATCATATTCATCTCTAAAAAAAAGCTTATGAAAAGTATCTTTTTTGGTTTTATACAATGCCGGAAAAAAGTTGGAAGTATCCGTCAGTTGCCCCAAGTCTTTTTGAATAATCGTTAGAAGGCTTTGCAGATCACGTGCCGTAAGAATTGATTGAGCTATTTTATACTGAATCTGTTGTATCATCTCTGCTCGCTTGCGCTCCGAAACATCAAAGCAATGCCCGATATAACCCAAAAATTCGCCTTGCGTATTATAGTTGGGAGTGCCCAAATCCCTTATCCACCGATATTCACCGCTTGCATGCTTCAAGCGATATTCCATATCAAAAGTTTTCCGTTTATCAAACGCTTTTGTAAATATTTCTATGCATCTGTCAAAATCCTCCGGATGAACGTTTTCAGCCCAACCAAAGCCAAATTCCTGCTCAAGTGTGCGACCGGTAAAACGTAACCACGGCTCATTAAAATAATTACACATTTTTTCTGTATCGCAAGTCCAAATCAAGGCTAATCCGGCATCGGCCAAATTACGGTATTGCAATTCTTGTTCTCGCAATCTGTTTTCAGCCTGTTTCTGTTGACTTATATCCTGCAAATAAGTAATAAAAACCCGAGGGCAGTTATCCGAGTTTCTCATAATCCCCACTGAAACCAATGCATACAGGCTATGGCCTTCTTTATGCAAATACCTCTTTTCAAATATGGACGAAGAAATTTCCCCGCTCAATAATTCTTTCATCCTCATCGCGCTCAATTCCTTATCTTCCGGGTGGGTGATATCATTAAAATGTTTATCTCTAAGCTCACTTTCGGTATAACCCAGAAGCTCAACAAAACGTTTATTAATTTTTATGAAACTACCGTCGATACCTACAAGACAAACACCGGCCGAGGTATTTTCAAAGGAGGTTCTAAAGAGCTCTTCACTTTCTCTTAAATGTTCCTCAACTATTTTCCTTTCTTCTATTTCATTGCTGAGTTCTGCGGTGCGTTCCTTTACCCTTTTTTCAAGCTCTGCTTTGTGCAATTCATTAATTTGCCTTTGACGTCGTTCTTCTATAATTACTTCAACCATAAAAAAGAAGTTCTTTAAATACTGCTCATAAGGACCATAAGCTTCATAATCAGAAACGGTAAGTTGTATCTCTCCAAATTTCCTGTCGCCTTTTCCTATCGGAAATCTGACAGCTAACCGGTTAGTTGACGAATTTGCATTCGCGCAAAATTCTGCATGCTCTACTCCGGGAATATCTTGCAATCCCCGACAGACAAAACTAAATATTAATTTTTTATCGGGCAAATTAATGAGTATGCTTTGCATAAGCAATAATTGGCCTAAAACTTCAGGTTTAACCATGGGGATTATTTTATGCCTTTGCTCAAAAGGTATGCCTCGGGTTCTATAAAAAACGGATTATGAACAACCGACCCGCGCACAATCATGTACGGATGTACTTTGAGAACATCCATAATAACGGCTCCGTCAAATTCACGCACATCGTACTGACATACGGCCGTAACGGGATAATCTCTTAGCAATAAACTAATTTTTGATTCATACTCCAACAAGCGCGAGCCTCCGGGTATGCTGCTTATTTCCGGCAACATTTCTCCTATAACTCTTGCTCCGTTGCGGTTTTGCTTTATACTGTCTTCATAAAAATCTCTAAGCAAATTAATCATGCGCTCAGGTTCAAAACGGCCATCTTCAAAATAAACATCACCTGTTTTATCCAATGAAAAAGCTCCGCTTTCACAAGCATTTTGATAGGATATGCCTTTCTTTTCAAAAAAACCGGCCAAAATCTCGTCGGTTTCTTTTTCTGAAAAACAAACCGTATTCTCGCCGCCTTCCAAGCCGCTTATAATATAATCTACCAAAGCTCCCTGCCGTTCTTCCTCTTCACTGTATATTTGACATATATGCGCACCGGCTTCAAATTTCTGCGCCGTAAAGCCTAAAGATACTTTTTGTTTGTTGTCTTTCATAAGCTGCTGCTTTTAATTATTAGGTTTTGGCGATTTTTTAATCTGAAAGCTAAGTCCTCCGAAAAAGTTGTAAGCGCGTAAATATACAAAAAAAAATTTAGAAATACAGCTTTCATTTTTTTCAAAAAAGCCTCTAAGCCTAAAGAATTATTTCGCCCTTTCAGGGCTTCGAACATAGTCGGTTACATTACATCGGGCGTTGCCCGATGCTGATATATTACGCTCTTTCAGAGCTTGTTTTAACTTCGTAAAATAAACATTTGGCTGCGATCTGAAACAAGGAGCCCCGCGCCCGTGTGGTGTTTTCTCCGCAGGGAATTTTAATGATAAACTAATATGATTATCCGTATGCTACCCAAGATAATAATCAACGACTTCGATAAGCGGTTATTGAGCTTTTGTCGGAATGCTCAGTCTCTTACGGTATTTTCGGAGACTGAGCTTGTCGAAGTCGGCTATAGTTGAGTGTGTGTAAATATCTAATAATCAATAGTTTGAAATAAAAATAGGTATCCACTCAAAAAAGCATGGTGAATTTTATTTGCACGCAAATCCGCTAAGTAATTGTATTAAATATCTTTGCGTCTTAGCGACTTGGCGTGAAATCTTTTTTTTAGCATTATTTATTGAGTGGATACAAAAATAGGGGTAAATGCGGATATTCAATAAACTAATCTCAGCCCCTCAAAAAACATTTAGCCCGAATGTACTCATCTAATAAAAAAATACAAATCTTACTTGTATATTTCGATATTTTGTTGTAAATTGAATCATCAACAAAAATGTGCCAAACTAACTGATTATAAAACATCATTTTACGACAAAAAGATAAAAATATTTTTTTATGTAAAACCCCTTATTTATATTTGCTCTAAATAAGAACGGCATCTATACGATTAAAAAACTGAAAATAAACAACATAATGGATAAAAATACAAATTCTCAATTGCGTGAAATCGAAAACCAAGAATGGTTAGACTCACTTGAATACATCATTAAACATGAAGGCCAAGAACGCGTTCGTGAAATCATAAATGTACTTACCGAACGCGCACGAAATGAAGGCATTGAATGCGATCTTCATGATAATCCTTACATTAATACCATTTCGGCAGACGAAGAAGAAGCCTATCCCGGCGACCGAAAATTAGAACGAAAGATTAAAAGCATCATTCGCTGGAACGCCATGGCCATGGTAACTCAGGCAAATCGAAAAACCGACGGCATAGGCGGGCATATTTCCACCTTCGCATCAGCCGCTACCTTGTACGAAGTAGCGTTTAACCACTTTTTCAGAGGAAACGATAACGGTCAGGCAGACCTTGTATATTTTCAAGGGCATGCAGCGCCCGGCATTTATGCTCGAGCCTTCCTCGAAGGACGAATCAGCGAAAAACATCTGGAAAATTTCCGTCGAGAATTATCTGAAGACGGCGGTTTATCATCCTACCCGCATCCGAGGCTGATGAAAGATTTTTGGCAATTTCCGACCGTTTCCATGGGCTTGGCCTCCATTATGGCCATTTATCAGGCACGCTTCAATAAGTATATGCAAGACAAAGGCCTTTTGGAAAAAACCGACCAAAAAGTTTGGGCATTTCTCGGCGACGGAGAAATGGACGAACCCGAATCCATGGGTGCGCTCACACTGGCTTCTCGCGAAAAGTTGGATAATCTTATTTTTGTAATCAACTGTAACATGCAGCGCTTAGACGGCCCGGTAAGAGGCAACGGCTCTGTAGTAAAAGAACTTGAAATGGCTTTTAGAGGCGCCGGTTGGAATGTAATAAAAGTCCTCTGGGGCGAAAGCTGGGACCCGCTTCTGAAAAAAGATAAAAAAGGCATACTTGTAAAACGGCTCGGCGAAGTAGTGGACGGACAAAGGCAAAAATATTCGACCTCAGAAGGTGATTATATTCGAAAAGAGTTTTTTGGCAAAAGCCAAGAATTGCTTGATATGGTTTCACACCTGAGCGATGAAGATCTGGTAAACCTGCGACGCGGCGGCCACGATCCTTTAAAAATTTATAATGCTTACAAAGTCGCCGTTGCACATAAAGACCAACCCACCGTTATTTTAGCACAAACCATAAAAGGCTACGGACTGGGCGAAGCCGGCGAAGGCCGTAACGTTACGCATCAACAAAAGAAACTGAACGAACAGGAACTGAAATTCTTCCGCCAACGTTTTGACATACCCATACCGGAAGAACAAATATCCGAAGCTCCTTTTTATAAGCCGGATGAAGACAGTGACGAAATCAAATACATAAAAAAACGTCGTAAAGAACTCGGTGGCTTTCTTCCCAAAAGAAATCTGCGCAAACCTACATTCAAGATGCCGGACGATAAAGTATTCAAAGATTTCCTGAAAGGTTCCGGCGGAAGAGAAGTAGCCACAACTATGGCAGCCGTTCAAATGCTTGGTAAGATGCTGAAAGATAAAAACATCGGAAAACACATTGTGCCCATTGTACCGGATGAGTCCCGTACATTTGGTATGGATGCATTATTCCGTGAAGTAGGTATTTATGCCCACACCGGACAACTCTACGAACCGGTTGACAGAGAAAGTCTGCTCTATTACAAAGAAGCAAAAAACGGAGCCATTCTCGAAGAAGGCATTACGGAAGCCGGCTCCATGTCGTCATTCATAGCCGCCGGAACTTCCTATTCAACCCATGGCGTGCAAGCCATTCCTATTTTTATTTTCTACTCCATGTTCGGAATGCAACGCATCGGCGATTTTGTATGGGCAGCAGCAGATGCTCGCGCCAAAGGCTTCATGCTCGGCGGAACAGCAGGCCGTACAACCCTTGCAGGCGAAGGCCTTCAACACCAAGACGGTCAAAGCCACATTCTGGCGCTTCCCGTTCCGAGCCTGAAAGCTTATGACCCGGCTTTTGCTTATGAATTGGCCGTTATTATGAAAAACGGTATGCAACGCATGTACAAAAACGGTGAAGACCTGATGTACTACATAACCATCATGAATGAAAAATACCTGATGCCCGAAATACCGCAACAAGACGGTATAGAAGATGCCATTCTGAAAGGTATGTATAAATTTAAATCCGCTAAAGAAAACAAACTAAAAGTTAATCTTTTGGGAAGCGGCGCCATTATGAATGAAGTAATAAAAGCAGCCGAAATTTTGAAAAAAGATTACAAAATTTCATCCGACATTTGGAGTGTTACCGGCTACAAGCAACTGTACGACAACGCCATGCATACAGAAAGAGCCAATCGACTGAATCCGGACAAATATAAAAAGTCATTTTTAGAAGAAAGTGTAGGCGATGATAATGACTCATTATATATAGCAGCAACCGATTATATGAAAGCGTTGCCTCTGACTGTGTCCGACTTTTTCCCCGGCACATTTAAGGCGCTCGGCACCGACGGCTTTGGCTTAAGTGAAGACAGGCCGGAGCTCAGGGAATATTTTGAAGTAAACGCTAATCATATAGCTTGGGCAACATTATCGGAACTTTATAAAAAAGGAAGTATCGATAAAAAATTACTCAACAAAGCTCAAAAGAATCTGAATATAAATCCGGATAAAAAATGTCCGAGTTGTGATAAAATATAAGATGTAAGATGTAAGTATTAAGATATAAGTATTAAGATATAAGAACATCTATCTACATAAAAATAATAATTGAGAAAAGAACAGAACAATGAAAAAAGAACTAAAAATACCCGAAATAGCCGAAAATGTTGAAACCGGGATAGTAGCGGCTGTTTTACTTTCGGCCGGTGATAAAGTAGAGGAAGATCAAGCCGTAATAGAACTCGAAACCGACAAAGCTACGGCCGACATCCCTTCATTATATAAAGGTACTATTGCAGAAATATCGGTAAAAGAAGGCGACGAAGTAAAAGTCGGACAAACTTTTGCGATGGTTGAACTTGAAGAAGAACAAGAAGATAAGGCAGAACAAGAGGAGGAGACAAAAGCAGAAAAGCCAAAAGAAGAGAAACAGGAAGAACAGAAACAAGCAGAAGCCCCTTCAGAGGAGAAAGTAAAAAAACAAGAATCTGAAATAACTGAACGGCAAGATATGAGTGATGTGCCGGCAGCTCCTTCGGTAAGAAGACTGGCGCGCGAAAAAGATATCGACTTGCTTAAAGTACAAGGAAGCGGCCCGGGCGGACGAATTTTAAAAGAAGACATTGAAAAACTTGAAGCCGGCGAGCAAAGCGAAAATGCTGCTCCCGAAAAACCACAAAAAGCAAAAACCGATCTGCCTGATTTCTCAAAATGGGGAAACATCAGCCGGGTACCGATGAATAACATTCGACGCGTAACAGCAGAAAGCATGCAACAAGCATGGACGAGCATACCGCATGTTACTCAATTTGATGAAGCTGACATTACCGACTTAGAGACTTTCCGACAAAAACACAAAGCCGCTTATGAGAAGCAGGGCGGAAAACTAACCGTTACCGCATTGCTTCTGAAAGTATCTACATTTGCACTGCAGCGCTTCCCGCAATTCAATGCAAGCATTGATACCGAAAATCAGGAAATCATACAAAAATACTACTATAACATTGGTGTAGCCGTAGATACTGAAAGAGGTTTACTGGTTCCGGTTATTAAAAATTCGGAACGCAAATCATTGCTTGATTTATCCAAAGAATTGGGCGAAATGGCACAAAAAGCAAGAGATAAAAAATTAGGCTTGGATGAAATGCAAGGCGGAAATTTCACCATTTCCAATCTCGGCGGCATTGGCGGAACCGGCTTCACGCCCATTGTTTATGCTCCGCAAGTAGCCATTCTCGGCGTTTCTGAGTCGCAATACAAGCAAGTGTATAAAGACGGAGAATTTCAAAAACGTTTAATCATGCCTTTATCACTTTCTTATGATCACCGCGTAATTGACGGTGCCGAAGGCGCACGATTCCTGCGTTGGCTTTGCAATTCACTGGCTGATCCGTTTACACTCTTACAATGATTTAGATATAAGACTTAAGTATTAAGATATAAGACTTAAGACTGCTGCTTGTAAGCAATGCAGCAATTTTACAAAAAACCATTCAACCATTTAATTATGAACAAAATACAACACGATACCGTAATTATAGGCGCCGGGCCGGGCGGATATCGCGCGGCTTTTATGGCAGCCGATCTCGGACAGAAAGTCACATTAATTGACCCGAATGCAAATCCCGGAGGTGTTTGCCTTTACAAGGGTTGCATCCCGACCAAAGCTCTTTTGCATTTGGTAAAAGTAAAAAAAGAAGCCCTTGCAGCTGATGAAATGGGTATCACTTTTGATGAGCCCAAAATAGACATTGAGCAGGTGGCTGCTTGGAAAAACGATGTGGTGAAAACCCTGACCGGAGGCCTCGGACAATTGGTAAAAGCCAGAAAAATCAACTACATAAAAGGCTATGCCCAATTCATTAATTCCGATACCCTGGAAATAGACAAAGGCAAAGACGAAAAAGAAAAAATACAATTTAAAAATGCCATAATAGCCACCGGCGTTTCACCGGTTGTACTGCCGGATTTGGAACCGGACGGAAAACTAATCATCGGCTCCGAACAAGCTTTGGAGCTGAAAGAAATTCCTAAACGATTATTGGTAATAGGCGGCGGATACATTGGTTTGGAAACGGCCACCATCTATGCCGGACTCGGCAGCGAGGTCAGCATTACGGAACTTACCGATGACTTTATGCCGGGCACCGACAAAGATTTGGTGCGAGAATTTAAACAAACGAATAAAGAGACTTTTAAAGAGACATTTACCGGAACCAAAACCACCAAAATTGATAAAAAAGGCGACAAAGTAACGGTGAGTTTTGAAAATAAAAAAGGCGACAGTTTTGAACGTACTTATGACAAAATATTAGTTTCGGTAGGACAAAAACCTAACAGCAAGAACTTAGGTTTGGAAAACACAAAAGTAGAAACCGATGAAAAAGGCTACATAAAAATCGACAAGCAGCAACGCACCAACGATGAACATATATTTGCCATAGGCGATATATCCGGCGGGCCTTTATTGGCGCACAAAGCTTCTTACGAAGGCCGCGTTGCCGCTGAAGTAATTTCCGGCAAGAAAGCCTTTGCCGATGCCAAAACCATTCCCGCAGTGGCATACACAAGCCCCGAAATAGCTACCGCCGGACTGACAGAAACCGAAGCTAACAATAATGACATTGAATACAAAGTTGTCAAATTCCCTTGGGCAGCCTCCGGGCGTGCGGTTGCCATGAATGAGAAACGCGGATTTACAAAATTATTAATCGACCCGAAAACCGAGCGCATTCTCGGAGCCGGAATTGTCGGAAAAAATGCCGGCGATATAATTTCCGAATTGGCGCTGGCCATAGAAATGGCCGCTACTGCAGAAGATGTAGCTCTCACGGTACATCCGCACCCTACCCTTTCGGAAACCATTATGGAAGCCGCCGAAATATTTTACGGACATCCGGCACATACCATGCCTAAAAAATAATACATTTGTCCGCAATTTTTCAGGCTCCGGCTTTTTTCATGAACAGTTAAAGTCGGAGCTTTTTTTATAACTTTAATTCTACTTTACGATATGAAAACAAAGCTTAGGTTTCTCGGTATTTTTTTACTCATACTTGTTTTTCCGCTTCAAGCGCAGGATGAAAGCAAATCCGCCGAATTTAATCTCGGAACGGATTTGACAAGCCGCTACATTTGGCGGGGCATACCGTTAAGCTCAACTCCGGCCTTGCAACCTTATGCAGAAATTTCAAAAAAAGGATTCACTTTTGGTGCTTGGGGCTCTTATACTATTGCTCCGGAGCCTTTTCAGGAAGTGGATTTGTACATGAGCTACACAAAAGGCGCTTTCACTTTTACGCTTTATGATTATTACATCCCGGTAGAAGCCGGAGGCTATATCAACGATTATTTCAATTGGAACCAAGCAGCAACTGCTCACACATTGGAAGCCGTAATCCATGTATCCGACATTCCAAACCTGCCGCTGTCGATAACCGCCGGTGTAATACTTTACGGAGACGATTTAAATGCGGAAGGCAAACAAAACTTCTCAAGCTATATTGAACCGGCTTATAATTTTTCGGTCGGCAAAACAAAACTAAATATTTTTGCAGGATTAACACTTGCCGAGGGCTTATATGCCGACCAATTCACGTTTGTTAATACCGGCATTTCGGCCAAAAAAGATATCGAAATTACCGAAAAATTCAAATTGCCAATAAGCACGGCTTTTATACTGAATCCGGATGCCGGCGATGTTTTTTTGGTTTTAACAATCACACTATAAACGATAAATCGTCCGGTTAATCCTTTTTGATTTTGCCGGTTTTTGAATTAACTTTGTTGCTCAAAACAGCGCGGAAAATTATGAGCAACTTTATTGTATCGGCACGAAAATATCGTCCGGAAAATTTCCGGTCGGTGGTGGGGCAACAATCCATAACCACTACACTTAAAAACTCTATTGCAGAGAACCATTTGGCGCATGCATATTTATTTTGCGGACCGCGCGGGGTTGGAAAAACAACCTGTGCACGAATTTTCGCAAAAACCATAAATTGCCAAAACCCGACCGAAGATAATGAAGCCTGCAACACTTGTGAATCCTGTGTGGCTTTTAACGAAAGTCGGTCATACAATATTCACGAATTGGATGCAGCATCAAACAATTCGGTGGAAGATATACGTAACCTGATTGAGCAAGTCAGAATTCCGCCGCAAATCGGAAGCCACAGCATCTATATCATTGATGAGGTTCACATGCTGTCTTCTTCGGCTTTTAATGCTTTTTTAAAAACACTGGAAGAACCGCCGGCGCATGCCGTTTTTGTATTGGCAACCACCGAAAAACACAAAATACTTCCGACCATATTATCGCGCTGCCAAATATTTGATTTTAACCGCATAAGCGTGGACGATGCCGCCCAACATCTGGCCTATGTGGCCAAAGAAGAAGGCATAGAAACCGAGCCCGAAGCGCTTAATGCCATTGCGGTAAAAGCCGACGGTGCCATGCGGGATGCGCTCTCATTCTTTGATCAAATTGTGAGCTTTTCCGGGGAAAAAATCACCTACCAAAACGCCATTGATAACCTAAATGTATTGGATTTTGAATATTATTTCAAACTGGTAGATGCATTTCTGGAAAATGATGCCCAAGAAAGCCTGCTAATATTCAACACCATACTAAACAAAGGATTTGACAGTCATCACTTTATCAGCGGATTAAGTTCACATTTGCGCGACCTTTTAGTGGTGAAAGACCCCAAAACCATAGAGCTTTTTGAAGCCGGAGAAGCCATAAAAACTCGCTATCTGGAGCAAGCCCAAAAGTGCTCTCCGCGCTTTTTGTTTGAAGCTTTAAAAATTAGTAATAAAGCCGATATTAACTACCGCGGCGCGCAAAACAAACGCCTGCTTACGGAAATATGTTTGCTTGAACTCGTGAAGCTTACTGAAGAGATGAGCCGACCTGTTGCGACACCGGCAAATACAGCAAGCGAAAAGAAGGCAAAGCCCCCGGAAAGCAAACAAAGCAATACAAATCCGAAAGAAAAAAAGAAACCGGAGAAAAAAACTTCAAATAAAACATCGGGAATCAAGTTGGACCCAATCGTTAAAGAACCCGTAAAAAAGACAGCCGGCACACAAAAGCCTCCGGTAAATTTTGAAAAAGCATGGATAAATTTAGCTTCTAAATTTGAAAACGCTCCCAGGCTAAAAGCCATACTCTCGGCCAATGTTCCCGCATTTGAGAATAAGCGTATCATTATGACGGTGAGTCATAAGCTCCAAAAAGAAAAATTGGAAAGCCTGAAAGGGAAAATCATCACTTTCCTAAGGTCAGAACTGGATATCAGTGACTTAGAAATGCAAATAAACATTGACAAAGAGAACAGTGATGACCGGCCTTATACCCAAAAAGACAAATATGAATTTCTGGCAAAAAAAAACGAAAACCTTAACCGCCTGAAAGACGAGCTGGATTTAGACCAATAACAATAAAAACAAAACAGATGGAGTGCAAAAAAGAGCGAAATTTGAATTTTTGTAATTGTTCATACCCTTGCGGGAAAAAAGGAATCTGTTGCGATTGTATAGCAAGCCACCGAAGCCGAGGCGAACTGCCTGCATGTTATTTCCCGGATGATACGTAAGCCGGCTACGACCGCTCTGTAGAAAACTTTATTCGTATTATTCAGGAGCGTGGTAAAAGTTTTTTAAATTAAAATCTGTAACCGCTTAATTTCCAATCTTAACAGAAATCATTTTCTGAAACCAAACAAAAAAACACAGTTTGTTGTTTGTATTTTGAAAAAATAATGTATATTAACATACTAAACTAAAAATATAGAATTATGTTTCAACCAATTTTTCAAACCGATAAAATCCTAATTTCTTTTGACCAAGAAAAGAAAGTTTGTGAAATAGCATTAAGTCATGATTTTGATGAAATTGAACTTTTCAAAGCAGATTTAAAAAAATTTCTGGAAATAGCAGCCAAGCACAAAGCTGAAAAAGCCCTGTGGAACTTAGAAAATTTCAATATTACAATTGGCCCCGAACTACAAGCGTGGATTGATGATAATATAAATAAAGCGGAAGTGGAAATGGGCATTAGCAAAGAGGCATTTCTTGTACAAGATGATTTGACTGCCGAGCTTTCCGTGGAACAAACCATGGATGAAGCGCATGCTCAAAGGCTTCAAACAAAATTATTTAACAACCGAAACGAAGCTGTTGATTGGCTTTTAAATTAGTACACAGTACAGTGCTCAAATGCCAATGAGCAAAACATCATCGACCTGTTCATTGGCACCTTTCCAATCATCGAAAAAGTGTTCCAAAATCTCCTTTTGGTCTGACAAACAATTCCCTGAAGCGTTAAGCTGTTAATATCCAAGCACATAAATACGAATACACGAATTTTTATCAAGGCAGCCTTTTTCCGCTATTTTCAATTTAAAGTTTCTATTTTTGAAAAAAAATCATAAAACAGATTTTAATCATAACAGCATGCGAAATTACGGAAACGATAAAAAATCAGCCCTTCAAGCCAAAAGCGATGCCCAAAAAATTGCTTTTGCACCCATAATGTTTCAGGCAGCCAAAGCTTTGCGCGACTTAGGCATACTCGCTCATCTGCGCGACATGCGAAAACCGCAAAGCTTATCGGAAATTGCTCAAGCCGTAAATCTTTCGGAATACGGCACTTTGGTGCTGCTTGAAGCCGGCCTCAGCTTAGAAATGCTAATGGCCGAAAACGATAAGTATTCCCTGACAAAAACCGGTTTTTTTATTCTGACCGATGAGCTCACCAATGCCAATATGGATTTTACGCAAGACGTAAACTACAAAGCTTTTTTTCATTTGCAGGAAGCCGTTAAAACAGGGAAACCGGCCGGACTTCATCGCGAACTGTCCGATAAACCCACGGTTTATGAAGCTTTATCGGAAATGCCCGAAAAATTTCGCGAAAGCTGGTTTAAATTCGACCATTATTATTCCGATGATTCTTTTGAAAGTGTATTACCGATAATTTTTGAACACAAGCCCAAAAACATTATGGATGTGGGCGGAAATACCGGAAAGTTTGCCATAAAATGCGCCCAACATAATCCGGATGTTCACATAAGCATTTTGGACTTGCCCGGCCAACTTAACGACGCCGCAAAGAACATCAAAAATAAAGGATTTGAAAACCGCATCAATCTGCATCCCATAAACTTACTGGATTTTTCAAAACCCTATCCAAAAGGACACGACATTATTTGGATGAGTCAGTTTTTAGATTGTTTTTCCGAAGAGCAAGTCGTGCAGCTGATAAGCAACGCCAAAGCAGCCATGCACGAAAACTCGCGCTTATTCATTATGGAAACCCTTTGGGACAAACAACGCTTTGAAGCCTCCACCTATAGCCTGCACGCTACATCGCTGTATTTTACATGCGTGGCTAACGGAAACAGCCGAATGTACCATTCCGATGACATGCTTCGTTTAATTAAACAAGCCGGCTTGCGAACCGACAAAATTTATGAAAATGTAGGCGTCAGCCACACGGTAATCAGCTGCATGAAATAAGATTTTAATTTTTATGAAAAACAGAAAAAAAGTCCCGGCAGAGAAACAATTATCAGCTCAAACAGAAATTAAAGTACGATTTAGCGAAGTGGATTCCATGGGCATTGTGTGGCACGGTAACTACGCCAAATACTTTGAAGACGGGCGTGAAAACTTCGGCAAAACATACGGCATCGGCTACATGGATGTACACAGGCACGGCTACATGATTCCTTTGGTTAAACTAAATATGGATTACAAAAACCAATTAAAGTACGAAGAGGAAGCCATACTGACAACTACATTTAAAGATAATCCGGCGGCTAAAATTGTGTTTGAGTACGAACTGCGCCGAAAATCCGACAATAAAATAATTGCAATCGGCCAAAGCATACAAGTCTTTCTAAATAAGACATACGAATTGGAACTTATAAGCCCTGAGTTTTTTGAACAGTGGAAACGTAAATACATCAGATAAGAAAAACAGAATAATCGGACATGACATTTCTTGAATCACATAATATCATTTCATCTTTGGGCTTTACAACCCAAGAGAATTTTGAAACTATTAAAGCCGGAAAAACCGGTATTCGACAATCAAGCCCGGCATTATCTCCCGAGCGTTCGGCTGTTTCATTGGTCGATTCCGAGAAATTAGAGAACTGTTTTTCAGCAATCTGCAGCAAACCGGAAAACTACACAAGATACGAAAAACTGCTGATTTGTTCAATTTCGGATGCCCTGAAAAACAGCCGTATTAATATAGAAGAACCCGAAACACTACTCATAATTTCAACCACCAAAGGCAATGTAAATTTACGTGAAAAGCAATATGCCGCCCAATACGAAAATGACAGAGTACAACTTTGGAAATCCACCGACTTGGTAGCCGATTTTTTCAAACATACGGGCAAAAAGCTGACCGTTTCAAATGCCTGCACATCGGGAAGCCTGGCTCTGATAATTGCCCAACGATTAATAAATGCCGGGAAATACAAACAAGCCGTAGTAGCCGGAGCCGATATTCTGTCGGAGTTTACTTTATCCGGTTTTCAGGCTTTTAAAGCCGTAAGCCCGGAAGCCTGCAAACCTTTTGACAAGGACCGGCAAGGCATGACTCCCGGCGAAGGAGCCGCCACACTAATTCTGACTTCCGATTCCGAAAAAATTAAAGGAGAAAAAATACAATTGTCGGGCGGCGCTTCAAGCAATGATGCCAATCATATTTCCGGGCCGTCGCGCACGGGCGAAGAATTGGCTTGGACCGTTAAACAGGCTATTTCCGAATCCGGTATAAATGCTGACGAAATTGATTATATCTCAGCTCACGGAACGGCAACCCCCTACAACGATGAAATGGAAGCCAAAGCTCTATATATTGCCGGGCTGAGCCATGTACCGCTTAACAGCTTTAAAGGGAACATAGGTCATACCTTTGGCGCATCCGGTATTGCCGAAAGCATATTGGCCGCTGAAAGCATGAAGCAAAACTACCTGTTGCCTTCCTATGGTTTTGAAAATACAGGGACTTCAAAACAAGTTAAGATTATTCAAAAAGTCCAAAAAGCAAAACTCATGCATGCGCTTAAAACCGCATCCGGTTTTGGCGGCAGTAATGCAGCATTGGTTTTATCAAAAAGTTTTCAAGAAAAAGAAAAACCGACAAACAAACCGCTTACTGTCAGCCAATCGACCATTATTGATAATTTTCAGGTAAGCGTAATAAACAGTAAAAATGAGGCTTTTGATTTTTTTGACAGCAGCGAAAACACTGAAGATATCGAACTTGGTTTTAAGCAGTTCTCCAAATCGCTCTATAAAGAACTAAATTGCAAATATCCAAAGTTTTACAAAATGGATAAACTTTGCAAGTTAGCTTTTCTCGGCTCGGAGCTTTTGCTGAAAAATGCCGATTTAAGCCCATACAAACCGGAAGATATTGCCATTGTTTTGTCCAACGGCAATGCATCTTCGGAAACCGATTCGGAATATCAAAAAACCATTAACGACCGAGAAAATTATTTTCCGAGTCCCAAGATTTTTGTTTATACATTAGCCAATATTATGGCCGGAGAAATTGCCATTCGTAACGGTTTCAAAGGAGAAAATACCGTTTTTATTGAAGATAAATTTAATAAAGAATTTTTGTTCAATTACTGCAAACTGCTCCTCAACTCAGGCAAAGCCAAAGCCATAATAGCCGGACGCATCAACTACGACTCACAAAACTCGGAACGATATGTTGAATTATATCTGTGCGAAACAAGCGAAACATTACAATAAATTATATATTTGTCCTTTTATTAATCAACCTTTAAGCAATGGAACAATTAACAGAAACACTCAAAAAACAAATCATAGAAGCTCTTAACCTGGAAGATATGGAACCCGATGAAATTGAAACCGATGAACCCTTATTTGGCGACGGTCTGGGGCTGGATTCAATTGATGCCTTGGAGCTAATCGTACTTTTAGAAAAAGAATACAACATAAAAATTGAAAACCCAAAAGACGGTAAAGAAATTTTTAAATCGGTGCGCACCATGGCTGAATTTATTGAAAAACATAAAAACTAAGCCTTTTTAAAATTCATTCGGCATACAAAAAAACGGAACCGACAACAACAAAATCCATGAGAATTTTTATTACGGGAATTGGCATCAACAGCGGAATAGGAAATAACGCAAGTGAAAATCTTGAGTCCCTTCTGAATAAAAAAGACGGAATTGGGAAAATTACGCAAATTGACACCATTTTAAAAGATGAAATTCCCGCGGCTGAAGTTAAGCTGAGCGACAATGAGCTGATAAAGCAACTAAAGTTGCCCGAAGGTGCATATACCCGCACCGATTTGTTGGGAATGTCAGCCGCTCGAGAAGCGGCTGAAAATGCCGGCATATCCGATTTTTCAAACTGCAAAAGCGGCCTTATATCGGCAACTACCGTGGCCGGTATGAGCAAAAGTGAAATTTACTACAAAAAATACCGCGACAGTGATTTTAAAAATCCTTACATAAAAACACACGAAGCCGCCGTCAGCACGGAACGAATTGCTGAATTTATCGGTATTGAGAATTTCATGACAGCCATAAGCACGGCTTGTTCCTCATCGGCCAATGCCATCATGTTGGCAGCGCGCATGATAAAGCACGGCAAGCTGGATTGTGCGGTAGCCGGCGGAACGGATTCTCTCTCGAAATTTACGCTTAACGGTTTTAATACCTTAAAAATTTTAGACCGAAAAGCTTGCCGTCCCATGGATAAAAGCCGCGAAGGGCTAAACTTGGGAGAAGGAGCCGCATATCTAATTCTGGAATCCGAAGCAAGTATGAAAAAACACGGCAGCCGCCCAATAGCAGAGCTTACCGGCTATGCCAATGCGAACGATGCGCATCATCAAACCGCATCATCGCCCGAGGGGAAAGGTGCATTTTTGGCCATGCAGGAAGCTTTAAAAGTGGCCGGGCTGCACCCAAAAGACATTTCATACATTAACCTGCATGGCACCGGAACCGATAATAATGACCTTACCGAAAGCCATGCAATCATAAACCTTTTCGGAACTGATATACCGCCGCTAAGCAGCACAAAAGCTTATACGGGCCATACGCTGGCCGCTGCCGGTGCTCTGGAAGCCGTATATTCTCTGCTGAGTATTCACGAATCGTGCCTGTTTCCCAATCTGCGATTTGAAACGCCTATTGAAGAAACCGGCCTAATTCCCGTAAACGAACTCAAGAAAAATGTAAATATCAAACATATACTGTCAAATTCATTTGGCTTTGGGGGAAATTGTACATCTTTAATATTTTCAAAAGTTAACTAACCGCTTTTTACAAAAAATGCAGCATGAAAAATGACATATTTGAATGGACGGATGAATATTCAGTCGGAATTACGGAAATAGACCAACATCACCGGCGCCTTTTTGATATCATAAACAAACTGTATGAAGCCTTCAAAAAAGGGAAGGCAGATTTACTTATATCGGAAACGCTGGATGAATTACTAATGTACAGCAAATATCACTTTAAGTGTGAAGAAACTCTGATGAAAGAATATGATTTTCCGAATATCCGAGAACACCAAAAGATACACCGGAAATTTGAAAACCTGATTACAGAAAAAATTACCGATATGAAACGCGGAAGCAAAGAAGTACATTACGAAACCATGCTCTATCTGCGTGATTGGCTTTCCGGACACATACTCGGCACAGACAAAGCGTATTTTAAGAACCTTGACATTGATTAGAACATGATATATATTAACGGAGCTGCAAGCATAAGCCCGCAAGTTTGGACAGCGCATACGGATTTCAACGAAGCGCATAGCAAATTCAGCGAGCAGCTGCTTACATCACACAAGCCAAATTATAAAGACTTTATAGCACCCATGCAGGCTCGGAGAATGAGCAAAACAGTGAAAAACAGCATTGTAGCCGCAAGTTTGGCTATGCAACAAGCTCAAATCGAGAGCCCGGAAGCCATAATAACCGGCTCCGGACTTGGGGTAGTGGGCGATACACAGAACTTTCTGGAGAAAATGTTAGACAACGATGAGCAATTTCTCACACCTACTTCTTTTATCCAATCGACGCACAACACTCCGGCAGCTCACATTGCTGCCCGAATTTCATGCCATGCATACAACTTTACATACGTAAACCGCGGACACTCGTTTGAAAATGCTTTGCAAGACGCCGAAATGCAAATTGCCGAAGGGAAAAACCAAATACTGGCAGGCGGCAGCGACGAAATGACCGAACAATATTTCTTCATTACCCAAAAAGCCGGTTGGTGGAAAGACGCACCAATAAATTCCGGCGATATTTTTGATTCCAAAACAAATGGTGCACTATGCGGCGAAGGCACCAATTATTTTGTATTATCAAAAGAAAAATCAGAGCTTACGCAATCTTGCATAAAGGATACAGATACTTTTTATAAACCGCAAAGCATTGATTATATAAAAAACCGAATCAACAATTTTCTCAAAAAAAATGGCCTTACATCAGAAGATATTGACTTGGTCTTGCCGGGAAACAGCGGTGATTTTCCAAGCGATGCCGTCTATAAAGATTTACAAAACAGTCTTCTTTCGCAAAATGCCCTTGGCGGATTCAAACATCTGTGTGGGGAATATCATACGGCCTCGGCTTTTGCACTTTGGTTGGCCAATGCCATATTGAAAACCCAAAATTTGCCAAAGTTTATCCGTTTGAATGAGAAAGAACCGAAGAAATTGGAAAAAATACTGATTTATAACCATTACTTTAATATAAACCACAGCCTGATGTTGGTTTCTAAAAACTAAAAAACCATGCCTCAAAGATTCCCGAACAAATTCCAAAGACTCACGGCGCTTATTGTATTTATGTCGATACTGATTCTGCTGTTCTTTATTTTTTGGCACATTGCAATCTTTCTGCTCATAATAAGCATTCCTGTTATTTTGGGTGTGCTGATATGGGGTGCATTCAATATTCGCTCCAACTTGTATCTGCCGGCTATCAGCCGTTTTAGCCCGACCTACAATAAAATTGCACTGACTTTTGACGACGGCCCGAAAGGCCAAAATACCACCGATGTATTGGACGTTCTGAAAAAGTATAATGCTCAAGCCACATTTTTTTGCACCGGCGAAATGCTTGAAAAATATCCGGAAATTGCTCTCAGAATCATTGAAGAAGGCCATGAAATAGGCAATCACAGTTATTCGCACCAAGTGCTTTTCCCTTTTCAATCACCCAATAAAATTGGCGAAGAAATTCTTAAAACCAATCGGCTGATAAAAAAACTCAGCGGTGAAGAAGCAGTGTATTTTCGTCCGCCCTTTGGCGTAACCAACCCCAATATTGCCAAAGCCGTAAAAAAAACCGGTATGCTTACCGTAGGTTGGAGCATACGTTCTTTAGATACCGTTAAAAAACCGGAAACTGTACTCGAAAGACTCAGCAAAGCAGAAGCCGGTGACATTATTCTGATGCATGACAAGCAAAAAGAAAGCCCCAAAATTTTAGAGCAATTTTTACGTTCATATCAAAGCAAGGGCTATGATTTTGCAAGCCTTTCGGAATGTACACCCGAGTTTTCACAGTTCAGATATTAACACAAAGATGCGTAAAATAATACTAAGCATTGCTGCTGTCATCATTTTTGGGGCAGGCAGCCTCTCGGCACAGAGCAGTTTTAAACCTGCGGAAAACCCTGCGGCTCTGTTGGAAAAATTGGCAGAAGTTTCAAAAAACACAAAAAGCATTAAGAGTGATTTTGTGCAATACAAACACCTTTCGATTCTGGAAAACGATATTGAAAGCCGAGGAATTTTCATATTTGCCAAACCCGACAAAGTTCGCTGGGAATACAGCAGCCCCTACCCTTACCTAATTCTGATGAACGGCAATGAAATGACCATCAAAGAAGGCGGCAAGGTGCAAAAATATGACACCGAAAGCAATCGCGTATTCAAAGAAATCAATGATTTGATGGTAGCCTTGCTCAGCGGTGATATTCTCAGCAATTCCGAATTTGACATTAAGCTGAAAGAGAACAATAAGCAAATATTGGCAGAAATGCATCCCCGAAAAAGCGAGCTCAAACAAATGCTTGAAACCGTGGAATTGTATTTCGAAAAAAGCAGTTATGAAGTATCGGAAATTAAAATGCCGGAAAGTTCCGGGGATTACACACGAATAATTTTCAAAAACCGACAAAGCAATGTTGCCGTTCCGAATTCCAAATTTTTGCTGCATTAAAACTTGGCTGCTTCCGGCTTTGTTTACCGTGCTGCAAATGCAGGAAGTAAAAGCACAGGAAAGCAATCTTGCCAATATATGGAACTCCGGAAACAAGTATATATTCAAAACAAATATTAAAGTTTACGGCAATGAATTCAGCGGACTGTTTGTAATAAAAAAAACAGATGCCGAACACTATCGAACGATTTTTTTGAACGAAGTGGGTATGAAATTCTTTGATTTCGAAATCGGAGCCGAAGACGACAGCGTTCTGCATGTATTTGAGCCGCTGAACAAAACAAGTTTTATTAAACTGCTTATCAATGATTACCGAACATTACTTTTTCTGCCGAAAGCAAAAGATTGTCAGCGCTTAAAAACTAAAAAAGACAAGCGTATTTGCAAAAGCGGAAAATACTATTATCAATTCAATACGACTGACGGCCGGTTGAATGAAATATATCAGCGCATTTTTTTTATAAAACCTTTTTCAATCAAAATGACTAATTATCAAGAATACTTTCCGCAAAAAATCCGATTATCGCACAAATTCATTAAATTCGAGCAAAATTTATACCTGTTAGAAAACCCGTAGCAGCATGCTAAAAGATAATTTCTATACCGTAGAAGGAAGAAACAATGAGAATCCGGAAAAAACGATTTTCAGTTTGCGCCTGATGAAAAAGCATGAGATTTACAAAGGGCATTTCCCCGGACAAGCCGTAGTACCGGGAGTTGTAAGTATGCAAATAATCAAAGAGTTGTGTGAAATACTCACCGAAAAAAAACTACTACTGCAAAAAGCCTCGAATGTGAAATTTCCGGCTCCGATTATCCCGGAAAATAACCCGATAATTGAAGCTGAAATAAATTGCATATTTACAGAAGAAAAAAAACATAAAGTAAATGCCCAAATCAAATCAGGCAATCAAGTCTTTTTAAAACTAAAGGCTTTGTATATAGAGGCTTCAGAAAGTTTGCAAACGACCTGTAAATAAACTTATTGAATTATCCGGAAAGCTATGACTATCTTGGCAACCTGAAAAACTCTCGGGTTTTGACACACCGGCTTTGGCAAGCTCAGAACCCATAAGGCGCTGAAGCCATACGGACGTTCAAAAGTCATTGACCCACGAAACACAAGCACAAACCCACATATTAAAAAAATATCTCAGTTTTATTTGCTTCTCTGATTTCTTTTTATTTGCTTTACAAGCGAAAACAAAACCAAACTGTATTTTTAATGAATCTTAGAAAGCAAAAACCGGAAAGCACCGCTTTTGTAGAGAGAGAGAGAGAGAGAGAGAGAGAGAGAGAGCTATAGCTTTTGCCGATATACCACGACTAAATACATTTTCATTTTATGCAAGAATAAGTTTATTCGGATAATGCCGTTTGGGATTTCTTATGGAAATTCTCGGCGGCTTAGAGTCAAATCCTTTAATTAATTACAAATTTATTCATTATTTTAAATTCAAAACAAAATGAAAAATATATTTTTTATTTCAACTATAATTGCCTCCCTTTTATTCTTTTCGGCTTGTAATAAATCCGAAAACACAAACTCGGGAAATTCAGGAATAGAAGCATTTGCTCAAGATGAGAGAGTACCGATAGCAGTCAATTCTTTAAAAAAAATACTTTCGCAGTCACCGAATGACAAAAATTTTGATAAAAATTTATTCTTTGAAGAAAACAGAAAAATGAAAAAGGCTGTATTGGATATTTATAATGATTATGGCGAAGAAAACGTTTTGAAATATTGTACAAAATTATCTGCTTCCGAGATGCCTACAAAGAATGATTGTTGTGACCGTAATCAAGATGGGACGACTAATATAGATTGTTGCAATACATGGGAATATTTCTTAGTTGCAGCCGGGACAGCAATACGCTGCGACAGCGACGGACCTATGGAGGGTTTTTATGATTGTGTACAAGAAAGAGTATGTAAAAATTGTTAAATCAAAAATATCAAAGCATGAAAAACAAAAAAAAGATTTTTATTATTGCTATTGGCGTAATCTTTATAGGAGCAGTGATTTATTTAGCTTCTGTTCACCAAAAAGTAGAAGATACAACAAAATTGACTCCGGAAGAATTCCAAAAAAAGTATATTAAAGATTAATCTCCTTTTTTGAAAGTAAAAAACTTGACCTTACAAGCTCGGTGGGAGTCCCGAAAATTGTGCTCCCACTGTTCTTTGTATTTATAAAGAGCAATCGGAATCTGATAAAAATCTGCCGGATTTCTGTCAATAAAGGACACCAAAAACAAAACCGAGCGAATCGTTTGCAAACCCAAATCCGGCAGATTTAAGTTACTTTGTTGCTTTGAAATCCTGACGTTTTGAAGTCCTCTCGGACCTTCAAAAGTCATTGCTGCAGCACGATTTTCAACAAACCGCAAATAAAACCCCACGAAACACAAATCCGCTAATACCCGAAACACTTCAAAACGTCCGGCAGGACTTTTGAACGTGTGGGCGGAAGGGCAGGCAATAATTTTAATTTCTCACATTTTTAATTTATACCCTTCGGCTGCGGCTATTAGATTAGCAATCTAAAAATAAGTTGTTATATTTCGACTTATTTCTGAAAACCGGAAGAGAAGAGGAGAACTATTTCGACAAATAAGTATTTAGACTTATACTCAGAACTCCTAACCCCTGAACAGATTATCAGCTTGTTATGTAATGTTGTTCGTAAACCTGTGTTGTCGTTAAATAATGTAATAAGGTTTTTTTCTGTATTTGTATAGCCTTTCTACTGAGGTTGCAACCAATTAAATAAAGTCTTTTAAAAACCTTATTTACAAAGTTTTAACCTCAGTAGAAAAAATAACGAACTGTTCAAAAACCTTATTAAGCTAATTCAAATATTACTAAAAAAACGACAATCTGTTATACGTGAGGTCAAGAGTTCTGATACTGAGCATCAGACCTTGTTTCAAAAGATGTTTTTGATTTTCGTATATTA
>CAYYQW010000002.1:0-173165 GCA_964472505.1 uncultured Bacteroidaceae bacterium | reverse complement strand
CCGTGAAATTTAAAAATGCCAAAGGTGATGCCAATGTAAGGGTAGGTTCCGGCGGCGGATTGTTTATAGAACAATCGGCAGTAAAAAGCTCTAAAGCTTCCGGCTCAAACTCCGGTATTCGGGTAGGCAGCGGCGGTGGTCTGTTTATTGAACAAACGGCCGTAAAAGCTGACGGAGATGCGGAAGTGAGAATAAGCAGCGGCGGATTATTTATAGAACAAACAGCCGTAAAAGCCGAAGGCGATGCGGTTGTGAGAGTAGGAAACGGCGGTGGTTTGTTTATAGAACAAACGGCGGTGAAGAGTTCCAAAAGTACAGGTGATAATCCCGGTATTCGCATCGGAAACGGCGGTGGCTTGTTTATTGAGCAAACAGCCGTAAAATCCGGTAAAGGTGCTCAAGTTAGTTTAGGTGCCGGCCGGGGAATTTTTATTGAACAATCAGCTGTTAAAGCCGGCCAACAAAATGGTTTAGTGGTGCGAGGCGGTGGTTTGTTTATCGAACAGTCAGCGGTTAAAAGCACAGGCTCAGGCGGAAAAATAACCGTAGGTAACGGCGGCGGTTTGTTTATCGAACAATCAGCCGTAAAATCCGATGCTCAAGTATCTGCTCCTTATGTTGAGATACTTGGCGGACAAGTTGTGGTCGGTGCCGAAAGTAAGTCTAAAGCGCAAGGCGGTAAACTGTCTTTCCGAGGTTTGTTTATCGAACAAACGGCCGTAAAAGGTTTAGCTTCCGATACGGCTTTAATTGTCAATCCCGGAGCTTCCGTTTATTTGGATGAACGTTATTCCGAAGGAAGCCCTAAGTTTGAAGTTCAGGCCGGAAATGCCGTTAATGCAAAAGCCGGCAGTTCCTTGTTTGAAGAAGGCAGTAGCGAAAACGTAAAATTGATTCTGGATGAAGGTGCTTCGCTGGTTGACCACAGTGAAAGCCCGGCTTTGTGGGGCCTATTCCGACATAATTTTAAAGCCGGAAAATACGATATGATGACCGTACCCATGGAATCAATTGAAGCAACACAGTTCGACTTAAACCCGAACCTCACTGTCTGGAGCGAAGATTCCATCGCTTGGTTGGATGCCTCCGCCAATACATTCTCTGCCGGACAAGGTATGATGGTTAAATATCCGGATACCGATTTGGAGCAAGGCTTTATGGGCTTTTTCAATAAAGGAAGTCTGAGCGTACCCTTGACAAACAGTTCCGAAGATCTTCATGCCGGTTGGAATTTGACGGGCAACCCATACCCCTCAGCGCTTAACTGGGACATCCTTAGTTTAGACCCAAATATAAACCCGGCAGTTTATGTCTATGATGCCGATCAAAAAGCATTTAAAATTTACCAACAAAACGGCATACAATTGAACGGAGCAAGTAAATACATCATGCCCGGAGAAGCCTTTTTAATCAAAACAGCATCAAATGCAGTTAACATTAACTTTAGTCCGGAGGCTCAGGTGCATTATATGGCTAAACCGGCTGCTACTGAAAATACAGTTAATCAGCTTCTGAAACTTGATGTCTCAGGCAACGGATTTTCAGATGAAACGGCGGTTTACTTTGTAGAAGGAGCCACCGAAGTGTGGGATGCACAATATGACGTTCAAAAAATTATGAATATTGAATCGGAATCATTAAACTTATACAGCAAGTCAACCTCAACGGATTATTTCGGAGCATTTGCAATTAACGGTTTGGAGCCGGGAATCGGATCCTATACCATTCCGTTAGGATTTGAAGCTAATGTATCCGGTGATTACGAGATTTCGCTAAATACAAACACGCTGGAGAACATCGCTGTAAGTATTCAGCTTGAAGATCTTGAAACCGGTGAGCTTCATGATTTAAAAGACAATCCGACATACAGCTTTGAGCACACGGCAGGTGTTAAGCAAGACCGCTTTAATTTAAAAATCGGAGAAGGAGTTAACGGATATGAAGTAACCTTCACGGTAACCGACGGAACGGATCCGCTTTCTGATGCTACAGTAAGCATAGAGAGCGGCAGCGAAACTGTTGTTACCGATGCAAGCGGTACGGCAACCGCAGAACTTCAGGACGGTACGTATAGTTTTGAAGTTACACGCGACGGTTACGAAAACTACACAGATGCGTTTACAGTTTCCGGATCATCTGTGAATGTACCGATAGAAATGAGTGTTTCAACGGGAATTGAAGAGCTTATTGACGGGCTCAGCATTTATCCGAATCCTTCGCAAGGCATTGTAAACATTATCGGTAAAGATGAGCTTAAAGTTCAGATAAGTGATGTGTTTGGAAAAACAATAAAGGAAGAAATAATTAATAAATCCGGACGCATCATTATTGAAACCCCGGGTGTGTATTTCTTTAAAATCTCAAACAACGGACAAACAATAACCGAGAAGGTAATTATTAAATAGGTAGAGTTTATTGTGTGTTTTGAAAAGCTGCTTGAAATGTATTTTCGAGCAGCTTTTTTTATCGGCGACAGTTAATTTTGTATATGAAAAATGCGGCAGACGCTACAATAATCATATAAACGCCAAAGAAAATTTGAAAACCAAACAACTCAATGATTAGCCCGCCTATGGGCGGAAATACAGCCGGAAGAATATTGCCGGCTCCGGCAAAGCCGGTATAAAGGGCTCGGTTTTCATTGCCGGATATTTCCAGCAAAAGGCCGTTCATGCTAATGGCGTATAATGAAAAGACCAGGCCGCCGATTATAAAAACATATTTTAAGCTTGCGGCATCGGATATTATGCTTACCAAAACCGCTGCTGATAAAGATAAAATTACATTGCCGTAAAGCAGAATATTGTATCGTAATTTTTTTGCACCAAGCAAAACTAAGGCGCTAACTATTACAATCCCGATTACTTTAAACAGCAAGAAGGAGCCGGTATCGCTGCTTTGGGTTTGAAAGTTTTCTTTTCCGTACAAAATAATAAAAGGAAGAAATGATATGGCAATTCCTTGTGTATTGATAAAGCCGAGAAAGTAAATTAATTTTTTATTGTTTTTGAGCTCGCTTTTGAGAACGGCAAAAAAGTTTTTAAGATTTTTTACTTTAAGACCGGAAGGCACTGTTTCTTTAATACTCCAAAACCCGCCGGAGGCTATCAGTAAAAGTACGGCACCAAACAGGAACATCAACGCGTAGTTTACCGGAAAGGTTTTCCAAGTTAAAACTTGTTTTACCAAAAAAGCAGCAGCTAATATCAAAATGCCGGATATAATTTGGTTGGATGAGAAAAAAGTTTTACGCTTCTCCGGATTCACGGACTTGCCCAATATGTCAGTGAAACTAATGTTGGCAAAAGCACCGGCAAGCGAGAAAAGCGTAATAAACAGAAACATGGGGCCTAAAATATAGTTGCCCGTATCGCCTTGTAAAAATAAAAGCAATGCAGCCAAGCCAAACAATGCCAATACTCGGATATTGATTCCAAGCAGCAAATATTTTTTCTTGTAGTTTTTATTGCTGAGATAAGGAGCGAAAAAAAGCTGTGTAATGCTTGATCCGCCCAACATAATGGCTGTCATAAGTCCTATGTGCAGAGCACCGCCTCCGGCTTCCACAATCATGGCCGGAATGATGGTATCCACATCCATAAAGTTCTTGGCTAATGCCAGAAATGCAGCATGCCACAGAAAGGAATAAAAATTATGTTTGGATATTTTTTTGGGCAGCACAGCAGTATGTTTTTATATTTTGCCGCAAAGGTGATAATTATTTTAAAATATATCCGGTTTTTTAGATAAGAAATGCTTAAGTGCTTTCCGGAAATCCGAATTTTATTTTGTATGCTGTTAGGCCTTTTCTCTATACTTGGATTATTGCCCACAAGCCTTCACGAAAGAATTGGGATTACCGATTCTTTCGTTTGTAATTGTATAATCTTAGAGCCTTAGTGCCTTTTGGCTCAAAGAATAGCAAAAAGCAGCTTAGATAATTATGATGGCAGAATAAAAAAATCCGGTTTATTTACTTCCGGTCCGGCTTTATTCCGGTCTGAATTTATCGGTTCCCGCATAATATAAATCGTAGCCGCCCATACCTCCGGGTCGGTCGGATGAGAATAATACAAGATCGTTTTCATACTCCCAAAAGACAGAGCTTACCGGGCGGTATTCGTTATATTCCGTATTTATTTTCGGCCCCAAATTTTTCGGCTCCGACCATTGGTCTCCGTCACGCAAACAGTAGTAAATATCAAAACCCCCGTAGCCGCCCGCTCTGTCGGATACAAAAAGCAAAACATCTTTAATAATAAAGGGGCATTTATCATTGGCGTCGGAGTTAAAACTTACCGGAAGTTTAGTTTTCTCATCTTCCGAGAGTAAAAACTGCGGAAGCCCCGTACCCTCCGGAATACCGACTTTATAGATATTAAAATTACCGTCTTTATTGCTGCAAAAATACATTTCTTTGGCCGTATATTCATTTTGCGCCGTTCTGAAATTATCGTCTTTGTAACCAAAAAATGTCGGATACATATCATCGGCTTCACTGTTGATGCCTTTAAGCGGTAGATTAACGGCACTGTCGGTTTCGTTGCCTTGTTCAATATGACGATAGCTCAGATAGATGTCCTGCCGGCCGGATGTATCGCTTGAAAAAAGCAGAAAATCATTGGGCAGTTCTGAAGGCGAATCATAAAAATCAATTTGGTAAGATAAAGGGCCGTATTCGTTACCTTCCGTATTTATGCGGCGCATCAGGAAGGTATAGTTGTTCCAATACTCACCCGAAACTTCTCCCGTGCGCAGAGTACCCTTATCACGGCTCCACTCAAAAAAATAATTACCGCCTACCAAATCGTAGTTTTCGCCTTGGCTTTCACGGTCGGACGAAAACAATAGAAATACTTCATTGTGAATTATCGGTGAGACCGAATTATAATCGTTATATCGAGAGTTTATAAGCTCAAAGTTTTGAGGCTCTTCGGGCAAACGGCCCGTAAAATGGTCATATCCGCTCGGCGAATTGCAAATACAGCCGCCCAACAGAATGAATAAAAATAAGGAATATTTCGGATGCATTGTTTCGTGTTTTGGTTAATATTTAGTACTAAGGTATGACTTGATTTTGATAATGTCAATTTATTTTATTTACGAATGAACAAAGAAGCTGTGTTACTTAATTAAGATGCATCTTTTATAAGTTTTGCTTATCGTCGGGAGCCCGGTCTCTGATTTGGCGCAAGCGCTTGGCGGCTTGATTGATATATATACTTTCAGGATGTTTCATAATCAGCATTTTATAATAATGAGCAGCTTCTTCTTCATCTTTTATAAAGTCGTGATACAGTACACCTAATTTGTACATGGCTTGCGGCGCAATGTATGATTGTGCAAATTCGCTGATTACTTTTTTATAATATGTTTGAGCATCGTTGAAGCGTTCAAGCTCCCGGCTAAGTCCTGCTATTTTTAAGTATGCGTGTGCTTTCAGCGGATGTGTCGGGTAGTTTTGTATAAGACTGTCTAAAGTTTGAACGGCGGCTTGTTCTTTTTGTTGAAAATCAAGCAAATCGGCTCTTGCAAAAATTGAGAGTTCTTTGTGCAGGCTGTCGTCCTTAATGTGTTCTTTGAGAAAAACCGAATATTTAAGCGCATCATTGGCTACGGCTTTTGATGTGCTTTTCTTAAGTGCATCGAACTGTGCCAAAGCCCATTCAAAATCATTGCCGTAATAGGCCAGCATCGCTTTTCGGAGTTTAGCAATGTCGCCGATAGGGTGGTCGCGATTTTCCTTTTCGGCTTGAGCATATATCAAAACGGCCTCCCACAAATCATCTTGAAGCAACAGAATATCGGCACGTGCAATTTTACAGCGTCCTGCCAAGTGCGTTGAAAGACCTCGAATATTAATGGCTCTCTGCAAAAGCGCATCGGCTTTATCGGGTTTGTTTAAATGAAAAGCTTGTATGTTGGCCAGATTAATGACACTTTCAACCGTATTGCTTCCAAATCCGAATTGTTCAATGGTGTTTGAATACTCAGATTCAATTTCTTTTATGGCCTCTTTATCGCTAATCATGCCCGCTTGAATTTGTTGATAGAACACATCCAGACGCCCCAATTTGGCATCCATATAAAATATATGATCCGAGCCTTTTTCAATCAGGTATTGGTAGGCAGATAAAGCCGTTTCATAATCTTTACTGTTTTTAGCTGCTTCGGCCAAATCTTTAATATCTCTTCCCGAGGAAAATATTCGCCGGTCTATGGCTTTGGCTTGAATTAGTGCTTGTCTGAAATCCTTCTTTTGCATATAAAGCCAAAAAAGCATTTGGTTGTTTGCTATGGCAGCGTTTCGCTTTTGTATGCGTTTTAATAACTCTTCACGCATAATTTTATAGAAGCTGTTGTCATGGTCTCGGTCAACAAAAAACTGCAAACGCGATTCAACCGTAGAGCGATTCTTAGGATTTTCTTCAATCCAATCCATATATTTATTTATCATTTCCGGATACTTGCGTTGCACGGAGTAAATGTTTGCCATTTCTCGGTTAAACGAGCGATTGAAGATTTTTTCAGCTTGTTCATAAACTTTTACGGCATAATCGTATTCTTTTCTTCTTACCAATGAATTAGCCAGTTTAAAAACCTGATGCTTATTGGATGATAAATCATCAAGGGCTTCTTTCAGAATTTTATCGGCTTTTTCCGTTTCGCCCTGTTCATTATAAATGTATGCCAAATCAGCATGAAAGTGCAAACTTCCACGGTTTCTGCGCATTTCGCGTTTGATTTCGCGTTCGGCATCTTTGTATTTTTTTTGTTCGGCCAGGCTGTTTATGTAGTAATTAAAATAGTAATCGGCCTTGGTTGTTTCATATAATTCTTTGTAGGCTGTTTCGGCTTTATCAAATTCCTTATTTTCGTAATATTGATTGGCCAATTTCGTTTGAGAATTAACATTTTGAGCCCACAAACTGTTTGCTGCCGAATAACTGAGTAGGATTATTATAAAGAGATATTTGGACATTGTATTTGATTTTTGTAATTTTAGTACGTTAAATATATTTAGTTATTTCATTTAAATTAAGAAAACTTGTCTTTTTTCGGTAAAAATATAAGAAAAATCAGAATAGCAAGGCGAATGAACCAAACAGAATTTGCCGATCTGTTTGATTTGAAACGAACAGCTTTGGGCTCTTACGAAGAGGGCAGGGCTGAGGCCAAAATCGAGACGCTGATAAAAATTGCCGAATATTTCAATATCTCATTGGATCAGCTTTTGCGAAAGGAGATTACCGTAAACGAAATATTTCATTTCGAGCATGAATTTTCAGAAAAACAAAATCCTGAAATCCCTTTGATACAATCCGATAAGTTTGAAGATTACTTGAAAAATCCCCATACTTTTGAACGGGCGAAAAACATATTTCGCTTTAGCGCTCCCGTTTTCGAGAACTCATCATGTGCCTCGGTTTACTTGCCTTTTAATTGCCCCCGGTTAAGTCTGAAACGTTTTGACTTATTGTTCTTGAGTGATTATTCTGAGGATTCGGAAATGCTTGCCGGCTTGTATAATGATAAGCTTTCTATCGTTCGTTTTACCGAAAAACAACATACGGCATACACTGAAAAGGGCTCCTTAAGCCAATTTGACTTATCGAAACTAACGCATCGAAAAACTGTAAAGCAATATCTTTCAAATGTTTAGAGAGTAGAGCATTGGGTTAGAACATAGCGTTATTAAGCATTACCAGCGTGCAGTTTTCAACCACTTCAATACCTTTTTCTTCAAGTTTTTCAGCCCATTCGCGATTTTCAGTGCCCGGGTTAAAAATTACTCTTTTCAGATTAAGTGAATCAGCTTTTGCCATAAACGGAGTTTGGCGTTTGGGATTTAAGTATAAAGTCAAGGTATGAAAATCACCTTCTGTCGGAAATTCGGTATGAATCTTCGTTCCGTTTATTTCGCCTTCCCTTAAACCCACCGGGAATACCGGAACATCATGTTTTTGAAGTAGTTTTACGGCTTTGTTCGAGTATCTTTGGGGCTTAGTGCTTGCACCCAGAACTATGGTTCGTTTATTCATTTTTTGCTTTTCTATAAAAAGTTACTTTTGTAATACCTTAATGCAAATATATGATAATTAATATTTTTAAAGAAGACCAATCTTTTATAATCGAAGAAAAGCAAGGAATATCTTGTGATACATCCGATTTACATGAGCAATTTAAGCGTTTTTTGAATAGCAGTTCAACTTCAGATATCGTTTTTGCTTGCCGAGATCCTCAAGAAGCAATGAGCTATATTAAAGACCAAATTGAATGCCGACAGGCAGCCGGAGGTTTGGTTCTTAACAGCCGTTCGGAGCTTTTGTTGATAGAACGTTTCGGGAAAACCGATTTACCAAAAGGACATATCGACAGCGGCGAAACAAAAAGAGAAACTGCATTGCGTGAAGTAGCTGAAGAATGCGGCATCGTTCCCGACAGAATTATTCGAGAGCTGCCGCCTTCTTACCATCTGTTTTATTTAGATGAAAATCGTCCCATTCTTAAAGAGGTTTTCTGGTTTTTAATGCATTATGAAGGTGTTGGATTACCGGTACCTCAGACTTCCGAACATATTACTCGAGCCGAATGGTGCTCAAAATCCGAAGTACGTAAAAGGTATCATACATTTTTTCCGAACCTTAAATATTTGGCAGATTTTTTTTTATTACTTTAATTTGTGTTAAATATTTGAGCAAATGAACCTTATACAGATTTCTAAAAATTATTTTTCAATAGTATTGTGTTTTTATATCTGTTCTACAGCATGCTTAAAAATATCGTTTTGAACCTATAGTTCTTAAAATCAACATATAAAGATGAATACATTTGTTTTCATAAGATTAACAAAAATTGTGAGTTTTTCATTTTTTTCTAAATTTGTGCAAAAATTCTAATATTGGAAAGTGCTATGGCAAAAGTTATAAAAATTAAGAAGGGCTTGGACATTGCAATGAAAGGAAAAGCCGAAAAACATGTGAATATTGCAAACCGCAGCCAAACCTATGCCGTTAAACCCACCGATTTTGCCGGATTAACTCCTAAGGTACATGCAAAAGCCGGTACGGTTGTAAAAGCCGGAGATACACTTTTCTACGATAAGTATCGTCCGGAAGTGGTTTTTACAGCACCGGTAAGCGGAAAACTATCGGCTGTTAACAGAGGCTTCAGAAGAAAAATTTTAGAATTTGTAATTGAGCCGGATAAGGAGATTGATTATGTCGAGTTTACAAAAGCAGATCCTGAGAGCCTTTCCCCGGAAGAAATTAAAGAAAATTTACTCAAAAGCGGTTGTTGGCCATACATACGCCAGCGACCTTTTAATATTATAGCGGATACCGAAAAGACACCGCGTGATATTTTTATTACAACATTCGATTCGGCGCCATTGGCACCGGATTATGAATTGACTGTAAAAGAGGACTTTGAAGCTTTTCAAACCGGCATAAATGCTTTGCGAAAATTAACCAAAGGAAATGTTTACCTCGGATTAAAAGCTAACAGTCCTACAAATATTTTTGCCAATACCGCAGGTGTTGAAAAATACGAATTCGACGGTCCGCATCCGGCAGGAAATGTAGGCGTACAAATCAATAAAGTAAAACCGGTGAATATTAATGAAATCGTTTGGACACTTTCCGCTCCGGATGTGGTGTCAATCGGACGATTGTTCATGGAAGGAAAATATGATGCATCACGCATTGTGGCCGTAACGGGTTCCGAAATAGAAAAACCGGCTTATTTCAAAATAATACAAGGCGCCGAAATAAAATCGTTCACCGAAAAACCTTCCGGTAATGAAAGCGATATACGTTATATTTCAGGAAATGTACTCAGCGGAGAAAAAGTGAATCGTAGCGGCTATCTCGGTTTTTATGATTATCAATTAACCGCTATTCCTGAAGGAAATGAAGGAGAAGTGTTCGGCTGGGCCATGCCGGGATTAGATAAGTTCAGTGTCTCACGGGCATTTTTTACTTGGCTTAACCCTAAAAAAGAACGTGTTATAACTACAAAATTGCACGGTATGAAGCGGCCTTTTATTCAAACGGGTGAGATAGAGAAAGTATTCCCAATGGATATATATCCCATGCAATTATTGAAAGCCGTAAAATATCAAGACCTTGACCAGCTTGAGCAGTTGGGAATCTATGAAGTAGCTGAAGAAGACTTTGCCCTGTGTGAAGTAGTAAACAGCTCAAAAATAGAAATGCAAAAAATGATTAGAGAAGGCTTTGAGTTCATGATAAAAGAACTCGGATAATTTTATTTTTCAGTATAACCGAAAAACAGTCATAATCGTATTCTAATGAAAGGATTAAAAAGATACATTGAGAAAGTTAAGCCTAATTTTGAGAAAGGCGGTAAGTACGAACGTTTTCAGGGAGTTTTTGAAAGTTTTGAAACTTTCTTGGTAGTGCCCGGCAAAACAACCCCGTCAAAAGGCGCACACATTCGTGATGCCATGGACTCCAAAAGGCTTATGAGTGTAGTTGTAATAGCCTTAATACCCGCACTTTTGTTCGGTATGTGGAATGCAGGGCATCAGCATTTTCTCTCGCAAGGCGAAACAGCCGAATTTTTAGAAAAATTTTGGTACGGATTCATTCGTATTCTGCCCATAATATTGGTCTCATATATTGCAGGCTTGGGTACTGAGTTTGTATTTGTTTATCTCAGAAACAAGGAAATTGAAGAAGGTTTCTTAGTTTCGGGTATGCTCATTCCCCTAATTGTTCCCATTGATATTCCGCTTTGGATGGTGGCTGTTGCTACTATTTTTGCCGTACTTATTGGTAAAGAGGCATTCGGAGGAACGGGAATGAATATCGTAAATCCGGCACTTTTGGCAAGGGCATTCCTGTTTTTTGCCTATCCTTCAAAAATGTCAGGTGATAAAATTTGGATTGGCGGCCTTGAAAAAGGCGAAGGTGTAGCCGACGGTTTTTCCGGTGCCACTCCTTTGGCCGATATGGCTGCTACTGTTGATTTGTCCAATAATATCGAAAAAGCTAAAGCTTTGGGAGATACAAAATTGGCAGAACAATTACAAACGCAATTATCAAATACCATTGATCATATACCTTCTTTTTGGGATGCCTTTATGGGTTGGATTCCCGGTTCTGTCGGTGAAACTTCCGTTCTTATGATATTAATAGGAGCTGCAATTCTGCTGTACACCGGAGTTGGTTCATGGCGCATTATGTTATCCGTATTTGTTGGTGGTGCCGTAATGGGCGGTCTGATGAATCTTATAGGTGCTAATCCTTATATGGATATGCCCTTTTATTATCATTTGGTAGTGGGCGGATTTGCCTTTGGTGCCGTATTCATGGCTACTGATCCGGTAACTGCTTCGCAAACTACCCGCGGGAAATGGATTTACGGTTTTCTCATTGGAGTACTGGCAGTCTTGGTCCGTGTGCTGAACCCGGCCTACCCGGAAGGAATGATGTTGGCCATATTGTTGATGAACGTATTTTCACCCTTGATTGATCATTACATAATTCAGGGAAACATCAAAAAACGTCTAAAACGAGCCGTAGCAAAAGCTTAAATTAAAATTCAAAATACTAATTTTCTTAAATTTAATACAATGAAAATTAATACAAACGGTAACTTATATACATTCTTATACGCTTCGGTTATGGTGATAATTGTAGCTTTCGGACTTACTTTTGCGGCCATGAAGTTGCAACCCGCACAAGACAAAAATGTACGTACCGAAAAAATGCAAAACCTCCTTCAAACCATATTGTCGGAAGAAGAAATTCAAGAAGGAAATATTGAGGAGCTTTATGATAAGTACATCGTTAAGCAATACGCCGTAGGAGCCGACGGAGAAGTCCTTATTGAGGGGAAAAATGAGGCAGAAGAAACTGAAGTTTTTAATATTAATTTGAAAACTGAAATTCGTAAAACCGGCTACGAAAACCGTAGATTACCTGTATATAAAGCTGAATTAGACAATGGCGAAAAAAAGACCATCCTTCCATTGCGTGGAAACGGCTTGTGGGGTCCGGTTTGGGGCTATATCGCCTTAGATGAGGACTACAACACCATTTTCGGAGCCGTATTTGACCACCAAGGTGAAACTCCCGGACTGGGCGCCGAAATAAATCAACCGTTTTTCGAGGATCAGTTCAAAGGCCGAAAGCTGTTCGACGGCGATCGTTTGATATCCATAACAGTTTACAAAGGCGGCAAAGGTGCTGCTGAAGCAGCCGGCGATACAAAGCACGGAGTGGATGGGATTTCCGGCGGTACAATTACAAGTAACGGAATAGAAGCTATGTTTAAAACCGACTGGCTTTATGCTTATGAAGAATATTTGAAACAGAATCGTAAATAACTAACAGGCTAATAAAATATTAAGTATCAAGACATGGGAAAAAATAAAAAATTACTCACAAATCCGATAAACGTTGACAATCCGATTACCGTTCAGGTTCTTGGTATTTGTTCAGCACTGGCCATTACCGTTAAGTTAGAACCGGCCATAGTAATGTCTGTGGCGGTAATGTTTGTTCTGGCCTTTGCCAATGTAATTATTTCACTTTTGCGCAATACCATCCCTTCCAGAATCCGTATTATAGTCCAACTTATGGTAATTGCTTCTCTGGTTGTATTGGTTGACCAAGTATTAAAAGCATACCTTTATGATGTAAGTAAACAGCTTTCCGTATTTGTTGGCCTAATTATTACGAACTGTATCATTCTGGGACGCCTGGAAGCTTTCGCACTCGGTAATAAACCTTGGCCCTCATTCCTTGACGGAATTGGTAACGCAGCCGGTTATGCTGTAATATTAATCATTGTGGCATTTTTCAGAGAGCTGTTTGGTTCCGGTGAATTATACGGCCTGCGTATTATTCCCGAAGCCGTTTATGATTTCGGATATGCTGACAACGGTCTCATGATTTTACCGCCAATGGCTTTAATTGTCGTGGGAATCATTATATGGGTCCAACGAGCCAGAACACGTGAACTGATTGAAGAAAATTAAAAAACTGAGAATTAAAACATTGAACTTGTTTCAAATTGAAAACTTATAAAACATGCAAGAATATATAAATATTTTCGTAAAGTCTATTTTTGTGGACAACGTAGTTTTTGCCTATTTCTTGGGTATGTGTTCGTACCTGGCTGTATCAAAAACGCTAAAAACTGCCACGGGCTTAGGTATAGCCGTTGTATTCGTACTCGGTATAACCGTCCCCGTAAACTATTTGTTGGAAAACTATATTCTCAGTAAAGGTGCGCTTACTTGGCTTCTTGGGGATAAGGCAGCCGGAATAGATCTGGGCTTCCTTACCTTCATTATGTTTATTGCCGTAATTGCATCCATGGTGCAGTTAGTTGAGATGGTAGTTGAGAAATTTGCTCCCACTCTGTACTCTTCACTTGGTATATTTTTGCCGCTTATAGCCGTAAACTGTGCGATTCTTGGTGGTTCCTTGTTCATGCAGGAGCGTGCTTATGCAAATATTGGAGAAGCCACTATTTTCGGAATCGGTTCCGGAATCGGATTCTTCGTAGCCATTATTGGTATAGCCGCCGTGCGAGAAAAAATACGATATTCCGATATTCCTGCACCCTTGCGAGGCCTCGGAATAACTTTTATTGCAACCGGGCTTATGAGTATAGCATTTATGACCTTTATGGGAATTAAATTTTAATAATTAACAGAATTTATACACAGAACTCAAATACAGACTAATGATTTTACTGGACGCACAACCGATTTCAACCGTATTGTTAGTAAGTACAGCAGCTTTTCTCTTGCTTATTATACTGTTGGTTATCATTTTGCTCATAGCAAAAGCAAAACTTCTTCCTTCCGGCGAAGTGGAATTGAATATTAACGATGACGAAGATCATCAATACACCGTAAACCCGGGCATTACGCTTTTAAATACGCTGCAAAACCAAGACATTCTGCTGCCGTCTGCCTGCGGAGGCGGCGGAACCTGCGGTATGTGTGAGGTAACTGTCAAAGAAGGCGGCGGCGAAATATTACCCACCGAAAAACCGTTTTTCAGCAGAAAAGAACAAAAGGAAGGAAAGCGTTTAGCCTGCCAGATGAAGGTGAAAGAAGAAATGGAAATTGAAATCCCGGAGGAAATACTCGGTATTCAAAAATGGGAATGCGAAGTTGTTTCCAATAAAAATGTTGCAACCTTTATTAAAGAGTTTATTGTAAAATTGCCCGAAGGAGAAAATCTTGATTTCAAATCCGGCGGTTATGTGCAAATTGACGTTCCTAAAATAACCGTTGATTATGCAAAAGATATTGAGGTGGAAGATGAATATAAAGAAGACTGGGACAATTTCAATATGTGGGATCTGAAAATGAAAAACCCGGAAGAGACTTTCAGAGCCTATTCCATGGCCAATCACCCGGCCGAAGGTAATATTGTAATGCTGAATATTCGTATTGCTACACCACCTTGGGACAGAAAAAAAGGTAAATTCATGGATGTTAATCCCGGTATTTGTTCAAGTTATATATTCTCACGAAAACCCGGCGACAAAGTTACCCTTTCAGGGCCTTACGGAGAATTCTTTATAAAAGATACCGACCGAGAAATGATGTTTATCGGTGGTGGTGCCGGTATGGCGCCCATGCGTTCGCATATTTTTGATTTATTCAAAACCAAAGGAACCGACCGTAAAGCCACATTCTGGTACGGCGCACGTTCATTGAGAGAAGTATTCTATGCCGAAGAATTTGACGAAATTGAAAAAAAGAACGATAATTTTGAGTGGCAACTGGCTTTATCTGAGCCTTTACCGGACGACAATTGGGACGGACCCACCGGTTTCATTCACACGGTTATTTATGATATGTATCTTAAAAACCACGATGAACCTGAAGATATTGAATATTACCTATGCGGCCCGCCCATGATGAACGATGCCATTCAAAAAATGCTTTGGGAGCTCGGAGTACCGGAGGAAATGATTGCATTTGACGATTTCGGTGCTTAGATAAGATAAGCAGTCTAATATAAACAGCAAAAGCCGCTTTGAAAAAGCGGCTTTTGCTGTTTATATTGTTTATTTTCCGTATATTTGAACAACAAGAGTTTATAACTTCTGAACCATTCCGATATGTATAATAAATATGTGTATAATATTAAACCTTTGGGCTTTACCCGGCAAACTGCTGATCCGTTTTTGTTTTGCGTTCATCACCTTGATAAATACCCGGCAGGCAATGATATGTTAGGCCCTAATGCTTCTTTGGAAGGACGAAACCTCGGTCAGGATTTCACACTTAAAGACGGTTGGCGAATGTATCACGGTGAAAAAATACCCGGTTTTCCGACACATCCGCATCGAGGTTTTGAAACAGTTACCGTGGTATTGGACGGATTTGTTGATCATTCCGATTCTCACGGCGCATATGGTCGTTACGGAAACGGTGATGTACAATGGATGACAGCCGGTGCCGGTTTGCAACATGCCGAAATGTTTCCGCTATTGAACAAAAATGCAGAAAACCCCTTGGAATTATTCCAAATATGGTTAAATCTGCCAAAAAAAGATAAATTCACAGCAGCTCATTACACCATGCTTTGGAATGAAGAAATTCCAACGCTTAGCGAAAAAGATAAAAACGGTCGAGCGACGGAAATCCGACTTATAGCAGGAAAACTCGGAGACCATTCGGCAGCCCCTCCGGCACCTGCTTCATGGGCTGCAAAACCGGAGAATAATGTGGGCATTTGGCTTATAAAAATGAAAGCGCATGCAAAATGGACCATTCCGCCGACAGAGCCGGACAACAGTCGTACGATTTATTTTTATCAAGGGAATTCGGTGAAAGTAGGAGGAGTAAATATTGCACCCTATCATTCAGCTGAGTTAGCACCCGAGCAACAGTTAGATATTGAAAATGGACCGGAAGATGCTTTTTTGCTTTTATTGCAGGGAAAACCGATTAATGAACCGGTTCAGCAGCACGGTCCTTTTGTGATGAACACTGTAGATGAAATACGACAAGCTTTTTCCGATTACCGAGAAACACAATTCGGCGGATGGCCATGGGATTCATACGATAAGGTACACGGCTCTGAAATCAGACGGTTTGCTAAATATGCTGACGGAACGGAAGACAGCCCGAATACGAAATAAAAGGATTGCATTTGATGCTTGGTGTTCCGTCCGGCTGAATATTTGTAGTATTTTACCCAAACATAAATTCTCAGATTATGAAAACATTGCAGCAATTAAGTCTTTTTCTTTTGATTCAATTCTTATTGTCAGGCTTTGCTTCAGCTCAAAACCCTGTGGCTGAAGATTGCTCATACGAGGGCATTCCTTTATACGGAAATGTGAAAATTGTAGAAAGTTTTCCGGATTTTACCGTTAAGATTGTCAGTTCTTTTCCGGATTTAAAGGTCAAGAAAGTCAGTAGTTTTCCCGACAATTGCGGAGAGTGGAAGTTTGTAGAGAGTTTTCCCGATTTTACCGTTAAGTTTGTGGACAGCTTCCCGGATTTCACCGTTCAATTTGTTGAAAGTTTCCCCGGCCGTAACTAAGCATCCGTTTTCGAATAATTTTTTCGGACTTGGAAATGACTGTTTTCTTCTCGGATGAAGATGAGATAAATTGTAGGGCATATTTGTTTTGCAATTAATAATAGGCATTATTTTTTTGCACAGATTGAAGTTTATTATAACATTTTGATATTCAATTGAACCGGATTTTAGTTGAGTTTATTCGAATTAGAATATTCCAATTTTATTCATAAGGATTAATCAGTGAATGGTTAAACACAAGATTTATACTAATTTATGAATTTCTTAAGCTTTTTTCACATCTAATATTTGCTATACAAAGCGGTATTTTGTATCTTTGCTTTATAAATAATTATTAATCATAAAAATATATACTATGTCAGATTATCATGAGCCGACAGAAGAATTAAGTGCTAAAACCAGAGATATAACTCGAGCTTTAACCAGTTTAAAAGAAGAAGTTGAAGCCGTAGCATGGTATCAACAACGGGTTGATACTACTCAAGACGAAGAACTCAAAGCTGTTCTGGAGCACAATCGAGACGAAGAAATTGAACACGCATGTATGGCCATAGAATGGCTGCGCAGAAACATGCCCGTATGGGATGAAGAATTGCGTGAAAACCTTTTTAAAGAAGGCGATATTGCACATCATCACGATGATGAAGAAGATACGGATAAAGACCTGGGTATCGGACAAATTAAAGATAAGTAGAACTTAAAAAAACAAAGATATTATGGATTTATTAAGACAAAAACTTGCCCCAATCTCAGATAAAGCTTGGGAAGAAATAAACGAAACAGCCAAAGAGAAATTCAGCGGCTTGCTTTCGGCACGCAAATTCTCAGATTTTTCCGGACCCAAAGGTATTGATTTTCCTGCCGTAACCGACGGACGATTGAATATCCGGGAAGACAAAAACGAGGTTAAGTATGGTTTGTATAATGTAATGCCCATGATTGAAGTGCGCATTCCGTTTAAACTCAATATTTGGGAGCTGGATAATTTGGAGCGCGGTGCCGAAGATATTGATTTGGATAATCTGGAAGAAGCCGCCGAAAAAATGGCCGCTTTTGAAGAAGATATTATCTATAACGGTTTAGACGATGCCAACCTGACCGGCATAATAAAAAGTGCGGAGCACCATACCGATTATTCCGGCAAGGTGGATGATATTCTTGCCGCAACGGCCGAAGGCGTCAGTAAACTGGCACGCTTAGGAACGGAAGGGCCTTATGCTTTAGTTGTCAATAAAGATACCTGGGTGGAAATATCCGGACTGATTGACGGTTATCCGCTCAGAAAGCATCTGGAAAAAATATTGGAAGGACAAATCATTATTTCGGAATGCATAAAGCAGCCGATTTTATTGACCATGAGAGGCGGAGATTTCCGCATTACTTCCGGTTTGGATCTGTCTATCGGATACCAGTCGCATAATACCAAAGAAGTTGAACTGTACTTTACCGAATCATTTACATTTCAGGTTATTGATCCCGATGCTTATTTGCTTTTTAAAAGTAAATAATAAAATTCCATTATACTGATAAGTAGAGTCGGTATTTATAATAACATCAAAAGACTGTTCGAATGATATTTGAACAGTCTTTTAATTTTTTTTACCCCAAATGCGGCTAAAATCTTTATTTGTTGTCGTATATTTTGTGTGGCATACATTTTATCAAGCGGTCATATAAATTAATAATTCGTTATGCTTTCCCATTAGGCTGGAAATGAGAACTTTGCCAAAGTTTATCTATTTTGCTTATAGTGTTGATTATTAGCCTCATTACAGTTTGCAAACTGCAACTTTGGCAAAGTTTAACGAACCATTGATAAATCTGTTTTGCTGATATATTTGACCGAACCAAGGGCTATATCGCCGCCGTCAATCGTAATCAGTCCGAAATAATCCAAAAACCTGTTGAAAGTTCGCAATGAATAATATTTTGCGGCATAGTTTTCCAAACTGGCGTAAGTTGGTTTAAGTGTTTCTAACAGTTGCGGAAATGCTTTAAAATACTTTTCAACGTAGAAAGAATCCGGCGTGGTTTGTGTCCGTATTTGGATAAGAGAATCAATGAAAAACCGGCTCCAAATCGACCGACTTCGTTATCCCCGTATCCGTCATAATAGGCCCAATTTCCCGGTAAAAGCCAATAGTATCTGTCGTAATAATTCATGATTGTCAGCAAGTATTTTCTTTGATGATTTTGTCAAGCTCAGTTTTCCGTGTCTTTTTTTACCTAAGTTGAGCGGTTGGAGCATAGCGAACAAGCGCTTTACTTAGGTATAACCCCGATTTAGGAAATGTTGCTTTTCACCGAATGAGTGAGGTGAAATGCTTACATTTGCTTAATCGATTGAGCGGAATCGCTCAATTTGGGTTTTAGTCAAATCTGCAAGTTCAATCAAAATTCTTGTCAGATTAATACTATCGGCGTCAGTTTCTTTATATAATTTTGAAATGCCGTTTTCAATAAATTCTTCTTTAATAAATCCCTGATGATAGAGTTCTGAAACTACCTTTGTCGGTAAAAATCCTTTTTGAGTCAGTTTCAACTCTCCTTTTTTATCAATCAAATGCAGCAAGTATTTAATCTGATTGAGCATCGGAATCTTATTGTAATCGGATTCGGATAGTTTTTGCAGTTTAATCGGGCTGTCGGGCTCGAAAGTGAAATACAATATTCTCTGCATATCAAGCGGCGAATATCCTTCAAAATCAGAAATCGGGCGGTTGTTTTGTTTATGCATTTCCCTGTCAATCTGTTTTTGTATGTCTCCTAAATCCATCTTATACTGTTGTTTTATAGTTATTTGTATGATAATTAAGTTGCTGTGTTTTTTTGCTATGCAAGTTTTCGGTTCATATTTTCTTCCCGGAAATTATTGTAAACTTAAGCACTTTTTAAATTGCTCTTAAGAAAACCTTGTTCCAAACTTTGGTTTCGCATTATAAATATTTTTTGAAACATCACTTACCAACTTTTTTTTACGTTCCAAAAACGCTAAAAAAACATTGCCCGGAAGGATACGTCTTTAGTTCTTATTTTTTCAAAATTGATTTAACATGCTTTGATGTTTCAATCTTCGGATCATTTGTAATTATCGGACAGTTTAGATGTTTGGCTGTACCCGCTATTAATTTATCGTGTAGTTCCGGAACATCATCTATTTCAAAAGAAACCCGGACTATATCATTAGTTAATGGTTGCTCTTTGAAGTTCTTTGAATTTTGAAGATGTTCTTGCACTTCATTTAAGTCGGTATCTATTCGCTTCTTCTCAGATAAATAGGCAATTTCTGCAACTGTCATCGACGGAACAATTATTTGACTTTTCCCGTTTTCAGTATCATCAAAGATTGCTTTACTCTTTTTAGGCATTTTCCGCTTCTCTAAATGAAGAATATATGCCATTGTGTCTGTTACAAAGCTATTCATGCGGGTATTTTGTTTTGTAGTTGTCAAACTCTTCTAATAGGTGTTTGGTTTCAAAATTGTCCTTTTCAGACAACTCTGTTGCCAATAAATTGTAATCAGATTTGAATAATTCGGGTTGTAAGGTTTTTTTTCTTACATAAACTATAAAGCTGATTATCTCGTTCAGACTTTCAGTGGGCAAGTCTTTAATGTAGCTCCAAATGAATTCTTTGGTATGTGTTTTTTCAAAATCTTCCATAATTACTTACTTTTCAATTATTACTTTTGTGTAAAGATAGCACTTTTTGAAGTGATTCTCAAGGGCTGAGTTTTAAATCTCGGTTTAGATTTAATTTTGTCTTTGTATAAGAAAAGTTAAAAGTACCTTTTCGCCGGCTATTTGTCGCATAGGGGTTTATCGGTTATATTCACAATTACTAAGTGTTTTTCAGTAAAATAGTAATCATTCAAAGAAACGCAAAATTATAAGCCTTTAAAAAGAAACACCTTTTATTCTTTCCCAAACAAAAATTCTAAAGCCGGGCCGAAATAATTTCCCCAACCGGGGCCAAAATGCTTTTCGTCGGAGCCGTATAGTTTTATGTAGTCCTTACCTTGTTCAAAGTTTTTCCGGTTCAGCACTTTTATCATTTTATCTACGCCTTCCTGCAAGCCTTTTTCAATGCCTACGCCGCCGTGGTAAAAGCAAATTTTCAGATTTTTGGCTTCCTTGTCTTTTTTTACGGTTTCCGTGTAGTCAAAAAACAGCAACTCAAAAGAAGGCGAAAAACTGATGACTTTGGAATAGATTGAATCGTGCTGCCAAGCCAGAGAAAAAGCGAGTAATCCGCCCGCCGAAGAGCCGCCTGCGGCTGTATGCTCACGGCCGGGAAGCGTGCGGTAGCGTCGGTCAATGAATGGTTTTAGCTCTGTATTCAAAAACAGCATGTAATCCTCGCCTTTGGGTGCTGTCGGCGTATATTCGGTAAATCGGTTCAATGTGGCATTTACGGCTACGATAATTATGGGTTCAATGGCTCCGGCGCGAATCAAGCTGTCGGCAGTTTCATCGGCTTTCCAGTCGGATTTGAATTGTTGCGTTTCGGCATTGAAAATGCTTTGTCCGTCTTGCAGATAAAGCACCGGATAGCGTGTGAGCGTATCACTTTCATAATTGGGCGGCAGCCAAACCGAAACCCCGCGTGAACCCGGGCGAATGCTTTTGAATTTTTTGTAAAAGTCAACCCGCCCGGTGATACTTTCATTTTTTAAAAGCTCCGGCTTTTCGGTATTATAGCTGATGCCGCTTTGGGCAAAAGCTCCGGAACCCAAAAGCAGTATTGTAAGCCAAGCGCTCAGAGTTTTCATTGTTCGGAAATTAAAATGCGTGCCGTATTGGCTTTTAAATTTATCTCAAGGCCGTTTTTATCGGAATTGATTGTATTTTGTGTAAAAGCATCGGTGAATACTGCTTCCTTTTCATAAGGAATATGTATTCTTTGGGTTTTGTCGGATTTATTGAAAACGGCAATCACCGTTTGACCTTCATAATTTCGGGTATAAGCCAAAAGGCGTTTTTCATCATCCGTAAGTATAAAGTCGATGTCGCCGTAGATTAACGCCGGATTTTCTTTGCGAATTTTTATCAGTTGCTTATAAAATGATTTCAATTCGGTATCTTGTTTTACCGTGTCCGTTTTGCGTGCTTTGTCTAGTAAATGGTGGGTTTCGGGTTCGTAATGAATTCCTTGCCAAACCATGGGTTTTCGGCAATCCGGATCATCGGCTCCCCACATGCCTATTTCGTCGCCGTAATAAATATGCGGTGCTCCCACAAAGGTAAATTGGTGAACGAGCAGCATTTTTTGAATTTTTCGGGTGGCCTCGTCGGGCTTGTCAATTTTGTAGTTCGGGTCGTCTTCGGGTTTGGCATTGTACTTATATTTGCCGGGATTGTACAAAGAAGTCGAAATCCTCGGAGCATCGTGGCTTGCAACGAGATTCATCATGGCTTGCCGGCGTTGCGGTTCAATATCGCGCAATTTGTCTTTCAGTTGCTTCACAAATTCGCTGACCGGCATGGCCTTGGGTGCATCGGCAAAAAAATGTCGCGCCGGACGATACCAACGGTAATTCATAATGGCATCAAACATATCGCCTTGCAGGAATTGATGCGGAAACATAAGCTCATCCGGCCAGGATTTCCACCATATTTCGCCTACGAGGTAGGCTTCCGGATTTATTTTTCGTACTTCTTTGCGAAAATCTCGCCAGAACCCTTTAGGAACTTCTGCAGCCACATCCAATCGGTAGCCGTCCAATCCGTCTTCCGGATTACCGTCATTGTTGGGGTCTAACCAGCGTTTGACTACGGCATAAATATGCTGCTTGAGTTCTTCGGAAGCCAAATTGCCTTCAAAAGGAAATTCTTCAGGATTGCTTGTTATGGCTTTGTTTACTTCGGGCATCCAAATAATGCCCGCCCAGCCTTGGTATTTGAATTCATCTTCTTCGGTGGAGGGATCATCAAATTGTTCTATGGCAAACCAATCGGCATATTTTGAGTCTTTGCCTTTTTTGTGAATATCGTTTACGGCCCAAAAATCTTTTCCTGTGTGATTGAAGGAATAGTCCAATATCACGCGTATGCCTCGTGCTTTACATTCTTTGATCACTTTTAGAAAAAGGCTGTCGGCACTTGTAAATTTCCAAGTGCTTGGGTCGTGCGGTACTTCTTGGGCAATGATTTTTTTGTCTCCTTCGGGGTCGGGCCCAAAATTACGGTCGATATGTCGCCAGTGGCGCGGATCAAACTTGTGCAGCGAAGGCGAATCGTTCAACGGATTAAAGTATATGGCCGTAATTCCCAAGTCTTCTAAATAATCCAACTTATCCAGAACGCCTTGTAAATCACCGCCGTATCGGCGCAGCTGGTAGTTGTTGCGTTTGTCGGGCAAGTCCGAGTTTTTGAACCATGGATCATCTTTATACCAATCGTGCTCCCATGGTGTAGTTTTCCAGCCTTCCGGAACAAAGCCGGGGTAGGTGCCGAGCAGGTCTTTGGGGCGCGGGTCGTTAGTAGTATCGCCGTTGCAAAAACGCTCCGGAAATATCTGATACCAAACGGCTTCTTTGGCCCAATAGGGAACAGCCGAAATGCTTGCTGAATCAAGTTTGCTGTTAGTGTTTGTTTGTTTTGATTCCGATTCGCAGGCAAAGCTAAAGAGAAGCATTGCGAGGCTAATTGTCCAAAATAACTGTTTCATGTTTTGTGTTTTCTTTATATGTGTATTTTCTAACTTTCAAATATATTGCTTTTTACGGAAGGTAAAACTGTCTTTTCGGTATAATAATTAATGCCAAAAGTTTGCAAAATCCGCAGGCATTTTTGTTCCTCTTTCGGGCTGATTTCCTTTTTCCATTTTTTAAGGATATGAATGTTATTCTTGTTTTGAATTTCCTGAATGGTTTCGCGGCTGCTGTGAACCGTGCCGTGTGAGGGGCGATGCACCGTATCAATCATTTTATCGGAAAACTTAATGCCTGTTTTTTCACATAGCTTGGGAATGAAAACTTCCGGTTCGGAAATTAGCTCTTCAAAGCTTATAAAGTACAAATTATCGGGTAGTTGGCCTGAGCTGAGCTGATTAAAGAATACAAGATTTTCAAAACACCAGGAAAGTACAAATTTTTCAAGCAAGCTTCCGTTTTCCAAAATTGAATGTGTCATTTGCTTGGCTTCGGCACTTATTGTGGCTTGTATTTTTTGTGCCTGAAGGTATTTCTCGGCATAGGTATCGCCGTTTACTTTTATGCGCGATAAGCTTACCGGTATGGGATGCCGCAGCAAATAGATGCCTTTGGCTTGAAAATGCCGCATAAAATCATCAAACAGATAAGTAATTTTGTGTGTTTTGAATATGCTTCCGATTGTTTTACGGGAATGCTGTTTTGAAAATAAATCTGTCCAATAAAAACTGTTGGCTGTTTTGCCTTCCGAAAGTTCCGAAAAATATCGAAATAATGCATCCTTTTCTTTATCTGTAAGGTCCGTATAGCGATCGGAAACAGCATCTGAGCTAATGTATTTGTTTAATATTTTTTTATTATCAGATGTTAAAGACAGCGGTTCGCTTACCGATTTGCGGTTTTTATCGCTGTTCAAAATTTCCAAAAGTAAAGTAGAACCGGAGCGAATCAGCGTAAAGATAATTACATCGGGCAATTGCTTTCGGTGTGAATGAACTTTACTGAGTATGGTTTTTATGAATAGTTTTACGGACATGCACTTTATTTTCCAAGCAAATGTAATCTTTTTTTACAAATTTGACAGCTTTCTTTAGTCTGCTTAATCCTTTTTTATTCAGATTTTATATATTGGGCGATTGTTTTTAATCAGCACTAATTTTAATTTAGAAATGTCATTGAATTTCAAAAAAATATTAAGTACGGGCTTTAATTCCTTGCTGATACGCGGCTTTTCAGTGCTGATTAGCTTTGCCTTGGCTTGGGTTTTGGTTAGGATTTTGGGTACGGAAGATTACGGAATATATACCTATGCTTTTTCCTGGTTATTTTTCTTTGGCAGTTTATCGCCAATGGGTTTAAGCTCTGTTTTGGTTCGTGAAACCGGACATTACATTAAATCCGGCCGACTCAATTATGCTTCCGGTTTAATAGCTTTTTCGCAAAGAGTTAATTTTTTGGTGAGTCTGCTGTTGGCTTTGATTTTTGCCGGAGTAGTTTTTCTTTTCGTTCCGGAGGAACAGTCTGCTTTAAAAACGGCTTTGCTGATTTCAAGTGTCGGAATTCCGATTTTCGGACAACTGTTTATTTCAAAATCCGTTTTGAATGCCGTCAAAAAGATTGAACTTTCATTAATTCCCGAGCAAATAATTCGTGCAGCTTTTGCCCTGCTCATATTGGGCGGATTGTGGTTTTTTCTTGATGAAAAAATTACTTTGAATACGACAATTTGGGTGAATATAGCGGCTTTTCTTTTTGCGCTTCTCTTGTCTTTGTGGTTTGTAAGGAAACGTTTGGCCAATATTTTAGAGCAGAAAAAAAGCTATGAAAGCAAAAAGTGGTTTGCGCTGGGTTTTTCATTTTTTATGTTGTCGATAATTTCGATTATAAATACTCGAGCTGATGTATTAATGCTCGGCCTTTTTGGTTTTACCGAACAAACCGGCATATATAATATTTCAGCCAAGCTGGCACAGACCATAGGCATACCCATGATGCTTTCAAATGTGATTTTGGCACCTTATATTTCGGAATTTTTTAAAGATGAAAAAAACACGTGAGTTTGACATAATTCTTTAGGTATTTAAAACGGTACAGAATTGAGTAAATATTAGATTATCCGTTCAAAAATATACAAAAAAATATGATTTTATCCGATGAAAAGTTCACCGCATATTTTACCACTCTTTTCGGATAAATATTGATACATTTGCGCATCCGGATTTTGAGTTTTTAAACATAAACCAAGCAGTGAACAGAATTTATTATTTCATAACGGAAAAGTTGCGCCTTAGTTTCGTAAAAAATGTTTTAACCTTACTAACGGGGTCTGTATTGGGACAAGGCATTATGTTATTATTTATGCCGCTGCTTACGCGTCTGTATCCTGAAGAAGTATTCGGTTTGTTTTTTGTTTATACAAGTACTTCCGCCATTCTCAGAATCATAGCCGGTTTGCGTTTTGAGATGTCAATTATATTGCCAAAAAACGATGCTCATGCCTTTAATCTATTGGTGTTTGCTGTTGGCATAAATACTTTTATCAATTTGGTGTTTGCCGGCATAGTATTCATATTTGGTGCCGTCATAAATGATTTACTTGGGGAGAACAGTATGGGAAATATGCTATATTTTCTGCCTTTGAGCAGCTTTCTTCTCGGCAGTTTTGAAATTTTTTCATACTGGAATAATCGCTTGGAAGCGTATAAAAAAATTTCCTTCCCGCGCGTATATAAATCGGTAGCCATGGGAAGTGCACAGAGTGGGTTTAGTTTTTGGGATGTTATAGGAAACGGGCTGATAACCGGCCAAATCTTCGGACAGTTTACGGCTGCCTTCGGAATATTTCTTCACAGTTACAAATCACTGAAAAGCAACGCAGCTTCATTTTCTTTAAAAAAGGGGTGTCTATTATTAAAGAAATACAAAAGTATTCCTTTATTTAACAGCTTGATATCTATATATGATGTAACTTCAAAACACCTGCCATTACTGATGTTAGCCGCTTTTTTCGGGCCTGAAACGGCGGCTTTTTTCGGTTTGGCACAAAAGATAATTGCTACCCCCATGGGTATGGTAGGGCAAGCCATATCACAAGTATTTTTTAAGCAGGCAAGCGATACATACAACAGAACGAAAAGCCTAAGTGCATTCACAAACAAGACCTATAAGAATATGTTTAAACTTGCGGTGTTGCCTTTTATCTGCTTGTTTGTACTCAGTTATTTTTTTGAATACATATTTGGCGGAAATTGGGATACGGCCGGCGAATATGCCCGATATTTGCTGCCTTGGCTGTTTTTGGGCTTCATAAACAGGCCGGTATTTTCGGTAATCACTATTCTTAACAAGCAAAAAGTGGTAAGTTTTTATAATTTAGCCCTTTTAATAATGCGAGTTTCTGCCGTATATATCGGTTACAAAGTTTTTGATTCCGCCTTGTCTGCAATTGTTTTACTATCGGCTGCGGGTGTGATATTTAACCTGTTTATGTTTTTTTATTTAAACCATATCTCAAAATCTGTAAAAGAGGCATATTAATCTGAATTTATGAAAATAACACTATCCTACCATAAGGCATATTCTTGGTATTCATCAAACAATGTCCATGTTAAGGGCTATTTTTTTGATAAAAATGATAATTTTTTAAAAGGAAAAGACTTGCTGAATTTTTTTTCGGGAATAACTAATGAGTCTGAATTTAAGAGGAAATTACAAGAAGGCTTTGGAATGTTTTCTGTAGTAATTGCTACGGATGAGAAGGTATTGGCCGCATGCGATTCAAGCGGGATGTTTCCTTTGTTTTATAAACAAACAGATGACGGTTTTGATATTACGGACAATCCGGAAAATTTTAAATTCTCCGCAAAAGAAATAAACAAAAATGCGGTACAACAATTCTTATCTGCCGCATACACATTGGGAAGCAGAACATTGATATCGGGTATATATCAGATACAAGCCGGAGAGTTAGCGGTATTTAAAAAAGCTAAGTTACAAAAGCGGCGTTTCTTTTCTTATGCGGCAAAGCCTAACGAATACATCCCGAAACACAAAGACACTTTGGCGGAAAACGCATTGAAAGCATACAAGAAAAGTTTTTTCAGAACCTTTGACAGCATGGAGGGCCGAATGGCCGTAATTCCGCTTAGCGGCGGCTACGACTCCAGGCTGATTGCCGCACTTTTAAAACAGTACGGATATAAAAATGTACTATGCTTCACTTATGGCCGTGCCGGAAATTTTGAACTTGAAAACTCTCGAAAAACGGCAGAAAAATTAGGCTTTCCTTGGGTTTTTGTTGAATACACTCACGCAAGAATAAAAAATTACATACAATCCGATACCTTTAAGGATTATGTACGATATGCGGGAAAATTAGTTTCTATGCCTTATCTGCAAGATTATTTTGCTTTGCAATATTTAAGTGAGAGAAAAATAATTGATGATGATGCCGTTTTTTTGCCCGGTTTCCCGGGTGATTTTTTAGCCGGCAGTCAATACGGAAAAGCATTTACAAAGCAATTGAAAACTGAAAACTTGCCCGATGTTATTTTATATGAAAAATTTAATTTATTACCACTCTCAAAAAAGAAAAAAAGAAATATTCGAAACGAAATAAAACAGCAACTACAAGCATTACATGCGAAGGATTCAGACTATTCGTCATACAGTCGTTTTGAAGATTGGGACGTTCCGGCAAGACGCGCCAAGTACATTTTTAATTCATGCGAGCAAATCCATTATTTAGGTTATGAAATTCGGTTGCCTTTTTGGGATAAATACATTATAGATTTCTCTAAATCATTATCTTATGAATTAAAAGAAAATAAGAATTTGTATAAATATATGCTCAAAGAAAAAGTTTTCGGCGATATGGGTTTAAATTTTGAGCAAGAATTACAGCACGGAAAGTTTACAATAAAATTACAAAAAATTAAGAATAAAATTAAGCCGTATTTTCCGTATTTTATTTTGAACCGATTTTTATACCGAAATGATTGGAAGTTTTATAAAGAAATTACAGACGAAATGCAGATATGGATGAAAAAACGTAATATTCCCTATCAACGAAAAGTGAAATTATATAGCGCAATTATTGTGCAGTGGTATATTGCATTTATCAAGGATTATTATAAGTCGGAGTAATCAGTTTGTTGTTCTCGGATAATTCATCAATTTTCAGACCTCAAAAATTAAACACTAAACCATAGATTTATATGGCTTATAATCAGCATATTAATCTTTGTTTTTCAATAATTGGACATTACTATGTTGTAAAAAGGGTTATTTTTGCTATTTTTTGACGATTGAATGTATTGGCGGGCGTTTTAAGGTCATACGCCTGACTTTTAAGCGTGCGTAGCATTCTAAAATGTCCATTTTTTTTCTGTGCGCATTTTGAGGTCTGAATTTTATTCAAATCAAACTATTTCCTGCGAACGATAAGCGAAATTTTCTAAAACGCAGCATCCATTTGGGCAGCCAACTGTGGGTGTATCTGAAATATGGCTCATTTACGGTACCAAAACCCCTAAAAAATCGTGCTACACCCGGTATTTCCGAGCCTTCAAAATCTAAAATTAAATCCGTGCCGGCGTGGTCGCGTATAAAAGCATCCACAAGGGCAAATGCCGCCCTGTTCTTAAACCCATCTTCGCTTGATGCAGCAAGCGGATAATAAGCCCTCTCACCTGAAAAAGTAAAGGCAACGGCGGATATAATCTCTTTGTGAGCATTAAGCGCACCATAGATTTTTACATCTTTGTGTTGTTTTGCAAACTGCAATAATTTTTCCAGTCGCCTCAGGTCGCTGTCCTTTATGTCAGAAGTAAGATTATTTCGTTTCATATCCAGCGCATCAGCTATGGACAAATTATTTGTGAGAGTCGGTATTTTCTTGCGAGCTTTATTTATATTTCGTTTTGTGTTGGAACTGAAATTTTGCCTAATCGTTTCGTAATCATCGGATAATTTTAATATCAGATTTGTTCTTGCTTTTATATGCGACGATTCCGGCAGTTGATTGTCGGCATTCAGATTTATTTCCGTGAGTTTGAATTTTCGGGGAACGGCATTCAGAAAATCCGTAATTTGGCTTTGCGATAGTTTCCGCAGGGAGAAAATACCGGTTTGTTGCGTAAAAAGCGGTTGATAAATATACGATATGCCGTATTTCGTGTTTTTACAAAGCGGCATAATCGCCGAATAATCATCATAAACAAGTGCATCCCAAGTGCCGGCGGCAATATCTAAATAAGCCGAAAAACCGTATATGCGTGAATTTATTGAATTGCGAAGGCTGTGATCCCAACGCGCTTTATCTATTTCGGAATGTTTCCGGTAGCGAATTTTCATTGTGATAAATGCTTTTGATTTGAGAAATCTATACCAAATTCAGACTTCAACTTTTCAATGTCCTTGGCCAAATATTGGTACGCATAATTGTACTCTTCCGGGCTGATTGGCGGATATTTTTCAGGTCGTCTGTTCATTTCGGCTATTTTGGTTACCAGCGAAGACTTAATCACAGCTTCTTTGATTTGTCGAGGTATAATGCGCTTTAAAAACCGCCTGTATTTGTTGTTTCGATTTACCATAAATTGTTGTAAGCTCTTTGATTTTACCGAAAATGCTTGGTTTTGAGCACCAATGTCTTGCTTTAGTTCGTAGGAAGGAATATCCAAAAACCGGCAGACTTCTTTTATGACTTTCTTTGGATTTTCTTTTAAATTGGCCGTTTTCAAAAGCAAAAAATTATCTTTTGGAAAATACCTTTGCCAATAACTTATAAAGTAATAATACTTACTACGGAGCAAATTACATTGATTATTCATCTGCACAATGTCATCTGATTTTTGATACTTTTGTTCAAAATTAACGGCTTCTTTAAAACTCATATTTTCGGGCAAATATCCGTTTCTAACAGAATAGTTATAGCCTGAAAAAGCTCTTGATACCGGTTCCCTTAGAATGAGAATAAATTTCATGTCCGGATTATATTTTTTTATCCTATCGGTAGCTTTTTTGTCAATCATCAGGTAAGTGTCGGCCGTGATCTTTATTTTACCGTTGTCCTGAAAAAAAGGACGTAAATAATTGTCTCCTTTTTTGTATAAATCGTCGAAAGCAAAATAATGCACTTCCTTGTGTAAGGAAAAATCTATTTCCGGCTGTTCTTTCAAATAGGCCGAAAGCGTTGTGGTGCCGGCTCTTGCAGCACCTATAATTATGGCATCAATCTTAGTTTTCATGGCGCACGGTATTTTTTTTTAGTATTTTTTTCATAAAATAGCTTAAATATTCTGCTTTCAGATAAGTGGCGGCTCTATTTGTTCGCTCTACGGCAATTCGTTGAATATGAGTATTTTCAGCATCGTTTTTCATGCCGGCTGTTCCGAAACTGAAATCCGTTATTTGATGTTCGTTGAGAAAATCAAACAAAACTTGCGATACACCGGAATCAGTAAACGGAAAAGCAAATAATTTGTCGGAAATGCTAAAATGAGCTTTTATAAAATTCATGCTCTCAACTATCTGCCGTTTTTGCTCGTCCAAACTAATGTGGCTGAATAAGGGATGCGATTGGCCGTGCGACCCTATTCTAAAACCCTGCCGAATAAGGGTTTTGACCTGTTCGGAATCCATGTAGGGTTTGTTCATTTTCAAATAATCGGAAAAATCGGTATGAGTGATTTCCGCTGTTTTTTCGATAAGTTTGTTATCCTTGTGGCTTAATCGCAACAGCCTTTTAACCGGATTTCGAGTGCTTAACAATTCTTTCACGGATTCTATTTGTGTAGGCGATGCTTCGTTCTGTATTTTGTCAATCAAAAGGCTGATTTTGTACTTGTAAAAAAGCCCCTTATTATCAATAAAATCGGTATTCAGAAAGAAAGTGGCCGGTACGCCTTTTTTGAGTAAAATGGGGGCTACGATTTCGGCACATTCACTCAAGCCGTCGTCAAAACTAAGGTGAAATGCAGGCTTTTCTTCGCGTAGAATATCCGGAAAATCAGCCGCTTTGAAATGCTTTAAAAGGAAATCCAAATCGGTTTCAAATTGCCGAACCGTTTTTACGGAATACAAATGTTTTATGTGCAGGGGAGTTTCATCGGCCACTGTGTGGTAAAATGGGAATATGCGCCTTTTGCCGGTCAGTTTTATTAAAAACCTGACGGGTATGGCCGATGCCGAAATATTTATAAATTTCTGTGCGGTTTTGTTCACCCTTTTTTCTGCAAAGCTAAAAAATCTTTAGATTTACGGGGAATAAGATTTATATAATCAAATCACCGAGCGCGGCACGGTAAGTTGTTTTATCACATCCAATACGTATTTATCGGTCATTCCCGAAATATAGTCGCAGAGTATAACGGCCGGGTCGTTCTCGTTGGCATAGAAGACATGCATGTCGCGCAGGTACTTTCCGAATTTCCGGTCGATTTGCAATTTTGATTCAGCATAGCGTTCGTATTCTTTATGAAAATTGCCGTATAATTGCCCAAAATATTCAAAAATGGTATTTAAAATAATGCTTGCCTGTTTGCGGTATGATTTTAAATCTGAATTGGTATAAATGTTTTGGTAGTTATGTTTTCGCAGGAGCAATAGGAATGCGAAAGCCGAATCCGATAAGCCGATTTTATTTTCTTTTATACTGTTTGTTATCAGGTCGTTTACCAGTAAATTTATAACCGAGCCGTTGATATTATCTCCAAATCGGCGTATTTCTTCCGGCAGCTCGGAATGCCTGATGATACCGGCCGTAAGCGCATCTTCAATATCGCGTCCGAGGTAGGCAAACTTATCCGAAAACCTTACGATACATCCTTCCAAAGAACCGGGGCGCACTTTACGGTCTGTTATTTTATCTAAGTTTTTAAGTTTTTCGTCGGGTATCAGATATTGTTCAAATTGCTCGCCGTTGTGAGTAATAATTCCGTCTTTTACCAGATAAGTCAGGTTTAAGCCCAAGCCGTTTTCGGCAATATGTTCGGCTACGCGGTAGCTGTTTACTTCGTGAAAGAAACGTTTATCGGAATGTTTACGCATGATTTCATCCAAAATAAACTCACCTTCGTGGCCAAAGGGTGCGTGGCCCAAGTCGTGTCCGAGCCCTATCGCAAAAGCCGCATCGGCATTGGTGCTGTGGCCGGCTTCATTCAGCCCGAGACAGATTGATTTGGCAATGGTAGCCACATGCAGTATGTGTTCTATTCGGGTGCAGATATGGTCATTGTCGGGTGCAAAAAACACTTGCGTTTTGTGTTTGAGCCGCATAAACGGTTGCGAATGAATAATGGCCGTTTGGTCGCGAAACCAATCGCCGCGTATTTTCGGGTCTTTAGGGCGAGTGCGCCGGATGTATTGCTCTGTTGATAAAGGATTTTTCATACGATTGTTTTTTGATATTAATACCCGTTCGGATATTTTTTTGAATTTTTATCAGAATCCGCCGGTTAATACATGGGCATAATTTTATGATAGTCAATATGGGTTTCTGTTTTTTCAAGCGGCTTGTCCAATTTTACGGGAAAAGCACTTCGGTTTTCAATCCAATAAACAAGCGAATCAACCCACTGTGCAGCCGAAGCGCGTGTAGGATGAGCCACATCACCGACTTTTCGCTTGAAAGGCAGTTTTTTTGAAAGAAAATATTGCTCATCACCTAAGTCAGACAAAAGATAATCGTTGATACCTTTGTCCGGCTTCCAATTGGGCGGGCCTATCCACAGGCATTTGTAATCTTTAAGCTTTGCTTTTATGCTTTGTATATAGGTTCCGTGCTTTGCTTCGTAATCTGATATGTACAGCTCATTAGCGCCAATTGCAAAAAGTATGAAAGTAGGTTGGTATTGCTTTATAAAATAGTCCAACGTATCGGTTTGCGCAAACCATTTAACGGATGCCGACACCCAAGCCACGGTTTTAAATTCATGCTTGTTGTACTGAGCATATTCGGCCAGACGGCGCATTAAGAAATAAGCCATGGAATCGCCTATCAGCAAAATTCTTTGCGGGGAGTTATCTTTTTTCGGGCCCGCATCCGGATCGTAAAACTTACTGTTGAAATATAAGCCCGATGTATCCCTGTCTGTTGTCAGATCAGGCAAAGGCAACATGAGTAAGATGATAAAAAGCAGGAAAAAGATAAGAAATTCTCTCATTTCTCAGTCCGGTTTTATTGGTTTAAAATACAAAATTAAATGAGAAACTGTATTCCAAGCCGCGCATATTTCGATTGTATTTAAAAGGCACGTAATAGCCTATTTTATTGTCGATTAGGAAATAGCGATTTTTGAATAATTCCAATCCAAAAAAGGCTTTTATATATGGCAGCGTGGTTTTTCGGTTATCGGCAGTAGCAAAAAGTCCGCCGGCATTGTATCCGGTGTACAAATTAAACCATGTGCGCTTGCCGCGTCCGAAATGTTTGGTATAAAAATCTTGTCCGAATCCGAAATGGAAAAATTCTTTGAAAAGCGTTGAGTCTGTTTTGTTTTTGCCGGAATAATCTTTTAATGTGCCAAGTGTGAAATGTGTTTTGCCGCGTGTAATCATGTATTTGAGCGAGTAGCCCATGTATTGGTCGGTGGTGATGCCGGGCGCCGGGGTTTCAATAAAGAGCATATCGAATGAAGCTCCGGGCATATTCACCCAATTCACGTTTCGGTCGGTTAAATCGACTTGATCGTCATATACGTTCAAATCTATTCGGTAAAGTTGATCTTGCCGGTAGCCGTTCAAATCTTTTTCCAACCGGAAGATGCGTTTCTCAAAATTACGGATTTCATTCCAATAGTCATAGTATCTGTTATCTTTTTCCTGCATGGTTTTTACTTCATTTTCATAAGCCGTTTTTTGTTCTTGAAGGTACTTTATTTCACTTTCCAATTCCGATATTTTATTTTCAAAATTATTGGTTTTAATTATTTTTTCTTGCAGGTAGCCAAGTTTCGGAAGTAATTCTTCTAATTTCCGGTAATTGACTATGTCAACATAAAAAACCGCAGTCAGCCGATCTTCACGTTGGGTCAGATTATTTATCTGTTTGGCGTCTTCTTGAATAAAGGCTTCAGCAATTGCTTTTGATTTTGCAAAATTCGGACTGTATATCACGATATTCACATCGGTAAGAAAAGCATCGGACGACTGTCCGTTTAAGTTTCCGAAGATGAGAATTGCCAAAACTGAAATTAAGAGATTCTTCATATTTTCTATATTTGAATGGGTGAAATTTTAAAAACCCGACTTTATTTGACAATTTTGGGTGATTGCTAAATATATTTCCAAAGGTAATAAAAATAATAATATTTGTTAATCTCGGTGAGACTCAAAAAGGATTGAAAGTTCTCTCATCCGTGCCACCTTTCAAAGCGGTAGCGCGGGTTTCAAAAACGAACTTCAAAGATGCATAAATAAAACACTCAGCGCATCTTGAAGACGCACCGAGTGTAAATACAGTAAGCCAAGAGACAAAAATTGAACAAAATCTGTTAAATCCGATTATTCTACTTCATACATAAATCGCTTAATGCTTTTCTTGGGTGTTTTTTCAAATTCGTTGGGGAACAGCTTTATGCGTGAAATTTGTTTGAATTTCGGAAGTTTTTTATTGACTTCAATTCGTAAATCTTGAATAATTTTTTGCAAATCGTCATCGCTTAAGTTTTTGGCATCGGCTTCTTCATAGTCGGGATATACTAAGGCTTTCAGCCGGTTTTTTTCGTCGCTTATCACTACCGACTCTTGCACATAAGGCATGTTATTTATCTGAGCTTCAATTTCTTCCGGATAAATATTTTCTCCCGACGGGCCGAGAATCATACTTTTGTTCCGTCCGCGTATGAATACAAAACCGTCTTTATCAATGATGCCCAAATCACCGGTATGTAACCAGCCGTCGGCATCCAATACTTTTTCGGTGGCTTCGGGATTTTTGTAATAACCGCGCATTACATTCTCACCTTTTACCATGATTTCTCCCACTTTTTTCTCCGGATCGTCCGAGTCGATTCGGGCAGTAAGCGGGTCAATGATTCTTCCGGCTGAGCCCGGTTTTGTTTTGTCCCACGATTCGTATGCTATTAAAGGGCCGCATTCAGTCATTCCGTAACCCACGGTATATTTGAACTTAATTTTGTCAAAAAATTGTCCGACTTCCTTGCTCATGGGTGCTCCGCCCAAAATTATTTCTTTGAAATTACCGCCGAAAGCATTGGAAAGTTTGTCTTTTATTTTTTTGTAAATCATATTATTGATACCCGGTACTTTGGTCATTAATTTCACCGGGGTTTTATCCAACATGGGTAATATTTGCTTCTTGTATATTTTCTCCATAATCAGCGGAACGGAGAAAATTACATGTGGTTTTACATCGCCAAATGCACTTAAAATAATTTGCGGTGTGGGAATACGGCTTAAGAAATGAATATGCGCTCCCCGCGAAAAAGGCCACAAGAAATCAAACGCACAGCCGAAAGAATGCGCCAGCGGCAAGAAGGATACAATACGTTCTTCGGCAAATAAATCTAAATTATTCCATGCAAATTTAAGGTTGGCGGCTAAACTGTTTAAAGGAAGCATTACACCTTTTGAAAAACCGGTTGTTCCTGATGTATAGCTGATTACGCCCAATTCACTGTTGGGAATATCGCCATAGTTAACGCTTTCGGGTCCGAAAGAATCCCCGTATTTTTTTTGGAAAAGATCATCCAATGTATCATATACTTCCTGTACCTTTTCTTTGCGTTTTTGGGTCAGTACCGAAAAATCTTTTAAATTTATGATGGCTCTTACATTGGATATTTTATTTTCGTCCACATTGTTCCAAATTTCTTCACTGAGAAACAAAGCCACCGAATCCGAATGATTTATTATATGGTGAATGTCGTTGGCATGAAAATCGGACAATATGGGCACGATCACGGCTCCGTAAGTAACGCTTGCCAGATATACCATTGCCCAACGGCTTGAATTTTTTCCGATTAAAGCAATTTTATCGCCTTTTTTCACATCGCATGCTTCGAACATGATATGCAAACGGGCTATTTTTTTAGCCACCTCGGCATAAGTAAATGATTCCGATTTGTAATCGCTCATTGAAGTAATGTTCCAATGGTCTTTAATTGGTTGTTCTATAAAGTCCCTCACAAAATTTTTATCTGTCATAAGTCAAGTGTTATTTTTAACACAAAGTTAAAACTTTTTCTGACTTGAAAAAATACAACAAGATAAAAGCCTGTTTATCAGTATATTAAATTTTTATTTGTATCGACTGTTTTGGTCGAAAATTGATGAGCGTATTGCCTTCCGATTATAAAAACTCTGATCAGTGAAAATACCATAGAGCGGCAGGTTTTATTTGCCGATATTATGTGAGTTTTTCGTAGTATTTACAAAATGTTTTCAACCCGCACTTTTCGCATTGTGGTTTGCGAGCAGTGCAAACGTATCTGCCGTGCAATATCAGCCAATGGTGAGCCGTGGCAATCAGTTCTTCAGGTATGTGCCTGATGAGTTGCTTTTCGGTTTCTAAAGGGGTTTTTGCATTCACAGTAAGGCCAATGCGTTCCGATACTCTGAATACGTGCGTATCAACTGCCATTGCCGGTTTCTCGTAGATAACCGATGCGATTACATTCGCAGTTTTCCGTCCGACGCCCGGCAGTTTTTGGAGTTCTTTTATCTCGGAAGGAATGGTATTTTTGAAATCATTGTAGAGCATGCGCGCCATTCCGGCAAGGTGCTTGGCTTTGTTGTTGGGATAAGAACAGGATTTTATGTATTCGAAAATTTCTTCCGGTTCGGCCTCTGCCATGGATGCTGCATCAGGCCAGCGTTCAAACAGTGCGGGAGTCAGTTGGTTTACACGTTTATCGGTACATTGGGCCGAGAGTATAACGGCAACCAATAATTCAAAAGGATTGCTGTAAGCCAGTTCGGTTTCGGCAACCGGTTGGTGTTCCAGAAAATATTCTATGGTCTTTTTAAAACGTTCTTTTTTTGTCATAACTCATGGCTTAAATTGAATTTTCAAAGTTAATTTTTTTGGTTAATTTCGGTAAAAAATATATCTTTTAGGAAACTTTTATCTTTAACCCTTTATAAAAAAATATTATGAAATATTTCAGAACAGTTTTACTTCTTGTAGCGGCCGGCTTGTTTCTCAGCTCCGGATTGTATGCTCAAAGGAGCATTTACGAACCGCTTGACATAAGCAAAGTAGAATATTCCTTTGATGATTTTGGCACCATGTGGACTTATGATGCCGTACCCAAAGATGTTTACGAAAAAGAATTGGGCTTTCGGCCTACCGACCAATGGCTGAACGATGTCAGGCAGTCGGCTCTGGAACTCGGAAACGGTTGTTCCGCTTCCTTTGTTTCGTCTGACGGTTTGATTATGACCAATCACCATTGCGTACGCGGTATGTTGCAAAGCGTGGAGCAGGAAGGCGAAAACATTCATAAAGACGGCTTTTATGCCGAAAATCCGGAAGATGAACGCAGAATCCCCAATTTGTATGCCGACCGCTTAACCGAAATTAAAGATGTAACCAATCAGATCCATACTGCCATGGATATGGGAACAACTGACAGTGAGCGTGTGGAATTAAAAAATGAAACCATTATATTCATCCAAGATACATATGCCCGGGAAACGGGGAACGTATGCAAAGTGATAACACTTTATAACGGCGGAAAATATTCATTGCATATTTATGAGCGCTTTGAAGACATTCGTCTGGTGATGGTGCCCGATGTGCAAATAGCTGCTGCCGGTTGGGATTGGGATAACTTTACCTATCCGCGTTATGAGTTGGATTTTGCCTTTTTGCGCGCTTATGATGCCGAAGGAAAACCAATAGTAACCGACAAGTTTTTTCGTTACAACACCAAAGGAGCCGAAGACGGTGAAGCGGTCTTTGTTTCCGGCCGTCCGGGAAATACCGACCGTTTGGTTTCGACAAGGCAGTTGGAATATTTCAGAGATACGCGGCACCCGATTATATTGCATCGCCTCAATGAAGTATATGGAGCCTATTTTGAATATTTTAAAGAAAATCCCGACAAACAATCAAAATTATTGAGCCGTCTGCTTTCGGTTGCTAACGGGCGAAAAGCTTATGCCGGAATGCTCATGGGATTAAAAGATGAGTATTTGATGGCCAAAAAATATGATTTTGAAAAAACACTTCAGAAAAAAGTGGAATCTTCCAAAGGTTTGAGTTCTGAATATGCCGGTTTATGGGACAATATAGCAAAAGTCATTGATGAACTTGCCGAAATTGAAAACGAACTCTTGGTGTATCAAATGGCGCATTATTATTCATCTTCATACCAAGAAACTGCGCAAAATTTGATTGAAGCAGCCCTCGTTAAAGATTTGAAACCGAGCTCAAGAGATAAAGTATTTGCAGAAGCCGAAGAAGAAGAACTGCAAAAACTCTTGCTGCAAGCTCACGAGCGTTTTTTGCGCAAAACTTTGGGGGAGGACTGTAAATATCTGCAAACGCTTTACGGAAATAAACAAGCTGAAGCCGCTGTGGAATATTTCTTAGAACATACCGAACTTGACGATGAAGCTTATGCCGATGCGCTTGTTGCAAAAGGGCGCGCCGGCATTGAAAGCAGCACAGATCCCTTGGTGAATTACGCCTATGAAGAGTTCCAAAGAATGAATAAATATAAAGACCGGAGGAAAGAATTGCAGGATGAATTGCAGGTATTGAATCAACAACTCGGTTTTCTGATTTTTAAAGTGTTTGGTGATAAAATACCGCCCGATGCCACGGCTTCTTTGCGCATATCGCACGGACGAATAAAAGGTTATGAATACAACGGAACCTTGGCGCCCGGAAAAACAACTTACTACGGGCTTTGGGATCGCTATTATTCTTTCGGAGAAACGGATTACCCCTGGGGATTGCACGAGCGCTGGAAAGAAGTTCCGCAAGGATTGGATTTATCGATTGACATCGGTTTTGCCTCTACCAATGATATTGTGGGCGGAAACTCCGGCAGCGCTTTTATCAACAGAAATGCCGAAGTAGTGGGTTTGGTGCACGACGGCAATCTTGAAAGCCTGGCCGGAAGCTACGCTTTTCTGCGCGAGAATAACCGCTCCGTAGCCACCGACTCGCACGGCATGATAGAAGCACTCAGACTGGTTTATAAAACCGACCGTTTGGTTAAAGAGTTGGAAACGGGAAGCATGCAACCTTAATGGCTTAGCAGATTCAGTGAATTTAGGATATGAATAAGAAAAGCGCAGAGCAGAAAACAGTATTTCGCCTCTGCGCTTTCTGCTTTTTTATTTCGGTATTTTTTTATAGTTTTACCATACAAATCTGCGAAAGAATTTATACTGGCGCTGAAATACGGATAAAGAATGAAATGAAAGGTTGTTTTCGCGATATAAAGAAACAGAAATATTATATAATAAGGATTGAAACAATAGGCGTTTTTGACATAAAAAAATGATAGTATCAAGCAAAACGATAAGCATAACTAAAACACATCAATGAAAACACTAATACATACAATAAAAGGAGCAAGGGTAATTGAAACTGAAAATATAATTTATTGCCAGGCAGATGGTCATCATACTGAAATATATTTATTCAAAAAATCTCAAAACGATAAAAAAGATTACTTTATTTCAACAAAGATGATTAGCGAAATTGAAAAACTATTACCAAAAACCGGTTTTTACAGGTGTCACAAATCTTTTTTGATAAATTTTAAATCTTTTTTAGAATTTGATGTTGCAAAGAGTTGTATAATTATGGAAACCGGAAAGGAAATTAAAATATCACGAGAGAAAAAGATTGAGTCAAAAAAACGCTTGTTAGCATATTTTGAGTATTACAATTCATTCTCAAAAGTACCATTTTATTCCAAAAAGTAACATCTTATTTCTTTAATGATACATTTCGTTATTTTTCAATAAAATTATTTGTGCTTTATAATCCTTTCAAATAGTTTTTCAACTAAATAATTTAATATTCACTTAATTTATAACAAATGAAACAACTTAATTTTAAATCAATTACAGGTGTATTTTTGCTCGCGACACTATTATTTTTCGGAGCTTGTTCAAAAGAAAAATTGGTCGTTCAAAATATTCCGGACGAAATCACTATTGATAAAGATGATAGTTTTGTTAAAAAAATTAAAGTAGCTGATAATGACGGAAATTACATTGTCTATAAAATTTCAAGTAATGATTTAGCAATTGTAAATTCTTATTCGTCTGAAAATTTTACATTAAAGTGTATGACCGACACAGATTTGAAAAAGAAATTATCTATTAAAAATCAAAAAAACACAGATGATGTAAATGAAGATAAAGATAACTTTGTCTTTACTAAGAGCAATACCATAACAATAAATGCTGAAATAATAGAAGAATATATAGATGAAAAATATGCAACTTATGAAATAACAGAATATTGGGTTGCCCCCGAAGGATATGAAGAAAAAGGATTTGATTGGCATGCTATGGATAAAACAACAAAAAACTATGCTTCACTTACTAATAATCGATGCTGTTGGGCAATATATTATTCTTTTGACATTTGGGAGGGCAATAATGTTTCACGAATTGAAGATAATATAAAACTAAAAGGACGCACAACTAACAGCAGAATAGGAAGAAGTTATGGACCGTCTGATCAAGCCCAACTTCATATAAAATTTCGTAAAGAAAAACATTATTCTTTTTATTATTACGATTAAAAATTTTAAAATCAGAAACTATTTTGTTTTACAAAGTATCAACTTACAAGTTGATACTTTTTTTAAATTTAATATTACCGACAATGAAAAAAAAAATTATTCCGATTTTTTTTGTAATATCAATATTTCAATATGCATGTGAAATGCAAGAAATTAGTATAACAGACATTAACTTATCACAAACTAATCATCAATATAAAATTGTGGTGGATTGTTTCATAACAACAGAAAATAAATATCACTATATCAAGTTATCCACACCGGGAAATTATGCTCAAAATATGACTTTCGAACCTCTTTCCGGTGCAGGAGTGAGAATTATTTCAAATAATTTAACTTATAACTTTTCTGAAACAGACGTGAGCGGGATATATAAATCAAATCAAAAATTTGCACCTGAAATCGGTCAAACATATTCATTGATAATAAAATACGACAATATAGAATATACTGCAAATGAAACAGTAGAAGCAGTTAATGATATTAACTTTTCCGAAATAAAACTACCTAAAAAAAACACTTCAAACTTAACACCCGGACAAAGTTCTTTTATTGTTTGGAAACATGATTTTGGATATAATGAAAATGCTAAGTGGTTGTGGCTTTCAGCTTGGGAATGGGACAGCCTTGGTTCGTATTCACCATTTTCTGCCGAAAAAAGATATAATTATACCCACGAAGGCGGTGAACCACAAGGCTTATTCGCTTATCATACTTTCGGGAATGAAGTATCCGGACAAAGTCAAGATAGCTTAAAAGTATTTAAATACTCGGTTTCCGAAGGTTATTCTGAATACCTCTATGCTCTATTTTGTGAAACAGATTGGCAAACAGGTGTTTTTTCAACAATACCGGCTAATTTACCTACAAATATATCAAATAATGCGGTAGGATATTTTTATATTATGGACGTTGATTATCAAAAAATTAAAGTTGAAGACCTTTAAAATTTAAACTAAATACTATATTTACATATATGAAAAAAAATTTATTCCTGATACTGTTCATTACTAATTTAGCCATTGCTTATGCCCAGAAATCAACTATAAGCGGATACGTTTATGACCAAACAACCGGCGAAACAATAATTGGTGCAAATATTTTTACTGAAAATGCACAAAACGGTACAGCTACAAATTCTTACGGATATTTTGTTTTAACAACCGACAAAGGCGAACATTCTGTAAATGCTTCGTTTTTAGGTTATACAACCGAGCAATTAAACTTAAACTTAAACTTGAAAAACGATACAGTTATAAATTTCTATCTGCAACCTTCTGACAATGTTTTGGAAGAAATTACCGTTTCGGCAAATACTCAGCATTCAAACAGAAACGAATACGCACAAATACAACTCACGCCTCTTGAAATCGGTAAGTTGCCCACCGTTTTTGGCGAAGCCGACCCCATAAAAGCCATTCAACTGCAAACCGGAATAAAAACCATTGGAGACGGCACTTCCGGTTTTTACGTGCAGGGCGGAAATATAGACCAAAATTTGATTTTAATTGACGAAGCTCCGATTTATAATCCCTCGCATTTATTTGGTATGGTTTCGGTGTTTAATCCCGATGCCGTTAAAGAAGTGAAATTTTACAAAGGAAACAGTCCGGCCAAATATGGCGGGCGACTTTCATCAGTTACCGATGTAAAAATGAACGAAGGAAACATGAACCGCTTTCAAATGTCGGGCGGTGTTAGTATTTTATCAGCAAGGCTTACCATGCAAGCTCCTATTGTTAAAAACAAAGCATCTTTTTTTGTTTCGGCACGTCGCAGTTTTATCGATTTATTTATAGAACCAAGTAACGATGAGAATACAATTCCGCAATTTTACGACCTTAACATCAAAACAAATTATAAAATAAACCGAAACAACCGTATTTTCGTTTCGTTTTACAAAGGAAATGACAAAATTCTTTCAGTAGGCGATTTTACAAATATTTGGGGCAACCAAACCGCTACTTTGAGATACAATCATATATTTTCGCCTCGTGTTTTTTCTAACATATCGTTCGTTTACAGCGATTATCAAAATCAAATACAATTTTCGGAACTTAAACAACAAATTTCATGGACTACGGCAATCCAAGATATTACCGGCAAAGCAGATTTTACGTTTTTCATCAGCTCAAATAATAAAATAGAATTTGGCACTAATACTGTTTTTCATAGTTTTATGCCCGGAAAAGCAAACAATCCGGTTTTGCAAGACATTCCAAGCAGCCAAGCATTAGAAAATGCAGTATATTTGCTCAATGACATCGACCTTTTCGGAAAAATCGGAATAAATTATGGTCTGAGACTATCAATTTTTCAAAACATCGGGCAAGCTACATGGTTTGATTACGATGAAAATTATATTCCGATTAACGAAAATTCAAACAAAACCGGCATTTACAATACTTACAAGAATTTTCAACCCCGAATTTCGGCAAAGTATTTTATAACTAACAAATTTACGCTCAAAACCGCCTATTCGCGAACATCTCAATACGTGCAACTATTACAAAACAACGCTTACAGTTACACCTCTTTGGAAACATGGATCCCGGCTTCGCCAAACATTAAACCTCAAACGGCAGATATTATTTCGGCAGGCATCGACTATTCCGGCAGTGAAGATTATTATTTTTCGATTAACTCTTATTTCAAAAAATTTCACAACCAAATAGATTATATTGACCATGCCCGGCTGATAGGAACAAAATATATAGAAACTCAAATCAGAACCGGAACCGCAAAAGCTTATGGTATTGAAGTAAATCTGCAAAAAACAAACGGAAAACTAACAGGAAATGTAAGTTACAACTTTTCGAGAGCAATACGCACAATTTCAGGTATAAACAACAATACAAGCTATCCGGCATCTTATGATATGCCCCATGATGCCAGAATTTCAACAAATTATAATTTTACAAAACGCCTGTCTGTCAGCGCATTTTGGATTTATTCCACAGGGCGTGCTTTTACAATGCCTGCCGGATATTTTGAATACGATAATGCTTATGTGCCTATTTATACCGAACGTAACGGACAACGAATGCCGGATTATCATCGCTTAGATATAGCACTGAATATAAAACCAAAACCCAACAGTAAACTAAACAGCAACTGGAAAATAGGAATTTACAATGTGTATGCCCGACAAAATCCGTTGGGATACAATTTTGAATACGATGCCTCAATGCAAAAACTAAGAGTTTATCAGTTCAATTTTATTACCATTATGCCAAGTATTTCATACAGCTTTAAATTTTGAAAATGAAAAATTACTTACTAATACTATTTTTTTTGTTATTTAGTGCTTGCGAAATGAAGGAGATTGGCCTATCTGACTTGAATTTATCGACAAACGGGCATCAATACGAAATAGCCGTAAATTGCTATATAACAACAGAAAACGCCAATCACTATATAAAATTGAGCCAGCCCGGCAACTATGCACATACCACAGAAAGCCAAGCCGTATCGAATGCTGAAATATACATTACAGATGAAAATGAAAACATATATTTATTTGCAGAAACAGATGAAAAAGGCGTTTATATGTCTGTTGATATGTTTCAACCCGTAGTTTATGAATTATACATTTTGACCATAAGTATCAACAACAAGCAATACACCGCCCAAACAACGGTCGCAAGCGTTAGCGATATTGAATCGGATAACATGCCATTGCCCCGGGAAGATGAAAATGTAACAGGCAGCATGATATATTTTAGCGGCTTAAAGCATACTTTCGGATATTCAGAAAATGTTAAATGGCTGTGGCTATATGCAAACGATAATTTAAGTAATTATAAAAATCCTTTTTCACCGGATATTAACTTTAATTATTCTCACAAAGGCGGCGAACCACAAGGATTTTTCCCCGACAATCTTTATGGTTTCGGAACGGCAGGTGAAATTAACGACACCGTGCTTGTTCGCAAATATTCAGTTTCCGATGAATATCACAAATTTCTGTTGGCTTTGTTTTCAGAAACTGATTGGAAAACCGGCATATTTTCTACTATTTCCGGAAATTTACCAACAAACATTAGTCAAGGCGGCACCGGTTATTTTTACATATCGGACATAAAAACAGCAGAAATACCAATAACGGAATTGATTAATCAAAAATAAAATAAATGCTTATCATTGCACTTAATGCCAGCCGTCTGCGGTAGTTTTGTTCCGCTTCGCTACGCAAAACCACCGCAGCCGCCCGTCATAAGTGCATTTCCGTTAAGCGACTTATTTAAAAGTCTCTTTTTAATCAAGGGCGAGAGAAAAATTTTTATTTTAAAACGAGGGGGTAACGAGCCTATTTTTTTTAACAAACCAAAAACAAAAAAAATGAAAACCTACAGACTGCTTTTTTTAACTGTTTTCTTTCTTGCTTTTATACAGTCCGCTTGCGATAAGGGGGATGTAAGATGCACTGATGAGAAAGAATTTTGTGCTTTTATCAATTCTGAAGAATACGATAAAACCGGTGAGCTTATTGATAAATATCTCAGCGGCTTGGAAAGTAATCTTTCTGAGGAAGAACAATTAGACAAACTAAACGATTGGTTGGAATGTAAATCTTGCGTTGAAAGTGCGGAAATACTTTGTGTTTCCTGCATATACACCAACCCGCCGCAATCTGAAATAAGTGTTTCGTTTGTTGTAAACGGACAACAAACCGTGAAAACGCTTGATGTAATTATGGATAATCCTTTAAGAGTTAGAGAAATCCACGACTGAGGCCGGCAGGAACCGAGCTTAAACAATTCCGAAGCTTTCGCTCCAAGCGAAGGCTTCGGTAAAAATACTAAAAGATATTTTAGTATTTTTGTTTGACCTGTGTTTTGAAAAACACTATTATTGCAGAAATTTTATAACTGAAAATTTTATGTTTATACGCATTTTATTGGTTTCCGTTTCGGCGGTTTTAATGGCAGCGCACTTGGCCAAATTGGGACTTTCTCCGGTTTTTAGTTTATTGGTTTTGTTGTTGCCTTTTTTATTTTTTATTAAAAAGCCTTATGTGCCGAATATGTTTCAAATCCTTTGTTATATCGGAGCCGCAGAGTGGTTGCGCGCCATGTTTGTGTATATTGATATTCGTAATCAAACCGGCGAATCATGGACCGTATTGGCCATAATTATGGTTTCCGTTGCCTTGTTCACGGCGCTTTCGGGCTTTTTGCTCCGATCTTCCAAAATACATGTAAAGTATTCAAAATAAGATAAATGCCTGAAGCTCTGAATATTATTTTTGAATAAGAATACTTCCGGAGTATTTGCTGTTGTTGCCGCTTATTACGCTTTTATACATGCCGGCCGACAGTTCCGAAACTTTTATGCGGCCTTGCTCAGCTCGAAAAAAGTCCTGCTTTAAAACTAATTTCCCCTCTAAACTATAGATACGTAATGCATAATCTGATTTTTGCGGAAAACGGATGTAGATATGAGTTTTGGCCGGGTTAGGGTAGAGCAGAATTTTTCCTGCTTCGGTTTTCGAAATATCCGAAGCTGAATAAAATACATGTATTTCCGTTGAGCTTGTATCAGAGCATTGGGTTTCTTCGTCAAAAGCTATCAAGTAAATGGTGTGTAAAGAATCTCCGGCGGCATTATCTTCAAACAAATAGCTTGTGGGAATATTCGGCGAATAGGTGGTGGAAAAGGTCTCCGCTTCCGTTTGCCAATAAAAAACATCTGCCGGTGTTTGCTCCGGATGGTGGGAAGATTGATTGAAAAAACTAACCGTTTTGGGAGCATCCACTGTTGTGAAATCCGGGTTAAAATTGGCAATCGGCGGTCGGTTCCAAAATATTTCCACCGTGTCTGCAGATACACAATTATTGCGCTTTATTTCCCAACGGAAAAAATTGCTTCCGGCTTGCATATTTGTAACTTTTGTATTGTGCAGAGAAGTATTTTTGAAGCTGCCCGAACCTATACCGGCAATGATCCATCGCCCGGTATCGCCGGCCAGCGGTTCTTGTCCGTTCAGCACATATTCTGCATCACAGATTTCCGCATCATCTCCGGCTGTTACATCAAAATTGTTATTAATAATCAGTACATCGTCTGATGAAGTGTAATTATTGCGCGTAACTGACCAACGGAAAATATTTTCGCCGCGCCCGATTTCACGAACGCTTGTAGTGGGGTTGTAGGGTTCATCAAATACTCCGTTTCCTTCTACAACCGACCAAACTTGAAGATCTCCGCCTTCGTTTCGGGCATTGAGTTGTGTTTGTTCGCCGCATATTTGTTGCGTTTCGCCGGCATAAGCTTCAAAATCTTTCACCAGTATAATTACTTGATCGGAAGCAAAACAATTGTTTTTTTCTACTCGCCAATTAAAGGTGTTTTCACCGCTTGCCATTCCGGTGACCTCTGTTTTTGGGTCTTGCGGGTCGGCAAAAAAACCGCCTCCCGACAGAATAGACCATGAACCGCCGCTTGCTTCAGCATCTTGTTCGGCATTGAGTGTGGTGTTGTATATGTTGAAGGGTAATTCTTGGTCTTCGCCGGCATAGGTGTCAAAGCTGTTGTTGGTGATGTTTACTTCATCGCCTCCGCTGTTACAATCACCGGCATACACGGTCCAACGAAAAGTATTAATGCCTCTTTGCAGATTGCTTACTTGTGAGTAATAGGCATCGGCAGTTTCAACAATGCCCGGTCCGGCAATGGTTTCCCATTCGCCGTAGCCGCTTGCAGGCGGCGGGTCGGCAGATAATACGGCATTTGAGCTGCATACTGCTTGGTCGCTTCCTGCCGAGCTTACCACATCATCATTGCTTATGATTACTTCATCATAGGATTCGCAAGTTTTATTTCTTACGGTCCAACGTAGGGTATTTTCTCCAAGGCGTAAACCGGATACGGCACTGTTCGGATTTTCCGGTTCTTCTATGGTTCCGCTGCCTGAACTAAGTGTCCAAAGCCCGCTGCCTGCCGATGGCGTTTGCGCTGCTAATAGTGTATTGTCCTGACAGACTGATTGATCGGCACCGGCATAGGCTTGAATAAAGGTATTTGTTATTTTAACTTCGTCATAAGCTGAGCAGCCGTTTCTGTAAACTGTCCATCGAAATATATTTTCTGAATTATTGCTGATGCCGCTTACCTGTGTTTGATAATAGGTCGGGTTTTCAATTTCAACACCCGGGCTTCCGCTGATTTCCCAAATTCCGTAACCCGGCGAAGGATTTTCTGCGGATAAGTTCGTAGCAGAGCCGCAAATTTCTTTGTCAAGCCCGGCCGAAATTGAAAAATCGTTTCGCGAAATGACTACTTTATCATTGTCGATACAACCGTTTCCTTCCACTTCCCATTGAAACACATTTGTTCCGAATGCAAGTCCGCTAACCGTAGTTTGAGCCGATTCCGGATTGGCTATTTCTCCGGCACCGGAACTTCTTGTCCACAATCCGGAAGCAAAGCTTATGGGAGTATTTCCCGATAATGTTGCCAGGTTATTGCAAACAATTTCATCTTCCCCGGCATTTGCCGTTACGCTGTTGTTGCTGATTGAAATATCTGCATAATCACTGCAGGCATTATATTCAATGGTCCAGCGAATATCCGTATTGCCCAAAGGCAGCTCGTAGATATGTGTTGAAGGATCGTTTGGATCTTCGATGTAACCTCCGCCGGCTGTAATTTCCCAAGTACCGACAGCGCCCGGAACAGGTTCGTTACCGAGTATGGCAGCCATATCCGTACAGATTGAGTCAGGGCCTGAAAGCCAGGCATTGGCTTCAACCAAATCGTTGGTGATTGAAAAGAAGTCGTTTGCCGTGCATTCCCCTTTTGTTACGGTCCACTTGAATTTATTTAATCCTAAGTAGAGATTGCTTACCGCTGAGTTATGAAAAGTGGGATCGGCAATATCACCCGAGCCGGACGAAAGCGTCCAAAGGCCGGTTTCCTCTGTTTGCGGAGGATTTGCCGAAAGAAAAGAAGCATTATCACAGATGCTGATGTCATCGGCTGTAGCAGTAGAAAGGCTGTTATTGGTAATGCTTATAAGCGCTTCAGAGCTGCAGCTGCCTTTTGTAATGGTCCATTTGTATTGGCTGAGGCCTTTGGGAATTTCAGAAACCGTGGTGAGATTATCGGCCGTGTTTTCTATAATGGCGCCGCCAAAGACAAGCGACCATTGGCCGGTACCTACGGTAGGCTGATTGGCAGAAATATCGGTTTGATATGTACAAATTTCTTTGTCGGAACCGGTGCTTGCTGCTGTCGGGATATTGTTTGTGATTATCACGTCATCAGCATCGGAGCAATCGCTGTCGTAAACGGTCCAAGTAAAGCGGTTATCGCCGGGCGAGAGAGCCGCTACCGAAGTGGTATGGCTTGTGGGATTTTCAAAAGCGCCGTTGCCTCCGGATACGGTCCAGATTCCTTGCAAGCCGTCATCGGGAATATTTCCCTGAAGTGAGTTGTAATCGGTGCTGCATGTTTCATCATCTGATCCGGCATCGGCAATAATATGTTTTCGTGTAATAATAACTTCATCATAATCGCTGCAATTGTCGTCCGTAACGATCCATCGGAAAACATTATCACCGATTTTTAAGTTACTGACTGCCGTGCTGCGCTGAGAAGGCTCGGCAATGGTTCCGTTTCCGCTTTCGAGGCTCCATACTCCGCTGCCGGAACTTGGTTTAGCAGCCGAAAGCAATGTTTCATCGGAACAACTGACGGCATCCGGGCCGGCATAGACATCGTCGGGTTGGTTGTTTCGGATGCTTATGATATCCGATGCTTCGCATTTCCCTTTACTCACGTACCATTTGAGTATATTATTTCCGGGAGCTAAATTTCTTACAAATGTTGATAGTTGTGTGGGATTATCAAAAACCGGTGTGCCTTCTGAGTTTTCAACTGTCCAAAAGCCGTTTGCCGTTACTGAATTTTCGGCGGAGAGATAATATTCTGTTTCACAAATTGCAGTGTCTTCTCCGGCGTCAGTTGTAATTTTGTTATTGGTTATGGTGATTTCTTCATAAACCTGACAATCTTGGTTAGAAATTGTCCACCGAAAGCGATTGCTTCCGGAACTTAAGTTTATAACATCGGTAGCATTGTTGGTCGGATCCAATATGTTTCCGGATGCTCCGTCTTGCTTGGTCCACAGTCCGTATTCGTTTGGGTAGAGTTCACTCGCTGTTAAGGTATATTCGTCGGTGCATATTTCTTCATCGGGTGAGAGCACGGCATAATTTGGCAGATTGTTCTCAATAATTACTTCATCAAGGGCAGAACAGTTTCCGTTTTCTAATGTCCATTTGAATCGATTTTCGCCCCGACTGAGGTTTGAAACGGGCGAATTGTAAAGACTTGGGTTAGCAATTTCGGCTGTGCCGGTTATGACTTCCCACAAAGCCCATTCGCCTTCTTTGGGCGCAAGAGCGCCAAGTGTGCCGTTGAATTCACATACAATTTGATCCCCTCCGGCATTAATTTCGGCAATTTTATCATTTGTAATTGTAAGTTCAGCTGATTTTTCGCAATTATTTTTGCTGATGGTCCATTTGAATACATTGGATCCTTGGTTAAGTTCTCGCACAGTAGTTATGTATGCGCTTTCGTTATCAATAATTGCACTTCCGCCCATTGATTCCCATAAGCCCACAGCGCCTTCTTCGGGATTTGTCCCGCTGATAGTGGTTTCATCAGCACAAACGGTTTTATCGCCGCTTGTGGAAACACTCAGGTTCGTGTTATATACATCGATTTCATCAAAGTCGTAGCAACCTTTATATTCCACATTCCACCTGAAGGTATTTTGATTGCTTGGCAGGTCATAAACCATGGTTTGGTTTGCAGAAGGATTATCTATGTTACCGGCTCCCACGGCAGTCCAGTATCCGGTACCGCGCGGCGGGATACTTGCGGTTATTTCTGCCGTCCCGTGGCAAGAGTACACATCGTCACCGGCTTCGGCTACGGCTTCGTGGCGGGTAATTGAAACTTCATCCGAAAGTGAGCAATCTGCACCTTGAATGGTCCATTTGAAAATTGAAGTTCCGTTTTGCAAATTATCAATCTGCGTGTTGTAAGCAGTGGGAGATATGATATTTGCGGCATCACCGGAGATTTGTTCCCAAACACCTGTTTCACCCGCTTCAGGTGTATTGGCAGCCATGCTTCGGGTGGCTGCGCAAGTGGTTTGATTAGATCCGGCTTCAACGTAGGGCAGTCCGTTGGTTATGATTACATCGTCGTGCGTACCGTTTGTGAAAGTCCAGCGAAAACCGTTATCACCTTTGCCTAAATTGCTGATTTGTGTGTTTGGTACGGAAGAGTTTTCAATAACAGCTGTTCCGTATATTAAAGTCCATGCTCCCGAATGGCCTTCCGGTGGTGCATTGCCTTCCAGTTGAGTTTCTGTTCCGCAAATTAGTCGATCTGTGCCGGCATCGGCATTTTGTGCTCTCGTCAGGTAGGAGGTAAATAAAAGTATAATTAACAAGAAGTATAATTTTGTATTCATTTGGAAGATATATCTGAACGGTTCTTTTCTATAATATACGCATTAAATGTATAAAAAGTTGCTTTGTAATGCTTTAATTCAAAAATAAAAAAATATGCTTAATTGTATTCATAAAAACAGAATTTTAACAAAGCTCAGATTCGGCTTTTTGCACGTCCTGTATTTTTTTCACTATCTTTGCGGCAATTTTATAAACAGGGAACATGAATTTTTTACGAGCAGAGCATTTAACAAAAGCATACGGCGATAAATTGCTTTTTGAAGATATAGCATTCAGTTTAAATCAATATGAAAAAGTAGCTTTAATCGCTCGTAACGGAGCCGGGAAAAGCACTTTATTGCGCATTATAATGGGGCAGGATATAGCCGATGCCGGCGATTTATATATCAGAGATGATATTTCAATAGGTTTTCTTCCGCAAGAGCCGGTAGTGAAAGAAGGGCATACGGTTTTGGATGCTGTATTGGACTCGGAAGGCGAAGCGGTTCATACGGTGAAAAACTACCGCACGGCTTTGGCTTCGGGAGATGCAAAAGCTGTTGAAACGGCTTCCGCAGCTATGGATGATAAGGCGTGTTGGAATTATGAGCAGGAAATTCAAATTGTTCTGGATAAACTTAAAATATTCGACTTAAATCGTAAAGCTTCAACGATGTCGGGCGGTGAGAAAAAACGTATTGCCTTGGCTAAAGTGCTTCTGAAAAAACCGGATCTGATGATTCTGGATGAGCCTACCAATCATTTAGATTTTCGTATGATAGAGTGGTTGGAAGATTATATTGCCGATTTGAAAATTACTTTGCTGGTAGTTACGCACGACCGCTTTTTTTTGAATCGTGTATGCAATGTCATTTGGGAAATTGATGAGGGGGATATGTATGAATATAAAGGCGATTACAAAGATTTCCTTATAAAACGTGAAGAGCGCATTGAGCTGTTTTTGAAACAAAGCCGCGACCTTAGTCGGGAGCTGAAAAAAGAAGAAGAATGGGCCAAAACTCAACCCAAAGCACGCGGCACAAAAGCCAAATACCGCATTGAAAATTATAAACGCTTAAAAGAATTGGCCGCTCGAAAACGCAATAACAGCAAGCTGAGCATCAATATTAAAACCAAGCGCTTGGGGAAGAAGATTGCGGATGTATATTCCATATCAAAAAGTTTTGACGGAAATCCCATTGTAGAGGATTTTTCGTACAAGTTCAGCCGTTTTCAAAAAGCTGCCATTGTGGGCGATAACGGAACCGGCAAATCCACACTCTTGAACATGCTTACCGGTATTTTGCCGCCCGATTCCGGTACGGTAGATATTGGCGAAACGGTTGTTTTCGGATATTATCGGCAAGACGGCCTGAGTTTTTCCGATGACTCAAAAGTGATTGATGTAATTACCGATATTGCCGAAACCATTCAAACATCAGACGGTAATTACCTGACTGCAGCGGCTTTTCTCGAGCATTTTTTATTTCCTCGTCATACGCATTTTCGGTTTGTACATACATTGAGCGGCGGCGAAAAAAAACGCCTGTACCTTCTATCGGTACTTATGAAAAATCCGAATTTTTTGATTTTGGATGAGCCTACCAACGATTTGGATATAATGACTCTGGAAGTATTGGAAGAGTATCTGAAAGTATTTGCGGGAAATCTTTTGGTGGTATCTCACGACAGATATTTTACCGATGAAGTGGCCGATACGCTTTTTGTTCTTGACGGAACACCGCAAATAAAACAGTTTCCCGGAAAATATTCCGATTATTTGAAAGAAATTAAAACCAAAGAAGCCAAAGAAAAAGAAGAAGCGAGTGCTTTGAAATTACCGAAGAAAAATACGCCCTCAGCATCCAATAAGCAAAAGCTTTCATACAAGGAAAAAACAGAATTTGAAGAATTAGAGCATGAGTTGGAAAAACTGAATGCCGAAAAAGCGGAAATCGAACAAATGCTTTCGGAAGCTACGGTTGATGCCGAGGAAATTACAAAAAAATCAAAACGCCTGTCCGAATTAAATGAGATGATTGATACAAAAGAATTCCGTTGGTTAGAATTGAGTGAAAAAGCTTAAATTCTGAATGCTTGCTTATTTGCATTTCGGTTTAGCCTGTTTGTCGGCTTCAAACTAAAATACTATTTTTGACTTTTAAAATTGCAATAAAGAACGAAAATAAATACCATGAGTAATGAAAAGAAACCGGTTATGAACAGACGCGCTTTAGATCCGATTGGAAAACTTATCGGGCTGCGCCACAAATCGCACCCCTGGCACGGTGTGGAAATTGGTGACAATGCCCCCGAGCAGTTGATGTGTTTTATTGAAATGGTGCCTACCGATACCGTAAAATACGAGGCAGATAAAAACAGCGGCTATTTGATGATAGACCGACCTCAGAAATATTCCAGCATTCTTCCGGCTTTATACGGATTTATTCCGCAGACCTATTGCGGAGCAAAAGTAGCCCGGAAAAGCTCCGACATTTTAAAGCGTCCCGAAATAGTTGGCGACGGCGATCCTTTGGATATTTGTGTATTGACCGAAAAAGAAATTACTCATGGTGATATTTTGGTAAATGCTCGCCCGATTGGCGGTTTTCGGATGATTGACGGCAACGAGGCCGACGATAAAATTATAGCTGTTTTGCAGGATGATGCCGTTTACGGAAGTTATAAAGATATTTCGGATTGCCCGCAGCCGGTCGTTAATCGTTTGAAACACTATTTTTTAACCTACAAAGATATGCCCGGAACCTCCGGCGGACGCTGTGAAATAACGCATACTTACAATAAAAAAGAAGCCCACGATTTAATCAATCGGTCAAGGGATGATTATAAACGTTATGTGGAAACCTTGCTTTTCGAGTAAAACTTACTTTACCGGGCGCAAATTATAGCTTTGATTCTTGGTTTAAATGCTTAATAAGCAAATGGCCGGTCTATTGCTTATTCTTGCCCCGGCTTATTCCGCATCCTCTAAATTCGTTAAGATGCGATTGCAAAAGGCAATCATTTGGATGTATTCGTTTTTATTGAAACCTGAGAATGCCTTTTGGATGACCGATTCTGCCAAAGGCTCGGTTTTTTTATAAAGTTCAATCCCTTTTGGGCTTAGGCTTAGTTTTCTTAATCGTTTATCTTTTGTATTTGAATTTCTGATAATTAAATTTTTACTCTCCAAAGCAGCAGCTAATCGGCTGATTTTTACCTTGTTTATTGCGAGTTTTTCTGTTAATTCAAGCTGAGAACATTCCTGTTTTTCGTATAGCATTGAAATAACAAACCATTCTTCGGTTTCCAAATCTATTCCGGACTCAGAAATTCTATTTTTCAGATGTTTACCCAGCAATTTGGAGATGCGGTATGAAAAATTTCCCGGAGAAGTTTCAAATGAATATTTCATATATGTTTCAGTTTTGCATCAAGCCATTTCTTGTTTCGCTTCATCGGCTTTTATTGCTTGCAAATATAGCACTTTTATAAAAAATACGAAATTTGTTTCTTATGAAACTATTATTTGTATATTTGTGGAAGCAAAATTAATATTTTTTTATTTATAATATTGATTAATAGTTATTTGTCGTTTTTGTTTTCTAAAAACTATTTATTGTATAATGAAACTAATTCAATCTTAAACTGATGTAATTATGAAAAACTTGTTTATTATTTTATTTATCTTTCTGCTGCCGATTAGTGCCGCTTTTGGTCAAAAAAATCCGAGAGGCATTGAGCTCAATTGGAAAACCGACCTAAGTCAGTACACGATTTCTCCCGATGAGTTTACCGCGCTCATGCCGCCGGACAGAATACCGCCCATTGATGATCCTGTGTTTTGGGATAAGAAGCAAGTCGCTGCAAATTATTTTGATCACGAACCCGTGGTTGCCTTTGAAATTAACGGCAAAGCAAAAGCCTATCCCTTAACGGTGCTCACTTTTCACGAAATTGTAAACGACAGCATCGGCAATGTATGTTATACGGTTACCTATTGTCCGCTCTGTAATTCTTCACCGGTTTATAACCGAAAATTGGAGCATAAAGGCGATAAATACCTTTTAGATTTTGGCGTATCCGGAATGCTTCGAAACAGCAATCTGGTGCTTTATGACAGACAAACCCAAAGCTGGTGGCAACAGCTCACCGGCAGAGCAGAAGTAGGACAATTGACCGGTGCCGAATTGGATATTATCCCATCGTACATTATTTCGACAGCCGAATTTTTTGAAAGTTTCCCCGAAGGAAAAATACTCTCAACCGAAACCGGAGTCGAGCGCGAATACGGTTCCAATCCCTACGAAAATTACGACAGCAAAGAGACACCGCCCGAGCGGTTTTTTCCGCATGAAGTTGATAAACGGCTTCCGGCTATGGAGCGTATCATAAATATTCAAATTAACGGAAAACATAAAATTTATCCGCAAAACATTATTGAAGAAAAAACGGTAATTAATGACCGATTTCAAAATCAGGCGATAGCCGTTTTTCATACTTCAAAAATGGTTTCCATTCTTGATAAAAAGAATATTGAAGAGTCGAAAACCGTAGGTTCGTCAACTGTCTTAAATCCGGTTCTTAACGGGCAAACTTACACTTTTGAATATAAAAACGGGGAGTTTGTGGATAAGCAAACCGGCTCAAGTTGGGATATTACCGGAAAATGTATTGGCGGGAAACTCAAAGGAGAAAAACTTCGGGTAATTCCTTACGGAGTACATTTTGCCTTTGCTTGGTTGGCTTTTTATCCGGAAACGGATATTTATGAAATCCAATAGACGGTGATTGATAATAAAATTTTAAAATACTTTGTCAGGATACGGCTTTTCTGCGACTGATATATTAAATACGCTGATTTAAAGCATGTTTGTGTGTGATAAACACAAGAAATTTATTAGATTCTTAAAAAAAATACTACATTTATGTAATCTCAAAACAATTTGGATAAAATGACGGAAACTTAGCATTGATAAAAATCGGAAGATGATTCATAAAGAAATATTTAGGAAGAAAAACAAATATTCAATTTTAAAAAACCATTTATGTCGGAAAAAATTAAAACATCACCCAACGGGCCTTTCATTATTAAAGGCATCAGGCAACTCACCGAAGCAAACGGAAATATATATCCGGTGAACCGGAAAACAGCAGCTTTATGCCGTTGCGGCTATTCCAAAAGCAAACCCTTTTGCGACGGACAACACGCCAAACACAATTGGACCGACCCAAAAGAAGAAGGCCGACAACCGCGCCACAGCGATACTTATAAAGGCAAGGAAATTACCATTCACGATGACAGGGGAATTTGTTCTCATGCAGGATACTGCACCGACGGTTTACCCAAAGTTTTTCGTATGAATACCGAACCTTGGATTGATCCGGATGGTGAAAGAGTCGAGAAAATCATTGAAACTATAAAAAAATGCCCCTCCGGAGCTTTAAGCTATTCCATTGACGGCGTAAAATATGATAAATTTTCAGAACAGCCTGAAATTCAAATTACAGAAGACGGCCCTTATTATGTAAAAGGAAATATTGCTTTGGAAGATGAAGACAGCCCGGAATCCGAAGAACATTATGCCCTTTGCCGTTGCGGTAATTCTAAAAATAAACCTTTTTGCGACGGGCAACACTGGTACACAAAATTCACCGATGAAGGAAAAGCTCACGAAATTGCCGAAATAAAAGACCCAAATAAAGCACGGATACAACAGTTGGCCAAAACCGGCGAGTCGGAAAATTCGGCCATGGGAACGCTCAAAGATTTTCCCGGTTTAGACAGCCTGACTTTTAAAAGTGCGCAACTCGCTAAATTGCCCGTAAATGAAGACATTCCTGTGAATACAAAAACCATAATAGGAAAAACAGCTAAACACCCGTTGGTTTTGGATATGCCTTTTTATGTGTCGCACATGTCTTTCGGAGCTATTTCGCGAGAAGCCAAGATTGCTTTAGCCAAAGGCGCTTCAATAGTCGGAACAGCCGAATGCGCCGGAGAAGGCGGATTATTACCCGAGGAAAAACAAGCGGCTGATAAATACATTTACGAATTGGGAACGGCCTCTTTTTCGCACAAAGACGAAGACGTAAAACAAGGCGATGCCGTAGAAATTAAAATAGGACAAGCCGCAAAACCCGGTTTGGGAGGCCACCTGCCGGCCTATAAAGTAACCGAAACGATAGCCAAAGCACGCGGCCTGAAAAAAGGAGAAGACTCCATATCGCCGGCACGCTTTGACGGCTTACATAATGAAAACGACTTGCGTGAAAAGGTAGAACATTTGCGAAAAGTAACAGACGGAAAACCCATCGGTATTAAATTCGCTGCAGGCCGCATTGAGGAAGATATTGAGTTTGCACTTAAGGCCGAGCCTGATTTTATTACCATTGATTGCCGTGGCGGCGCCACCGGTGCAGCTCCGAAATTTTTAAAAGACAATGTGGGCATTCCGCCCATATTTGCCATTCGTAGGGCACGCAAATATCTTGATAAAGTCAAAAGCAATGTTACCCTATGTGTAACCGGCGGTTTTCGCACAAGCGCAGATATTGCCAAAGCCATTGCCTTGGGAGCCGATGCCGTGGCTCTCGCTACTGCATCTCTTATTTCCATTGGCTGCATACAAGCTCGAGTTTGTCATACGGGAACCTGCCCCGTCGGAATTGCCACGCAAAATGAGCAATTGCGCGAACTGCTTGATGAGGAAAAAGCGGTACAGGGTTTTGTGAATTTCTACAAAGCTACTCATAAGGAGTTGGAGGTTTTTGCCCGCAGCAACGGCACCAACGATATTCACAAGCTCAGTTTATCCGATTTGCTTACCGATAGTCCTGCGGTTGCTCAATTTACCGACATAGAGCATGTTTAATATTATATATAAGAGAAAACACAAATGGAATTTAAAGAAATAAGCACACAAGCTTTAATTGAATTATCAAATAACGATGCAAAAATTATAGATTTACGCTCTGCCGATGCATACAACGGTTGGCAAGAATCCGGTGAAACCCTCGGCGGACATATAAAAGGAGCGAAATCATTGCCTTTGAAATGGACGAAATATATCGATTGGATTGAAATTGTAAAGCATAAAGGAATGCGACCCGAAGATGAACTCATTTTATACGGATACACAAAAGAACAAACGCAAAAAGGCGCTGAACGGTTCCGTAATGCAGGCTTTGGAAATATTTTTTTGTATAATCATTTTTTAACCGAATGGGTACCCGACCCAAGCAAACCGATGCAGCAGTTGGCTCGTTATCAAAATTTGGTTTCAGCCGATTGGCTCAGCAATTTGCTAAAGGGCAAAAAGCTTTCGGAGTACGATAATAATAAATACATTGTGGTACATGCGCATTATCGCAACAGAGATGCTTATCTCAGCGGGCATATTCCCGGTGCAATAGATATGGATACGCTCGCATTGGAAGATTCGGAGAAATGGGATCGCAGAAGCCCGGAAGAATTAAAAAAAGCTTTGGAACAACACGGCATAACAAGCGATACAAGCGTAATTTTATACGGAAAATTTATGCATCCCGATAATTCAGCCGATTTTCCCGGGAGTGCCGCGGGGCATTTGGGAGCCATTCGCTTGGCTTTTATTATGATGTATGCCGGAGTTAAGGATGTACGCGTTTTAAACGGCGGTTTTCAGTCGTGGAAAGATGCCGGTTTTGCAATTGAAACCAATGATGCGGAAAAACAACCGGTTGCCGAATTTGGAGCCGATATTCCGCAGAAGCCGGAGTTGGCCGTAGATCTTCCCGAAGCTAAAGTCATGCTGAAATCCGATAATGCCGACTTGGTTTGCGTGAGAAGCTACCCCGAGTACATCGGGGAAGTCAGCGGTTATAATTACATAGAAGCCAAAGGGCGAATACCCGGAGCCATCTTTGCCGATTGCGGCAGCGATGCTTATCACATGGAAAATTACAGAAATCCGGATCATACGGTCAGAGAGTTTCATGAAACGGCTGAAATTTGGAAATCGCAAAATATTACACCGGACAAACATTTAGCTTTTTATTGCGGTACCGGTTGGCGCGGCAGCGAAGCCTGGTTTAATGCTTGGCTTATGGGTTGGCCGCACGTATCGGTTTACGACGGCGGATGGTTTGCCTGGAGCAACGACCCGGATAATCCTACCGAAACGGGTGAGCCTCGTGATAATTAAAAATTTTTAAAGATTTGACTATGAAAAATTATGATGCAATAATAATCGGTTCCGGACAGGCCGGAACGCCTCTGGCTTTTAAATATGCCTCAGAAAATAAATCAGTGGCTTTTATTGAAAAAGAACATTTCGGCGGAACTTGCCTGAATGTTGGTTGTACACCGACTAAAACTTATGTGGCAAGTGCAAAGCGTTTGTACGATGCGCGTAGGGGCGAGTCATTGGGTATGAGATTTTCCGGACACATAGAAGCTGATCTTTCCAAAATAAAGCAAAGAAAAGATGAATTGGTGGGGAAATCCGTAAAAGCTTTGAGCGAAGCTTTAAAGAAAAATAAACATATTGATGTTTATAAGGGCAGGGCAGTTTTCAGTAATTCAAAAACGCTTGAAGTAAATGGCGAAAAAATACACGGAAAAAAAATATTTATTAATGTAGGTGCTCGCCCGAGAATTCCTCGTGAATTTGAAAATGTAAACTATCTTACGAATAAGGATATTTTGGAATTGAACGAAATTCCCAAGCATTTAATAATTGTAGGAGGAAGTTATATAGGGCTTGAATTCGGGCAAATGTTTCGGCGTTTTGGCAGCGAAGTTACCATTATAGAAAAAGGCGCTCGTTTGATAGGACGTGAAGATGAAGATATTTCGCAAGCGGTAAAAGAAATTCTGGAAGCGGAAGATATTCGTATTATTCTTGATGCAGACTGTCTTAGTGCCACCCAAAACGGGGAGGGCGAAATTAACGTAAAAGTTAGCTGCACTTCCGCTGTATCGGAAATATCCGGAACGCATTTGCTTTTGGCTGTGGGCAGGATTCCAAATACCAATATACTTCAATTAGAAAATACCGAAATAGAAACCGATAAACGCGGTTTCATTAAAGTCAATGATTATTTGGAAACTACCGTTGCCGGAATATACGCTTTGGGCGATTGCAACGGTAAAGGTGCTTTTACCCATACCGCATATAATGATTATGAAATTGTGGCCGATAATTTATTTGACGATAAAAATCGTAAAGTTTCCGACCGAATAACGACCTACGGATTGTTTATCGACCCGCCGTTGGGTCGCGCAGGAATGACTCTTGCGCAAGCAAAAGCAGCCGGAAAAAACATACATTTGGCATATCGGAAAATGACCGATGTAGCACGCGCTCGCGAGAAAGGCGAAACCTACGGTTTTATGCGAGCCATTATCGACCGGGATACCGATAAGATACTCGGAGCCGCTGTATTGGGTGTTGGCGGCGATGAAGTAATAAGCAGCATTCTGAATGTGATGTATGCCGATAAACCCTATACATTAATCCGCGATTCGGTTCAGATACACCCAACGGTTGCCGAGCTTATTCCTACCATGTTGGAATCGTTAAAACCTTATAAATCCTAACAATGAGACAGATTACACTTGCTGAAACCCAAAAGATAAAGATTACTAATTATTTTTCCGAAATCGGGAAAAAAAACATTCGCAATGAAATATTAAACGGACTGCGAAATACGCATAAACAACTATCTGCAAAATACTTTTATGATAAGAAAGGCAGCAGACTTTTTGAAGCGATTACTCACTTAGATGAATATTATCAAACGCGAAGTGAAAAGGAAATTCTATCCGGTATTGTTGATAAAATGGACTTTAATTTTGTAGATTCTGATATTATTGAACTCGGGAGCGGTGATCACAGCAAAATTACTTTGTTGCTTAATCAGTTGTCGGATAAAGAATTAAACAGCCTTCGCTATTTGCCGGTAGATATTAGCCGTTCTGCAGTTGAAAAGTCTTGCCAAAACCTTCATGAGCTGTTTTCCGACCTTTCTATAAACGGGTTTATTGTTGATTTTATGACACAATTAAGTGTATTGCCGAAAGAACGAAAACGGCTGTTTTGCTTTTTTGGGGGAACAATTGGAAATTTCAGCAAGCGACAAGCCGGTGAATTTATTCGGAATATTTCCGGGAACATGCGACCGGGCGATATGTTTTTGCTCGGATTTGACCGGATAAAAAATATCCCAATTATTGAAAATGCTTATAATGACTCCAAAGGTATTACCGCTGATTTTAATAAGAATATATTAAACACCGCAAACACTTTGGCCGGATTGAACTTTAATCCGGATGATTTTGACCATTTGGCTTTTTACAACACAAGTGAAAATCGCATCGAAATGCATTTAAAAACACTTAAAAACCTTGAGATAATCAGTCGCTTTGATGATTTTCGGATTTACTTGTCTGAAGGTGAAACCATACATACCGAAAACTCCCATAAATTCAACGAGCAAATGATAGAAGCTATGGCAAAAGCTGCCGGTTTGAAAACACAGGCCATTTTGTCCGATGAGAAGAATTATTTTGGAATGGCCTGTATGGTGAAATGATTTTCTCAAGTGATTAGAATGTTGGCTAACATACGGATAATTATATTAGAATATTTGTATTTTGTCAGTAAATCATTCGAATAGCCATTAAAAGTAGTAGTTTTACAGTAATTTATGGTTGAAATTTTGAAAAGAATGAAATTACGAATGTTCGGGTGTATATATTTGCTTTTGGGAATTCTTTCTTCGGATATAACAGCCCAAACGAAGGCTCGCATTTATTTATTTCCGGGACAAGGCTCAGATTATCGAATATTTCAAAATTTGAATTTCCCACTCCAATATGATACGGTTTGCATTCGTTATCCTTTGCCTGACAAGGATGAACGTTTGGACGAATTTGCTCAAAGGTTTGTTAGTGAGACGGATACTACGCAACCCTTCATTCTGATGGGTGTTTCCATGGGCGGTATGATTTGCAGCGAACTGTCCGAAATCTTACCGGCAGAAACAATAATACTTATTTCAAGTGCCAAATGTCAATCGGAACTACCTATTCATTATCGGTTTCAGTCTGTTTTGCCGGTCAATGATTTTGTGCCGCCGCTTATTGTTAAAGCCGGAGCTTTGTTTTTGCAACCTTTGGTCGAACCGGACAGAAACAACAACAAAGAATGCTTTAAGAGTATGCTGTCTTCTAAATCTCCGATTTATTTGAAACGAACAGCGGATATGATAATTAATTGGCAAAAAGAAGATTATTCCGACAAAATTATTCACATACACGGAGATGCGGATAATACACTTCCGCTGAAAAATATAAAAGCCGATTACATCCTGCCGGGTGGTTCCCACATGATGATGCTCACACGAGCCGCAGATTTACAGGTTATTCTGAGTGAGATATGGTGATTATTTATTAAACTGCTGCCAAAACTCATTGGTATAAGACTTAGGACAGTTTCGACAGTTTAAAAAAACCGTCCGGTTGCTTTTCAATCGGACGGTTTTTGCTTACGGTAATTTATACGGCTTTATATTTTCACTCCAATTACCAAAATATCATCAATTTGTTCGCTGCTGCCTTCCATCCAACGTTTTATGGTGTCGTCCATGTAGTCGTGCTGTTTGTCTAAAGGAAGTTCTTGTATTTTTAGTATGAGCTTTTTAAATCGGCCAATCATAAATTTTTTGCCTCGTTTTCCGCCAAATTGATCCGGATAACCATCTGAAAACATATAGAGCGTATCACCTTTTTTAACGGTAACTTTTTGATTTGTGAAGCTTTTATTCTCATCTTCATATTCGTAGATTCCAATCGGCATTCGATCGGCTTCGGTAACATGTATTTTGCCGTCTCTTACAAGATAAAGCGGGTTGAATGCTCCGGCAAAATCTACTTGGTTCGAATCTTTATGAATGGCACACATCGCAATATCCATTCCGTCTTTGGCTTCGTGTACTTCACCGGTTTGATGCAGGGCATCTATGATTTTATCGCGGAGCTTGTCTAATATTTCTCCGGCTGTAATATCTTTTTTGCCCGTAGATACAATATCGTTCAGAAACGAAACGCCAAGCATACTCATAAAAGCGCCCGGCACACCATGTCCGGTGCAGTCTGCAGCTGCAACAAAAATGGTCTTGTCATTTTCGGCCGCCCAGTAAAAATCACCGCTTACTATATCTCTGGGTTTAAAGAGTATAAAGTTCTCAGGCAAGTGTCGGCTGATGAAATTTTTGGGCGGTAAAATAGCCGTTTGAATTCTTTCGGCATACAAAATACTGTCTTCAATTTCTTTTTTCTTTTCGGATATTTCATCCCTTTGCTGAACGGCCAATTCTCTTTGTGTTTCAATTTCTTCTTTTTGGCTTTCAAGCTCGGCATTCTTTTCGCGTATTTCCAGCGTACGTTCTTTTACGGTTGCTTCCAGAATTTCGTTACGACGTTTCAGTATTTTTATTCGCCATTTAAATACGCCGTAAACCGAAGCTGCTGCAATCATTGCCATTATAAGAATAAACCACCATTTGGCATACATGGGTTTTTCTATGGTGAACTCAACTGATTGGAAATAGCTCCAAATTCCGTCTTTTCCTTTGGCTCTGTATAGAAATTCATAATTTCCGGGCGGAAGGTTTTGGTAAACGGCCATATTATCTTTGCCTTTGTATCCGGCGTATTCTGTATCTAATCCTCGCAGATAATATTCATATTCTATGGATTTTTCATCTTTAAACAATAAACCGGAAATTTCAAAACTGATATTGTTTTGGTTCGATTTAAGTGTTTTGGGTAATTGAGGAGTATTCAGTCCGTTAAGCTCTATTTTGCTGATAGAGCATGAGGGGTAAATCTTTTCAATGCGTTTATTTTTTATATCATAGGTAGAAGCTCCGTGAAAAGTCCCGACCCACAATACACCACGGCCGTCAAGATACAAACCTCCGGATGTAATCTCGTTGCCGTTTAATCCGTTTTTTGAGTCCACTTTTAATTCGGCTTCGCCGGAGTTTTTATTGAAGTAAATTAGGCCCGAGGCTGTTCCTAACCAAAGATAATCCGGATCTTCGGCCGGCGTTATTGATTTTATTACCGTACCTTTGGGCAGATTGTAAGGTGCTTGTATCAGCTTTTCTTTCGGATGAAAAACCAACATACCGCCTGATGCTGCAATTCGCAAAACTGTATCTCGTGTTTGTGTTTCGGGCTTTGTTATTACATCTTTGGAGAAAGCAGATACTTTGCCTTCGGTACGTATGTAAGTTCTGAAGCTTTTATTGTTGAATAAAACGATGCCGTCATTAGCAGCTCCGATTATTTTATCGTCGAATTCAGAAAGCTGCATAATGTTTTGGGTAGCATTGTTTTCTATGCGCAGAGCTTTTGCATCGGCATTCTCAAAATAATACACAATGCCGTTTATTCCGGTTGTTATGAAAATTTCGCTGTTGGAGCTTATAAATATTTTTTCCGGATGAATGATGGGTTCTTCAAACCGAATGGTTTTTACAGGCTTTAGGTCTTCTTGACGGATGATGCTTATTTTTTCGGTATCGGCAAGATAAAGTTTTCCGTCTTGGCCTTGTGCGAAAACCATCGAGTTTTCTCCGAAATTTATTTCTTGAGAAAAGTTGTGCAGGCCGTTTTGCAGGTAATATATTCCCGTATGCATGCCAAACCAGATACGTCCGGATTTGTCCTCAAAAATGGTATGAACCGGGCTATTTATTTTTTGCGGAAAGAGTGTGCGGAGCGTTTTGTCGGTAAGCTTTTGCGTGCCTCCTGCCAGTCCAAACCAAAAATTTCTTTCTTTATCAATGAGAAATGAGAGTATTTTATAATTATTTAGGCCAATATTTTTGTCGTAAACAATGGGTTTTTGTTTAAGGGTCAGTATTTGATACACTTTGTAATCGGATAAAAGCCAGATGGCACCGTCATCGGATTCTTTGATTTTCCGGATGGTTGTTCCTTTGGGAATATTTAGAGTGTGATTTAAGTTTTCGTAACGATCGGGTTTTGTAAAGTGCTTATTTTGTACAAAGAATAAACCTTCGTCTGAAGATACCCACAGGTTTCCGTCGGAACTGAACAGGGCATAATGGTAATAGCCGTCAGAGATTTTTTCGGAAACGGAGAGGGTAGAGTTTAGCCTGTATGTTCCTTCGGCAGAGGCTATTACAATGTCGCCTCCTTTGGGTTCCTGAGTGATGCTGCGGACATTTTGGGGTATATTATCCAGCTCATTATTGAGATGAATCTTATTGCCCTTCTTGTCGAGTATGAAGACGCCGGCATCTCCGTAGAAAAATTTATTTTGATTTTGGTCAATGAAAATTTCTTTAAAAACCGTTCCTTTAAAAACGGATTTAAAGTTTGCCGTATTTTCATCGGAAATGTTTATGCCGTTTTCTCCGGCAAAATACATACGCCCGTTTTGGTCTTGTTTGATATCAAAAACGGTATTGTCGCTCAGCCCGTTTGCTTTATTAAATACTCGCATATCCCTGCCGTTATACTTTACGGCACCGGAATAGGTTCCAAACCAGATGTAACCTTTATTGTCTTGAAAAAGGCTGAGAATTTCTTCGCGGGGCAAGCCTTGATCGGCGCCGTAGAACATAAAAGGGAAAAATCCGTGTTGGTAGGTTTCCTGCAGTGCGTTCAGATAATTTCTGGCCGACTTCATGGTCATGCCGGTTTGCTCTTTAAAGTAATTGTCAATAATACCGCCTTCCTGAGCATATTCAAAAAATTCCAAAACTTTTTGCCGCAATGCCGGTTGATTTTTCTTAATTGCCCAGCCCATTTGGGTTATTTCTCCAAGTATAAATTTAGCTTCCAATTCCGGATATTCCGAAAGATTGAATACGGCAATGTTTGAAATGGTATAGTCAGCTTTTCCGGAAATAACATTTTTAAAAAATTCATTCCCTTGGCTGTATATCAAATCTTTAATGTTGTTTTGTTTGAGGGCGTGTTCGTAAGAAGAACCTCTTGAGGTTATTCCGCGCAGTCCTCTCAGGTCGTCAACGGAATTTATTTTCGTTCCTTTTCGCCCGATTACTACCATGGCATTGGGCATGAAATCTATTACATCTGCTTTTTTTAGCCGCCAATCAAGTGGTGCTATTAAATCGCAGGCAACATCAAACTGAGTAAACCACGGGGGCAGGTATGCGCTGTCTTTGAGTATTTCTCCGTTTTCATTTTCCCAAAAATCTGAAAATTCTTTGGTAATGACTATTTCGTGCTGCAAGCCCAAGTATTGGGCAAATTCTTCGGCCAGATAATGATTGAACTGTTTTTGTCCGTATCGGTGGTATATCATTTCGCGGTCGCGAAGTGCAATGATTATTTTTCCGGATTCTTTTATGGCGTCAAAATCTCGGCTGTCGGTTCCTTTTGTTGATTGTGCATAAGAGTTTATGATCTCAAGGTAAGTGGAGTAGGAGATACCGTATTTTTCTCTGAAAATTTTATTCAAAGTGCCGTCACCTTTTATGGTTTCAAAGAAATTTTCAATTTCTTGTTTTAGCTCTTCATTATTTTTTCGGATAACCCAGCCCACGTTTTGCGGTTCCGATACGGGAAATGCCAGTTTCAGGCTTTGATATTTTTTAAGGTAAGCTAAAGCGAGGTATGAAACCGTAATGAGTCCGTCAGCTTTGCCTTGGGTAAGAATATTTAATCCTTCCTTTTCAGAACTTACCGGCAGCAGGTTTATGCCGCTGTCTATTTCTTTGTTAATGGCATTTATTTCGGTTTCATAAGTAGAATTTTCCAGGAATGCTATGGTAAGTCCTTTTAAGTCTTGTATGCTGTTAATATTTTTGGTTACATTTTTTCTTACAATGAGCAAATCGCTAACTTGAACAATGCCGGCATAATCAAAAAACTTTTTTCTCCAGTCCAGTTCATATACGGTTCCGCAAATAAAGTCAGATTTTTTCAGAGCATCCGGTGTGTATGCAATTTCCGGGTTTGTTTGGTAGTCTTTAGGGATTTTTCCGTTTTTAGCAAATACATCGCCCCATTCGATGGTGGTTTTTTCAAGTTCTACATTTAGGAATTTTGCAAACTCTTCGGCAAGCAGTTCATTGACGGTTTGGTTGCCTCCTTCGGTAAAGCCGGCTTTGATACTTCCGGTAAACTTTACATTTTTATAGGTTTGCGCAGTTGACAGCAGCGGAATTATCAGAAATAATATGAGCAACTGTCGTTTCATAAAATTGGTTTGTGATTATTTGATGCAAGATTTTATACAATATCCGTACCGTTTCTTATTTTTCGGTTTCATCATCCGAAAGTACATTTTCAATTTCGGTTTCGGTTTTTCGCAACTGCGTTTTACATGCTTTTATCAATTCGGAAGCTTTTTTTATTTTACCGGATAACTCGTCAACATCAATTTCGTCTTCCTCAATTTCATCTATAATGGTTTGAATTTCTTCAAGTGACTGTTTATAGTTAAATTTTTTCTTTGCCATGTCGAAGTTTATTCTGTGGGTATTAAATTGATTTCCAGTCCGGTATCAATCATATAGTCTTCAATATCTTCTTCCATATCAACATCGGAAGGGTCATAATGCCAATTAATTACTACCTCGCCTCCATTGTCTTCATAATTTTTCAATACGTTGAGAATGTCCAGTAAACTTCTGGAAGTACTGGTATTAAAATAAGTCAGTTTGATAACTAAAGCGATGGGCTTTTTTTCGGTTTCGGTAAATTCTTCCAACCAAGCAATAATGGGTTTGTAAAATTCTACGGTGTCCTCAAGAAATGATTCTCCGGCTATTTCACAAATACCGGTATCTGCGTTGAATTTTACGGTTGGTATAAAAAAATCTTTGTGTGAACCTTGTATTTCGAGATTTTTCATTGTGATTTATTTGTTTTTTTGTTTGTCAATGGTAACTACTATTGAGAAATAGACTTTATTTTCATCAATGGGATTTACTTCTACATCCAGAGCATTTGCCGAAGTAAGAGCCACTTGAATGAGTCCGATATTGGCATTGCCTTTAACGCCCGGTTGCCGGTTGCGTTCTTTGCGTTTGTATTCGCGCAGGCTGTCTCTGTCTAAGCTGTTTATGTATTCGCATTTTTCAATAATTGGTATGATGTTTTGGTTTTTAACGGTATTCCCCGTAAGCAAATAAAAATGGGTATCAGATTCTTTGATGATGATTGTGCCTCCGCCGGTTGTTTTATCATTAATTTGAACGGTCTCATCCGAGTAATAAGAGATATTTTGAGCCAATTCCAGAAATGTTTTAAACAATTTTCTGCCGGCGTTTCGTTCTATTTCTTCTATGGTGTTTATATAATCACCGGTAAGCGATAAAATACGCTGATCAACCGGTCCTTTAAAAAAGAATCGAACCGCATTGTCGTGCGGATTTTCAGTTAATTTGTACTTATCGTTTATTATCATTGTCTAATTTTTATCAATTTTTGCGGCTACTATATAATAGGATTCTCCTTTTTCGAGCGGTATGGTTTTATATTGTAATTTGTTTCGGGAGGTAAGTGCCACTTGTATCAGCCCGATGTTTCCTCCGCCGGTTGCACTGTGTGCACGGTTTCTGGCTTTTCGCTTAAATTCTCTCAGGCTGTTTCTGTCCAATGAGTTAATTTTTTCGCATCGTTCAATTACAATTTCGGCATCTTTATGATTTATAATATTACCGGTAGCAAACAGAAAGTACTCTTCATATTCTTTAATGGTTAAGGTGCCGATTCCCTGTTTATCCGATTGATCTTTCTCTATAGAATAAAAAGAAATGTTTTGCGCCAATTCTAAAAATATCTTGAACATTTTTTTATTTACCGAGGGATTATTTGACAATGAGAATTCAATATTCTTTGCCATCACCGAAAGTACCTGAGCATCAAACGGACCGGTATAAGAAATACGAATATTATCCGTTTCCATTTGACTGAGCATTTCTTTTTTACTGTTCATAAAAAGAGAATTTATATCAACTGATCAAGTCTGCTTCGCTGCAACTTGAATTTTAACAAAATTAAGAATCTTTTTCTAATTTGAAAAAATGTAAAGTCTTTTTTAATTTATCACCACACAAAAAGCATGCAAAAACATATAAAAAAATGAATTCCTAATTTTTCAGTTGCTAAAAAAGTTATAAAGAAAGCTTTTGTATGGGTATGAAGCGTATGTTTAATAAGCCTTGAAATAAATAATAAATTTTCTTAAATTGCGTTTCTGATTTGGAGCATACAAAGTGAAATATACTTTCGAATTATCCCATTTTTTAATAATAAATATTATAACAATGAAAATCAATACAACAGTTCTTTTTCTTTTAGTTCTTGCCATAGGAGCCTTTCCTTTATCAGCTCAGACATGGAGCGGCGGAAACGGGACTTTAAGTCAGGATTCGGATAAAGAAATCAATTGGAATAAAACTACCGTTGACCTCGGTGAAGTAGAATTTGGTTCGGCTACTACCGTAGAGTATGAACTTACGAATGTATCCGGCAAACCCATATTGATTACCAATGCACAAGCCTCATGCGGGTGCACAAATATTGAGTATCCGCGACGACCGATAGCTCCGAAAGAAACCATCAAAGTGTCGGTGGTCTTTGAAGCTGATGATGTCGGTGTCTTTAATAAGACCGTTACACTTACCATGAATATTCAGGAAAGTCGTCAGACGCTTTATATCAAAGGTGTGGTAAAAGGATAGAGTGATTTTTTGATACGAAAATTATAATCGGGTGCGGAAGTTTTGGAACTTTATGCACCCGGTTTCTATTTATAACTTTCGCAGTTTATTTTTTGTAGTAAAATAATCAATATAAAACAATACTTTTAATGATATGCTGTTGTTCGGGTTGTTTCTGAAGTTCTCGGATAATGCGTTGAAATAACTGTCATAGATAGCTGCTTTGGAAGCTATGATATTGTTTTGCCAAGCTAAGGACAAAAAGCTGCCGGGTGCAAATTCCAACTGATATATCAGATAAGCATTCAGCATGTTGTATTCTATGGGGCCTAATTCATATTCAGCAGCTTGCATAAAACCTTCATTATCCAATGTGAAAGCACCGTCATATTCTACGGTTGAGCGTATATGGCTGAGCCTCAAGCTTAAGGAGGATTTATTATTGAAAATCAGTTTAGTGTCTAAAGTATTTTGAATATCATCGCGCAAGCGCATACCGAAAACTATATTCGACACATCGGTGTAAACATAACCGTAGCTCTTACCGGAGTTAAAATTGCTTCTTGCTACAATCATCAAATAATCCGTAGGTTTAAAACGCGGTGAGGCTTGTATATGATAACCGTTTTGCTTCCCGTCGGAATTGTACCAAAAACCGGTGTTGATATCAAAAGCAAAAGCTTTGGAATAGTTGGTAGAAAACCCGGCTGATATATTGCGTGCCGGTTTTCTGCGTAAGTATTTATCGCTTGTCCGCGTTTCATCAAAACTGTATGAGTCTGTCAGCTCCATAGCACCTCTGAGCCATATACTCAGGTGCTGATGCGTAAGTGTGTAAATATTAAAGCCGGTATATAGCGACTGCAGATGCTTCGGCAAATAATTTACTTCGTGCCCCAAAAATACAGAGGCGTTTATTCTTAGCCATTTTTCCGTAGGATTGTAAAAGGTATAGCTAAGGCTTCCTTCGTTTTCAATAATGTTATTTCTCTGCAGATAGCCCATATAATTTGGGTTATAGCTATCATTCTTGAGCTCTCTTTGAGCTTCAAATTTGAAGTTTCCTTTTATTTTTCTGAAGCTGAGTTCGTAAAAATATCCGTCGTTTATGGAGTCGCTTGAATATTTATTTCGGCTGTATGCTGCGTTTCCGAAAAGAGCGTATGTTTTAGTTTTTTCGGCAAGCTTAAAATCTGCTCCGCTTACATTGGCCGAAAAATCAGAATTCGGAATAAGCATATTGGTATTAATAAGGCTTATGTATGAATTATTTTTTAAGTTTTGCTGAACTGCTGTTACATTATAATTGGTAAAATTTTGGGTAGTCAATCTGCGCTCATTATTTGTAATGGTATCTTCTATAAGGGCTTGCGATTTCAGGCTAAGCGCATTGAGAAGACCTACCGATGTTCCTGTTCTTGTTTTTCCGGAGAGTTTGGTGGCGTTTAAAAGCTGCACGTCAGAAGGGTTATTGGTTATAATTTCATTATTTTCGGTTTCTTCATGAGCTAAATAATAGTTTCTCGGAGTTCCGCCTATTCTTCCGGAATAAAAAATTCCGGCTTTATCAAAAAGCTCCGTTCCTTCCAAGAAAAACGAGCGTTTCTCGCTGTAGTATATTTCATAAGGCGATAAATTTAAGCTTTGGTCATCGGAACGCACTTGCCCGAAATCCGGTATGAGCATCATATCTAAAGTAAAACTTTCATTGATGCCGTATTTTAAATCGGCGCCGCCTTTCAGGTAATAGCTGCTGTTTTGAAGCCCGGCTTGTTTTTCGGCATAAGCCGAGACATAAGGCGAAAGCGATAAACGGATGGGCGCATCTTGAATTTCAAAATTTTCAAGATAGCCGTTGCTCAGGTTAAAGTTGTTTTGCGTAGGGTTCACGGGTTGCCAACTCACTTGTCTTCTGCCTTGGCTAAAGAATCGTATAATATTTATTTTTCGTTTACTTAAAGCATCTTTCGGAAAACGAAGGGCGGAATAGGGAATTTCAATTTCTGCAATCCAAGCGCTGTCGGTTATGTTTACTTTGCTTTTCCATACGGCATTCCAACTGAAATCATCACCGTTTTCCCGGAGTTTAAAATCGAATTGTACGCCGGCAGCCGTAATTCCAAAGCAGTAGCTCAAATTATCATCTCCGAAAGGGTCGAAAACCAGGCCAAAATTATCGGTGGTGCCGGCGTCATCGCGCTCGGTTAGTTCGGTTGACAGCTTGCTGTGTTCACTTGTGTACATTATACCCAACAGATAAATGGCTCTTTCGTCGTAGGCAATTTTGGCAATAGTTTTGTCTTCCGGTTTTTGCCCGGGTGAGGGATCCCATTCCGTAAAGTCGCCGGCCGTTTCGGCTTTAAGCCAAATTTCTTCATCCGGTATCCCGTCAATACGAATGGTTCCGGTTTTTGTCTTTTCTGCTCTAAGACTTTTCTTTTGGGCATAAGCTCCGGATATTCCGAAAAAAAAGAGTATGAAACAAAAAAGAGATATTCTGTTTATGTGCATGTTGCTGTGATGTTATTTTATGGGAGTTAATGTAAAACCTTTCTTTGTTAAAAGTTCAATAATGCCGGTATTTCCGGCCAAGTGTCCGGCGCCTACGGCAATGAAAGACGGCATTTTGAGAACTTCTTTTTCTATAATTGGTATCCAATTATTATTTCTGTTGCTCAAGAGTTGTTGCTGTGCATCAGCTGAGAACTCTTCACTTTCAATGAGTTTAGCTAAAGCTTCTATGTCCTGCGCTTTGTAGGTTTGTATTAAAATATCGTAATCGCGTTTCATGCCGGCTGCATTGCCGCCTTCTGCCAACATTTGTATTTGTTCTTCTATGGAAATACTGTTTACAACTTCCATCTGATAATCAATGGTTTCAAGGCCTTTAACTGCAAACTTCTTTTCGGATGCGCGATCATTTAAAAACTTTTCGTATTGAATCGGATTTTTCAACAACTCGTTCAAAATTAAACCCGATGCGAAAATGGGTTTAATTCGTGCCGTCATGTTTACGGTTGTTTCACTTATTTGCAGCGAATCAAGCAAGTCGGACCGATATTGCCGGTAAGCTTCTTTGGTCATATAATCTTCCAGCCTTTGCCTGTTGGGCAGATAGATGTCTTTTGCCAGCATCAGCTGCTTAAATATGGGAATATTTATGTCAATTTCAAGTATTAACTGTTTTGATTTATCAAATGCTGCTTCCATAGAGTCGGTAAAGAAGAAGTCAGCTTCCGGTATCAGATGCACCGTGCCGAAAAGGTAGGAGGGAGCGGGCATGTCCGGCCTTTCTATTTTCCAAAGTAAAGCATTGCGGCTGCTGTCGGCCGGATTGTTTTGAGCTTCTGCAGTAAATGACAAAAGCAGAATGATTAATAGTTGAACGATAGCTATTTTTGTGTATTTCATGATTATTTTATCCGTTAATTGTTTCTAATTCATATATCTTATACCAATAAAAGAAAGCTTCAGGATTCGTTTTTTTAAGTTTGTTTAATTTTGTGTAAAATGGTTGCTCAATTATCCAATCTGTTATTTGCATCGGGTTTTCAAACCTTATAAATTTATTGCTGTCTAATTGAATAAGCTTTGACAGATATGCGGCTTTTGAAGCGTCAATAATTGCTTTTTCGATATGGTAATTTTCAGAAAATATAAATGCTGTAATCTGCCTTAAGCCTGTTTTTAAAATATCAAATCTTGCTTTCCCCGCTTTTCCTTTTGTTGCTATGCTTAATGATGTTTCATAAATATCCGTTAAAACCGTACTAACATCATTTTCAATGTTTCTGTATTTTAACTCTGTTAAAGCAAATTTGATAAAGGTCTGTTTTACAGCGGACAAATTATCTATTAGTTTGAATATTGTTCCTATATCATACAGTTGCTTTATAATTTCTTTTCCCATAACTTTACCGTTCTTTTCATAAGGAATTCCAGTTGTTTCCGGTGCAAATGCTGTGAGTTTATCACCCAAAATATTGTTAAAATCAGGGACTTTTGCATATACCGGCTCATCAAGTTGTTTCACAAATAATGAGTGAACAGGAATTGTGGTTGTATTCAAATATTGAGACTTTTCAAATAAAACATCTAATAAAATAAATTCTTCTGTTTTATTTGTCCTAAATACAGGCTTGTAATACAGCTTAAAATGTGATTTTTGTATATTCGAGCTTATTTTTCTGTTTTGTATTTTAAATCCCGTAAAGTATTTCTGCGATACAATATTGGACAGAATATTATTTAATTCGGTGTTTCTTTGGATAATAATATCAATATCTATTGATAATCGTTTTGTGCTGCCTGTCAAAAGCATTAATGCTGTTCCGCCTTTAAAAACGAAATCAAGTTCTTCTTCTGCAAGTCCTTCAAGAAGAAACAATGCACGTATTACTTTTTCGACTAATATTTTATCTCTAACTTTATGCCTTTTAGTTATATTCTCAATCCATTCTATTGTTAAACATTTTTCAGAAATCATAAAAACAAATTTACGGCAACTATATTTATGTATTGCCAAATTATTGATTGTTTATAAATTTTAATATTTCGACTTTTTTCCCTTTTCGGCTTGCATATCTTAACAATTTGCTTTCATTAACAGTATATTTATCAAAGGCATTCTTATAAATATATGATAATTCATTCCCTTGAAGGTATTCAAATTCACTATCGCAATATAAATCAACAAGTAATTTTTCAATTGTAACAGTCGGTATCTTATTGACTGATTGAACAGGCGCTTCTGTAACTAAATCCCGGATAATGATAATATTCTTTAAATCAGGGAAATAATCAACAAACATTTCTTTGGATGCTTTATAGAAAACATGCTTGTAATAATCTTTAAGTAAAAATAATACTGATTTAGAGGCCTCTCTTTCGGTGTCAATTATGGTATAATTTATCTTGTTTATATGCAAACTAAACTCATTGATAATATTTGAAGTCCATATACAATAATTTATAAAAGGAAGTTGCTTTTTTATCAGATTATTAACTTTTATAATTTTCGATGTATTTTTAGGCTTAAAAAGTAAGGTTTCGCCAAACTTGAATTTGCCGCGTCCCATTCGCTCAAGAACACCTTTATTTATTAGTTCATATACTCGCCAATTAACGGTTGTTTTGGGAATATTGGGTGTTAATTTACGGTAAAATTCAACAATATCAGATGTATAAAAATAGTTTTTATTTCTGAAATGTTCTTTTAAATCTGCTATTTGCAATTTAGTTTTGATTTTGTTTGTTTTTGGGCTTGTGTCAAATTTATGGCAAATATAATGATTAATTGCCAATAATTTGTTTTCTTATCTTATCTTTTTTGCGGGTTGTTTTTCGCATACTTTCTGTAAGCTGCTAATAATTTTTCTTCGGTATTAATATCTTCATCGGGTTGCAAGTGCGCAAATAATCTTTGGGCGGCTGAGTATGTGTTTTGTGCCGGATAAAAATATCTTTGGGCAAAGTTTAAATATTTTACCATTTTAAAAGCATTGAACTTCGAATAAAAGTGCTTTTCAAACATTTTAGGTGTTTTACTTATTCGCTTAATTTGTTCTAAATCTTTTGCGAACTTTTCTTGTTCCAAAAATGCAGCGGTACATTCTCCAAAATTTGTGATTATCAATTCTCCTTTATAAAGCTCAAGGCGTCTGTCTAAAAATTTTTGAATCTCAAAGAACGATTCTAAAGCATAGGTGGAGTAAGCGCAACTGTTATCTTCCTGCATCTTTTTTACGGCTGCTCCGGTACCGAAAGGAACACGGTCGCTGCTTCTGGCCGAAGGATACACGCCGGTATTTGTTAAATCATAAAATCCGCCGGATTCTATAATTTTTTGTAAAAAATAGAAGTCTTCACCGGCTTTTTTCTTATTCATTCCGCCTTGTCGGGCATAGCTTTCGGCACGAACGGCAAAGCTTGAACCGATGGTCTGAAATGCAAAAGGGAACTTGATATAGCGTAAAGCCTGATTATAATACCGCAGATGCAACTCATAAGAGATGATGCGTTTGCGATCTTCCGAACTCAGCTCTTTATCATTCAGGCGGTGCTCAAAATGCACGGATACACCTTGCGTATTTGGATGGTTTGCAAAATGGCTTTCCAAAGCGTTAAAGAAATTATTTTCAAGGGTACAGTCGGCATCGGTGCAGCAAATGATACCTTCCGGCTTGTTCAAAGCATTAAAGCGATGCAGAGCCTCATCCATGCCTTTTTTGCGTGCCAAGCCCACACCGGCATGTTTTTTTGGAAAATCTCTGTAGAATAAAACATGCAATTGCAGTTTTCCGTTGAACTTTTCTTTATATTCAAGCGCTTCGCGGTAAGTTTCTTCGTTTTGTCGGCTTACAGTTTCGGGAGCATTTTCAGCTTGGTTTACTACTGCAATAATTTCGGCCGATTGTCTCGGCTGATTAGTTTCAATAATTGATTGCAGCGTGCCGCTTAAAGCGCTTTCATTATATACCGGAATTACGCAAATAAGCGCTAAATCTTTGGGTGGATTTTCTTTTATTAGCGGTTTATCGGAATTAAAACGATTGAAATAGTAATTAGCAAAACTCATGCATGGTATTTTTCAATACAAATATAATAATAAAAAAGACCTCTGAATATCTATTTCGACTTTCGGCTGTTTTTGTCTTACAACGGTAGGATTAAGACTAAGAAAGTGTTTGAGGATAACAAATATTTAGCTCCTGTGTTTCAGCCTGGCACAGCAAAACCCTGCGTCGGTGTGCGTTTTTACTACACGGTGTTTTAATGTTGACTGTTTTGCGCCGGGTGAAAACATCTGACCTGCGCAGTGAATTGAATTTGCAGTTTTCTGTCAAACACTATTTATTTACTGTGTATCAGCTTGGTACAGCAAAATTTTGGTCTTTTATTGTAAGAAAGCAAAATATTTATATATTTGTATGGTATCATTTTTTGTAATCATAAAAAATAAATTGCAATGAAAGAAGTATATATAGTATCGGCGGTGCGTACGCCTTTAGGTAGTTTTATGGGCGCCTTATCCGGCGTTTCTGCAACAAAATTGGGAGCGGCAGCTATAAAAGGCGCTTTTGAAAAAGTAGATTTAAAACCCGAAATAACCAATGAGGTATTCATGGGCAATGTGCTTTCGGCCGGACTGGGCCAAGCGCCGGCACGGCAGGCAGCTTTGTTTGCCGGCATTCCGAATAATGTGCCTTGCACCACGGTAAATAAGGTTTGCTCTTCAGGAATGAAGTCCGTTATGTTTGCTGCACAAAGCATTATGCTGGGCGATAACGATGTGGTGGTAGCCGGCGGCATGGAAAATATGTCTCAAGTTCCGCATTATGTGCCCGGAATGCGTTCCGGCCAAAAATTGGGCGACGGTAAATTGCAGGACGGAATGATAAAAGACGGACTTTGGGATGTTTATAATGATTACCACATGGGTAATGCAGCCGAGTTATGCGCTAAGGAGAAAAATTTTAGCAGAGAAGAACAAGACCGTTATGCGGTACAGTCCTATAAGCGTTCTGAAAAAGCTATAGCCGAAGGACGTTTTAAAGATGAAATTGTACCGGTGGAGATTAGCACCCGAAAAGGCAATATAGTAGTAGATACCGATGAAGAGTATAAAAATGTGCGCTATGAAAAAGTGTCCTCATTGCGACCCGTATTTCAAAAAGACGGAACCGTAACAGCAGCTAACGCTTCCACAATCAACGACGGAGCTTCGGCGATAATATTGGTAAGTGCCGAAAAACTTAAAGAATTGGGTGTAAAACCGCTCGCTAAAATTATTGGCTACGGCGATTATGCACAGGCACCCGAATGGTTTACAACTTCACCCGCCGGAGCCGTGAAAAATGCACTGAAAAAAGCCGGCTTAAAGCAAGAGCAAATAGAATATTATGAGATAAATGAAGCTTTTGCCGCAGTGGCTTTGGCAGCCGTCAAAGATTTGGGCTTAGACGAAAGCCGCGTGAATGTGAACGGCGGCGGTATTTCGCTGGGGCATCCTTTGGGAGCTTCCGGTGCAAGAATCAGTGTTACATTGCTGAATGTATTGAAACAAAATAAAGCTCGCTACGGTGTGGCTGCTTTGTGCAACGGAGGCGGAGGAGCTTCTGCCTTGGTAATCGAGAATTTGTCTTAACCGGTAACATCATACGCACCCTTTTTTCAAAATTTCCTGCAATATTTTGAAAAGGGTGCGTTTTTTATCCAAACAGATCGCTCAGATGCATCTGTTTTCAGCAAAAAAGTTATACTTTTGTTATTGTATGAAAGAATATTTTATTTAATTTTAAATATAAGACCATGAAAAAATTATTAACCGCTGCGGTTTTGGCAGTATTTATCTTAGGCTGTAATCCCGATGCTAAAGACCAAAAAGACGAAAACGCAGCTGACAGTGTTCAAGTGGAGCAAGCAGAAAAGGCACTTGAAAACGCTGAAGAAATTGAGAAAAAATCGGAAGAGTTGGAAAAAAAGGCAGACAGCTTATTAAACAGTATCTAAAAGCCTTAGGATTACAATTATTCATTTAAAAACATTCAGTCATGAAAAAACTTATAAGCATTTTATTGGTTCTTGCTTTTATTGGATTTGCCGATACGGTGTATGCCCAAAAAACTAACGATAAAGGTAAAACCGAACAAAAAGAAGGAAAGACCAATGATAAAGAAAAAAAAGGAAAGCATAATGATGCTACCGACAAAGACAAGCAAAAGGATGACCTTAAGCCCAAACCGGATAATGATAAATTAAAACCGGATAAAGACGAAAAAGAGAAGCAAGATAAAGAAGATAAAGAAAAACAAGATAAAAAAGACAAAGAGAAGAGGGATAAAGAAGATAAAGAAAAGCGAGACAAGCAAGACAAAGAGAAACGAGACAAACAAGATAAAGAAAAACAAGATAAGGAAAAACAAAAGAAAGACGAAGAGCATAAAAAAGACAAAGCCGATAAAAAAGATAAAACTGACAAAAAAGACAAAGGCAAAACCGACGGAAAAGATAATGACGAATTAGATAAGAGCGACTACGGGAAGAAAAGAGCAGAAGAAGCTCGCCGAAAAGCCAAGGAAAAGATGAAAAAATCAGAAGAAAAATTAAGCTCGGCACGCCAAAAAGTGGAACAAGCGCGCAGTAAGCTTGAAGAAAAACGCAGAAAGAATGAAATTAACGAGCAGGAATATCAACGCAAAAGTAAAGAATTGAATGAATTGGATGATGAGTTGAAAAAGACAGAAGCTCGACAAAAAAAGGAAAAAGAGAACATAGATAATTAGCAAAGAAACTTATAAAAACCCCCGCTTGCATGTCAATCGGGGGTTTTTTATGCAATATGGAGTCTTGTTTATATTCGGATTTTTATAAAATCGGGCAATTGTTTTTTTATGTTTTCCACTTCATCCTCCGAAAAATTATTGTTACGCAGATAAATGTATTGCAAATTATTTAGGTTTGAAATACTCGGCGGAAGCGTCGATAATTCATTACTGTTCAGGTCAAGCCCTTCTAATTTTGATAAATTTCCAATTTCAATTGGTAAGTCGGAAAGTTGATTATTGGAAAAATTTAGACTTTTCAGCGAGCTAATGTCTCCGATAGCGGGCGGTAATTTTTTTAAACTGTTATAACTTGCATTTAATTCTTCCAGAGCTGACGCACTGCCAATTTCGGGCGGCAAGGCAGATAATTGGTTGTTGTAGATATTCAGCTTTGTGAGACTCGTCAGTTTTCCTATTTCGGGGTTTAGTTGCAAAAGAATATTTGAAGACAAATCCATTTCTACTAAAGAAGTCATTTGTCCTATTTCCGGAGGTAATTCGCGCAACACATTTTTTTGCAGATTCAAATATTGTAAATTATTTAGTTTGCCTATATTGGAGTTGAGTTCAACAATTTTATTCTCCGAAAGATTTAATTCGAAAAGCCCTTTCAGTTTTCCGATTTCATCCGGCAAGCCTGAGAGTTGATTTTTTGATAAATCAAGCATCAAGAGCATATCCATTTCTCCGATGGACGGCGTAAGCTTGCGCAACTCATTGTTGCTGATGTTCAGATAAGGTATTTGGTTCAATTTACTGATTTGCGGGGGCAATTCTAAAAGCAGATTACTTTTAATATCAAAAATTTTCACACTTTTTAAATCTTGAATTTCGGGCGGCAATTCTTTCAGCTCATTGTTTGATAAGTTTACGCTTTGCAGCTCGCCTAAGTTCCCGAAAGAAGCCGGCAAGACGGTAATTTTGTTATTACTCAAGTTTAGGTTCATCAAACTTTTAAGCTCTCCGATATTTGAGGGCAGCTCCTGTAATTGGTTATTGCTCAGATTCAGACTTTCCAGATCGGGAAGCGTGCATATAATATTTGGAATATATTCTATTTGATTCTCTTCGGCTTCTATCATCATCAGAAATCGCAGCTCGCCCAATTCCGTGGGCAGTGTTTTTAGTTTATTTCCGCTAACGTTTAAGAATTGCAAATTCGGCAAATCGCGTATTTCCGCCGGAATGTGGGCAATATCGTTATTCCAAAGATCCAGAACTTGAAGCTTTCTGAACCGATACACTTCTTCAGGTATTTCTTTGAGGCCTAAGTGCCCCAAATTTAACTTATATACATTTTCGGGTTCGCGCAGAGCCTCGTCTATTGAATTAAACTCTTTAGCTTCAACCAGTTCATTCTCTTCAAGAAGATTTTGGGCTGAAACCGGTATGATTGTTAATACGGCACAAATAAATGGAAAAAGGCGTTTGAGCATGGTTATGTTTTTTGCTTTGTGGTACCAAAGATATTTATTCCGGCGATACAATGCAAGCTTAAAAGTTTTTTTTTATTTTAAGCATTTTATATCTTTGGTGAATATTACTTCAAACGCAAAAATTATGAAATGTATTATTGTTGATGATGAGAAGGTTTCACGAATTGTATTGGAAAAGTACATCGCAAAAACCGATTTTCTTGAGTTAAAACAATCTTTTGATAATGCCACAGAGGCGGCAAATCTTTTGTCAAAAGATAAAGAGATCGATTTGGTCTTTTTGGATATAGAAATGCCGGACATGACCGGAGTGGAACTTCTGGAAGTTACCCACGACCTTCCCCAGGTAATTGTAGTCTCCGCTAAAGAAAAATATGCGGTGGATGCCATATCATACCAAGTTACCGATTATTTACTGAAGCCCATACAGTTTCCGCGTTTTTTGAAAGCCGTAAATAAAGCTAAAGAAATACACGAAACCGTTGATAAAGAATCCACGGAACACGGTATTTTTGTAAAAAACACTTCATCATCATTCGTACGGATATTGTATTCGGAAATTTTGTGGATTGAAGCCATGGAAAATTATGTAAATATCTACACACCCGATGATAAACATACCATCCATTTTACCATGAAAGCCATGATGCAAAAACTGCCCGCAGAAACTTTCAAGCGGGTGCATCGTTCGTTTATTGTGAATTTGGAGAAAATAAAAGCCATTGAGGACAATATGATAATTATTGCTTTGAAATCCGGTACCCAAGCCATTCCCATTGCAAAGTCATATAAAGATGATTTAATGGATAATTTGAATATAATTTCGAAATAATTCCAAACAAAAATTTAAGCTCGCATACACTTTCAAATGTCCTGTCTTTCAACGTTTGCCTATGAACTGACGGGGGATTTGATGCGTCTGAAATTCGACTTCTGAAAAATTCTGCTGCAAGACTAATTCAATAAGTCTTTTTACAATTGTCCGTTTTCAATTTTGGCTACAATCTCTTCAATCCACTCTTCTTCACCCTCTTTGTCGTATTCATACTTTAGGTCGGTACTAAAAATTTTGGCAATTGATTGCCAAAAAAATGCAGACAGACCGCCTTTAAAATGTTTTATTATTTCATAACTCGTGCGTCCGGTTTCGCGATCTACCAAACGAATCAGTATTCGCCCCTGAGTGTAAGTCATTTTGCGAATATCTTTCTCAAATTGTTGTTTCAGTTGTTCTTCCTTTCGTTTGATGTATTTTTTTCGTTCGCGTTCATTGTCCATTTGGCGCAAAGCAAGCTCCGTTTCTATAAATATTTGTTTTATGATCTGCGAATACGGATACACCTTAATTACATTACGCACCATTCGGTTGTAGCGCCTTTTTTCGCGTTTGTTTTTAAATTTCCTTTCCGGAAAAATTACCAACGGCGACATCATTACCACATAATTCGTATCGAGCCCGTTAATTTCCATAGCTACAATATCGCCTTTTTTTCGAGTTTCCGGGCTCAAAAGTTCTTCGTAAGTTAATATTTTCTGTGCATGTACAGCTATGCTGCTAATAAGCAGGAAGGCCGTAAGAGCAATGATTGGTTTAATATATTTTGTCATGGTGTTTTTCATGATTATTTAATTGCTTTTTCAATTACAAATATACGGTATTTTATATATTTTGCTCAACTGTATGAACGAAAAAATATTTGTGAAAATTATATACAGCTGCAATAAGACAAGTGATTTTTAGATTATTTAAACACAATTACTTATGCTTTTTATTAGCTGTAATATAAAAACTTTTACCGTTCTTTTTATCCAAAGTTTCACTTGCTGATTTCTCTAATTTACTATGGTTCAATTCCTCTTCTGTTTTTTTTGATGAACTTTAGAATGTTTTTTCATAAAATTCATTCTTTTTTTTGGCAAGAATAATACTGTTTTTATCTTTGCAATCCGGGGTAAGTCTCATACGACCAGCTCCTGCCTAACTCCCCCAGGTCTTGACGGAAGCAAGGGTACGGCGGTTGTAGCGGTGCGATGTGAGTAGCTTGCCCCTCTTTTTTTAGAGGAACTTCTCACATACGAACCGGGCTAATACAAGCTTAAAATATATCACTTTTTAAATATTATAATCATGAAATTTTTTATTGACACAGCCAATCTCGAACAAATAAAAGAAGCACAAGATCTCGGTGTACTCGACGGCGTTACAACCAATCCTTCCCTTATGGCCAAAGAAGGCATCAAAGGCCATGATAATATCATAAAACATTATCGTACCATCTGCGATATCGTGGACGGCGATGTAAGCGCCGAAGTAATAGCCACTGATTTTGAGGGAATGGTAAAAGAAGGCGAAGCTTTAGCAGCTTTGCATCCGCAAATTACGGTTAAAGTACCCGTGATAAAAGACGGCATAAAAGCCATCAAATATTTTACCGACAAAGGTATTAAAACCAATTGCACTCTGGTTTTTTCTGTCGGGCAAGCTCTCTTGGCCGCAAAAGCCGGTGCTACTTATGTTTCTCCCTTTATCGGACGCTTGGATGACATCAGTTCCGACGGTGTTGAATTGATTTATAAAATCTCACAAATGTATTCACTCTATGGATATGATACTCAGGTATTGGCCGCATCCATTCGTCATACGCAACACATTATTGATTGTGCCGAAGCCGGAGCCGATGTGGTTACCGCACCGCTGGATGCTATCATGGGTTTGCTCAAACACCCGCTTACCGACATTGGTTTGGAAAAATTTCTGGCCGATCATAAAAAAGTGAACGGATAATTTATTTGTTCGCTGACTTTTCAACAAAAGCCGCAGTTCGGACTTTCCGAGCAGCGGCTTTTTTGCTTATTCTCTCAGTAAATCACGTTTGTGAACTTCTTTCAAGAAACTGATGCGAAAAGCAAATTGCTCCGAAAGATATACCCAACTGCTCACGGCACTTTTAGCCGAATTTTTGATGGATTTTAATTTTCTTTGAGAAACGGGCGAAGGATTAAATTCATTCAATATGTAATCACATTCGGTAATTATTCGCTCCCAATAAAAAACGGCATTTTTCATATCATCCAATACGGTTTCGGCCACATTGAGCGTGGATAAAGAGGGCATCCAGTCGTCTTTTATGAATACCGAGTCTTCGTGTGTACCTATGTATGGTTTGGCTATTTGAAACAAACTGTCGGCATGATTTTTTAACCGCATAACATTAGCCGAATCTTCCCTGATGATATCTCCGAACAGCGTGTTCCGTATCATGGCATCATAAGTGCGTTTGGCATTCAGACGATCTTCTATAATGTCTTTTCCCGACATATAAAAATCGGCTCCTTTAATGGCCAAAGCGGCTACAATGTAGCCTACGGCACTTCCGGTTTTATCGGCTTTTATGGCATCGTAGCTTAAAATCCCTCCGGTTATCATGCCTATATTCAGGGCACCGCTGCGCAGCCGTTGCGTAAAATTTGAGTTGTTGTCTTTGTCAAGAAGTACTAAACCTTCTTTTAAATTGTATCCGGCAGCTTTTTCTTTCGCCATCGTATTTATGGATACAATGTAGGCTGCAAAACCGGCTACGTTTCTGTCTATATTGGTTCTGTACTTTTCTTTGGCATCCTCCACGGCTTTACGTGTTTCCAGATTCGTGGATTCAACATCAAGCAATTTGCTCATAACCAGTATGCTGCGGCCAATCTCTTGTTTGCGCCTTTCCAGTTCCTGTTCGCGGGTTTCCCACTGCAAAGCTCTTTTTTTCTTTCGCTCCAACTCATCTATTTCTTTTTGCAGGCTTTTTATGGCTTTAGCATTCTCATCCTGATGGCTCATAAGTTTTTCGCGGCTTTTGGCAATGGTGTTAATGGCTGCTTGGTATTCTTTTGAAGTGGAATCCGGTTTTTCGGCACGATGAAGTTTTACGGCCGTATCTATGTTGTCGGATTCCCTTGTCAGCTTTTTGATTTCTTCTTCCACCATACTTTGAGCTTCGGCCAAGGGCATGCTTAAAAAAGACAGTGCAATAATCAAAAATATGATTCTCATTTTTGTCCCCAATTTTAATTTAAAAAATGAATATGTATGTTTGGATAACGTAAATTATCCGTTTTAAATGCGATGTTAAAACGGTTTTTTGTATAAAGAAGACAAAAATAATAAATATTTGCTTGATTCATTCCTGACTTTTGAACGTCCGGAGGACTTCAAAACGTCAGGATTTCAATCCGTCTGACTGCTCAAAGCGGTCGGACAGATTTAGCTGAACAAATAAATCTGCCGGATTTGGGTTTGCTTGGTAGCTGGAAGCTTATTGACTTATCGGCTTTTTATGGGTAAAAATCCGGCAGATTTTTATCAATTTCAAAAGGTCATGGGTTTATTTATTCAGCTACTCTTCCGCCCACACGTTCAAAAGTCCTGTCGGACGTTTTGAAGTGTTTCGGGTATTATCGAAGTTGTGTTTCGTGAGGTTTTACTTGCGTTTGGTTGAAAATCGTGCCGCGGCTATGACTTTTGAACGTCCGGCAGGACTTCAAAACGTCATGGTCTGTGAAAATTTACGGCCTGTTCTTTCGCCCACACGTTCAAAAGTCCTGTCGGACGTTTTGAAGTGTTTCGGGTATTGGCGGACTTGTGTTTCGTGAGGTTTTACTTGCGGTTGGTTGAAAATCGTGCCGCGGCTATGACTTTTGAACGTCCGTAGGACTTCAAAACGTCAGGGTTTCAATCCGTCTGACCGCTCAAAGCGGTCGGACAGATTTAGCTAAACAAATAAATCTGCCGGATTTGGGTTTGCTTGGTAGTTGGAAGCTTATTGACTTATCGGCTTTTTATGGGTAGAAATCCGGCAGATTTTTTGATTCAGCCTCCCTCATGCGTAAACCGGCTTTAGTTGTAAACAGAATCCGGTTTTACGGTGATTTTATGAGCTTTTGGTGTATTGCAAAATGATTCAATTAATGAGTCGTTGTAATACATTTCATCAATCTGTAAATGTCCTTCTTCTGTGTAAACGGCACGAATGGTATCCACATTAAAATCTCCGAACTGAATAAATGTAGTATCTTCCTGTCCGATTTTGCCATTTATCCCTATATCTATGCTGTACATTTTCAAACTGTCGCTAAATCCAAATATAATGGGATATTCTTCATTCTCCGGAGTAAAAACCTTAATATCCGACGTATCAATGTAACAATTACTCTCTGTATTAAAAATATCTTCACCATTTTCGTCTAAAAAAACAAAATGGTCTGCGGTGCATATAAATTCTCCGTTTTTGTCGCAATTTTCAAACAGCATTATTAATGCTAAAGTGCTTAAAATTAAAAGTATGTTTTTCATGGTGTCTGTTTTAAAGGTGAATATTTATAATCATGCTTTTATTCCATTGGTAATCATTTCCGGAGCCGTTATCGGGTGCAGTAAGTTCATTGCTGTAATACCAAGTGTTTTCTCCGCTTCTATTACTCCAACCCCAATTCATGTGAATGTAGTATTGATAATTTTTTGAATAATAACGTTCAAGCGGAACACCACCTCCTGTATAACATACTTCTTTGTAGCGGTCGTATTCCAACCAATAACCATCGGCTACCCAAGCGTGCCCGTTCAGATATATTTTTATCCCGAGCCATTCTTGAACTGTTCTAAAGCCGCCCAAAATTACCGGATACCCGAATTGTATATTATTTTTGATATCATCAATATGATAATCATCATACACAATATTGTCATTGTAGCCGTAGTCATTATCCAAAGCTTTTTTTGCTTTATTTAGAGAAGCACCGGAACCGTCACATCCGTAATTCATTGAAACATTATCGCCGATGTTTTTCATTAGTCCGGCTGCCTCGTAGGCGCTTCGGTTTGTTTCATTGGATGAATAATAGTTTTTCAAGATGTCCCAAGAAAAGTCATCGGGATGTTGCCAATACTTCATTACCTGCGCCATGGCTACGGCTACACAGCCGGCGGGAGTGTGGTCTCCGTCATCATCGCATATCGGAGTTAGTAGATTATATGGAGGCCCTTGTCCCCAAGCGGTTTCCATAATGCAGTCATCATATATGGTTTGCACGTGCTCAACAAAATAATGATCGCATTCTTCCGGAGTAATTATTTTTTCTTCGGTATTGTTGTCGAGGTAGGTGTTCCACAATTGGGTTTGTCGGTTTTCTTTTTGCGATTTATCATGGTTGCTCTGCAAGTGCAGATTCATCAGCAAAAATTCAGTAGCCCATTCTTTTACTCCCGGGGGCAAATCGTCTAAACTTTTATAATCAAACGATCCGTTTTCCGAAAACGAAAAAACCGGTACGTTTCTTTTGTCATCCGACATAATAACATAGCCTTTGGGTTCCATCTCGGCCGCATAAAGCTTTTTCCCGGGTATGGGAACTTTCACTTTTTTTAGGTTCTTAATTTTTTGGTTTTTCTTGTTACTAAAATGTGTATTATAAAAATTTAAAGCAAACTGCTCTGCTTCATTTTCCGAAACGCTGTGCGGGTTGCTCTTGGTAATTGTTTCTTTTTTTATCTCATTTGTACTTTCGGCAGCTTGATAGTTCTCTTTTTCACAACTTTGAAAGAAAAAAAATACAGCTGCAATAAATAGGGTTATAGATTTAAAGTGATGTAATTTCATGTGCAATTTTTTATGATTAATAAATTTTTTCGAATTATAAAAAACGTTTATAGCTGTTAAATATTCCGCAAAGAAAATTTTAACAGCACCTTCCGAATAAACTTATTCTTGCATAAAATGAAAATATATTTTGTCGTGGTATATCGGAAAAAGCTATTGCTCTCTCTCTCTCTCTCTCTCTCTCTCTCTCTCTACAAAAGCGGTGCTTTTCGGTTTTTGGTTTCTAAGATTCATTCAAAATACAGTTTGGTTTTGTTTTCGCTTGTAAAGCAAATAAAAAGAAATCAAAAATGCAAATATAAATGTGATATTTTTTTGTTATGTGTGTTGGTGCTTGTGTTTCGTGGGTCAATGACTTTTGAACGTCCGGAGGACTTCAAAACGTCATGGTCGATAAAAACCTACCGCCCGCCTTTCTGCCCACACGTTCAAAAGTCCTCCGGACGTTTTGAAGTGTTTCTTTTAAAACTGCCGAATTTGGGCTTGCTTGGTAGCCGGGAAATTATTGATTTTCAGGCTTTTTACGGGTACAAATTTGGCAAATTTTTATGAACGTGGATTTTTGAAAATGGACTCTAAGAAAAATTTTATATCTTTAGCCAACCGGAAACAAAAAAAACAGGATGCAAAACAACAAAGATTTTATCGAAAAAACCGTACTAATAACGGGCGCAAGCAAGGGAATAGGCTATGCGGCGGCCAATGAATTCATCATACGCGGAGCTGAAGTGATTATGGTGGCTCGCGACTTGGTGCAGCTCAAAAAATCGGCCGATGAGCTTGGCGGAAAAACCCGCGTAATAGCCGCTGATTTGAGCACAGCTGAAGGTATTGAAAAGGTGGTTTTGGAAACCGAATCCAACTACAAACAATTGGATGTATTGGTGAACAATGCCGGCTCCAATATCAGAAAAGCTGCTAAAGACGTGGAAGACGGTGAGTTTGAAAAACTCATTAATACCAATTTGCGCTCGGCTTATGAATTGACGCGTAAATTATACCCGCTCATCAAAAAATCAAAGCAAGGAAATGTGGTGTTTATGAGCTCGGTAGCCGGACTTACACACATACGCACCGGCGCATTGTATGCCATGACAAAAGCTGCCATGAATCAGCTGACCAAAAACCTGGCCGCCGAGTGGGCCGAAGACGGTATTCGTGTGAATGCCATAGCACCGTGGTACATTGCTACTCCGCTGGCTAAGCAGGTTTTAAAAGATGATGCATACAAAAAAGAAGTTTTGGACAGAACGCCCATGAAAAGAGTGGGAGAGCCCGGCGAAGTAGCTTCTGCAGTTTTGTTCTTTTGCTCACCGCAGGCAAGCTACATTACCGGACAAACGCTTGCCGTGGACGGCGGTTTCTCGATATTTGGGTTTTAAAGTTCTGTTTTTGTAATCATACCGGCTTTGATTATGAAAAGAAATGTCGGGATTTTTGATAAACGATTATTTGTTTACTTTGAAAATCGTTTATATTGCAAGGGTTTTTAATCCGCCCGGTTAATTTTATTTATGAACCATTGAGTCAATAATTGTTGTTTGAAATGAAAACTTGGCGTAATTAGTTACAGGGCAACAAAGATTCAATACCTAAAATTTATAATTATGTATAAATATTCATTTATTTTAATGAGTTTTTTAATGACTTTCTTAATAACCTTTACTTCTGCTCAGGAAGGCGAAGGAGAACTGTTTGGCACGGAAGGTCGTTATCAAATTGACGGTGATGCTTCTTCCTTTAAATTTAAGATTTCCAATATGGGTTTATTCAGTGTGGACGGAACCATGGGCGGAATAAGCGGAACCATAGATTTTGACAAAATCAACCAAGAAGGTTTTGTGTACTTGAGTTTAGAAGTCAAAACCATTGATACCGGAGTTAAAAAACGTGATGAACACATACGCACTTCCGATTTCTTTTATGTGGAGAAGTACCCTAAAATAGAATTCAAAGGCGATAAACTAACACGCATAAAAGATAATTTGTATGTAGTAGCCGGAACGCTTAGCATGCGCGGAGTTTCTTTGAAAGAAAAAGTCCCGATTCGTTTTGAAGCTTCCGGAAAAACTCTTGAATTTATCGGTACCGCTGAAATTGATCGTACAAAGTACGGAGTTGACGGAGGCAGTACCGTAGGCGATGTGGCTGAGGTAACTTATAAAATTATTGCAAAATAATTGCTTTAGGAATCATTAAATACCTGATTGAGAGCTTACTGTGTACGAAGAGAAATTTTCGGGATACAAAACAAAAAAAGCCGCAAACAAATTGTTTTCGGCTTTTTTGAGTGACCCGCCTGCGATTCGAACGCAGGACCCACGGCTTAAAAGGCCGTTGCTCTACCGACTGAGCTAGCGAGTCATTTCCTTCAAAGGCGGTGCAAAAGTAAAACCATTTTTATTATCACCAAAATAATTGAAGCTTTTTTTCAAAAAAAGTCGTTTATTTTGAAAGTATGCTTTGGTTTTTGACGGATTTCCGGATATAAAATTCTGCATATTAAATATTTGCAAGAGTCAGATTAAATACTTTTGAGTAAATAATTTTTTTTAAAAAAAGTTATTTTCTTCCGCAGATGGTTTTGTAAGGGCAAAAACTGCAATTCTCTTCATGTGTGGTTTGGCTAAAAGGAATATCGGGATTAAACAGCTCAACAAGCAGTTCTTTGAGTTTTTCCAAAAATGTGTCCATGCTCTCCGTAAAAAAATCGGAGTCAGCTATGAAGTCTCTTTTGCCTCGCTTTTCTGATTTTTGACTGATTTCAGGTGCAAATGCCGGGCTGTTCATTTGTTTTAAGTCATATATGCCGGGCTGTATATTGCTTTTCCCTGTTTTACTTTTAAACATCCAACCGTACAGATGCATTTGTATAATGCTTTTGTATTTGTAATTATTTTCGGATGTGAACAGGTCTTCGAAATTGGCAAATTTTTTATCTACTGTGCCGGTTTTGTAATCAATTATCCGATAACTATCATTTTTTATATCTACGCGGTCAATAATTCCGCCGAATACCACTTTCTTAGTTCCCTTCGGGGTGCTTAGGTTCAGAGCAGCTGTGTAGTTTTTTGCTTTTTCAAGCGAATAAATTTTAAACGGAGCGTATTGCATATCGGTACGAATAATTAAAAGCAGATATTGCCTGAGAACTTCGCTTACAATTTGTCCTTTGCCTTCCAACAATGCTTTTTGATGTTTATTATCGGCAAAAACCTGTTCAAAAGCTTCCGAAACATAGTTTGCCGCATTTTGTTTTTCGGCTTTTAGTGCATCGGTCTTAATAAGGCCGTTGCTTTGTTTTTTGCTGATTTTTTCATACATAATTTCCGCTGCTTTATGCAGTATTTCGCCAAAAAGTGCCGGGGAGATTTCATCGTCGGCCGCTTCTTTTTCGCGCAAGCCGGCTATGTATTTAAAGTAAAATTGCAAAGGACAGTTTATATAGCTGTTAATTGCCGAAGCCGACAGCATGCGCTTTCCTTTCGTTTCTTTAAAGTTGAAAATGTCTATTTTTCCCAAAACATCGGTATCTTTTTTAATATCTATTTTCGCTGTTTTTCTTAGCTCAATTTTTTGATAGTATTGATGTTCTTTAATATTGAAACCGGATTCGTATTCAAGCTGTTTTATAAAGCGGCTTTTTTCGCCAATTTCGTTACTTGCAAGATTATTATATACCAAAGCAATATTTTGGCTGCGTTGCAGCAAACGGTAAAACAGATAAGCATAAACGGCATCTTGGTATTGCACCATAGGCAGCCCGAAAGCGAAGCGAATACTTTGGGTCAGAAAACTCGGAGCATGTTGTATCTGCGGAAAATTGCCTTCGTTCATTCCCAAAATAATGAGGTTTTTAAAATCCAAATTGCGAGTTTCCAGCACACCCAACATTTGCAGGCCTGTTGCTTTTTTTCCTTTAAAGGGAATGCTTATTTCGCGCAGAATTTTGTTGAGCAATTGAGCCGTGAAGCTTATTTTGAGATTTTCCGGACGCTCTTTCAGTAAATCCGAAAGTGTGTTGATTTTTTTGTAGGCGGCAAAAACAGCTTCATTTTCGAGACTTTCTTTGGCTGTGAGCTCTTCAGGATTTTCACGTTCAAAAATTAGAAACAGTATTGCCAAAAGCCGATTCAATAAAATATGCCCGGCATCTTCTTCGGGAATAGCCGTAAAGAGCAGCTTGAATATTTCCGGACGGTTTTCTATCAGGTGTTTTGCGGGCACGGCAACAATATTGTTTTCTGCAATTTCATTCAGAAGTTCTTCGGCATCATCCGGAGCTTGCCTGCGTACTGCCGGATGTTTTAATATGGCCGTGATATCTTTGTGCGAATAAGTTTTAATACCCGGTTTTTGGTCATCGGTTTTATGGATTTTCATAAAACGTTCGGCCAAGCCGTATGTTTTGGTTTCGGGCATGCTTATTCCCATGCCTATGTTTATTTCCGATATATTGCTCGGCAGCGCATGCAGTGCCGGCATCATCAAACTTTCGTCGGCCAATACTACGGCAGTTTCGCTGCCGATATTTTTTGTGTCTTGTAGTATTTTTGAGACAATTTTAGCTTGTGCAATATTGCCGGGAGCACCGTAAATATCTATTTTTCGATTGCTTTCTTTTTTTTCGGACGGTATCAGTTTTTTGACATTTGAAGCATCAAGCTTTAGTTCTTCACTGTTTTTTCGTATAAAAAGGCCGGCTTCTTGTTTTTCGTCAAACTGATAGTAGGCATCGCTGTCTTGAAAATATTCGACTTTTCCTCCTTGCATCAGGTATTTCGGAAGGCTCATTTCAGCTTTGGTGAGCGCATTGAAGCCTATGAAAATAAATGTTTCGAATTTAGGAAGAACGGCCGTATCGTTTTTCAGCATCCGGCTCATTTCACGCATACACAGCCCGCCGTACACTTTTTTTTCTTTCAGTAGTTTTTCTCTGAAAGCCTTGTATAGCTTGGGCATGATGTTCCAAATTTGCAAGAGTTTTTCTTTTTCTTTACTGGGTTGCTTATCGGAGAAAACCAAACGAAATTTTTGTAAGGTTTCTTTTTGCGCATCATTCAGGTGGTCGTAGAGCGATTCTATTTCTTTTACATTTTTAATATTTCGGAAAATTTGCTCCGGTTCGGCCAGCCAATTGTCAATTTCATTAAAATCGTTTAAAATAACTTCGCCCAGTGAATAAAATAAGTCCAAATCATACTTAAAATCAGCATGTTCCTTAAAATGTTTTTTAAAAATATCGTAAAGTGTAAAAATCAGTTTGATTTTATTTTCTGAGCGCAAGCCGGTTATTTCTTCAGCCAGTTGCCGAAGCCCGTAAGCTTTCAGAGCCCACTGCGGGCCTTTATTTTGGCTTGCCAGAGCAGCGTTTAAATAAATTTTTGTGCGCTCGTTTGGACTTACGATACAAATTTTGTCGAGCCGGTTTTTATATTTTATTTGTATTTTTTTGGCACATTCCGCCAAAAAGCTGTTTTCTGTCATAAAAAAATAGTTAGCGTAAAGCTTTACAATTTTTAGCCTAATTGCTTTGGATGAGTTTTGGAGATTTATGCGTTTACAAACTTGTCAACTTCTGTTTTTGCCTGCTGCCATTTTTCGGTAATTTTGCTTACATGCTTTTCAATTGTTTCATCGTCTTTTTCGGCTAATGCTTCAATCTGTCGAGAAGTTTCCGAGAGTTCCTCCATACCCAAGTATTTGAAAGCTGTTTTTAGGCTGTGAGCAGAATTTTTTTGTGCACTTTTTTCTTTTTCTTTTGCGGCTTGTTCCAGTTTTCCGATAAGCTCACTGATTGTATCGGCATACTTTTTTGTTATTTCTTTCAAACGCTTTGGGTTGTCTTTATAAAGCGCTTCTAACATGCTTAAGTCTATATGTTCAAATGTCATGTAAAATAATTTAGTTAGTTAGAAATTTAATGTATTATTCCGGGCTTATATTTACTTTTAATGTATGTATTTGTATATAATGCCGAAAAAATTTTCAAAGTTATAGGGTTTCGAGATCAGATCATCAATGCCGGCTTTATTGGCGTTTTCCAAATCTTTTTCATCGGCAAAATTACTCAGCCCGATTATTGCAATATCTTTATTGCTTGGCTTGGCTTCTCTTATTTGTTTCACAATATTATGGGCATTGGGGAATTGGGTATTGATAATAACTGAATCCGGTTTGTAATAATTAACTTGTTCAACAATATTTTTTTCATTTTCGGAGAACAGATATTCATTTTTGTGGGGTAATCCTTTTAAAAGCCCTTTGACCAATTTAATGTTTAATTTATTATTTTCAATAATCAGAAATTTTTTATCTTTTATGCGCTCGGGCAGGATGGTTGAGTGCTCATCGGACTCGTTCAAATCGGATTTTTCAAACGGCAGTTCAAAAGTGAATTTTGTGCCCGCTTCGGGTTTGGATTCAAAATCAATGCTGCCGCCCATATTCTCAATTAGATTTTTGGTGATTGAAAGCCCTAAACCGGTGCCGCCGGGATGCATTATTTTATCATCGGTAATTTGTCCAAACCGGCTGAATACCAGATCTTTTTTGTTCTCCGGAATACCCGGCCCGGTGTCTTCCACGAAACATTCTATAGTGTCCGCCGCTTTTATTCGATATCCGAAATGAATGTGTCCTTCGTTGATGAATTTAAAGGCATTATTCAAAAGATTTGTGAAAACCTGTTTAAGCCTTACTCGGTCTGCTTTTATGAATAATTTATCGGATTCAACTGCATTTTTAAGCTTGAAACGTATGTGTTGTTTTTTCATGTTTCTCTGCTCGTTTTCAAAAGTCATTTTTATTTCGCTGAGCAGTTGATGCAGGTCAAAACTTTCGGTTTTTATTTTGAGCTCACCGGCTTCTATTTTGGCTGTATCCAGAATATCGTTTAAAAGTCGGAGCAGATCTTCCGCACTTTTTGAAATGTATTCGGCATAGAGCTTAGCAGCACTTTCGGAAATACCGCCTTTAGTCAAGAATTCGGAAAAACCCAGTATGGCATTCATGGGTGTTCGTATTTCATGCGACATATTGGCCAGGAATGCACTTTTGAGTTTATCGGAGCGTTCGGCCGTTTCTTTGGCTTTTTTTAAAATTAACTTGTCTTTGTGTTGTTTGCTTACATCCTGGAGCAGCAAGTTTATTTCAAAGTTCAAAGGATATTGTCGCTCGTTAAGCTCCGCTTTGGCATTGAGATAAATAAGTTTTTTGGTTTTTTGATTTACGATACGAAATTCCTCGGAATATATAATACCCGTGCCTTTGACTTTTGAAATCAGCCGATTAAACAGTGTGCGATCTTTGGCGTAAACAATATCTTTGAAGCCTTCAAGCGGCAGGTGGTTGGCCTGCGTTTTTAATCCAAACATTTTACAGGCTTCCTCCGTAAGACTTACCTTTTGTTCTTTTAGCTCTATTTTGACAACGGCTAATTTGGCAATTTCAAGCGCGTGTTGTAATTGTTTTGCCGTTGTTTTAAGTTTTTCTTCCGATCTTTTTCTTTGCAGAGCCCCGGCAAGATGCCCTGAGATAAAGGTAAGTGTTTCAAGATCCTCTTTGGAGTATTGGTTAGGCTTTTCATAATTTTGTACCACCAACACGCCAATTACGCCTTCATCGGTTTTTAGCGGAATACCCATCCACGACGGAGAATGCGTTCCGTAAAGTTTAATTGTTTTTTGTTCTTCGAGCTTTTGAGCTAATTTGTCATTTAAAATAAGCGGTTCGCCGGTTCTTCTTACATAATCCGTACTGCTGTTTGATAAATCGTATTGTTCATAAAAATTTATATCGTCATATTTGTCTTTGTAATACGGAAATGAATAACGTTTGTTTTCTTCGTTGTACAGTGCAACAAAAAAATTGCCGGTATCTATTATTTTTGCAAGCTCATTTCTGATGTCTTCAATGAAATCTTTCAGTTTTTCTGTTTCATGAGCTTTTTGGCTAATGTTCAGAAGGGCGTTCCAGCTTAATTCTCGGCGTTTTTTCAGGGTAATGTTTCGGTAATGAATAACTGCTCCGATAATTGTACCTGAATTGTCGCTTATTGGCTTGTAAGTGTCTTTAAAATAGTATTTTCTGTCATTGTAGGTGTAATGCCCGACTTGGTCAAATTTAACGCCTTGCAAAGCTTGGTCAATAGTGGCTTTTTCCTTTACAATATCCTGGTATTGTGAAAAAGTATCTAAGTAATTTTCCCCGATTTTTACGGTTTTACCAAATATTTCTTTGATGTATTCTTTATAGGTTTTATTGAAAAGGATAAACTCATAATTTCGGTCAATGGCAAATATGCCGATGTTTACGGGCAGATTCATGGCTGCCTCAAGATAGCGCTGCTTGATATCTTCCGGTAAATCTTTTTTTATATATGAGTTATCAGGCATATATTAATGTGTAGCTTTTATTTATTAAGTAGTGTTATTACTAAATCAATGAGTTCCTTAATAATCACCGGTTTGGTAATGTAGGCATCGCATCCCGCTTCGGTGCTTAAGTCCTTTTCGCCCGACATGGCATAAGCCGTTTGTGCTATTACGGGTACATCTTTTTTTACGGCTTTTATTTCGCGTGTAGCATCGTACCCGTTTTTTTCCGGCATTTTAATATCCATTAATATGATATCAATGGTATCTTTATGCTTGAGAAATTGATCAACAGCTTCGGTGCCGGTTACGGCCTTAACAATTGTCATTCCCTTTTTCTTGAAGATTTCATTCAAAAGGGTAAAATTCATTTCTTCATCTTCTGCAATCAGAATGGTTTTTCCGGTTAGTGGATTATTCATTATAGTAATTTTAGATGGTTAAAATTTCTCTTTTTTGTCCCTGTTCAATTCTAATTTTCCTTTTGGAAGGTAAAGATAAAAAAAATACCGATAAATATTACAGCTTTTTAAAACAGTTTATTTTTTTACGCTTTTAAGATGGGCTTACTTTCTTAAAACAGTTTTTTTTAATGCTTAATTCACGGAAATCTTTTGTTGAAAAAAAAGTGTTCCTTTAAGCTGTTTTGCTGAAAATATTATAATTTTGGAACAGCCTTTAGAGATAAAAAAATTGTAAATCTGAAATACATAATATTATACCCATGAAAAAGTTTTTTCGTTTTTTATTTATTCTGATTCTTATAGTTGTAATAGGTGTAGGCGGATGGTGGGCTTACAATAAATATTGGGTAAAGCCGCCCAAACGCGATTCGCTCACCGTAGTACCCGAAAATTCCGTTTTCATGGTACAAACCTCTGACCTCTCCGGTGCCTGGACCGAAATAAGCAATAGTGAAGTCTGGAAATACCTGATTAAAAATCCCTATTTTTCCGAAATAAATTCCGATATTGAATTGTTGGATGCTTTTTTGGCAAATAACAAAGTTGCAGATGCCGTACTGTCGGGGCGCTCGCTTTTGACTTCCGTTCACATGACCTCAGGCGTTGATTGGGACATTCTGTTTGTGGCCGACATGAAAGATATTGCAGCCATGATTCGCCCAAAGCTCAATACCACACTCAGCTATGCCGAGGGTTTCAACTTGCGCGAAAGAGAATATAACGGACAAACCATTTTTGAGCTGCGTTCCATTGAGGATCCTCGAGAAATGATCTATTTAACTTTAACCGATAACCTGCTTGTTGTTAGCTTTACCGGAAGCCTTATTGAGAAATCCGTTGACGGAATGAATGATAACTATTGGGATAAAAACATTGACTTTGTAAAGGTAAGTAATAAGCTTGCAGGCAAGGAACTCTTTAGGTTTTATTTTAATTACAATCAATTGCAGGCTTTTATGAAATCTTATCTTACCGAAGATTCCGAGTCGGCAGAAATGATTGCCCGGTCGTTGACTTTCTCTGCTTTTGATATGTACTTGCAAGAAGAGCTGTTGAGTTTCGATGGCTATACCGGTGTAGATTCTATTGGTTCCTATGTGAAAGCTCTTGCCGGCGTGCGTCCGGGAAGTATGTCGGCTTGGCGCGTTGCTTCCGACCAAACGGCCCTGTACTTTTCCATGGGTTTTGATAATTATATGGATTTTTATACGAATCTTACCGAGCAATACCGCGCCGGCAATGCCCAAGATATGGAAGACATTGAAGATAATGTAAATAAAATCGAGAAATATTTTGGAATAAACATTGAAGAACAATTTTTTAGTTGGATCGGAAATGAAATTGCTTTTCTGAAATTAAGACCCGACAATGAACGCCGATTGGAAGATGTGGTGGTCATTATTCATACCAACAATATAGCAAATGCAAAAGCGGGCATGGGCGAAATCACAAAAAAAGTAAAACGCCGCAGTCCCGTTAAATTTTCTGATATTAAATATAAAAATTTCGATATTTTTTATTTAGACAGGCGTAATTTCTTTAAATTATTTTTTGGTGACTTGTTTCGTAATTTAGAAAAACCGTATTTTACTTATATCGAAGATTTTGTCGTATTAAGTAATTCCCCCGATGTATTAAAGACCGTGATTGATGATTATATTACCGGCCGTACCTTAAATAATTTGGAAGATTTTACCGATTTCAAGAATGAATTTAAAGGAAAATCCAATTTAACCGTTTTTATTCGTACACCCCAAATATACGAGAACTTATATGCTTACAGTACACCCGAAGACAAAAAGGCCGTAAAAGAAAATCGGGACTTTATATTGAGTTTTTCATCCATTGGTTTTCAGTTGGTTTCGGAAGGCGATATTTTTAAAACCACCTTAAAGGCAAAACATAATCCGAATGCGGTGAATATTGACCGACTGGAACGTATGGAAATGGAAACTTCCGATATTTCTTTTCGCGATTATATTGATTCTATGGAGTTTATGGTTGAGCTTCCCGATGAATTTGCCGATAAAGATACTTTTTATACCCGGCATTTTGCGGGAACCAATAAAGTGAAAACCGAAGGCCAAATAAAAGACGGAAAACCCCAAGGATTATGGAAAAGCTATTACGAAAGCGGTAATATTATGCATTCGGTAAACTATGATAAAGGCGAGCCGCAAGGAGAATGCTTTTTCTTTTACGATACGCCTAAGAAAACAGTTAAAGCTCTTGCAGAATACGATTCCGATAATGAACTTAAATTATACTCCGAATTTCATGACAACGGAGCGCGTAAATCCGAAATAGAATATGACGACGGAAAAGCTCACGGTGATGCCAAATACTATTTTAGAACCGGCAGCTTAAAAATCGAAGGCGCTTATAAAAACGGTCAAAAACACGGGCGTTGGAAATATTACGATGAAAACGGAGACAGGCTTGGTGTTGAGCGTTGGCGAAACGGTGAAAAACGCAAAGGCTTTGATGTTTTTTAGTGAGTTTGATTAAAAATAATCGGTATATCGGGAAAATAAATTTGCCGATATATGGGTTTATTAATTGTAAAAATTAATGAAAAAAATGATAAAAAAAATAGTCAGCCTGACAGTTTTAATCGTATTGGCCGGTCAATTATTGGCTAATCATATATTAATACCAATGGATGAGCAACAAAAAAACCATTTGAAAGCCTACGGTGTTACATACTGGGTGCTTGAAAACGGCGGAAAAGCCAATTGGTTGCTCAACTACAGAGGCGGCAGCTTTAGTATGGTATATGCGCGAGAGATTGAAACCGAATGCATTGTAAGAGGCATTTCGTATGAAATAGTTTCCGATGCCGAGATATCTTTAATATACGATAATATCGCTTCTCCGGCTGTTAATATGGATAAAGTTGCCTTGGAAAAAGCCCCAAAAATAGCCATTTATGCGCCCGATGAAATGTTGCCCTGGGACGATGCCGTGGCTTTGGCATTGACTTATGCCGAAATCCCTCATGATATGATTTATGACAAAGAAGTTATTGAAGGAAAATTGGCTGATTACGATTGGTTGCACTTGCATCATGAAGATTTTACGGGTCAGTACGGTAAATTTTACGGAGCATACAGAAACGCACCTTGGTATATCGAAACTAAAAGAAAAGCCGAAGCCGACGCACTTGCTTTAGGTTTCGGGAAAGTTTCAGAGCTTAAGCTTTTTGTTGTGATGCAGATTAAAGAGTACATCATGAACGGCGGCTTTTTATTTGTCATGTGCTCGGCTACCGATACCTATGATATTGCCTTGGCCGCTCAAAATACCGATATCTGCGAAACCATGTTCGACGGTGACCCGGCTGATCCGGATTGTCAGGAAAAATTAGATTTTTCTCAAACACTGGCTTTTACGGACTTTACCATAAGCCGCAACCCTTTTGAGTATGAATTTTCTAATATTGATGTGCCTCCTACACGACCCGTTCAGCCCGATAATGACTATTTTAGTTTATTTGAATTTTCGGCCAAATGGGATCCCGTGCCTACCATGCTCACTCAAAACCATACGGCAGTAATTAAAGGTTTTATGGGTCAAACCACAGCTTTTCGTAAGGAATTTATAAAACCCGAAGTATTGATAATGGGCCAAAACAGAAAGTTTGAAGAAGCCAGATATATACACGGAGTTTTTGGGCAAGGCTTTTGGACCTTCTACGGCGGACACGATCCGGAAGATTATCGCCATTATGTGGGAGACCCCAAAACGGAACTTAAACTTTATCCCAATTCTCCGGGCTACCGTCTGATACTCAATAATGTATTATTTCCCGCAGCCAAAAAGAAAAAGCAGAAAACATAATTTCTTACTCGATTTTGCATCCAAAAGTTTGGCGCAAAAAAAATATTTGTCTTGTTAAAAACAAAAAGAAACTTGTTGATATTAATGAGTCAAATTCATTTATACAAACCTACAAATGTTGTATGTTTGTAGCCTGCTTACAAGTTTTTGAAAGTTGATTTTATAACCATCGGAATATATTACAAAGAATTATGGCAAAAAAGAACGGATACCAAAAAACCAAAGTGTTTGATTATGAAAAAGAATTAGGCAAGCTTCCTCCGCAGGCAATTGAAATTGAGAAAGATGTATTGGGAGCAATCATGCTGGAAAAAAATCGGGAAATTGATGTTTTAGGCTTATTAAGTCCGGAGAGTTTTTATGAGCCGGCCAATCAAAAGATTTTTCAGGCGATAAAAGATTTATCAACCAACAGCCGCCCCATTGACTACCATACAGTTTTGGAACAGCTTAAAAAGAACGAAGATCTTGAATCGGTCGGAGGGCCGGGTTATGTTGTAGGACTCACAACCCGCGTGGGCACCGGTGCGCATATCAATTATCATGCGAAAATTATAGCCGAAAAATATATTCAGCGAAAGCTTATTGTACTTTGTTCCGAAATTCAAAGTAAGGCTTATGACGAAAGTTCCGATGTGGATGATCTTCTGGAATTTTCACAAAAAGAAGTTTTTGAGCTGGCCATGGGCAGCGTAAAAAAATCTACCGAACGTATTAATGTGGTTATGGATCAAGCCCTCGACGAGCTGGAACAACGCTACCAACGCGAAGACAGTTTGAGCGGAGCCCCGGCCGGATTTGCCGATTTGGATCGCGTAACTTCCGGTTGGCAACCTTCCGATTTAGTGATTATTGCCGCTCGCCCTTCTATGGGTAAAACGGCTTTCGTATTGTCTATGACGCGCAATATGGCCGTTGAACATAAAAAGAATGTGGCTCTGTTTTCCTTGGAGATGTCTTCCGTGCAATTGGTTAACCGACTGATTTCATCAGAAACAGAGCTGGACAGTAACAAAATTAGATCCGGAAAACTGTCCGATAATGAATGGAAGCAACTGGAAAGCAAAGTAAGTAACTTGTATGACGCCGGAATTTTTATTGATGATACACCGGCCATCAGTTTGTTTGAGCTGCGCTCAAAATGCCGCCAATTAACTCAAAAACATGATATTCACTTAATCATAATTGACTACTTACAACTCATGAGCGGGCCGCCCGAAACACGCGGAAATCGCGAGCAGGAGGTAAGTATGATTTCAAGGGGTTTGAAGGCTATTGCTAAAGAACTGAACTTGCCCATTATAGCGCTTTCACAGCTCAACCGTTCGGTGGAGATGCGCTCCGGAGAAAAACGCCCGCAATTGTCTGACCTTCGAGAATCCGGTGCCATTGAGCAGGATGCCGATATTGTAATGTTTATTCACCGTCCCGAAAAAATGGGCTTATTGGAAGATCATGAAGGAAACTCAACCCAAGGCTTGGCGGAGCTAATTATTGCCAAGCACAGAAACGGACCGGTTACCGATGTGAAATTGAAATTCATCGAACATTTTGCGCGTTTTGAGGATTACGGAACCGGCAATTTAATGCCCATTGGCGATGACGGTTTTGCAACTATTCAATCCAAAATGAATGACGACGATGACCCGGTTGATTTTGGCGGTTTCCCTTCCGATGATGGTAATGCTCCTTTTTAATATTTGAAATCGGCATGGCTGAATCGGTATTTCGGTTTAAAAAGTTTAGTATTAAGCAAAGCGATTATGTAATGAAGGTAGGTACCGACGGAGTTTTGCTTGGTGCTTTTGCTGATTTTTCCAAAGCAGATACTGTTTTGGATATTGGCACCGGCACCGGTTTAATTGCATTAATGGCGGCTCAAAAAAATCCGCAGGCTAAAATTTATGCGCTCGAAAAGGAAAAATCCGCTTTTGATTTGGCCTGCGAAAATATTAAAAACTCGCCTTTCAGTAAACGAATATTTCCGGTTCACGATGATTTTAAGAATTATTCCGAAATATCCTCCCAACAGTATTGCCATATTGTATGCAATCCGCCTTTTTATAAAAACGGACTTTTGCCGCAATCGGAAGCATTACGTACTGCAAAACATATTGCCGAACTTGAGTATTTGGATTTAATAGCGGGTGTAAGAAAAATCCTGAAAAAAAACGCTCGTTTTTCGGTAATAATCCCGGCCGAGCATAGCTCAGGTTTCGCTGCAATCTGTTTGCGAAAAGCTTTGTATTTGCAGCGCCGGTTGACGGTATTTCCCACACCGGATAAAGCGCCTAAACGCATGCTTTTAACCTTTGGCTTGAATGAAATAAAGCCGGAAGAAAATAAGTTGGTTATTGAAACCGGGGGTCGGCATAATTACTCTCCCGAGTATAAAAGGCTTACAAAAGATTTTTATTTGAACTTTTAATCAGCGCATATCAATTATTTCCGTGTCCTCCGGATATTTTTCTTCGTTAAAAGTAAAAAAGCCTTCGGGTATTTTTATATTTGGTTTGAAGTCGGAGAATTCTACCACATAATCAATACCGTCTTTTCCGAAAGTGGTAAATGAAATAATCCGATTCTTGTCGGTATCGGCCTCAACTCTTACGCGTGTAAAGCTTTTTTTGCCGGGCTGCTCCGGGTATAGGTCAATTATTGCCAAGTTCATGCCGTCGCGGCTGTGTTCGCCCAGATATTGGTATTTGAATCCGCGTTTGTATATGGTATATAATTTGGCGGGATTAAAGATGCTTTCATCTTCGGGGTCTGCTTTTTGGATGCTTACTTCACGTACCTCTTTTTGGTAGGTCCATACGGAATTACCGTCCGAAATAATTTCCAAGGCCGGAATAATTAATTTGTATTTATTTCCTTTTATAAAAGCATGACCTTTGTAGCTTTGCGTTTGCTTAGTCTGATTATTTATTATTTGATAATGAAATTTTAGTTGCAGATTATCTAAAGCTTCTGTTTTTTTTGCGATTTCATCCAGTACGGCTTTTGCTTTCGGGTCTTTGCCTTCCGGGCTTTCGTCCTGCGCGTAGCTTGCGTTAAAAATAAAGCTAAAAAAAATCAAAATACTAAGTGTGTGCTTCATAATCATTTTTTGTTTTCACTGAAAACGTTATTTATACGTACTTATTGCTGTTTTTACGGAAGGCTGTTTAAGAGTTGCTCCAAAGAATATTCGTCTTGCAGTAAAACATCTCGCGGCTTGCTGCCTCTTCCGGGGCCTACAATACCGGCTTTTTCTAATTGATCCACTATTCTGCCGGCTCGGTTATAGCCTATAGACATCTTTCTTTGAATCAATGAAGTGGAGCCTTGTTGATTCATTACAATTATTCTGGCTGCATCTTCAAACAATTCATCACGTTCGGCTAAGTTTACTTCACCGGGTCCGGCTTCTTCTTCGCTTTCGGGCTCCGGAAGGAAATAGGGCATGGGATAGCCTTGTTGCTTGTCTATGTTTTCAGTAATATCATCCAGTTCGGGTGTATCCACAAAAGCACATTGCAGGCGTATCAAGTCGTTACCTTTGGTTATAAGCATATCACCGCGGCCTACCAATCGGTTGGCGCCCGGAGAGTCAATAATGGTTCGGGAGTCAATCATTGAGGCTACTTTAAAAGCAATACGTCCGGGGAAGTTCGCTTTAATGGCACCGGTAATGATATTGGTCGATGGCCGTTGCGTAGCCACAATCAAATGTATGCCAATGGCTCTTGCCAACTGTGCCAGCCTTGCAATGGGTTGTTCAATTTCTTTTCCGGCCGTCATTATTAGGTCGGCAAACTCATCAATAATCAGAACAATATACGGTAAATACCTGTGGCCATTTTCCGGATTCAGTTTACGGCTTACAAACTTTTTATTGTATTCCTTAATATTTCTGGCCATGGCCTTTTTGAGAATTTTGTACCGATTGTCCATTTCAACATTTAGTGATTTTATGGTTTCCAATACTTTTTGGTTATTGGTAACTATTAATTCTCCGGTGTCATTGTTCGGCAAGCTGGCCAGAAAGTGTTTGTTGAGACGTTCAAATTGTGTCATCTCCACTTTTTTCGGGTCAACCAAAACAAATTTCACTTCAGCCGGGTGCTTTTTGTATAAAATGGAGCTGATAATTACATTCAAACCTACCGATTTACCTTGTCCGGTAGCACCGGCAACGAGTAAGTGCGGCATTTTTGTAAGGTCAAAAACATAGGCTTCATTTGAAATGGTTTTACCCAAAGCAATGGGAAGCTCCATATCGGAATCCTGAAATTTTTTCGAACGAATAACCGAACGCAGCGAAACAATTTTCGGGTTCTCGTTGGGTACTTCTATACCAATGGTACCGCGCCCGGGCATGGGAGCAATAATACGAATCCCGAGTGCAGCAAGGCTAAGCGCTATGTCGTCTTCCAAATTTTTAATTTTGGAAATACGCACACCGGGTTTGGGAATTATTTCGTAAAGCGTAATGGTAGGCCCTACCGTAGCTTTTATTTTGGTAATTTCTATATTATAATTCTTGAGCGTGCTTACGATTTTCTTTTTATTCCTGAGCAGCTCTTCATTATTAATCTCAAATTTGGTTGAAATTTTTTGAAGCAAATCGATACTTGGAATTTTATAGTTGGATAAATCCAATTTCGGATCAAAATTAATTTGCGGCCGGTTGTTAATGCTTTCGGCCAATACTTCTTCGTGCGAACTGACATCCAATTGCAGATCGCCGTATAGCTTGCTGCCTAAATTGGGTACCGTGCCGGCATCTTCTTGTTGGGTCTCAATATTTGTAAAAGCATTATTGCCGTTGTTTTTCAGCTCTGTTTCGTCCTCTTCGTTTTCAAATGTATTATGAACTTCAAAATCATCGGCTCCGGCTTTTACTTTTTTCCCGGCATCGTCCAATTGATAGTTTATTTTTTCGGTTATTTTACGTTCATCAATACCTTCCTCACCAAAATCAACGTTTTTTGCCCCGGTATTTCCTTCTTCGTATCCGGCTTCTTGTTTTTGGTATTCTTCTGTTTTAAGAGTTGGCCCCGCTTTTCTTATAATGCCGTAGTAGAGGCTTTGAGCAAAATTATGAAATCGGCTGTTGGTATAATACATGTAAAGAAAAATGGAAGCTGCAAGTATCAGGCCGGTAACAAATTCTCCGAAAAACGAAATCATCCAATTGCCAAGCGTATCTCCGACTTTTCCGCCCAATATGTGCGTGCCTCCGGATTCAAAAAAAGCCAGTGTAATTGAAAGCCAAAGGGTATAAAATAATATATTCCCGATAATTTTACTGTAGGATAATCTCTGCACGCCAATCAACCAAAGTGAAAAAACGAGAAATAGAAGAGCAAAGCTGATAGAGGGCAGGCCAAACAGGTTGTAAACAAATATGTGGGACAGAACCAAACCTAATTTTCCTACTGTATTTTGCACCTGAATTTCCGTATCGAAAAGATAATCGAACACATTCATATCCAGTACGCTTTGGTCTGATTTCCAAGTCGATAAAAAGGAGACATAAGAAATACTAAATGCAATAGCCAGCAGAAAAAATACGGCTGCACTAATGTTTTTTGTTTTCGGACTTGCGAAAAAATTTGCTAACCTAATGTCTATCGGGTCAGGCTTCTTTTTTCGCCCGGGTTTTTTGCGTCTTGTTCTTGCCATTAATGAAATAGGGGTATTTATATGCTTAGTTCAGCACAAAATTATTAAAAAAATCGAAAGTTCAACAAAAATATTGATTATATTCTTGCTATTTTGTAAAGTTTGCTTTTATTTTTTTGAAATCTATCTTATTGATATCAAACTGATAAGCATTTTTTTTCGTTTAAAACCGAATAGTTTTAAACAGGCTAAGGAAGTTTGAAACTATTTTTTACGAAACTTTTATTCTATTTCGAACCAACTGTCAAAAAACTCCGGTGTTTTTCGGGGCATTTCTTTGTGGAAGAATTCTCCGGTATGTCGGTCAAAATAATAATCCTTTTTCCAACTATCGATATTCTCGGTAATTTCTTTAATGCCTTTCAAAATGATATCAAGCTCATCGTTGGTCATGGTCGGGTGAATCGACAGGCGTGTCCAGCCGGGTTTGTCTTCCAAGTCGCCTTTATTAATTTTTTCAGTAATGCGGTGGGACGTTTCTTTATCCACATGCAGCAGGTAATGTCCATAGGTTCCGGCACATGAGCAGCCGCCGCGTACTTGAACACCGTAGCGGTCGTTCAGTAATTTTACAAACAGATTATGATGAATATTATCAATATAAAAAGAAAAAACTCCGATTCGTTCTTTTTGCTCCCCGGCTAAAATATGCAGGCCGGGGATTTTTTCAAGTTCGGAAAAAATACGTTCCGAAAGTTCATGTTCACGTTTCATAATGTTTTCCACACCCATTTGATCTTTCAGTTTAAGGGTGAGCGCTGCGCGTATGGTTTGAAGAAAAGCCGGTGTTCCGCCGTCTTCCCGAGCTTCAATATCATCAATGTAATGATACTCGTTCCAGCGATTGGTCCAAGTTACCGTGCCGCCACCGGGGTGGTCGGGTACTTCATTTTGGTAAAGACTTTTATTGAAAACTACAATTCCGGTACTTCCCGGGCCTCCGAGTGCTTTGTGTGGCGAAAAATATATGGCATCCAATTGTTGTTCGGCTTTGGGCGGATGCATGTTTATATTAATATAAGGTGCGCCGGCAGCAAAGTCTATAAAAGCATAACCGCCGTGTTTATGCATTATTTCCGCAAGCTCGTAGTAGGGAGGTACAATACCCGTAACATTTGAGCCGGCACTGAATGAGCCTATTTTTAGTTTTCGGTTTTTGTATTTCGGCAGTTCGGCTTCAAGGGCGGCAGGGCTAACCAGCAGATTTTCATCCGGTTCCAAAACCACTACATCGGCCATGGTTTCCAACCAAGATGTGTGGTTGGAATGATGCTCCATGTGGGTAACAAAAACAATCGGACGATCATTTGCGGGAATAGTGTCTTTGCAATATATCTTGGCGCGTTCCGAAATTTTAAGACCCAATATTCTTTGCAGCTTAATGGTAACGCCGGTCATTCCCGAACCTTCCGAAATGATTACGTCGTTCTTATCGGCACCTACATGCTCTTTAATAATTTGTTGAGCCCGATGATAAATATGTGTCATCGTTACGCCGGTTTCACTGGCTTCGGAGTGAGTATTGCCGACCAGAGGGCCAAATAAGTTTTTCATTTTATCTTCAATGGGGCCGTATAGCCGACCGCTGGCAATCCAATCGGCATAAATAATCTTTTTTGTGCCGTAAGGCGATTCAAATTCAGCATTAATGCCTACAATGTTTTTTCGATACCGTTCAAAATATGCTTCTAAGTTTTGCATGATTATTTTTGCCGCTAAAAGTAAAAAAAAATCATTACAATTCGAAGTCAAAATTTTTGACAGTTTTGGTCATTAATGTCTGCAAAAGTGATAGTTATTTATTATCTTTATGGAAGATATTTATTAAACAAAAAACAAATTTCTATGAAAAACTTTGTAGTATTATTCACAGCATTATTTTTTGGCATTTTTTCATTGTCGGCACAGGTATCCGTGCTGTCAGTTGTTGATAACAATTATGTTTTTAAAGGCGTTTCAAATGATTTAGTGATAATGGCTGAAGAAATTCCCTGTAACGAGATTTCCGTTTTAACCGATGTGGGGAGTTGGTCTTCTTCCAAAGAAGCTTGCAAGTCCGTTCTGAAAATACCCGCCGAAACTTCGCAAGATGAAGCCGAAATAAGGCTTGTGCATGAAGACCGAATAATAGGCAAATATAAGCTTGAATTGCGCGATCTTCCCAAGCCTAAAGCCGTGCTCGGCGATAATCAAAATCGTAAAGGCGGACTGTTTAGCGTTGATGAATTATTGGCGCTTGAAGGAATAGATCTTTTAACGGAATATCCAAAATTTAATTTTGAAATTAGTGATTTCTCGCTTCTCATCGATGAAAAAACATATGAATCGAGTTCCGCATTTTTCTCAAAAGAGCAGCAATCTGCCATAAAAAAATTACAATCCGGCGAGCGATTGATTTTTGAAAATATTCACGCCAAAGGCCCCGACGGCAACACACGAATCTTAAACGATATTGTGGTTAAAATAAAATGACAGAAACAAACCCATGAAGGTGTTTTATGGCAAAATATTATTTTGAGCTGTTGAGTTCCATTAGTAATCCGCCTTATTTCACAGATAAGCTACAACTACAACAAAAACTATCGGCATTAGTGCATTCGTTCCGGATTCATCAATATTGAAAACTTACCACGAATGCACTAATAAATATCTGACTGCTTATAGTTATTATTCGTGCATTAGCGGCTATATATTGCCCGGTTAAATTATACCGGCCAATGCACTAATACGATAATATACATAGATGCAGTTAAATTCAGAAATACGAGTATCTGCTTAAAAAAATAGGACTTAATAACATTCAGCGCCTCAAAATAATATTTAGCCTGTTTTATTTGCAAACCGAGTCATGGGTTTGTTGATTCTTTCGATTATGTATATCTTTCCGCTTTATTTATTTAAGAATTCAAAACTATGAGCAAATCAAACGCTATAAAGAAAATTCTCGATACACGAGTAATGGTGCTCGACGGCGCCATGGGAACCGTTATTCAGGAATACCAACTTACGGAAGAAGATTTTAGAGGGGAGCGTTTTAAAGAACATCCCGGTCAGCTTCAGGGCAATAACGACCTGTTAAGCATAACACGCCCCGATGTGATATATGAAATCCATAAACGCTATTTGGAAGCCGGTGCCGATATTATCGAAACCAATACTTTTAACGCTAATACCATTTCGCAAGCTGATTACGAGCTGTCCGATTTAACTTATGAATTAAATTTGGAATCTGCTAAATTGGCACGTAAAGCGACAGAAGATTTTATGAAAGCTAATCCGGAGGCACAACAACGTTTTGTAACCGGCTCGGTTGGGCCTACCAACAAAACATTGTCCATGTCGCCGGATGTGAACAGCCCGGCTTACCGCGATGTAAGCTTTATGGAAATGGGCGATGCCTATAAGCAACAGATTAAGGGACTTGCCGACGGCGGCGTAGATTTACTGAATATCGAAACTGTATTTGATACCCTAAATGCCAAAGCCGCTTTGTATGCTTTGCAGGAATATGCCGAAGAAAGCGGAAAAGATATTCCGGTGATAATCTCCGGTACTTTGGTTGACTCAGCCGGGCGTACGCTCTCCGGACAAACTCTGGAAGCATTTGCCGTTTCTTTGTCTTTTATAAAACCTTTGGCCGTAGGCCTTAACTGTTCCACCGGTGCCGAAGATATGCTGCCTCATGCACAACGCTTGGCTCAACTTACCGACGCTTACGTAAGTGTATATCCCAATGCCGGTTTCCCCAATCAGTTGGGCGAATACGACCAAACACCTGAGATAATGGGTGAAGAAATTAAACGCTTTTTAGAACCGGCCTGCGTTAATATTCTCGGCGGATGTTGCGGTACCACTCCCAAGCATATTGAGGCTTTTGCGCATGCGGCAAAAACAACCGTTCCGCGCAAGCTTCAAAAAATAGAAACTCAAACACGCCTCAGCGGTTTGGAAACCCTGACCATAAGCCCCGACATAAATTTTGTGAACATAGGTGAGCGTACCAACGTTATGGGTTCGCGAAAATTTGCTCGGCTTATTAAAGAAGAAAAATTTGATGAGGCTGTAGCCGTTGCTCGTCAGCAAATTGAAAGTGGCGCACAGGCCATTGATATTTGTATGGATGAAGCCATGCTGGACTCCGTAGGGTCAATGGAGCATTTTCTAAAGCACTTGGCCACCGAACCCGATGTATCAAGAGTACCTTTTGTAATAGATTCTTCCGATTGGGAAGTGATAAAAGCCGGCTTGCAATGGGTGCAGGGAAAAGCCATTGTAAATTCAATTTCTTTAAAAGAAGGCGAAGACGAACTTATACGCAGAGCTCAATACATTAGGCGCTTTGGCGCTGCTGCCATTGTTATGGCTTTCGACGAAACAGGACAAGCCGATAATTATGAGCGGCGCATAGAAATTTGCAAACGCTCTTATGATTTATTGGTTAAAAACAATTTTCCGCCGGAAGATATTATTTTCGACCCGAATATATTGGCTATTGGCACCGGTATGGAAGAGCATAGTAATTATGGCCTTGATTTTATAAATACCGTAAGTTGGATAAAAGATAATTTGCCGCATGCTAAAGTCAGCGGCGGCGTAAGTAACTTATCATTTGCTTTTCGCGGAAATAATACGGTGCGTAAGGCCATGCATTCGGTTTTTTTGTATCATGCTGTAAAAGCCGGCATGGATATGGGTATTGTGAATCCGGCGCATTTGCAGGTTTATGATGATATTCCCAAAACTTTGCTTGAGCTTTCAGAAGACTTGGTGCTAAACCGCCGTAAGGATGCTGCCGAGCGCATGCTTGAATTTGCTCAAAATACGGAAGAAGAATCATCAATACCTGAAACACAAACCGACAGGAAAGCAATTGACGTAAGCGAGCGCCTGACCAAATCTTTAATTAAAGGTATTACCGATTATGTGGAAGAAGATGCTTTGGAGGCTCGTGAGACATTAAACAGTGCCCTTAAAGTGATTGAAGGGCCTTTGATGGACGGCATGAATACCGTGGGTGATTTGTTCGGCAGCGGAAAAATGTTTTTGCCGCAGGTAATAAAAAGTGCGCGGGTAATGAAAAAAGCCGTGGCCGTTTTGGAACCCTACATAAAAGAAGAAATAGCAGAAACAGGCGGCAGCAGTTCAGCCGGAAAAGTTCTGCTGGCTACCGTAAAAGGTGATGTGCACGACATTGGTAAGAATATAGTGGGCTTGGTTTTGGAGTGCAATAATTTTGAGGTGATTGATTTGGGCGTAATGGTTTCCAATGACGATATTCTAAATGCCGCCGAAAAACACGGGGCTGATATAATAGGTGTCAGCGGTTTGATAACCCCCTCACTGGCTGAAATGTCCGCATTGGCCGAAGCCATGGAGAAGCGTAAATTTACAATGCCCTTATTGATTGGCGGCGCCACAACTTCCGAAATTCATACGGCGGTAAAAATTTCCGAAAAATATTCACATACCGTAGTGCACGTGAAAGATGCTTCGAGAAGTACCGGCGTTATCAGCAAGTTGTTGAACGATAAAACAAACGGAGCTTTTAAAGGTGAAATTATAACGCGTTATGCCGATTTGCGCAAGAAACATTTGAATTCTCAGAAAAAGAAAACTTATATTTCATTGCCGGATGCTCGACAAAATAAATTACACAGCGATTGGGACAATCTTATTATTCCCGTTCCCGAAAGAATTGGCATACAGCGAATCGACGATTTTGATTTGAGCGTTTTGCGAGAATACATTGATTGGACATTTTTCTTTTACAGTTGGAAAATAACGGGAAAATACCCGGATATTTTCAATCATCCGGAAAAAGGAGAGCAAGCCAAAACACTTTTCGACGATGCACAAAAACTGTTAGATGAGATTATTGATAAAAAACTGTTGAAAGCACAGGCCGTTTGGGGCTTTTTTCCGGCTAATTCCGAAGGCGATGATGTAACGGTTTATACGGATGAGAGTCGTACGCGAGAGCTTAAACGGTTTTCATTTTTGAGAAATCAGCAAAAGAAAAAATCGGGAGACCCCAATTTGTGTTTGTCGGATTTTATTGCCCCCGTAAGCTCAGGAAAGAAAGATTATCTCGGTTGTTTTGCCGTAACGGCCGGTGTGGGAGCCGATAAGGCCGAGCAGCTGTTTAAAACTAATAATGATGATTACAGCGCTTTGCTGCTGCGTGTTTTGGCCGATCGACTGGCCGAAGCTTTTGCCGAGGTACTGCACCAAATGGTTTACGAAAACTTTTTGGATTTCAAAGAAGCAACAGCTTTTCAGGGCATACGCCCGGCTGCCGGATATCCGGCTTGTCCGGTTCACAGAGATAAAGCACTGATTTTTGAGCTTTTGAAAGCTCAGGAAAAGACTCATTTAGAGCTTACGGAAACTTATGCGATGAAACCGGCCGCCTCTGTTTCCGGTTGGTATTTTAATCATCCGGAAAGCAAGTACTTTAAAGTAGAAAAGGTGCAGGAAGACCAAGCTGCGGATTATGCTCGGCGTATGGATATAAGTTCTGATGAGGCCGGTAAATTATTGGGAGAAAATTTGGTATAGCAAACATGTAAATCCAAGTTTTATTATTATTTTTATAGCTATAAAAACATAAGAATTATGGGTTATAAAAAGGATGAGCAGATTCTTGAGCTTCTGAAACAAAAGGTGCTGGAAAAAGACAAAGAGCTTGAAAGAAAATCTTATCACAGCGCTACCAAAGAGGCATTGGCGGAGCTTACTTCACTTGCAGATGAAGAAGTGGAAAAAATATACCGCGAAGTGAAGGCGGATGTAGAGAAAGACTTAAAGAAAAAGCGTAAACGGTTATTTTGGATAATTACGGGCATAAGTTTGATTTTGATTATTGTTGTAATTCTACTTTTTAAATATATGCGAGAGCCGGTTGTTTATATAGAGGATTTCAGCAATCCGAATGCTCCCTGGAGTTTTACCGACAGCTACGGAACAGCACAATATATTGAAGACGGAAAATTTGTTTTGGATGTCAAGAAAGATGCAGAATATTTGGAATACATCGATCATTTGATTGATTTTCCCGAGAATTTCAGCATTGAAGCGGATGCGCAAAAAATTTCCGGGCAAAATCAAAGTTTTGGTTTTTATTTGGGAAAAGATTCCCGCAGTTTCGGATATTTTTTTATAAGAGCAACCGGTAAATTTCGTTACGGGTTTTCAATTGGCGGCGATTGGCAAGATAATCCGGATTGGGCATACCATGATGCTGTTAAGACCGGAGACAATGTAACCAATAAGCTTATGCTCAAAGTGACAGCTAATGAATTTGAGTTTATTATTAACGATACCGTGGTTGCGAAAGGGGATTTGCCCAATATTAGACTCTTAAAATATTCATTGGCTGTTGGCGGAACACAAAAAGTTGCTTTTGATAATCTGAGAATATTAAACATCGATACCCGAGACACTGTTTTTGCAAATACCTTTGAAACAGAAATTGAGCCTTGGGCAGAGAAAAAAGAAATAATAAAAAAAGCAGAATTTGTTGACAGTAGTTTACAGATTACAGTCAATTCTGATAAAGGTTGTTATTGGGCATCCGGCTGGCTTCCTGAAGAGTTTCTTGCAATGGAAGCTTATGAAATTACGCTTAAAGCTCGGTTTGCAGGAGCTGATTATTCCGGTTATGCCGGATTTATGTTGATGAAGGACGATGAGAATTACCATGTTTTTGAGGTAAAAGATGCATCAAGAGCACGAATTTTGACGTTTGTAAACAGCGAATATAAATATGTGGGTAATTTTATCGAAAGCAGCATAGAAAATGAGTCTCAAAATAATAGCTTTGAGATTAAGATACGAAAAACGGAGGATAAAGTTGAGATGTATTTTAATAATCGTTTTGTGGATCGTATAAAAGTTGAGGATTGGCTGTATTGGAGCGATTTGGAACGCATGAGCCTGCGCGTGTGTAATAATCAAACAGTAAGATTTCAAGAATTAAGCATTAGGGAATTAAAATAAACTCAAAACAATTGCGTTACTTTTTTATAAGATTAACCAACCAAATGCGTTCATTATGAAAAATATTTTAATTGGAGCAGTTTTTTTGCTCTCAAGCTGTGCCGGCTTTTCACAGAATTTTAAGCTGAATTTTAATTCCGGAATCAATATTTCCAATTTGCAAAACACCGAAACCTACAGCGGAAAGTGGGCGCATAAAACGGGCTCGGTGACAGGCCTGCGAGCCGAATACGCATTTAATAATGCCATAGCTTTTACAACGGGCTTGGATTATTTGTCGGTTTATTACTGCTATGAGCCATATGCAACAGATTATGATTATATGCATTTCTCCTATTGGCCGGTTATGCCTTATCAAGTCTTTTATCATTATGACTTTTTGCGCTTGCCTGCATCCGTAAAACTGAGCTTCTCTAATCAGCCAAGTTTTTTTTTCTCAGCGGGTTCATATTATGCTCGGGTGTTTGACCGAAATGAAAAGCACGGTTCAGAGTCTATGACTGTTGATGACACCGGTTTTAGCTTGTCGCACGGGGCTGAATATTTTTTAAATGATAATTTTAGTATCAGCACAGAATTACGCTATACCGAAGGTTTGACAGAAACGGGAAATATGCCGGGACAAAACGGAACTTATGAGTTTCTCATGGGTTTGGCTTATACTTTTGACGGAAATAGCCAAAAACCGGAAACATCTGAAAATAAGTCAGGCGAAAAGAATCTTGTATTTGACTACCGAGCCGGTATTATATACGCCGGTTTGAGCGGTGAGCAAAGCCAACATTATAAATCCAAAATAGGATTTAGCGGCGGCGCGGGTTTAAAGGTGAATTTATCGGGAAATTTGTATTTTGAAACGGCGCTTATGTTTCAGCGAAAATCCTATGGTATTACCGACAGCAGCAGTCAATACCATATTTATAAGCCGGCAGAAAATACTTTTTGGGTCGATGCGTGTACCGATTTGGATTATTTAAACGTCCCTCTTATCCTCAGCGCAAGTGGAAGCAAGCCTACGCATTTTCATGCGGGAGCCGGATTATACGGCGGCCTGCGCACCGATGCTCGCACTATCGGCTATGCATACCAAACTTTGGAATCTCCAAGCTCGGTAGCTGATTATAAGTATCATTTGTACGATGCCCAACATAAGTTTTTCAAAAAAGCCGATGTCGGTTTTATTGCCCAGACCGGCTTTCAATTGGCTTTTAGCGATGCTTTAATATTTAAAATCAATACCGTTTTTGAGCATTCATTTATCAGTCTTGCAAAAAATACGGATGATTTCGATTACAGAATGCAATCTTTGGCTTTGCATGCCGGGATAATTATTCCTTTTTAAGCAAACAGATAACCGAAAATTCCTAAAATTAGTTGCCTTATGAGAATATCTTCTTTTTTTCTGCTGTTTAGTTTTTTGTTTTTTCTTGCCTGTGCGCCCGGTGAAGCTCCTTTTACAGAAATAACACGTTCCCTTTCGGTAAATACAACAGGCAATTATCAAACGGCCAAAGCCGGGGACTATTTTTCCGATTCCGTGGGCGTAGTAATGACTGTGGAAGGTGCTGACTATAAAGCCGAAGACTTCATCGTGCATTTCGAGATAATAACCGGCGGCGGCAGTGTTTCACGGGATTTTGTACCGGTGAAAAATAATCGCGCTCTAACTTATATGCAAACCGGTACGGAAAGCAGCATCCAGAAATTAAAGGCCGTTATTACCGATAAAAAAGGGGAAAAGCATTTTGAACAGATCATCCGAGGAACTGCCTTTGCTCCCGGTCGGTGGGATACAATGCATCTTACAACGGTACCCTTTATCAAAGATGTACTTTTTGATACCCTTACACAAAAAACAACACTTGCAGCCGGATGCTTTTTTTACAAGCAAACGGATAATTACTATAACTGGGCTTATTTTATGCCCTCCCCAGACGATCAATGCCCGACCCAATTGCTGATGACAGACGAAGGGGATTATTTTTCTGCCGGCGCATCAGGTGGTATATGCATCAGTCAAGACCGAGGGAATTCTTGGGAAATCTGCGAGCAACCTTTAGCAAACCTCAATTCGGCTTATCGTTTGAATACAAGTGGAGACGGCACTTTGTGGGCGGGTTGCTATTCCGATGACCGAGCATTTTTTGTTTCCAATGATAAAGGGCAAAGTTGGGAAGATGTATCCGATGGTTTGGCAAACAACGAGTTTGCTCGGGATATTTATCGGGTTTCTGACGACAGTCTGTTTATGTTGAGCAATTTCGGCCGTTTTTATAAATCAGGAGTCGATGATATATCTTGGCAGCCTACCGATGCTCCTGAATTAGCACTAAAGTTTTATATCACGGCTGCCGGCGATTTTATTCTGATTAATCAGGATGAGGGGATTACGGTTTATAAATCGAAGGATTACGGTGAAACTTGGCAGAACATGCATAATGTTCGACCTGAATTTCATACGTCCATGTCAAAATCAATACAGCATATTAATAACCGGTACTTTTTGCTAATTCCCGGTTACGGTATCATGGAAACTCAAAATTTTGAAGAATATACACTTTTTTATAACAACAGCAACATTCGTCACCTTTACCGAAACCATGAAAACGTTTTAATAGCTTATGGTTCTTCCCAAGAGAATTTTGCCTTTTTTTATAATTTTGAATAATGTTTTGCCGGTTTTTTGTAAAGCCTTATATTGCCAAACATTTGAAATCATAAATTGAATTTGAGAAATCGATGAATGTAGCACAAGAATTAAGAAACGCCTCAAGTCCTTTGTTTACTTTTGAGTTATTACCGCCTATAAAGGGACATCATATTGAAGAACTTTACGGAGCAACCGAACCCTTGCTCAAGTATCAGCCTTCATATATTAATGTAACTTACCACCAGGAAGAAGCCGTATATAAAAAACGAGCGGACGGCCTTTTGGAAAAGCAAATGGTGCAAAAACGCCCCGGTACGGTAGCCATAGCCTCGGCACTTCATAATAGGTTTGATATTACGGTAGTGCCGCATGTGATTTGCGGCGGCTTTTCCGTGCAGGAAACCGAAGAAGCATTGATTGACCTCAATTTTCTGGGTATTAATAATTTATTGGCACTCCGCGGTGATCCGCCTAAAGGTAAAAGGCTTTTTGTACCAAAAGAAAACGGGCATGCGCATACCACAGATTTGGTAGAGCAAATAGCTGCCATGAATAAAGGTGAGTTTACGGATCGAGATATAAAAAGCCCTTTTAAAACCGACTTTTCGGTAGGGGTAGCCGGTTATCCCGAAAAGCATTTCGAAGCTCCTAATATGGAATACGATTTGTATTTCCTTAAAAAGAAAATAGAAGCCGGAGCTGAGTACATTGTTACGCAAATGTTTTTTGATAATCAAAAATATTTCGATTTTGTAAAACGCTGCAGAGCCGTCGGTATTGATGTGCCCATAGTCCCCGGCCTAAAACCGATAAGCCGAATAAAAGATATGCAATTATTGCCACAGACCTTTAATATTGATATTCCTCAAGACCTGGTTAAAGAAATTGCCGCATGCAAAAACAATGCAGCCGCCCGACAGGCCGGAATAGAATGGACCGTTATGCAGTCGAAGGAATTAAAAGATTTTGGTGTTCCCGCTTTACATTATTACTCACTCGGCGAATCCGATAATATTGCAAAAATAGTGGAAGCGGTTTTTTAAAACTTAAGTTTTTCAGTATTCAATCTGTCGATAAAAAGTGATTGTTATTAATGAAAAGCTGATAATCCCGGTCTTCAAAACGTCTGTTTGGACTTTTATACGTTGATTGGGTGCAGACAAAAAGTATTGAATTAGTGGATAATTAATATTTATAATTTTTTCGTTCAAAGTGTATCAGACGCTGCCGGGTCAAGAGACGCCGGCAGGTCAAATTCAGCCGAAAGACGGTTTTCCGCTTGTTTTCTCCCCGGACAAACTTACAAAAATGATATAAACTCCTGCTCTCGCAGCCCGAAAGCAAAATTGTCTTATATCTTATATCTGACATCTTGTCTCTGATAATGTCAATTAAAAAATTGATATATATTAACTTTCTAACAGCCGGACAACATTTTAAATAAGATGTTTTCATCTAAATCTTTTATATTTTTACATTATTGTTTTTTGCATCCCATATAGGGGTCTTTAACAAAAAAGCATTCTATTAATAAACAAAAACTATATGGTTATGAGAAAATTTCAACGGATTTCCTTTTTAGGATTAATTGCTATGGCTTTTATGCTTTTTATGGTAACGAGCTGTACAAAAGAAGGACCCGCCGGACCTGCCGGTGAAGACGGTGTTGACGGTGTTGACGGAGATGATGCCCTTGTATCTTGTCTTGAGTGCCACGAATCAACTCAAATTGCTGTCATTCAAGCTGAATTTAACACATCACAGCATTATTCCGGTGATGCTGCCGTAGCTTATGCCGGCGCACGCGCCGATTGTGCCGAATGCCATTCACACGAAGGTTTTGTAGAGTACACAACCAATGGTGAAGTTTCCGGTGATATCAGTGCTCCCTCTGCATGGAATTGCGGAACTTGCCACGGACTACATACCAATTTTGACTCTACGGATTACGGTTTCAGAATAACAGAACCCATCGCTTTTATTTACAATGAAACTGTTACATATGATTTTGGCGATGCCAATTTATGTGCATTCTGTCACCAAACAAGAACAGCCGGTCCGGTTGCTGACGGCAGCGGGAATTTTGAAATAACCAGCACACACTGGGGGCCTCATCATGGCCCGCAAGCTAACTTAATGGCCGGTGTAGGCTTTGCCGAAGTTGCAGGCTCGGTTAATTATCCGGATGGTGCACACACTCATGGTGCGGTAAGTTGTACCGGTTGCCACATGGGCGAGTATGATGCCGACTATAACCAAGGCGGACATTCGTTTAACGCAAGTTTAAATACATGTAACAGTGTCGGCTGTCATTCGGATGCTAACTTTACAGAGTTTGAAGGCGTACAGGCTAATGTAAATAATAAATTAGACGTATTAGCAGGCTTATTACTTGATGCCGGTGTTGTTGATGCAGAATACCATGTGATACCCGGTACATATACCTTGGTAGAGGCACAAGCATACTTCAATTATATCGGTATTAAAGAAGATCGCAGCGGCGGGATGCATCATCCTTCCTACATCAATGCGCTTCTTGATAATACAATTGAAGCAATGCAAGCAAAATAAACAATTATAATTAATTGACAGTTAGAGGAAGTTGCATAAGCATAGTGGCTTTGCAGCTTCCTTTTTTTTGAGAAAGGAATTGAAAAAACCATATTGTAAACAATACGAATCTACTGAAATTGATATATATCAATTTTTTGATGCGATAAAATCAGTTTATAATTCTTATTCTTTCTTGATTACCCTAAAAGAAATTGATATTTTTGTGTCGGACTTTAAAATTGGAAATAGAAGTAGTTCCGATATGTTTAATACTGAAAATATTTTATTTAATCACAGATAAACTTTTATACCTATGAAATTTAAACACGTTTTTTATGTATTGGCAGCCTTGCTTTTTACGGCTTCTTGCGAATACAAAATGATTGAACAGGAAGACGTAGTAATTCCGGAAGACGGCCTGAGTTATGCCGAAAATATTGAAAGCATTATTACGGATAATTGCACATCTTGCCACGGAAATGCCGGCGGTTTGAACTTAGAAGGAAACAGCTATCAAACCCTTATAGACGGAAGCTCCGGTGACGGCGTGCCGTATATTGATACCGAAAATGCTGATGACAGCTACCTGTTGATAAAACTTAACGAAGGCAGCCACAACAGTTTTGTTACATCGCAGGAATTGGGGCTTATTAAAGCCTGGATAGAAGGCGGAGCAGAGGAATAACCGACTTTAATTGTCGTGCGGCAAGACAGACCCCAATAAACCTCCTGTTTTGTATCTATCTAAATAATCCATTCAAATATTAATTATTTTAAAGACAACACTATGTTAAAAAAAATATTTCTGACAGCTATTATATTTGCTTTTTTTGCAGATGCCAATATCTTTGCTCAAGACAATGATTTTCCGGTAATAGCCCCGTTTTCAGGCGGAATGCTTATTGATACCAGAACCAATGAAACGGCCTATAAGGGCTCATGGGAGTACATGATTCAGCACCGTTTCGGTAAAATTGAGGAAGTTTCCGATCTCTTTGGTTTATATGCACCTTCAAATATCTATTTGGGAATTGATTACGGAATTACCGATGATATCATGGTCGGTTTCGGTACCGAAAAAAATAATAAATTGCAATCTTTCCAAGCTAAATGGCAGGCACTTAAACAAACCGAATCTTACTCCATGCCCGTAGGTGTTACATTATACGGTAACATGGCAATTGACGCTCGCGATGAAGCAGCTTTCGGTAAAGATTATGCGTTCACTAACCGTTTATCTTATTTTGGACAGCTAATCATTACTCACAGAGTTAACGATAAGATTTCTTTTCTGTTAGCTCCGGCATTCAGCCATGTAAATGCAGCTGATTCACTCATCAATCACGATAACATTAGCCTTACTTTTGGCGGGCGTGCAAAAGTGTACAATGATATTGCCGTAATTGCCGAATACGGACATCCTTTTAATATTGAGGGGATGACTGAATATACAGAAGCTTTTGAACCCAAACCCAATTTGGCTCTCGGAGTAGAATTGGTAACCATGACTCACGTATTCCAAATATATGCCTCTCCTTTCAGAGAAATTATCCCGCAGCAAAACTTTTTGTTTAATAAAAATGATTTTACCGAAGGTGAAATTATGTTTGGCTTTAACATTCGAGTACGCATGTAGTTGAATGACAGATTGTAAGCGGAGCGCATTCGCAAATATTCTAACATAATTCAGAGCCTGCAACTTTTTGCTTGCAGGCTTCTTTCTTTGCATCAATAATATATTAAATTTGAAAAAAAAGTTCAGCGCTATGTTCGACGGAAAACAGATAAGCGGAATCATACTTTCAGGCGGTAAAAGCAGCCGAATGGGAAGGGATAAAGCGTTAATTCGATTTAGAGGTAAGCTGCTCATTAATTATGCAACGGAGCTTATGCACGAATTGGCTGATGAAATAATTATCAGTACAAATAATGAAGATTATAAGAAACTGAATTTCCCTATTGTTGCCGATAATTATAAAAATGTTGGGCCCTTGGGCGGAATTGAAGCTTCACTCAGGCTTTCGGGCAACAAATTGAATTTGATTGCACCTTGCGACAATCCTTTTCTTACTAAGGAGCTTTTTCATCTTCTGTTAAACAAAATAGACGGCTTTGATGCTGCTGTACCGCGTAATCCTAAGGGAAAAATTGAACCTCTTACCGCTTGCTACAGCAAAGAGGTACTGCCTGTTATTGTTGAACAGATAGAAAAGGGAGATTTTAAAGTTCAGAATTTTTTGAAGCAAATTCGCACGGCCTATGTGGATACTAATTATACTTTTGAAAATTTCAATGCTCCCGGCGATTTAAACGGCTATGGGTAATGTTGGAAAGTTAGCCGGCAATCAGTTAGTTCTGTCAAAGTCATTTCTCCCTTTCGGCTTTCTGAATTATGCGAATATTTTTTATTTCCAAATCGCTAAGAAATGAACTTACATCATCATGCTTTGCGCGATACCATGTTTGATCGGAAAAATATTTGTCCATAGCGCCGCCCGGAATAAAGCGGTATCCGTAGCGGGCATATATTTCATTGCGCATTATTTTTAATTCGTAAGCTGACATTTTTTGTAATTCTTCAGGCTTTAACGCTCTTAAAGAAGCTTGAATAAACCGGCCGTCGAAATATTGTTCAATCGGATAATGCTGTAAACCGATTTCATATAAGCCCTTGCCGCCCGGGTCGTCATTCGAATTGTCAAGTTTAAAGCCTTTCATAAGAACACTTTCATTGTAATACATCACAAATTCGCCGTTAATTTGGTCGGAAAACAGCCAATTGTCTTGCAGTTCGGTATTTTTCAGATTGGTGTAATTTACAACCCAATTGCCTTCGGCATTCCAATTGCCGGATGATATTTGCCCGTAGCATTGTCCTTCGGCAAATATTAAGCTAAGCTCCCATTCCGTTTCCGATTCGCCAAAATGATAGACGCCCTGATAAGCTTCAGGCGAATCTGCTCGCCATGTACTCACATTGTCGGGATCAATTTCCTGATAACCAATACGCTGCGCCGATAAAGAATGGGACAAGACGACTAAAAGAATTAAAGAAATTAATTGTGTTTTCATTGGTTTAATTTTAAGATTTCAACTACACCTAACTGACTCTTTCATTAGTTTTTCGTTCATTACATTAATTCCGAATGTCTTTTTCTGCGTGCTGCCGGTGAGGACACCGATTGAAGCAAATCTCACCCAAACAGGTGTCCCCACCTGTTTGTACTTCAATCAGACATGTCACATCTTCCGGATTTAAGGCATTATCGATACTAAAATACGAAAAAAATCAGAATAAAAACCTGTCGGAACCGATGCTAAAAATGCCGTCCGAGCATTTGATTTCGGACGGCATTTATAATTTCTCGAGTCAGCTTTCTGCTACTTGGTTTTTATTTTTTCATCTTTCAAAATATATTTTTCTTTGACTATGGCAGCTGTTATCAGTGCCAAAACACCGATAATAATAAACCATGCGTAAAGCGGGAAGACTGTTTTGTCACCGGCTGCATAGCTGTGCATTCCTTTTGTAAGATAATAGTTTACGCCAAAGAAAGTCATCATTACACTGGCAAAACCAATAACCGATGCAATATTAAATACCAGCGCATCATTGAATTTGGGTAAATGCCGCATGTGGATAACTATGGCATAAACAAGCAGAATGATTAATGCCCAGGTTTCTTTGGCATCCCATCCCCAGTATCGGCCCCAAGATTCATTGGCCCAAATGGCACCGAGAAAAGTTCCGGCTACGGCCAAAAACAGTCCGATTTGCAGATTTAGTTCATTAATATTAGTCAGCTCTTTTATGGTGAGGTTTATGCGTGTTTTATTATGTTCTTTCTTGAAGAGATAAATAAACAGATTTATAATTCCGAGAATAAAACCTATACCCAGAAAACCGTAACTCACAACCATAGCCGCTACGTGAATGATTAACCAATAAGAATCCAGAACGGGTACCAGTGGTGTCATTTTCGGATCGTAAGTGCTGAAACCGGCCGTAAGCAAGACAAAAAATGCTAATAAGGCCGTTGCTGCAAGAGTAATACGTGAGTATTTCATAAAAATAAATCCGGCCAGCAAGCCGCCCCAAGCTACTAATATTAAGGATTCGTATCCGTTGGACCAAGGTGCGTGCCCGGCAATGTACCATCTGAGTCCCATGCCGTAGGTGTGATATAGAAAGGCCGCTGCCAATACACCAAACAGAATGTTTGTGAGCAAGCTGAGTTTGGGCGAGTGCTTTGCCTTTAAGTTTTCGGTAAAAGTGAGTAAAAGCAGAACCACACTCAGTATCATATACAGGTATTTCAGCACTACAAATATGCGGGCATTGTTGTAATGTACCTCCATTTTTAATTTTGTTTCCGAGGGCAGTATATGGGCAGCCGTGCTTTGCCGTTGAATGGATTTAATGTACGACAAAATACGGTCGGCTCGAGAGTAGTCATTAGTCATCACGCCGTTGCGTAAAGCATTGATGTAGTGAACGAACAAGTTGTTAAATGTAAATGGCTGTATCTGAAGGTCTTCATTAATTACGGAGAGCTTTCCGGTTATCGGGCGGTAGGCCAAAGAATCGGTAGGAGCAATCCATTTGAAATTTTCCAGTTTCTCGCCGGGGAATATGCGTAACATATCTCCGTTAAAGGCCATGGAGAGTATGTTGAGTTGTTCGTTAACTTTCATTACTTCTTTATCGAATTTTGATTGTTCTGCCGGGCTTTTTCTGAAAGCTTCTTCAGATTGTTGGCCTAATTTGAAATGTCCGCGAGCATCAAAAAACTGATTAAAGCTTGCATATTCTCCGCTAATGCCTACTATCTGCCGAATGGCTTCATTGGATATGTTTACAATGGCTTGACTTTGCCAGTATTGCGGATTGAGCATCATATCTGTAAAGGCTTCCATAGGGCTTAATTTCCCCTTTTCGGGAGTACTAATCGTGTGTGTTTTTGAAACCTTATGCAATACATCCACAGCAAGCGTATGAACCGGCTCAAATCTTCCGCCGAATGATTGAACAATGGTCTCTTCAAATTTGCTTAAATGCGCTTTATCTACCGTAGCAGTCGGATTTTGTGCCTGAGCACTGCCAAGCGAGCCAATTGCGATGAGCAGGCTAATCATGAGCGCTTTTCGAGCGGCTCTGATTTCTTTTATTCGCTTGCGCAGCAGGTTGAAGCGCGACTTTTTCTTAAAGAAGGGTATCAAAAATCCTAAAAATAAAAGGAAGTAGCTGATATAAGTTACCCATTTACCCCAAAAATCATAACTGACTGACAGAATCGTACCTTTCTCATCTTGGTCATAAGACGATTGAAAAAAACGATAGCCGTCATAATCCAATACATTATTCATATATATTCTGTGTTTTTCTTTTGTTCCGTTTCGTTTGTCTATTAATGTTACTTGACTTTCATAAGATTTCGGGCTTTTGGAGCCGGGGTAGCGTTCCAGTATGAAATCGTTTAATTGAAGAGCAAAAGGCAATTCAATTGTTTTTATTCCGTAGGCTAAGTCAATTTCTGTGCTGTTGACTGAATATGTATCGTACTCGGCTGTATAATTACTGCCTCCCGGTACATATAAATCCTTAGTTTGCCCCTGAAGTTCTGCCGCAACCACAATTATGTCTTTTAGGCTTCGGTCAGTGTTTTGTGATGTGTATTCAATGATTCCGCTTGTATAATAATTGGTGTAAACAAACATTTGAGACGGTAAATTATATACAATATCTTTTTCCAAAACATAGACGGAATCAATCTTAAGTGTATCAATTACTTGTCCTTGGGGAGTCGAACGTATGATTCTTTCGCTCGAGCGGATATTAAAGCCTTTTCCTTCTTTTTTCACAACAATACCGGCTTGGTTTATCTCGTTTTGCGGTTCAAATGAAAAGCTCGTTTCATCCATACTAAGGCTTTCGCCCGGCGATATGAAATTTGTATTGCCGCGGCTTCTTCCTGCCGTGTATATTTCCAGATATTCTTTACCTCCTTCACTTACTTGGCGTATGGTTTTGCTTGCTCGCGGGATATATGCTTTATATCTGATTTTTAAATCTCCGGATTTGGTTGGGATGTTAAATGAAAAAGGTGATGTTTCCAACTTGGCAATGGTTATTCCTTCTTCTTTTATTGTACTGTCTCCGTTTTCTGTATGTTTGGCTTTGAAAAATGCCGAGTAGGTATGAATTTCGTTCGATTGACTCCCTTCACGAATATGCATTACGCCTTCGTAACCTACATAGCGTGTTAGTGCTGCTCCGATAAGCATTACTATAAAAGCAATGTGTAAAATGAATATGCCCGGTCTGTTTTTTATTCCTATTCCGAATTCGTACAGTACCAGTACGAGATTCAATACCGTAAGAGCCAGAAGAATTTCAAACCACCTTGCGCTGTAGATTAAAGTTTTAGCGGTTTCGGTATCGTGTGCCTCTTCCACAAAAGTTGCTATTCCGGTTGCAACGGATAAGGCCAACAACAAAATGAGGGTTAATTTTTTAGATGCTAAAAAGTTGTATATCGTTTTCATAAATAAAAATTTTTCTGCAAAAATAGCAGAAAATAATTAAGATTTAAAGATATTTTAATGAAAGACCTTGTCTTGATTTTTTTTTAAGAAGTGAATTTTAAAGCACTTAGGTCTTTATTGATAATTACGGATGCTAAATTCTTTATTTTCAGTTTCTACCGCCTGTCATTTTGAAAGCATGGCCGATGAAAATACATTTTATTGTGTGTTTTTATTTTTATTTGTTTTAAAAAACATTGCAGAAATTATAAAATTTGCATTGAAAAAAAGAATAGTTGTTATTTTTGTATTTTGATATGCAAATATTTAATAATTTAAAATAACAGAAAACTATGTACAAAAATTTAATTTACGCAATAGCTATTCTTTTTCTTTTTGCAGCCTGCGGCTCAGAGAACGGTTCCGAATCAGGAGAAGCTGACCAACAAAGTCCGGTAACCGTAAAAGAGGTGATTCAAAGCTCAAACTACACCTACCTGAAAATAGATGAAGCCGGAGAAGAGAAATGGATGGCTGTGTCAAAAACGGATGCCAATGTAGGCGATGAATATTACTACGCAGGTGCCATGGTTATGGAGAATTTTGAAAGCAAAGAGCTCGAACGCACTTTTGATAATATATTATTTGTGGACAATATTTCTACCAAGCCGATTTCAGAGAATCAAGAACATGCCCATGGTGATTCGCCGCACGGTATGGAAAGCCCTCACGGAATGGGAAATCCTCATGATACTGAAAAAGCCGTTACCGAGCAAAGCGGTAAACACCAAGCCGTAAAACAGGAAATAACCGTAGCAACCCCTGAAGGTGCGATAACTATCGAAGAGTTATACAAAAATAAAGATAAATATGACGGAAAACCGGTAAAAGTAAGCGGTGTAGTTACTAAATTCAGTCCGGCCATTATGGATCGTAATTGGGTGCATTTGCAAGACGGAACGGAGCATGACGGTGATTTTGACCTAACGCTCACAACTTTAGAGGCTGTAGAAGAAGGAGATACCGTTATCTTTGAAGGAACTGTAGTACTGGATAAAGATTTCGGATACGGATACTTTTATAAAGTCTTAGTTGAGGAATCAGAACTCAAGTAATTGCTTTAAGAAATCGTAAAAAGGCCGACAAATACATGTCGGCCTTTTTTATTGTCGGCCTGCTTTAAAACTTAATGGTAAAAAAATAAAAGACTGCATAATCTTTTATTTAATTTTGAGTTATATATTCAGCACTCAAAATTAGAAACAATTTTTTAAATCGGGTACTATTGTCTCTTTTTGGTAATAAAGCCCATAAACTTTATTTTATGAAACGAATATTTGTAACAATTGCAGCTCTTTTCTTTGTGTTGTCGCTCTCGGCGCAGAAAGGACAAGTTAAAACCACTCAGAATACTGAGGATACGCCAAAAGTAGGTATTGAAATTGGAGACAAAGCTCCCGAGCTTGAATATCTTTCGCCTGACGGTGACTCTATCGCTTTACCTTCTTTGCAGGGCAAATATGTATTGATTGATTTTTGGGCAGCCTGGTGTGGCCCGTGCCGCCGTGAAAATCCTCACGTAGTTGCTAATTATGACGAATTTAAAGATAAAGAATTTAAGAATGGTTCCGGTTTTACTGTTTATGGAGTTTCGCTTGATAATAACAAAGCGTCTTGGGTAAAAGCCATTGAAGATGATAACTTAAAATGGCCATACCATGTAAGCGACCTTAAAGGGTGGAACTCTGAAGGAGCAGCTAAGTATAGTGTGCGCGGCATACCAAGTAATTTCTTAATTGACGGCGACGGTATTATTGTAGCCACCAACCTCCGAGGGCGGAGGCTTAAACAAGAGTTGGAAAAACATTTGAAGTAGTTTTTAGAATAATTAGCTAATTAAAAAGCCCGAACAATTATGTTTCGGGCTTTTAAGTTAAATGTTATTAGGAGTTTTTACAATGCAATCAACGACCAAACTATTAGCGCTACGGTTATAAGCCCAATGGCTACAAAAGTAAAGCCTGCTGCACGAATAACTTGCATCCTGAGTTTTGAAAACTCTTTTTCTTCTGTTAGTTCTTCTAATTTTCCGGATTCTTTAAGCTCTTTATATTCTTCCGGACGTTCTTCTTTGAATTTTTCCAAAGGCATGTGTCCCGTAAAAATTACAGTATCCATTGGGAACGCATCGGGACGCAAATGGGTATTGAAAAAATGCACGGTAAAGATAAAACCTACGGCCATAAGTGCTTCATCGCTGTGTATGATTTGAGCAATGTTGATGAACTTGCCGGGCAAAAACAAAGAGAAAAATTCCGGAAACCAAAGCATTAAGCCCGTGAAACCAATAACGGCAACACCCCAAAATACGGCCATATAATCAAATTTTTCCCAATAAGTCCAGCGTCCGTAAGCCGGTTTCGGTCCTGCGCCTACAAACCATTTTATGGTAGCCCAAAAATCTTTGAAATCTTTTCCGGTGGGTACCAGCGAGTCTTTTCCAAAGAAAAATGATTTAAAACTCAAGCCTTTTCGTTTTCGTAATTGTATTAGATGTATGATATGGTAAATAAAATAGCCAAACGTAATAGTTGCTCCAATTCTGTGGATAACACCGGCGCCTTCCACACTTCCGAATATTTTAACAATGGTTTGCGCCCATTCGGTGTGTGCGAATTTTAGAATCATTCCGGTAACGGCCAATGATAAAAAGCTTATTATAACAAAAAGGTGTGTGATGATTTGAGCTTTCTCGAATCGTTTTACATATTTAATGCGTCCGCTTGTCTTAATACCGGCTTTTTTGTTTTTTCTTCGTTCTCTTATTGAACGAGGAATCCAAAGTATGGTGTGGATTCCGAAAAAGGTAAATACCGCTATCAGTAAACCGGTCATTGCCCAATAGGTATAATAAAGTTCCGGGAATTTCTTTTTGTTGTAATGAGTGGCATGTGTGAGATATCCCGTGAATTTTTCGTTGGCGTTTGTGTGGCATTGCTTACATGTTTCAATTATATTATCAAAATGCACGGTTGATTCCGGGTGCTCCATTCCGTAGATGTTGTGAGAACCGTGGCAATCGGAGCAACGAGCGGCATTATCTGAGCCAAGCAGATAAGCTTTTCCGTGGTAGGTTTCCAAATATGAATCAGCCAAATCCACATGGCATTCTCGGCACTGGTGCATGATTTCATACATAAATTCATCAGTGCTTATTTCGGTAATGGTATGCGATGTATGGCAATTGTCGCAAGTCGGATATTTTTTATCACTTTCTTTTGAAACAGCATGTTGACTTTTAATATATTCGTCATAAATGCCTTTGTGGCAGCTTGCACAGGTAGTGGCTACATTGAAATGATTGGTTGACGAACGTTCGTCTTCTGAGTTAAGAATAAAATGTGTGGTATGGCAATCGGTACAGACTGCGCTTACAAGCAGCCCTTTGCTTGTTAAGCCTTTTCCGTGCACACTTTGTGAGTAATCTTTGTACGAAGTTTTATCTTCGGGCATTTCGGTGTCATCAGAATGGCAGTCGCCGCAAAGTTTGGGAATATTTCCGCGATATGCTCTCGCTTCGGAGTCGGAAACTTCCAATACATCATGTCCGCCGTGACAATCAATGCAGTATGGTGCATTGGGGTCATTATCCAAATGGGCAGCTCCGTGCGATGAAGCCAAATAAAATTGTGAAATATCCGAATGGCAGTTGGAACAATCCGGTTTTTCTGCGCTGATGCACGGGCGTTCTTCGTGATCCGGTGTAACATCCGTATGGCATTTTACACAAGAAATATCTTTGTGGGCAGAATTGCCTATAACATTGGCATCTACTTTTAATGAAATTTTTTCGCCATTTTCGGTTTTATGTACATCATCTTCGGCATGGCACTCAAGGCAGCTGCGGTCGGATAGGGTGAGTTCTACGCTCTCTTTTGAGATGGTGTGTGATTTGTGACAGTCGGAGCAGGCAGGAATGGCACCGGGTTTTTCTTCCCAAAGTTCTCCGCGAATGACCTGTTTGTGAACCTGCTCAATTTGTACGTGGCAATTCATGCAAGTTTCAGCTATGCGCCCGGGCGAAACGGATGACCACGGATTCGTATGTGGAAGCGTCATGTGGTTTCCGTGGCAATCATTGCAGGTGGCCGATACCAAAAGCCCCTTTTCGAAAAGCCCTTTCCCGTGAATACTTTGGCTGTAATTCTGTAAAATATTATGTTGCCCCACATCATACATTCTCGCAACCGGGGCATCTTCTCTGTGACATTTTCCGCAGAGTATGGGAATATTCATTTTATAGGTAGGGGCATTCGTATTTTGACTTGAAATAATTTTATGCGTCCCGTGGCATTCTTTACAGTCCGGAGCATGAATATTTCCTTTTCTGTTGGCAATTCCGTGGGAACCGTTGTTATAGTTTCTTTGCGCTTTGCTGTGGCAGCTTCCGCAATTTACTTTTTTTAGTGTTTCTGCGTGCGGTATTTCTTCTCCGGCATCGGTGTGGCATTGGGCACAGCGTACGTTTTGGTGTACTGTGCCTCTGAGTTCGTTTGGCGAAATGTACATTGAAATGGTTTTCCCGCCCTGAACTCCTGTCAATTCTTTATCGGAGTGGCACATCATACAGTCTTCATTCGGAGTTTGGGCAAATGCCGTAAGCCCGGCTGTTAAAAGCAATAAATTGATAAGCAATATTCGCATGATAAACACTTTTATTTAGTTTTGAAAGAATATAAATTCAGCTTTATGATTTTTTACTTATGTTTCGGTATTATTTATTTTTCTTAGATTCGAGCTGTTCTTGTAATTCTATCCATTCGTACATCTTTTGAATAAGCTCGGAGAGCTGAAATCGTCCGTCGGCAAAAACGCCGTAATCGCCTCCTCCGCCCATGGCTGAGGCAAAACGGGTAGAATTTGCATGAAACAACCATATTTTTACCCAGTCTCTTTCTATACTTTCATCAAAAATATTAGCTCCTTGCGGCAAACCCTCAGCATAGCCTTTTTTCCAAGCCTCCGAAAGGATATTGGTAGCTGTCAGTGTAAGGGCATTGGTGTTTTTGATGGTATTATCTAATCGTGCAAAATGCCCGTCGGACCAGCTTGTGCTGTGGCATGCGGTGCACACTTTTTTCATGCGGGCGGTTCTGCTTTCTTGTTCCTCAGGGCTTATTAGAAATTCGGAAACCGGTTCTGAATTCAATTCAACCGGAATGGGAAGCCCGTCCGAGTTTTTTATTTTTGAAACATCGCCGTCAATAGGATGGGGGTGAGCATAAGGCACTCCGAATAAACGCCAAGACAGGCGATCATTGAAAGCATGAGTACGCTCGGCAATTATTTGTTCGTTTTCATCGGTTATTAGCGAGACGTGGCAAGTTGCACAAGTCGGGACGGTAAAATCTTTACCTACTGTCCAGGGTACATTCGTGAAATTCATGTCCGAGCTTTTACTTTCGTACAGATTTCCGTGTTTACTTGCCAGGTAAACTTTATATGCCGGAACATCGGGGCCTTTATGGCATTCGGCGCAGGTGTGCGGTTTTCGGGCAGTGGCAATGGAGAATTCATGGCGCGTATGGCAGGCTGCACATGAGCCTTTGCTGCCGTCCGGATTTATTCGTCCAACGCCCTGATTTGGCCAGCCTTTTAGTTTTGGGAAATCCATATCTCCGAACATTGTGGACCGGGTTTCCGTGCCTTCGGTTTCTACTTTGGTTCCGTGGCAATACAGACATGATTCTTCTGTCGTTAAGCGATCGGCATGTGTGATTTGCAGCTTCTTGTCTTTAAACTCATACTGTCCGTTAATGGTCAAACGCAAATCGGAGTACAGGCTGTTATCCATCAGGTTGGCGTATGCATGCGACATGATATTGTCTTTATACTCTTCTGCCTCTGTTGCGTGGCATTCTGCACAATCATTTGGGCTGACAACAACAGTTATTGTATAGCCGTTATGCTCAAAAGCATCCGTGTGTTCGGATGTATTGAGAGAATGGCATTCGTAGCAACCGACGGCAACATTTTTGAAAGCCTCGTTTGCCGTGAAAGATGACATACGTTTTTTTAAATCGCTTTTTTTCTCAGCCTCGGCCGGAGTTTGTCGGGCATGCAGGCTTTTTTCCCAATCTGCCACAAGGCCGGGATGTATTTCTTTATGGCAGAAAATACAATCTTGACTTTCACTGCTTATGGGTATTTCGGGATCATTGGAGCTAAAAGAAAAAAGAATAATTATTGACGGTATTATCGTCAAAAGCAGATAAATAAATGCGTTTCGTTTCATGGTTTTGGTTTTTTTGTATAATAAAAAGCCCTTATACAAATTTTGATAAGGGCTTTTGGTAAATCGCTTATTCTTGTTCTGTCATGGCTTTTAGTTCATCATCTTTTTCAATTTCTTGAGTCAGAAACTCATCGGTATCCGCACCGCTTTTTTCTACAGCCTTAATAAACAGTCTGCTGTAGTGGTTCAGTTCATTGAATTTCTTTTTATCGGATTTTAAATTGTGCCAGTCAAGCATGACTTTTCTAAATTTATCTCTGTGTTCTTCTTTGAAATGATCAACGGTCATTTTTCCGTCTAATACGGTCAGGCTCACCGGGTACTCTTTTGGTCGGAACATTACAAAGAACCAGTGCCAAACAATAATGGCCAAGGTGGCAAGTATGGCTTCATAATAGTGTACGGTTTCACTAACTTTTATAAGCCAAACGGGCGCATTGTCTCCGGGAAGCGTCGGGAACCATAATATAAAACCGGTAAGTCCCATAACGAGTGTTCCCCAAACTAAAGCCCAGTATTCTGCTTTTTCTATATAATTAAATTTATCGAAAGCGGGTTCTTTTTTTCTTAAACCTAAATAGTAAGCCACATTTTGTACTGCCTGTTTGGCATCAATGTATCGCGGGAAAATTGCTCTCAAAACGTCTCGGCCTCTTGACGTAATAATCAGATATACCACATGATATATTGAAAGCGCAATCATAACAACGGCTGATACACGGTGAGTAATTCGCCTTACGGGTTCTGTAAGACCCATTGAAGTGAGGGCTTCAGACCATGCGCTGTCGGGGAATTTGAGTTGAAAACCGGTAATTGCCAGTATTATAAATGAAGTTAAAAGTATAGTGTGCTGTATAATTTCGTTGGGTGTGAGTCGCGGTATGCGAATCTTAGTTTTATTTTTCTTATATTTTTCACGAATTTCGAAGAAGAAAATAAGCAGGTTGTGCAATATCATACCGCCAATTACAACTACAATCAGCCATATATAGATATCTTCTACAATGGAATTGATTTTAGACGTTTCGGTTTCTTCGCCGTGTGTATGCGAATAGCTTGCTGCGAAATTCTGTCCGGCATTGGGATGGCACTGTTGGCAAGTTTCTCTCACATTATCAATGTGCACGGTTGAGTTTTCGTATTCTTTGGGTAATATGGCATGTACGCCGTGGCAATCAATGCACATGGCAGCACCGTCATCGCCTCTCATAACGGCCATTCCGTGGTAGCTGTCCTGATATCCCACCAAGTCTTCGTTATTCATGCCGAAACGTTCGGCAAGCAGTAGGCTTTGATGGCACTGTACGCATGTTTCTTCTTGTTTTATGCGTGCTTCGGTACGGTCTTCGAGATTGGAAACTGCTGATATGCTGTGTTCGGTATGACATTCGTTACATGAGGGCGAGCTTCTTACACCTTTTCTTGCGGCAAACCAGTGGATGGATTCCTGATATTCGTTTGCAGCTTGCTCATGACATTGGCCGCAGGTTTTGGGCAGATTTGCAGTTGAAATGGATGAACCTTCCTGAATTCTGTTTTTGATGCTGTGCACACCGTGACAGTCGGTACAGGACGGGCCGTTTATGCTGTCATTTTCAAGCAATTTGCCGTGTACCGATTCCGAGTAATTTTTTGCGGGGCTTTTTACGGTCATGTGGAATTTTTTTCCGAATTCCGGGTCGTCATGACAATCACCGCAAGTTTTGGCTAAATGTTTCGGGTGGACCGGGCTGTTTTCCGATTCGACTGAAATTATTTCGTGTGAGCCGTGGCAGTCCCAACAATGTGCCGCTTCATTTATACCTTCCGTAAGTGAAACACCGTGAATACTTTCTTTGTGTATGGCCGCTACATCACCGTGGCAGGTGTAACAGCTTGCTTCCTCATGTTCCAAAGGATTTTCTGCATGTTTATCAATATTTGAAGCAATATCGCCGTGACAATTGGCGCAGCTTAGGTTTTGATGTATGGATTGGCTTAGTTGTTTCGTGTAGTCAGGCTCGCCTTGGTGACAGGTCATGCAGCTTTCGGTAATACTGCTTAGCGCATGGTATTTGCCGGAATATACATCGTTGGTGTGGCATTGCCCGCAAAAAGTTTTTGATTTGTTTTGAACTTGGCTTATTCTGCTTACATCATGGGTTCCGTGACAACTTTTGCAATCGGGTTGATTGTCGATACCCAATTTTGAGTGAATATCGTTTTCTACCTGCGTGGCGTGTTCGGTATGGCAAGATCCGCAATTAACTCGCTTAAGGTTTGATTCATGCGGAACATCGGCGTTCATTAGGTCTTTGTGGCATGAAACACATTTAGTTTTGGCGTGAGCCGAACGTTGTAAGATATTTTGATTGGTATAAACCGAGATGGTTTTTCCGTTGCGTGTGCCGGTGAGCTCCGTGTCTGAATGGCACATCATGCACATATCATTATCTTGGGCATTTACGGTTTGAAATCCGCTTGTTGCCATTAAAAAAAGAACAAGTACTAATTGAAAACGTTTTGCCGTTGATTGGGCAGCGGCTCGTAAGTTGTTGGTGATCTGCATAATCCGATTTAATTTATAAAGTTGAATAGTTAAAACTCTCAATATCAAAAGTAGCTTATCACTTTTCTATGGCAGGTGTTGTGCAGCATGTTAATTGTTGTTACATATCATAGTATGATTTGACGAATAACAATCTATTTGGCGTTTTTGTAATTCTTTGTTTTTCAATTAGTTATGAATCATGTTTTGAGTAGATTATTTGAAAGGCTTATTTATATTGGTTTTAAGTTAGGGGGCTTGTTTATTTTAGTTAACAAATGTAATTCTTGTAATGTGTTGATATGTAAATAATAACGAGTTGTGGTTCAGATTTGCTGTCGAAATAATATCAACTCTCCGGCTGTTGTACAGCATTTTTGCAGTAAGATGCGATATGAAATTTTTTAGACGCTGCCGACGTTCTTAAAAAAAGTTAGTATTTTTGGCATTAAGATTGAATGTTAACTAATAGAATCAATTTCAAATCTCAAAACTATAAGAAAATGAAAACACTATTCAGTAAATTATTAGTATTGGTTGGATTGGCAATGTTTGTCGGTACACCTCTTTTAAATGCACAGACCTATAAATACGTAGGTGCTGACAATTGTAAAATGTGCCATAAAAATCCTAAGAAAGGCGGACAATTCCAAGCTTGGGAAGCCGGACCGCATGCTAAAGCCATGGAGTCGTTGAAAGGCGATGAGAAAAACGATCCTAAATGTTTGAAATGCCACTCTACCGCAGCTGCCGTAGATGAGTCTTTACATGCCGGAATTAAGAAAAGCGAAGGCGTTTCTTGCGAGTCTTGTCACGGACCGGGAAGTGCATACAAAAGTATGTCGGTTATGAGAAATCATAATGCCAGCTTACAGCGAGGAATGATTATGCCCGAGAAAGAAGTATGCATCGCTTGTCATAATGAAGAAAGTCCGACTTTTAAAGGCTTTGATTATGATAAGTATATGAAAAGAATTTCACACGGCGACCCCACAAAAGACAAGCCTTATATGGAAAGATTTTAGTTTTTTTTTAAATCTTCACAGTATTAATAATCCCACTTCTTTTTCGAAGTGGGATTATTTTATGTATTTATTTTTCTTTATACTTTTTATATGAAAGAGCCATACGAATAAGTCCGTAGTCTATTTTGCCTTCCAATTTGTCATAGATAGGCTTCAGCTTTTCTTCTCCGGTTTCTTGTTGAGCCGATATAACGGATTTGTAGATTTCTTCGGTCAGAAATTCTCCGATTTTTACTTCTCTCCCGCTTTCTAAGGCTTGCGCCAAATGGGAGTAGATAGTGGTGGGGTTGAGTTTTCTTTTTTCGGCAATTTCCTCTATTGAATGCCCGTCTTTATAAAGCTCGTGCGAGGCAATATATGATGCGCCTTTGAGTTTGGCGGCATCGGCGCTGTTTTCTTTTATATATTCTGAAATTTGATCGATAAATGCTTGTCCGTATTTCTGCATTTTGTGTTTACCGATTCCGGAAATGTCTTCTAACTGCACAATTGAAGCCGGGCGGAGTTCGCAAAGATCTTCCAATACCGAATTGCTGAAAATAACATAAGGCGGTACGTTTTCTTTTTCGGCAAGGGTATTTCTGTAGAGTCTGAGTTTTTCATACAGGCCGCCTTCCAATTCTTTGGTTTTACTTATCGGTTTAGCTTGTGCTGCTTGTTGGTCTTTTTGTTTTTGAATTTCTTCTTGTTTTACCATTTTTACTGTTTTATTTCCGAATAAAACAGATTTTCCGGCTTTGGTAATTTCTAATGTACTGTTTTTATCATACGCAATTTCCAAAAAACCCAAGTGAATCATTTGCATGATGTATTCCTGCCATTCGGCAACACTTAAATCGCGGCCTTTGCCATAGGTTTTTATTTTGTCGTAGCCTTTTATAAACAGCTCTTTGCGCGATGCACCGCGTAAGATATCAATGAGCATATTCATGCCTGCGTTTTGTTTTACGCGCGCTAAGGCTGATAATGCTTTCTGTGTAATTTCGGTACCGTCAAAACTTACCGGCGGATTGTTGCAAACATCGCAGTTTCCGCAATCTTCATTCAGATATTCTCCGAAATAACTTAGTAGTATTTTTCGTCTGCAAGTTCTTGCTTCGGCATAAGCCAGCATGCGGCTGAGTTTTGATGATTCAATAAACCGTTGTTTTTCATCTACGGTTTCATCAATGAAAAAACGATAGGTGCGTAAATCTCCGTATCCGAAAAACATTAAAGCTTCCGCATCGGAGCCGTCGCGGCCGGCACGTCCGATTTGCTGGTAGTAGTTTTCAATATTTTTGGGCATGTTGTAGTGAATTACCCAGCGAACATCTGCTTTGTCTATACCCATACCAAAAGCAACCGTGGCACAAATTATCGGAATGCGATCTTTGATGAAATCTTCCTGTACGCGGCTGCGTTTTTCGCTGCTCATTCCTGCGTGATAGGCGGCTGCTTTAATTCCTGCCGCTTTTAAATCTTTTGTAAGACTTTCCGTGGATTTCCTGCTGAGGCAATATACAATACCGGATTGCTTTGGGCGGTTGTTAATGAAATTTATGATACGTTCTTTACGTTTTCTTCCTATGGTAACATTTAGTTTTATGTTTGGGCGGTCAAAAGATGCAATGTATTGTTTGGGTTTTTCAAGTCGGAGTTGTTGGCTGATATCACGAGCTGTTATTTTATCGGCTGTTGCCGTAAGTGCCAATAACGGAACATGAGGGAAGTATTTTTTTATGAATGAAAGTTTGGTGTATTCCGGCCTAAAATCGTGCCCCCATTCCGAAATGCAGTGAGCCTCATCTACCGCTGTCAGACTGATGTTTATGCGTTTCATTAATTCGTAAATATTTCGCGTAAGCAAGCGTTCCGGTGATACATACAGTAGTTTGATTTCGCCGGATTCTACTTCTTGAATGATTTTGTTTTGAGCTTCGGTACTTATTGAGCTGTTTACAAATTCAGCGGCTATACCGTTCATTTTCAATGCTTCTGTTTGGTCTTTCATTAAAGAAATGAGCGGAGAAATAACGATAGCCGTTCCCGGCATAAGCAGTGCCGGTATTTGGTAGATTAGAGATTTGCCGCCGCCGGTGGGCATCAATACAATAGCATCATTTTTTTGCAGAACGGAATGTATGATTTCTTCCTGGCCGGGACGGAAAGTATTATAACCAAAGTATTGTTTAAGTGCTTCTGAAGGGGTTTTTGGATTCTGCATGTATGTATTTTTTTCGGCAAATATGATTAAATTCTCTGTGATAATGAAAAAATCTTTGAGCCGTTGTTTTAAAACTTCGATCTGAACTTTAAACTTTATTTTTAAGCAAGATATAAACCACTATCGGAATCCCAATCAGCGCAGTTACCGAATTTAGTGGTAAGACGGTATCAATACCCGGAAGTTGCGAAATAATATCGGAAAGCAGCAGAACCAAAGCACCAATAATTGCCGATGCCGGCAGTAAAACGGAATGCCGGGAAGTTTGAAAAAGCATGCGTGCCAAATGCGGGACTATGATTCCCACAAAGCCTATTGGGCCACAGAAAGCCGTTACCGTTCCGGCCAGAACGGACGTACTTGTAAAAATGGTCAAGCGAGCTTTTATTAAATTCAAGCCGGAGGATTGCGCATATTGCTCGCCAAGCAACAGAACATCGAGTATGTTTATCGAAAAGGCTGCCATAATAAAGCCGATGCCGGCTGCAATTGTTAAGACATAAAGTTGCGAGAAACTTAAACCACTTACACTCCCCATAGTCCAGACAACAAAACTTTTCAGGTTTTCGGCTGCTCCGAAATATTGCAACACGTTAATAAGCGCACTTACGGCACCGCTGAAAAGTATTCCCAGAATAAGAACCGTCATTACATCTTTTATACGGACGGAAACCGCAAAGATTACGGCCATAAGTGAAGCAGCTCCCACCCAGGCGGCTGTTACAAAAGCCCAACTTCCGTATAATGAGTTACTTAGTGAAAATTTTTGAAAACCCAAAACTAAAAGTGCTACACCCAAACCGGCTCCGGCGCTTATGCCCAGAATGTATGGCCCGGCCAAAGGATTTCTGAAAACGGTTTGCATTTGCAGGCCGGCAACCGAAAGCCCGGCACCGGCAATAATTGCCGTAAAAAGCTTCGGAATGCGGAACTCACGTAATATGGTTTGAGTTGTATCTTTGGAAACTTCTAAACCAAATAAAAAATTAAAAATGTCCGTAAAATTAATTTTTACCGATCCAAAAAGCAAAGACGCTGCAGACAAAAGAATGAGGGATAAAATTAAGATACCGGCATAAAAGTAATTTTTTTGCAATTTTTTCATAAGAATCTATCCGGCAAATACCGTTGTAGTAAACAGTATGTATGAGAGCAGAAAAACTACGATTAAAAATACGTAAAATCCTAAACCTTTTATATTCGGGCTATAGTCTTTTCGGTACATCTTTTCTCGGTATGTCATATATTTATTATCGCTTCTCTCTTCAATTTTTTCTTCTTCAAAACGATTGCGGTCACTGGTGAATTTCAATGATTTATAGGCCATGTTTATTTGTATTTATTTATTTTTGCTCTTGCTTTATCTAATAATTCATAGTTTTCTGAGCTTGAATTTATGAAAGCTTCAAAATATTCTATTGCGTTTTCCCAATCTTCAAGCTCTTCACAGCATAATCCGGCATTATAAAGTGCCGTATAATTGTTTTTATTCAGCTCATAAAGTTTAAGATAATCGGATAATGCCTGTTCGGGATTGTTATTTTCAAGATACAGACTTGCTCTGTTCCAAAGCGGCAGTTCGTAATCCGGATTTATTTCAATGGCTTTATTATAATCTTGCAAAGCCGATTCAAAATCATCTGACTGATGGTAAAACCACCCGCGATTGTTGTATGCCAAAGCGTACTGCGGATCAATTCCTATTACTTGCTCGTAGCCCGGTAGTGCAGAATCTTTTATGCCTAATTTATCGTAAGCTAAAGCACGGTTAAGCAGGCTGTATTTATCCGTTGGCTTTTGTTCAATGGCTTGGGTATATATTTTGACAGCCTCAGCATATTTTTCTGTTGAGTAGTACATTCTTCCGGCCTGAAAGAGTGCATCATAGTAGAGGCTGTCCTTTTGAAGGGCTTCCAATGCGGCTTGCAGAGAGGCTTCAGTATTTTGCTCGTTTTCATAAGAAAGTGACAACAGATATAATGCTTCGGGATTCTCAAAGCCTAACTCCGAAGCTAAATATAAATCGCTTACGGCTTTTTCATAATTACCGAGATTATAATACAATTTGCCTCGGTAAAAGTATATTTCCGGATCTTTGAGGTCTTTTTCGGCGGCTACATTCAGATAATATTTCGCATCTTCGATTTGATTGAGTTCTATATAACTGCGCCCAAGCATCAGATTAGCTTTTGCTGCCGAAGCCGGGTCAAAAGCGGCATCATAGAAATGATCTATGGCGTCGTCGTAGTTTTCTTTCAAAAACTGCTCAAAGCCCTTATACATATCATCGTTAATGAGCGCATAAGCCGGGAAATCCTCCGGTGCCGGTTTAGGCATGTCTGCACTCAGGTTCAGGCTGTCAATCCACGAAAAATCAAACGGGCTCGGGTATCCGTTCTTCTTTCCGGTAGTTTGGTATGCCGTTAAATAGGCTAAGAAGACCGTAATTAAAAAAAGGAAAATTTTCTTCATAAAGCGAAACTTATTTGAATATAACAGTTCAAATTTACGAATTTTTCCGATTAAATATCAGTTAGTCTTAATTTCTAATGAAAAAAATATTATTTTTGCAAAGCAAACGAAGTTTATGAACATTTTTAAACAAACAGCACTTATTTTATTGGCGGCAATTTTGGCATTTTCCTCAGGGGGCGTGTTTATTGCCGAGACTATCTGTGATATATGTGCCCTTGATAAAAATGAAATTACCTTCTTTAATTTCAGCACTAATTTTACCCAAGAAAGTTGTACTGCTGAAACATGTTGCGAAAAGTCGGAAGACGATTGCAACTGTGTGAAAACAGAGTATTACAAAACCGACCCTTTTGTTCTCGAAAAACAAAAGATATTTCCTATAACTTTTCCGATTATCTTTAAAATAATTCGCCCGCTTAAGTTAAGTGCGGTAAAGCAGGCAACTGCTAAACCTTATCATAATTTAACCGAAATATATTCCCCTCCGGATATTTGCATAAAGCAATGCCGGTTCCTTCTGTAGAAATACAATTTCCACTTTCCTGCAGCTTTCAGTTGTTTCCGTTATGTTGAGCAATTTTGACCTTGCGGATATTAACCATTGAGCTGTAAATATTCCTATTCATACACTCCGTATATATTTACTTTATTTATAATGATGTATTTTTTAAGCAATCTGTGGTTGCAAGAGAAACATTCATTCATATCATTAATTTTAAAAATTACTAAAATGAAACAAATAATAATTATAATAAACATAAGCCTGTTTTTGATTTTTGGTGCTGAAGCGCAGGAAATTACAGGCTACGTTAAAGCAAAACAAGAAGTTGAAGATACTTGCGAAGCGCCGGACGACAATTGCTGCGAAAGCGATTTGTCGGCACTCGCGGGTGCTACGCTTGTTTGGAAAGGTACAACTGAAGGTACGAGTACAAATTCCGAGGGCTTTTTTAAATTAGAAAAACACAGCCGAACCAATTTGTTGGTTGTGAGCTATACCGGTTTCAAAGCCGATACCATTCTTGTAAATAATGAAAATCTTCCGCTTAATATCCATTTGAGCGGAATCACTGAATTGGAAGAAATTACCGTCAGCCGAAAAACTAAAGGCGAATATTATTCGGTAATGAATCCGGTTTCAACTCAAGTGATAAGCGAAGCCGGCCTGCAAAAACTGCCTTGTTGCGATTTATCCGAAAGTTTTGAAAATAACGCAAGCGTCGATGTTTCATTCTCCGATGCCGTGAGCGGTGCCAAGCAAATCAGAATGCTCGGGCTGGCCGGTATTTATACACAGATATTGAGAGAAAATATTCCGACTGTTCGCGGATTAAGTGCCGGCTACGGCCTTACATATTTGCCCGGCAGTTGGATGGAATCGGTTCAAATATCAAAAGGCGCCTCAACGGTTACTAAGGGATACGAGTCTGTTACCGGACAAATCAATACCGAGCTTAAAAAAGGCGAGAATTCCGACCGTTTGTTTATAAACCTTTACGGAAATTCTGAACTCCGAAGCGAAGCCAATTTGGTGTCGGCTCACAAAATCAGCGATGAACTCAATACTATTGTCATGTTGCACGGATCCCGCTTAAATAAGGCACACGATAATAATTCCGACGGTTTTTTGGATATGCCGCTGTATGATAAATACACCGGTATCAATAAATGGAAGTATAAAGCTGAAAATGGTTTGGAAAGCCAAATTGGGTTACGTTTTTTGAAAGAAAACCGAAAAGGCGGACAGATGAGTTTCATAAATTCGGCACAGACTTCCGAGCAGCCATACGGAATAAAAATACAAACTTCCCAATATGAGTTATTCGGAAAACTCGGCTTTCCCTTAGCTACTGAAAAACAAAGCAGCATTGGTTCTGTTTATTCATTTTCTTTACATGATCAAAATTCCGTGTTCGGGAATAATAATTACTCCGGTGTGCAAGAAAGTTTTTATGCCAATGTTATTTATAATACGGTTTTATTTAATCATAAACATACGCTTAATGCCGGCCTGAGTTATGTGTACGATGCGTACGATGAAACATTCAACAAGACCGATTATTTGCGCACCGAAAAAGTACCCGGTATTTTTGCCGAATACAATTTTAACTTAGAGCATAAGTTTAATTTGATTTTGGGTTTACGCAGCGACTTTCATAATTTATACGGCAATTTTTTTACGCCGCGCATACACAGCCGTTATGAGCTGTTCGAAAATTTTATTTTGCGTGCTTCTGCCGGAAAAGCTTATCGTACGGCTAATATTTTCGCCCAAAACTCCGGCATATTGGCAAGTTCCCGAACATTTATTTTGGAAGAAGAATTGCTTCCCGAAGAAGCTTGGAATTACGGGCTCAATGCTACTTTGATGTTTGATGCCGGAACCAAACAATCGCTCATTCTGAATGTGGATTTTTACCGTACCGATTTCACCAATCAGGTAATTGCCGATGTCGATTTCAGTCCGCAAGAAATCCGTTTTTACAACTTAAGAGGAGATTCTTACTCAAACAGTTTTCAGGCAGATTTAGGCTGGGAACCCGGTAAACTATTCTCGGCCAATGCGGCTTTTCGTTATACCGATGTTAAAACAAGCATGCACGGCCAACAAATCGATATGCCTTTTGTCAATAAATACAAAGCTTTGCTTACCGCTTCTTTTTCAACACCGGCGGAAAAGTGGGCACTTGATATTACCAATCAATTGGTGGGAAGCAGCCCTTTGCCCGGCACAAGCAGTAATCCTGAAATTTATCAACGGCCCGAAAATTCACCCGCATATTACATTTTGCATGCGCAAATAACACGCAAATTCAAGTATTTGGAAATATATGTCGGTGGTGAAAACCTGACCGACTTTGTTCAGGAAAATCCCATTATTGCGGCCGATGAACCTTTCGGCGAATATTTTGATGCTTCTTTTGTTTGGGGACCGCTCTTGGGAAGGGCTTTCTTTGCCGGCTTACGATTTACCATTCATTAAGAAAAAAAACGGATATTTATGGCCTTGTTTAATAGGTACTTAACAAAGATTAACAAAAAAAACATTGCTTTTAGGATAAAAATGTCTTTATTTACATTGAATTTTAATATAAAACCGCAAAAATGAGATTAATAATTCTGTTTTCTGTTTTTTTACTGTTTTTTACACACTCATCCGAAGCGCAAAATCGCCAAGTACCCGTACTTAATTTTGAGGAATTTGAGCCGCTCATGCAGCAGCATAATGATACCTTGTATGTCCTGAATTTTTGGGCTACCTGGTGTCGTCCTTGCGTGGTTGAACTGCCTTATTTTGAGAAGATTAACGAAGAGTATGCAAATAAAAAAGTAAAGGTAGTACTTGTGAGTCTTGATTTTGTTGAAAATTTGGATTCAAGAGTTCTGCCTTTTCTTGAAAAAAGAAACATTCAGTCGAGTGTTATTCTTTTGGACGAAGCCAACCCAAACCGTTGGATTGATAAAGTGAGTCCCGATTGGTCGGGAGCAATACCTGCTACACTGTTTTATCGAAACAAGAAATCTGAATTTTATGAGCAGGATTTTGATTACGATGAATTGTTAAAACTGATTGAGAATTTTTAAGTCCAAAAACAACGGATTTAAAACTTGAGAGTACTCGGAAAAGTCCATAATCCAATGAATAAAATCGTAAATGTCTGATAATTTAACAATAACAACCGACGGGTTAACCCGTCGGTTTCATCAGGATTCCTAATTTCTTATAAACTTAAATTTTATACCATGAAACAAACATTCACCCTACTGATTGCACTTTTGTTTAGTTTTGCAGCTTTGGCTCAGGACGGATACAAAATAGGCGACACTGCAGAAGATTTTAAACTTAAAAATGTTGACGGACAAATGGTGTCCATGAGCGATTACGATGATGCCAAGGGCTTTATTGTCATTTTCACCTGCAACCATTGTCCCTATTCCGTATTATACGAAGATCGGATTATTGCCATTGATAAAAAATTCAAGAAAAAAGGCTATCCGGTCATTGCAATTAATCCCAACGACCCCGAAGTGCAGCCCGAAGACTCTTATGAAAAAATGAAAGAACGAGCTGCCGAGAAAGGCTTTACGTTTCCTTATCTGTTTGACGAAAAACAGGAAGTTTTTCCGAAATACGGAGCAACACGCACCCCGCATGTTTTTTTGTTGAATAAAGAGGCGGATGAATTAAAAGTGGCATACATAGGTGCCATTGACGATAATTCAAAAAAACCCGATAAAGTAGAAGAACCCTATTTGGCCAATGCCGTAAAAGCTTTAATGAAAGGCAATACGCCAAATCCTGATTTTACCAAAGCCATTGGTTGCAGCATTAAAGTAAAATAAAAGCCGGTTTTTAAATACTGCATAGCTTAGAAATTATTAAAAGACGATGCCTGTTGCAGGTGTCGTCTTTTTTTTAATATTTAGCCAATTTATGGATAGTACATAAGTTCTGTTTGAAAAAATCAGTTTTTATTATCATTTTTGTAAATTAATAAGTTTTTGCATTAGCCTTCAGCATAATTTATTTATAATTTTTAATGATAACTAACAATGAGAAAACTATTCTCACAAGACACTTGGCTGGATATATACGACAGCTTTATGGAATGGATAATTACTGAGCTGCCTTCGCTTCTGCTTTTAATATTAGCCACCTTTATAGTACTTCGTATTTTGTCTTTTTCATCACGAAAGATAAAAAAAATGATGCTGAAAAGAATACAAAATGAAGACAGCACCAAAGAGGAAGAAGCAGAAAAACGTGCCGTTACTCTTCTCAGCATTATTAAGGGTTTAATAAAAATTGTGGTTTGGTCAGTATTTCTGATGATGCTATTGGCTAAATTCGGGCTGAATTTAGGTCCGATATTGGCCAGTGCCGGTATTATTGGTTTGGCCGTTGGTTTTGGAGCGCAGGAATTGGTTCGCGATTTTATAGCGGGCTTTTTTATGCTGCTTGAAAATCAGATTCGTAAAGGCGATGTGGTAATACTGAACGGAACAGCCGGTGCTGTGGAAAGTATAGAGTTGAGAACAACTGTCCTGAGAGACCTCTCCGGAACGGTGCATATCTTTCAAAACGGAAAAATTAATACCATTTCCAATTTAACCAAAGAGTGGTCTTACATTATGCTTGAAATTGGGGTGGCATATAAAGAAAATATTGACCATGTAATGCGTGTAATGGAAGAAACCGGCAAACAGTTGGAGCAGGATCCCAAATACGGAAGAGATATTTTGGATTCTTTAGATATCATGGGCTTGGATCGTTTTGCCGACAGTGCTTTGGTTATTAAGGCGCGTATAAAGACTTCGCCCGGCGATCAATGGCAAATCGGGAGAGCCTACCGTAAATTGCTTAAAGAAAATTTTGATCGTGAGAACATAGAAATACCCTTCCCGCATGTAACTTTGTATATGGGAGATAAGCAAATAAACACTCAAATTATTAGTCCGCAACCCCTTGAGCAAACAAGCTCCGACACTTCTTCAGACTAAATATATTATTTTTTACCTATGAATTATTCCGCTGATTTTGAAACCATTGTATTAGCATTTGCACTTACTCTTTTCGCCGGCCTTTCAACCGGCATCGGTAGTGCTTTAGCATTTTTTACGAAAAGAACAAATACCGGGTTTTTATCCGTTTCATTGGGTTTTTCGGCAGGTGTGATGATCTACGTGTCCTTTGTAGAGATAATTCCCAAAGCATTAGAATCGCTTACGGAAATTCACGGTGATAAACTCGGGAATTGGTACACCGCTGCGGCATTTTTTTCAGGTATTTTTATAATTGCCCTTATTGACCGGCTAATACCGTCTTTTCAAAATCCGCATGAGGTTCATAAAGTTGAAAATATAGAGGAAGAAGTGGAACGCGCTCGTAAACAAAAGCTTTTGAAAATGGGAATGTTCTCCGCTCTGGCCATTGCCATTCACAATTTTCCGGAAGGCATGGCTACATTTATTTCCGTATTGGAAGATCCGGTGCTGGGTATTGCTATTGCCGTGGCTATTGCCATTCATAACATCCCGGAGGGTATAGCTATATCCATTCCGCTCTACCATGCTACAGGCAGCAAAAAGAGAGCGTTTCTTTGGTCCTTCCTCTCCGGTTTGGCCGAACCTGTGGGTGCTATGATAGGATATATAGTGCTTTTACGAGTTATGAGTGATTCGGTTTTCGGCGTTATTTTTGCGGCTGTTGCCGGTATTATGGTTTTTATTTCTTTGGATGAATTGTTGCCTACGGCTCAGGAATACGGCAAACCGCATTCTGCCATCTACGGCCTTATTGTCGGCATGATGGTAATGGCCGTGAGTTTGTTGTTGCTGATGTAACTTTTTTACTGTTTTCTAAATAAAAAATCGGGTAAAAAAATATGATTATTTGTATAAAACCCAAATTTTTGTACAGCGGCTTCAGTAAGTAGTTTCCGAGCAACATCCGAAGAGTCCGGTTTCCTACAGCGATTACGGTTATTGAGCATTTCGACAAAAAACTCAATAACCGCTTGTCGAAGCTGTGTATAATAGCAGAACTCCTGACCCCTGAACAGATTATCAGATTGTTATGTGATGATGTACGTAAACCTGTGTTGTCGTAAAATAAGGCAATAAGGTTTTTTTGTATTTGTATAGCCTTTCTACTGAGCTTGCAACCAATTAAATAAAGTCCTTTAAAAGACCTTATTCATTTAATTTAACCTCATTAGAAAACAGCATAGCCACATGATTTTACCTTATTATTCTATTTTTCGATAACGCCCGATTCCGATTAATTCAAGTTAACTGTCTGATAATCTGCCTTCAGGTCAAATTTATATTTTTTTTAATACCTGATTAAAGATATGTAAGAACTTGTTGAGTATGATATTTTATACAGCGGTATTTTATTTTTTGAAACATAAGAAAATCTCAGCATTTCAAAATAATACCTACTCGTTATTTCAGATAAAAAAGTATTTTTATTTGCACAGTATAAAAAAAGAAACTATTTTTGTTTAGAATTATTCTAAATAAAAATCATATTATGTTCAAAGAATACCATCCCACAAAAAACAAGATGTTTCAAGTAATGGACAATGACGGGAAGATTATTAATGAAAAATACTTTCCAAAATTGTCGGATGAAAAAATACTAAAATCTTATAAAGATATGCTCTTTGCTCGGACTGCCGATCTTATGATTGTTTCTTTCCAGCGCCAAGGCCGCATATATACTTATCCGCCGAACTTAGGGCAAGAAGCCGTTCATCGTGCTGCCGGCGACCTCATGACCGATGATGACTGGCTGGTACCGGCTTTCAGGGAAATGGGCGCTTATCTTTCCAAAGGCGTTACACTAAAAGAGTTGTTTCTGTATTTTATGGGATACGAAGACGGTACGGCTTTCAAGGATGTTAAGAAAATATTGCCCATGGCCGTGCCCATTGCTTCGCAATTATTACATGCCGCGGGTATTGGTTACAGCCTGAAATATAAAAAAGAAAAAGGCACTGTGTTTACATTCGTAGGCGACGGCGGCACTTCCGAAGGCGATTTTCATGAAGCACTTAATTTTGCCGGCGTGTGGAAAGCCCCCGTGGTTTTTATTGTACAGAATAATCAATACGGAATTTCCACTCCTTTCCGAATGCAAACCGCATCCGACAGTATAGCTATTAAAGCTTTGGCATACGGTATAGAAGGCATACAAGTTGACGGTAACGACTACTTTGCCATGTATGCCGCAACAGAAAAGGCGGCACGTTATGCGCGAGAAGGAAAAGGGCCGGTGCTCATCGAAGCAGTTACCTACCGTAAAGGTGCCCATACCACATCGGATGATCCCACGAAATACCGCACAAAAGAAGAAGAGCAGGAATGGGAGGAGAAAGATCCGCTCAAACGTTTAAAAGCCTTTCTGACCGATAAAAAACTGATTACCGATGAAGCGGAAGAGAAACTTGTAAAAGGTTATAAAGAAGAAACAAGCCGGCAGTTTAAAGAAGCCGAAAACTATCCGGAATATCCCGCCGATGATATTTTTGATTACATGTATGCCGATATGCCTGAAGAACTGAAAAGGCAGAAAGCCGATTACAAAAAGTTTCTAACTCAAAGCAAATAATACGCTGAGTTTTATGCTAAAAATTATTTAGAAAAACAGAAAATTTTAATCATGAAAGTAATGAATATAGTCAATGCGATAAATAATGCGCTTGACATCAAATTAAAAGAAGATAAAAATGTAATTGTTTACGGGCAGGATGTTGGTGTGGAAGGCGGTGTGTTCCGAGTTACGGAAGGTCTTCAACAAAAATACGGAAAAGATCGGGTGTTTGATTCGCCGCTGGCCGAATCCGGTATTGCAGGCACGGCTGTTGGGATGGCTGCCAACGGATTACGCCCCGTTATTGAGTTTCAATTTTCCGGTTTTGTTTATCCCGGCTTCAACCAAATTGTATCGCACGTGGCGCGTTTTCGCAACCGTACACGCGGCCGATACAATATGCCCATTGTTCTGCGCATGCCTTACGGCGGAGGCATCAATGCCTTGGAGCACCATTCCGAAAGCATGGAGGCACTCTTTGCTCACGTACCGGGATTGAAAGTAGTTATCCCTTCCAACCCGCATGATGCTAAAGGATTGCTGATAGCGGCTATGGAAGGAAACGACCCGGTGGTTTTCATGGAACCCAAAAGAATTTACCGTGCCGTAAAACAGGAAGTTTCCGAGGATAAATTTACCATTCCCATAGGGAAAGCCAGAGTTGTTCAGCAAGGCAGCGACATTACCCTGGTGAGTTACGGAGCCATGATTCGCGAATGCCAAAAAGCCATTGCATTGGCTAAGAAAAAAGATATATCGATAGAACTTATTGATTTGCGCACAATATATCCGATTGACAGAGATACCTTGGCCGAATCGGTCAAGAAAACCGGACGGGTAATCACGGCCATAGAAGCACCGGCAAGTTTTAGCGCGGCTTCGGAAATTACTCAGATTGTTACCGAAGAGGCTTTCCTGTATTTGGAAGCTCCGCCCAAACGCGTGGCCGGCTTTGATACCATTGTGCCTTTGCCCAAAGGCGAGCATCATTACATGGTAAGCCCCGAGAAAATTTTGCGTGCCATTGAGCAAACCGTCAATTATTAACAAAGAAGCCACAGAGGCAAAAAATATTATTATATTATGAAGTATATATTCAAATTTCCCGATATAGGTGAAGGTTTAGAAGAAGGCCGAATCGTTGAATGGTTGGTTAAAAAAGGCCAAGAAATACACGAAGGTGATATGTTGGTTACCATGGAAACCGATAAAGTGGTTACCGAAATTCCTTCTCCAAAAACAGGTACCATTTCAAAACTTTACGGAAGCGAAGGCGGTGTGATTAATGTCGGTGATGCTTTGGTGGAAATTGAAATTGAAGGAACAGCCGAAGACGAAGCTGAATCAGAACAAAAACAGGAAGTTGTTGAGGAGAAAGGCGCCGGTGTAGTCGGAACCATTGAAGAAGCCGGCACGGGAGCCGTTTTGTCTTCCAGCAACGAAGGCCTTTCCGAGGAGCAAACCAAAGAACGCCCCAAACGCAAAAAAGCTCTGGCTACACCTGTGGCACGAGCCATGGCTAAAGATTTTGGTATTGATATTAATGAAGTAAAAGGTACCGGGCCTGCCGGGCGTGTGATGAAAGCCGATATTAAGCGTTTTGCCGAAAATGGAAGCTCTGCAAAGAAAACTGTCGACAGTCAAAAGGCAAGAACAGATGAACCGCAAAGAACAGAAGTTGAGAAACTTTCTCAAATTCGCAAAACCATTGCCAAAAACATGCGGCAATCCAAGCATAAAGCTGCCCACATGACCGTATTCGACGATGCTGAAATCAGTGAATTGGATCGCATCCGAAAAAAATATAAAGCAGAATACGGCGAGAAAGGAATCAAACTCACTTATTTGGCATTTGTGGTGAAAGCGCTCACAAAAGCACTCCAAAAACACAAAGCTTTGAATTCTGAAATGGATGAGGAGAATGATTTACTGATTTACAAGAAGTATTATAACATAGGAATTGCCGTTGATACGGAAAAAGGCTTGGTAGTTCCGGTGATTAAAGCGGCCGATAAGCTCAGTATTTCCGAAACGGCTCAAGCGATTCAGCAATTGGCCGAAAAAGCAACCAAAGGCAATTTGACTATGGACGATTTTAAAGACGGAACATTCACCATTACAAGTTACGGTTCCATAGGCGGAAAATATGCCGCTCCGGTTATTAATTACCCGCAAGCCGGTATTTTAGGAATTGGGCGTATCTCTGAACAGCCCGTTGTAAAAGACGGTGAAATAAGCATCGGTAAATTAATCCCGCTTTCAGTCGCAGTGGATCATCGGATTGTGGACGGCGGAGAAGTTACGCGTTTTTTAAACAGCATGATATATTATTTGTCCGATCCCGTTAGCTTGTTGATGGATTAGAAAGCAGTTACGCATTTTTCCTGAATTTAGAATTTTAAGAAATCAAAAAAACAGTATTATTATGAAATATGATCTCATCATTATAGGTTCCGGGCCCGCAGGATATGTTGCCGCCATACGTGCCGGACAAACCGGGCTTAAAACAGCCATAATCGAAAAAGAAAACATTGGCGGTATGTGCCTTAATTGGGGTTGCATTCCGTCAAAAGCCATGATTGAGAGTGCCAAAATGTATCAAAAAATACAGAAAGATGCCAAGAAATTCGGAATTGACGGCATCGACAAAAAAGCTGTTTCTTTCAACTGGTCCAAAGCCGTAAAACGTGCCGACGGAATTGTAAAAAGGCTGACCAAAGGCGTGGAACATCTTTTGAAAAAGAACGGTGTGGATATTATAAAAGGCAAAGCCGAAATAACTGCTGCCAACAGCGTAACGGTTGAAAACCGTAACTTACAGGCTGATAATATCATCATTGCCACCGGTTCCTTTATGCCGCCCGTAGATAATCTGCCCGAGGATGTCATAACCGATGCTCGGAATTTATTTACCGACAGAGATATTCCCGAAAATATTGTAGTGTACGGCGAAGATGCCGTGGCCGTGGAGCTGGCGCAATTGTTTAGTTTAATAGATAAGAAAGTCAGCCTGATAACTCCCGGTGAGGATTTAATGCCTTTGGCTGATAATTATTTATCTGATTTTCTCAGGAAGAAATTCAAAAAAGACCGTATTGAAATTATCCAAAATATTGAGCCCGATAAATTAGCCGAGAGCTACAAAGACGGCCGTTTAACTTTTGGAGATAAAGAAATTGCCTGCGATTTAATTATCAATGCGCAAACACGCAAAGGTACCATTCCGGGTTTTTCAATTGACATAGAAACTGAAAACGGATTTGTGAAAACCAATAAACATTGTGAAACTTCCGTACCCGGAATTTGGGCCATCGGAGATGTAAACGGTATGAGCCGTTTTGCACATATCGGTTCGGCTCAGGGCTTATTTGTTGTGGACAGAATAAACGGCGTAAAAGCAGAGCTTAATCTGAAAAAATACCCGTTGAATATGTATTCCGAGCCTGAAATGGCACAAATCGGATACACCGAAAATGATTTAAAACAGGAAGAAACGGATTACAAAATCAGTGAATTTCCGCTTTCGGCCAACGGAAAAGCCATGACAGAGGGCAACAGCGAAGGTTCCTTGCGCATACTCTCCGAAAAGAAATACGGCGAAGTGCTGGGCGTACAAATTATAGCTCCCAACGCTACGGACATGATTGCAGAAGCGGCGGCTTTCATGCAATTGGAAGCCACGGTTTACGATATTGCCATGACCGTTCATGCACATCCCACCGTTTCCGAAATTTTCATGGAAGCCGGTTTTGAAGGCGTGGACGGAGCTATTCATAAATAGATTTTTCGACTTATAATAAATATTTATCACCCTGCGAGGGATTTGGATTCTCGCAGGGTACTTCACATTTTAAACAGGCCGTCGTACTTTAATTTTGACTTTCGTAATAAACTCTTTATCACCCTACGAGGGCTTTGAGCCCTCGTAGGGTTACTTCATAAGATTTCATTTAAAATTCAAGTTTTTTAAGTCGGTTTTTTAATAAAAAAAATTAATTTTACATAAAAATGAATGTAAATGATTGATGCCAATTTATACGGATTACCCGACGGCAGCTTGGCTTATTCCGAAGAAAAAGAAGGTTTTATGCTTTGGATTCCCGATGCGGATTACATTGTGCTCGGACGTTCCAACAAAGCGGAAAAAGCCGTTAATACGGATGTTGCAAATGCGCATAATATAAAAATAATACAACGGCCTTCGGGCGGCGAAACAGTCTTTTTGAGTCCGAACACTCTTGTGATTTCGGTTAAGCTTAAGAATGAAAAAGCATTAAAAACGCACGATTATTTCAAAATAATTAATGCGAAAATAATAGCCGGGCTTTCCGCATGCGGCGTGAAAGATTTGTCGGAGCGGGGTATTTCCGATATTGCCGTAGGTAATTTAAAAATTTTGGGCTCTGCCATGCACCGAAAACCGAAAAGCATTTTTTATCACGGGGTATTAAATCTGGCCGAATCACCGGAAACTTTTGACCGGCTTCTGAAGCATCCCACACGCGAACCCGATTATCGCAAAGGGCGTTCGCACAAAGCTTTTGTTGCTTCTCTGAAAGGTGAAGGATACGAACTTACCGCAAGAACCGTAAAGCAGGCATTGGAACAGGAATTGAAAACTTTAATGACGGATATATAAGAATTTTAAAGCATTGAAATACCTAAAAGCAAATTAAATAATAAAACGTTCAATCATGAAAAAAATCACACTTGTATTATTGCTGTTTTTGTTTGTAAGCGGGCTTAGCGCGCAAAAACTCGTTATACTTTCCACTACCGACTTGCATTCAAAACTCACCGGATTTGGCCCCGAAAATGCTTATACGCCGCTTTCCTTAAATGATGATGAAACATTGGGCGGTTTTGCTCGAATAGCAACTATTATTAATAAAGAAAAAAAGAAAAATCCGGATGCGCTTTTAATTTTGGATGCCGGTGATTTTTTGATGGGTACTATTTTTCATGCCGATGAGGCTACATCCGGTTTTCAGCTGCGCCTGATGCATGATATGGGCTATGAAGCACTCACCATTGGCAATCACGAATTTGATTACGGGCCGAAGGTATTGGCCGATATTATAAGCACAGCTAATGAAAAGGGAAATATCCCGCAGCTTTTGGCTTCGCAAATGCAGTTCCATTCCGATAGTCCCGAAACCGAGGGTTTGGAAAAATTATTCCGACAAGGACTAATTAAACCTTATACTTTTTTGGAAAAGCAAGGCCTGAAAATCGGAATTTTCGGTTTGATTGGCGAAGGAGCGGTTTCCGTTGCACCGGATTCAAAACCGGTGGTTTTTACCGACCAATATAAAACAGCCGAACAAATGACTGCGCTTCTGAAAAACACTATGGGAGCCGATATTGTTATTTGCCTTTCTCACAGCGGATTAATATTGGATGAGGATGGAAATTTTAGAGGTGAGGATTATACTTTGGCGGAAAAAGTACCGGAGATTGATATTATTCTCAGCGGACACACACATTTACTTACCCGAGAACCCGTAAAAGTCGGTAATACACTCATCATTCAATCCGGCTCCTACGGAAAACATGTGGCAAGACTGAGTTTTGAATACCGTGATTCCCGAATTGTAAACCCGGAACTGAAAATGATTCCGGTGAATGATGAAATTCCGGCCGATAAATCAGTGCATGATAAAATAGAAACATACAAAGCACATGTTGACCGGCTTTTTTTCAAACCTTTCGGCTTGGAATATTCGCAGGCTGTGGCGCATACGGATTTTGATTTGAAACGCGGTACCGAAGAAAACAAAATTCACGGCAATTTAGGCCCTTTTACAGCCGATGCCATAAAGTATTACACCGATAAATATGCACGCAAGACGGATGTTTCAATCATTGCCAACGGCACCATACGTGAGCATATTCTGAAAGGCGAAGTTACGCCTGCCGATGTGTTCAGAGTTTTGCCTTTGGGCAGCGGCGGTGATAAAATTCCGGGTAACTCCTTGGCCATGATATATGTTACTCCAAAAGAATTAAAAAAACTTGCCGAAGTAATTATTATGAGCAATACCCCGGGTACTGACAGTTATTTGTACGTTTCGGGAATGGACGTGTTTTATAATCCAAAAAAAATGATGCTCAGAAAGGTGCAAAGAATTGAGTTGAACGGGGAAGTATTGAATATTTCCAAATCCAACAAAAACTTGGTGAGCATAACGGCGGATACTTATTTGCTGAAATTTGTAAGCCGCATAAAGCAGATGAGTAAAGGCTTGGTGAAAATTGTTCCCAAAGATGTGAACGGAAAGCCGATTGAGGATATATACCGACAGGTTTTGGATTTTGACAAAAATAAGGCCGGGCTGCAGGAGGGCAAACAGTGGCTATCCGTTATTGAATACATGAAAAGCTTTGCCAAAAACGGAAACCTTCCGGAAATTCCGGAGAAATACAGAGAAGAACTCACACGATTTCATCCCATAAAAAAACAGTAAACGCATGGATGCTTGGGGCTTCGGATTATTGGTTTTTACATCATTCTTTACATTAATAAACCCTTTGGGAGTCATGCCTATTTTTATGACCATGACTCAGGATTTGGATGAGAAGGCGCGCAGAAAAACGGCACGTAAAGCTGTTATTGCTTCTACGCTTACCATTGTTTTATTTGCTTTTTCCGGCCAACTCTTGTTTCGTTTTTTCGGTATTTCCGTAGATGCGTTTAGAATTGTGGGCGGTGTCATATTTTTTTTAATGGGAATGGATATGCTTCAAGCACGCTTGGGACGTGTAAAGGTGGGTAAATCCGAAGTAAAAGCTTATGTAAATGATATTTCTATTACGCCCCTGGCCATTCCCATGATTGCAGGCCCCGGCTCACTTACCAACGCCATTGTCCTCATGGAAGATGCGAAATCTTTGGAGTTTAAAGTGATTCTCATTGTGGGCGTTTTATTGATTATGAGCATGACTTATTTGGTATTAATCAGTTCCGGTAAAATTATCAATTGGCTGGGTGAAACCGGCAATAAAGTGCTCATGCGGCTTATGGGACTTATCGTAATGGTAATTGCCGTTGAGTTTTTTCTGAGTGGTTTGAAGCCGATAATAATTGATATTTTACGTTCCGTATGATACGTTTTTTTTGTATATTTAATGCATTGAGTTTATTCTTGTGATAATTGTATTTTAGTTTTAATAAATTTTTCAATTATGAAATATACCATAAGTTTGTTGCTGCTGATGCTTATTTTCTCATCTTGTAAAAAAGAGACCGAAGACAATAGTTTGCAACCCAAAGATTTAATGCTCTCCCCGGAAAGCAAACAGATTGTGGAAGCCGGCAATGCTTTCGGGTTTAGCCTTTTGAATAAACTGCTTGCCGAAAACGCCCCCAATGATAACTTAATGATTTCGCCGGTGAGTATTTCAATGGCTTTAAGCATGACCTACAACGGAGCCGAAACTCAAACTTCCGATGAAATGAGCGAGGTACTGAATTTTAAAGGCATAAGCAAAGATGAGGTGAATAATGCTTTTCAGTCTTTTATTCCTCAATTGGAAACCGCCGATATGCATGTAAATCTGTCCATTGCCAACTCTATTTGGTACCGTAATACTTTATCTGTTAAGCGCGACTTTTTAAATACCAACAGTCTGTATTTCGGAGCTGAGGTGAATGCTTCCGATTTCAATAATCCAAATACGGTTAATCATATAAACGATTGGGTAAGCATGCATACACAGGGGAAAATTACCAAGATTATTCAGGAAATTAACCCCGATTTGATGATGATTCTGATTAATGCCGTTTATTTTAAAGGCATTTGGCATTATAAATTTGATGAAAGTGATACGCAAATGCGGCCGTTTAGAACCGGCAGCGGAGACACCGTTCAAACCGAAACCATGAATACGGAAGCAGACGTTCAATACTATGAAAATGACAGTCTGAAAATGGCTGAATTACCTTACGGACGTGGTAATTACGCCATGCTGCTTGCCCTGCCTAAAGACGGATATTCGCTCGATAATTTTGCGAAAACCTTAAGCTCCGAAAAATATAATGAATTGGTCTCCGGCTTGGGTAATGTCGGGGAAGTAAATGTTTTTCTGCCCAAATTTACTTTTGAGTACGAAGAAGAACTGAAAAAACACTTATCGGCTCTCGGGATGCCGACTGCCTTTTCAGCTTCGGCCGATTTCACCAGCATTGCCGATACGCCTTTGCATATTTCACAAGTTTTACATAAAAGCTATATTGAAGTAAACGAAGAAGGAACAGAAGCTGCTGCCGTTACAGCTGTATTTATGAACCGAACATCGGCCGGCTCCGGGTTTGTTTTTCGTGCCGACCGGCCGTTCTTCTTTGCCATACGTGAACGCTCTTCGGGAGCCGTTATATTTTGCGGTATTGTAAATAATCCGAAAAATTAAGCGTGTGGCTTATAATTTATAATTGTTTTTTCATGCATTCCGACCAATTTAAAGAACGAGTTAAGTCTTGCAATATGAGTGTGTAAAAAAACTAAAATGAAATATTATTAGCCGCAGTATTTATGCTGCGGAAAGAGCAAGCATGAAATCAGGGTTTTAGCCCAAAATACGACAAATCTCATTTTATCAAACTGTCAAAACTCTTGGCTTTCGGCAATTTGAATTAATCGTGTCGTATCATTAATCAGTGCCTTATTTTTTGTGAACATGATAAGGTGCAGCAGTTCAGCATCCCCTTGTGTTTCAACATCTACTCGGTGGTGATGAATGAGATAAGGTTTTTCGCTTTGCATTTCCTGCAATACGCGGTTTAGGGAATCTGTATCTAAAGTATTACCTTTTATAAATCGGTTCATAATTTGAAAAGAGCTCAGAAAAAGCTTGCCTTTGTTCAGACCTTTGCTTGTGATGAACGCATCGCTTGAATCGGGAAGCGTAATGCGCCAATCGATGCAGTAATAACCCTGCGGACACCAAACTTCCAAAATATCCAGGTCGGCGGCGACTACATGGCCTTGTGCTTCCATAATACGGGCTTTTCCGGTATCCGATAAATTACAACTTGAGATTATCAGCGGAATGATAAGAAGTGATAAAAATATAGTCAATTTTTGCATGGCGTGTTTATATGTCAGACTTTGATTAGACTTGTTTTGTTGCAAATGGTGTATCAATAATTATTCTTTTGGGAGAAAATCCGAAGGCTTGTCCGAGTATGTAATATCTAATTCGTGCATGGCGCGTGTGCAGGCTATATAAAGCATACTTTTGTCAATTTCATTTCGATAATTTTTACGGTCGGCAAAGGGTACCAAAACGCGGTCAAATTCCAAACCTTTGGCCATGTGCACCGTGGTTATCAATATACCTTGTGCATACGATACACTGTCGGCGGTGAGTAAATGTACGGGGAATTTTCGTTCGGAAAATTCGGTATGCAAATTTTCGGCCTGTTTCTGAGTTTTGCATATAATTCCGAGGCTTTTATGCTCGGATTTTTTAAATGCTTTTGCTCGTTCAATGATTTCATCCGTTTGCGCAGCTTGGTTTTCGAAAGCATTTACCGTGGGATTTTTCCCGTGGCGTTCTATGGGTATCAGCTCCGGATTAGGCGAAATTTTTTGCGAAAAGCCGGTAATTTCATAGCTTGAGCGGTAGCTTTTGAGCAGTTTTACCGTATCGGCTTCCGGAAATACTTTTTGAATGTCTTCGGCCGATACCGAACTGTATGGATTTACCGATTGATTGGCATCGCCTAAAATGGTTTTTTTGCAGCTGAACAGTTTTGAAAGAACGGCGTACTGAACCGGTGTGTAATCCTGCATTTCGTCCACCAGCAAGTGTTTTACTTTGCCGTAACTTTCAATGCCCTCCAAACGTGTTTTTAGATAAATCAAGGGGAAAACATCGGCATATTCGTAGCCTTGTCGGCCGGATTTTTTGAACATTTCCGTTTGTTCGAGCCATTCGTAGAAATCTTTATACAGTGCTGGCAAAGTATTTATTTTGAACATATTGCGCACTTCTTTGCGTATTTCTTTACGCTCTTCGGCCGTTATTTCTTGCCTGTAATACAACAAAATATTGTCCTCTGCTTCTTTTGCTATTGCTTCAAACCTATTGAAAACCGGCATGCGATGATAAGCCTCAAAACGTTCTTTAAAAAACCAGGCGGGAATGGGGTAGCGGTTTACTCTCAAGTCTTTGGCTGTGAAGTAATTATTTTCAATATGCAGCAGATATTTATCTAATTTATTTAAAAAATCCGTACCGGCTTTAAAGCGGATACGCTCTTTAAATGCCTCATCTTTAGAGCTTAGAAGTTTAGATACTTGCTGAGCAAACGATTGGAATTTAATTTTATTATCCAAAACTTTTTGCGCTATGTCTTCCATACCGATTTCGGGAATTTTTTCTTCACCCAGTTCCGGCAAAACATTGGAGATATAATCGGCAAAAACTTTATTGGGAGAAATAATCAGAATATCTTCCGAGCGAATTTCATCTTTGAAACGGTATAACAGGAAAGCAATGCGGTGAAGTGCAATTGAGGTTTTTCCCGAACCTGCCACGCCTTGTATGAGAAGAGTGCGGGATTTCTCATTTCGAATTACGGCATTTTGGTCGCGCTGAATGGTTGCCGCAATATTTTTCATTTTATCATCGGATGTTTTGCTCAACTCTTCCTGCAAAACATCGTCATATACATTGGCGTAATTTTCCAGCATAAACTGCATTTTTCCTTGTCGTATGCGGAATTGGCGTTTTAGCAGTATTTCTCCCGGAATTTTTCCCTGTGGTGATTGATAATCGGCGTCGCCTAATTCAAAATCATAATACAGCGAAGCAATCGGGGCGCGCCAGTCGTGTATTAGGTTCTCTTGATTTTCTTCATCAAAATATGAGTGCACACCAATATACACCGGGTTTTCGGAGCCTTCTTTTTCCGGCCGGAAATCTACTCTTCCGAAATAGGGTGAAAGTATCAGTTTGTGCAGGCGTGCTTTTTTGGCCACGGCATTTTCGCCCGAAGCCGCTTTTTGATTCACCGTTTCTCTGACCGAATTTTTTTCAACATGATCCATATCGGCTTTATTTTCATACAGATATTCTTTATTCTCTTTTAATTCGCGTGCATAAGTTTCCAGTTTTTTGTCTATGGCTTTTATTGCAGCTGAGATATTTGTTTTAACAGCCGACAGGTAGTCTCGTTCGTCTTGCTCGGTGGGGTTAAACATGGGTTCAATTTTTCTAAGGGGCAAAAATAATAAAAAAACGAGCTTTTGGCATATCGACAAAGAAAAACCCGAAGAATGAATGCTTCGGGTTTCTTTTCTGCAATAAATGATTATGAGATATTTCCTATTACAGATTGCTTATTACTTCTTTTGCGCTTAAGTATCTTTCGTTTACGGCCGGCCAGTTAATTACATCCCAATAACCGGAAATATAATCGCCGCGTTTGTTTTGATATTTCAGATAATAGGCATGCTCCCAAACGTCGATATTCAGCAAAGGAATTCCGTTTACTTCTGCCGTTTGCATCAAGGGGTTATCTTGGTTGGGGGTTTGTGTAATGGCCAATTTTCCGTCGGATTTTAGGATTAACCAAGCCCATCCGCTTCCAAATTGTGTAGCGGCCGCTTTTTCAAAATCTTTTTTAAAAGCTTCAAAATTTCCGAACTCATTCTGAATTGCCTCGGCAATTTCTCCTTCAAACTCTGAGCCGCCGGGCGTCATAAATGTCCAGAACAATCGGTGGTTGTAGTAACCGCCGCCGTTGTTGCGCAAGGCTGCCGGGTATTTTTTTATTTCGGCAAAGCTTTGTACCAAAGGCGTATCCGTCAAACCGTTTTCTTCTATGGCTGCATTGGCTTTTTTGGTGTAGCCGGCGTGGTGTTTGCTGTGGTGCGTTTCCATGGTTTGTGCATCAATGGTGGGCTCCAACGCATCATAAGCATAAGCCAATTCGGGCAGTTCGTGCGGATGTACCCATTGGTTTTCGGGCAGTTGTTCCATTATTTTTAGCAAGCTTTCGCTTTTGGCATCTGCTTTATCAGCAGTTTTTTCTGTTTTTTCGGCTTCGCTTATTTTGGTATCATTTTTTTCAGTATTGGTATTGCAACTGCTGATTATAAGTGCTGCAGCAAATACCGAAAGATATATGAAAAATCTACTTTTATTTAATTTCATAATGTATAACTTTTTGTTGTTTCTAAATATGGTTTTTTATTATAAAACCTGTTTGATGCAAAGGTATAAACTTTATTTAAACTGAATAAAAATAAGTGTGAAATTTTCTTAAAACTCCACACTTAACTGTTAGGCACTTCCAATCCAAATTTTATGACTTCCTAATCCAAACTTTAACTTATTGCTTATTCCAGCTCATCGGCAGATGCATTGTATTGGTAGTTATAAATTTTCATTTTATCGTTTCGTTTTATGAACTTAATGCGTTCGTAAACGGTGCCATTTTTGTGTTCTACATCGAAATCAAGTGTGGTCGTGGTTTGGCCGTTCTCGGTTTTGGTGGAAAAAGCGGTTCGTTTGTAAGAAATAAAATCGCCCCAATACTCTTCTTTGGCTTCGAGCAGATCAGTCCAAACTTGAGCCGGATGGTTTTTTAGGGCCTCATCATCAACCAGATCGGTTACCTCGGTATAAGCTTTGTTTTCAACTTTTTCATAGAATTTTGCGGCCACATCATCGGCTTGGCCTACGGATTCACAAGAAGTTAAAAAAACCGAAAAAATAAAAATCGTTGCAAGAAATAAAGAAAATCGTTTCATAATGAAATATTTTTGGTTTATAATTCATAAAAATATACTGCTTTTTTTTGGATTCTGTAACAATTTTTCGAAAAAATATACAAATTCCCGGTTAACCGGATAGATATATCCTTAAATAATTACATTTGCTGCGGGATGAGTTCAGAATTGAAAGTAAGGGGGAGTTCTGATATAGGTATTTTCGAAAACAGATGATTAGCGCTCTGTTTATTGCTTGTAGCTTTTTATATTTCAAAAGGTTTGACAGGCTTCTTCACGGGTAGTCGCATTGGCTGTTACGGGAAGCTTATTCAGCAGCCGACCTGATTGTATAATGGCATATTTTATAAAGATTGTAAGGCTTTTTCCGCTTCAGCTTTTTTGTTCATGCGTTCAAAAGATATGGTTTTGGAAATCTCGTTTGCAATATCTAAAAATTCAATGGATTTTTCTAAGTATTTTTTTGCTTTTGTTATATTGGTCTGAGCCGTTGCAGTGCCTGTTTCTTTAAAAAAATCACATAAGATTTCTAAATGCCTTGCTTTTAATTGGCGCTTATTCGTGAAATTCTTGAGCTCATCTTTGCTTGAAGAGCTTAATTTCTCAATGTCAATATTCAATTCAGTTTGCAGGCGATTTTGAGTCATTTCTATTCCGCGACTTAGCTGTCCTTTGGATTTTAACTCAAGAAAATCGGAAAGCGCTTTGGCCAAAACTTTTCCGGTTGCTCAATTTGGTCTTTCAAATAATCTCTGTTTTCCATGGTGTTTTCTTTCGAATGTAAGTCATAAAAAGCAAAAAATCAAGGTCTTTCGGCTCGATAACAAAATTGTCTGATATCTGAGCTCTGATATCTCATGTGAATTTTTCAGTAAAGCAAATTCTGCCGAGATTTTTTAGTTTATAATCCTGTCAATCAGCAGTTCCGCCGTAGCTTGAATGGCGGGGATTGCAACAGAATTGCCAAATTGTTTATAGGCTTGAACATCCGAAACACTGATTTCAAAATTATCCGGAAAGCCTTGCAGCCTTGCCCATTCTCTCGGTGTCATTCTTCGCCAATAGTCTCTATTTACTTCGCCCTTTATTTTGGTAACAGGTGTGAAATCTCTTAGCCGGCAATCAATTACAATGTTCCTTTCTCGACCCATTCCGCCTACAACTATAGCGTTTGCGCATTCATTGTCTTGTATGATTTCATAGCCAAAACCGTTTCCTTTATTTGCGTTGCGGCTTTTATGCTCAATCAATGTATTTTTATATCTGTCAGACAAATAATATTTAACGGAAACTTCATTTTCTTCTCTAATATCCGCAAAACTTACTTTTTTGCCGGTCGGTTCCGGATAATTAAAATCTTCTGTATTTTGGTCTTTGCGAATGCCCACGATAAATATTCGTTCTCTGTTTTGGGCTACCCCAAAATCTTTGGCATTCATCACTTTAGGGGTGGGAACATAGTAGTCCAAATCTTCCCGAAGCACTTTTAATATAGTTGTCAGGGTTTTTCCTTTGTCGTGATTTGTTAAGCCTTTCACATTTTCGAGAAAAAATGCTTTCGGGCGTTTTTCTTTTATAATTCTTGCGATGTCAAAAAATAAGGTTCCCCGGGTTTCTTCAAAACCTTTTCGTTTGCCTGCAATTGAAAATGCCTGGCAAGGAAAGCCGGCACATAAAACATCGTGTTCGGGTACATCCTTTTCGTCAATTGTTTTTATGTCGCCAAAGGGCAGTTCGCCAAAATTTAATTCGTAAGTTTTTTTTGCGTATTTGTCAATTTCGGATGAGAACACAGACTTGCCGCCCAAATTTTGCATTGCAATTCTAAAACCGCCCACGCCCGCAAACAAATCTATAAATGTAAATTTTGGATTTTTTGTTGTCGGAAAAGGAACATCAAAGGTGAAATCATCGGATAAATATTTTCGTAAAGGCTCGTTTGTAAGATTTGTAAAATGGCTTTCTGCCTGTTGCATATAATATTTTGAAACATCATTCCGAAGATTATGCAGATAATGCGTCAGGTAAGCTGAATTTCCCGTTGTATCTTTTAGGCTGTCAAGCTTAATCAGCTTTTTAAGTTCGCTGTATTTTTTTATTTTTCTGCTCATTGATTGATTTTTCTTTTCAATCCGTAAAGTTCTAAATTTTCTAAATATACTTAGCAAAAAACTCAATTACTTTCTAACATTGTTTTATAAATTGGGTTTTTCGCTGTTCCTGTTTGTCTGTTTAATCAAAACAACCTAATTGTTCTTGTTATTTTAATGTCCGTCGCCGAGTGTAAATTCATCGGCATCGGATATGTTGCCTTGTACAATGTTTTTTTTGACACATAGACACATAGTTTTTTCTTTATTGTACCTATTATTTTTCTATTTTCCTATGTGTTATTTTTTTTAAACACAATAGGCACATAGGTTTGAAACCACATAGATACATAGGTTTTTTCTATTGTGCCTATGTGGTTGATATTTTTTCTATGTTCCTGTGTGTTAATTTTTTTTAACCACATAGTTTTTTTTCATTCGCCGGCGGGTAGCTGCTCAAAATACTTGTTTACTAATGTTTTTTGTCCTTCTTTAAAGATATTGGTGCAATTGTAATTGATAATAATTCCTTTTGGAATTTGCAACAACATCATATACGATAGTGTTTGCGCTGTGTGCAAGGGATGAAAGGCTTCTACGGCTTTGTTTTCTATAACGACCAAGTCGTCAACAAGTATATCGTAGCGTAGGTGGGTTTCTATTTCGATGCCTTTGAAATTGATTTTTACCCGATTTTGGCGTTTTACTTTGTGCCCGTTTTGTTTGAGCAGGTGCATCATGCAGGTTTCGTAAACGCTTTCTAATAAGCCCGGGCCAAGCGCTTTGTGTATTTCTATGGCATAACCTATTATTTTGTAAGATAAGGCATTAACTGTTTTTTTTGTTAGCATAGCTTTTTATGTTTTTTTCTATTGTGCCTATGTGGTTAATTATTTAATTTTGTTTGCAATTCGGTGTAAAGATATTCAAAATCTTTAGGTTTAGATAGATTAGATATTCCAAATCTCAAAGGTATCGGGCAGGATGGTTTGTTCAATTGGCAGTAAGGTTTTTACTCCAATAATTGTATTTTTTTTTATAAACCGGTATTCGTCTTGGGTGTTAATTTTTTGCAAAAAATATTTTCATAGCTTAAAACTACTAATCTTTTTTTCAACCGGCAAGAAATATAACGAGCCGCCGGAATAGAGGCTTCGGAGCGAATGCTTTTTTATACTTTTAGATTATCAAATTTATCAAACGCATAGCGGTCGGAGATGATTAGGGTCAGGATTACGCTCATGACTTCGGAAGAGAAAATGGTGATCATCAGCATAATCTGGTATTTTATGGCTACACTCGGACTGCTGCCTCCGAGGATTTGTCCGGTCATCATGCCGGGCAGTGAGATTAATCCTACAATGGCCATGGTAGCTATCATGGGATTAAATGCGTTTTGCAAAGCTTGTTTGCGGAAGGGCAGGAGGGCTTCCCGGCGGCTTGCTCCGTTGGCCAAATGCCAGCGGTAAAAGGGCAATTTTTCTTTGATAATTCCGTGGTAAGAACTCATGGCAATAATGACCGCACGTATGGTATTGCCGATGAGCATGCCGGTAATGGGTATAAAATATCGGGCATCAAACATATTATCCAAATTTATGATGCCTCCGAGAAAAAACAGGTCGGTAACGGCTATGCTTAATATGCCCGAAATAAATACGGGCCAAAGATAAAATTTGTAGCTCAGGCCGCTTCGGTGAATTATGGTAACCGCCGCAATGAGTATCATCAGTATTACCCAGGCTATGTTTAGAAGAACGCTGTTGTAGGCAAACATGTATTCCAGATAGAACCCAATGAGCAGCAATTGCACGGTCATGCGAATGACCGAGATGAAGCTTTCTTTGAGCAGGCCGGTTTTAAAATACCAAATTACAAAAAACGGTATTATCAGCAGCGAATAGCCCGCAAACAAAGAAAAATAGGATATGTCAACAACTTCTTTCATGGTGTTTAAAACTGTGTGTTTTTACCGGAATTTATAATTTTATAATACGGTCGGATTTATTAATCCAATACGGGTCATGTACCGAAGCCAATACAGCGGCATCGTGCTGCAAAACGGTATCGGTTATTTTTTGCTTCAGGGCTTCGTCTAATGCCGAGTTTGGCTCGTCCAGAATAATGAGCGGTTTTTGGCTGAGAAAAGCCGAAGCCAGTAAAATGCGCTGTCTTTGTCCGCCTGATAATTCGGAAAAGGCTTTTTGCATAATCTTTTTGGGCAGCTCAAATTGTCGGAGAATGCTTTCAATGGTAGCGTCATCGGGTTTTGAATCGGCATTTTCTTTAAACTCAAAAACGCCGGTAAGGGCTTCCTTTACGCTCGAAAATGTAAGCGCGGTTTCCTGCGGCAGCCAGGCAATTTTTGTTCGTATTTTTCGAATGTTTTCCGCATTTAAAGTCATGCCGAACAGTTCCAACCGGCCTTGGAAGTCGGGCAAAAAACCGGCCAGAATATTCAGTAAAGTGCTTTTCCCCCTTCCGGACGGGCCGGTTAAGGCGATATTTTCGCCGGAATTAACTCTAAAGTTCAGGTCGGTAAAGACCGTTTCATTTTCGTATGAAAAGGCCAAGTTTTCGCATTTAATAATTGCAGCGCTCATAGCTTAAAAATATCTGCAAAGTAAAACAAACGCCGGCAAACGGCATAAGCGAAAAGGAAATAATTTTTGCAGATACGAAAAACGGCTAAATATTATTTTGAGGTGCTGAAGCTTTTCCTGTGTTTCGATCATCATTATATCTCGGTGAAATATGTTACTGCTTTGTGAATGGTGAAATAATCAACGAAATATTAGAAAAATCATAACTTTTGATACAAATTATTAAATAGTTGACTAAAGTTGTTTGGAATCAGACGTAATTGAGAAGAAATAATGTTAAAACGGTAGTCATACTTTTTTCTATTGAGGTTAAACCCAATGAATAAGGTCTTTTAACAACCTTATTTTTAGAGGTTTACCTCAGTAGAAAAATAACACAATGATAATCAACCTTATTAATTATTATTAAATTTTACAATAATATATTTTTCGTTAAACTATGTATATAAAAAAGAACTATCCTTAAAACTGACATAAAAAAATGCTGAACAAATCTCAGCATCTTAAAATAATATTTAGCTCGAAAAATGCTTACGGTTAAATCTGCCGGATTTGGGTTCATTAGATAGTCGGAATATTATTGACTTATTGGCTTTTGCCGGGTGAAAATCCGGCAGATTTTCGTTTGCGTTAAGCATGTTATTAAAACAGCAAATTTAGTTTCTTGGGAGTTTGTTTAGAAGTTTTAGTATCTCTTTCTTTAAAGTAATTAATAAAACACTCAGTACCAAAGCACCGGATATTATTTTCAAAGAATTATCCATATCCATAAAGTACAAAAGAATAATGCTTAGCACTGTAAAAGCAATGATACGAATAGTGTATTGTGGTTTCGTTTTTTTTCTAAAAAAAATAATTAACTCCGCAAAACCCAAGATGCCTGCCAGCCCTATAATGAAAGCAAAATTATTGGCATCGCTTTTTTCGAATAAATAAGGCGACAAAACAAATAGGCCGGCAATCAAAACACTCGCAACAACGGAAAATATTTTACCGGAATCCGGTTTAATCGTCTCTTCGTCTTCAGATGTATAAAAATCTTTACTATTGAGGGATTTAAATTCGTTTTCGTTTACTTTTTTGATTCGCAGGGCATTTTTGAACATCATATCCGTATAGTTCAAAGGAAATGAGTTTCGAATATCAAAATACAGCACATAGTAATGATCTTCGCCCGCTTGGGGCATCTGCAATTGTGCTTTGTGGTAGTCTATTTTAAACTCAAGCTGAGAGCCTTCGGCAGACATTGGAGTTGTTTCTGCATGCCCTATTTTCGTTACGGTTTTATTGTCTTGCTTTACTTTTACTTTTCGTAGAAGGTAAAAATTATCGGGAAACACTCGTTTTATGTAAATCATACTTTTTTCTTTACTAAAAGTAGCTTTTTGTTGCTTCGAGTTTTATTTTCGAAACCGAAATTCTATACCGGCTTCCCAGCCTTTTGAAAAATGGAAAAATACCGGTTTGTCTTCATCGGTAATGCTTAGCTTTTCATATTCTTTTGATGCATTGGCATTGACAAAAAGAGAAATGCCGTCGGATATTTTTTGCTTAATGCCGAAGGTGGAAATTACGCCAAATTTGTAATAAGCCAAAGGGCCGTGTTCAATTCTGTAGTCGTATGGAATGATTGCATCTTTGGGAAATAAGATTTTCTGCTGAACCGGGGTACTCATATAGCCTCCTAAAGCCATAATCATTCGGGTTTTTTCGCCTATTGGAAAGCCGTAATTAAACATTACGGGCAAATTTAAATTCGTCTCATTTACTTTGGCTACGCTAAAGAATGCGGTATCACTGATGCGGTCTGAACGAAAAATGCCGACGCTAAGCCCGAACATTTCGGAGAGTTGAAAATTATAGCGCACACCCGTATCGTAAGCGTTTTGGGTTTCGGAATTTTCATAAGAAATCTCTTCGTTTGTTCGGTAATTACTCGAACTAAAGTGAAAACTTAGTTGTGCGAAAGCTGTATTCGATAAAAGCAGTGCGGCAATTAAGCCGGGAATAATTTTGCGTTTCATATATTAGATGTTTTATGCTGACAGGCAATTTAACAATGAGATATGCAGTCTCTATCTTTGTTTTAGTTTTTAATTATCGTTACGGTATTTATTTTCAAATTCTTCGGGTGTTAATACGGATGTGTCCTGTACTTTTTGGTACACCGAGGCAAAATATATTGCGGCTCCAATTAATACAATGCCAAAAATTGAGATAAGAATCTTTTTTTTAATATTCATGCTGTCGTTTTAAAAGTTAAACATAATAAAAAAACTGCCGGCTAATTGTTTGGCTTTATTCCTAAATCCAAAGCAAATAAAAAGAAACTAAAAATACAAATAAAATTGTGATATTTTTTGTTATGTGTGTTAGTGTTTGTGTTTCGTGGGGTTTTATTTGTTGTTGGTTTGGATGACGCTAATGACTTTTGAACGTCAGGCAGGACTTCAAAACGTCATGGATTGTGAACATTTACCGCCTGCCCTTTTGCCCACACGTTCAAAAGTCCTCCGGACGTTTTGAAGTGTTTTTTTATCTGCCGGATTTGGGTTCATATGATAATCGGAAGATTGCTTTTTATTGACTTTCGCAAGTAAAAATCCGGCAGATTTTCATCACCTTTAAACCGGCATGGTTTTGTTTATTCAGCCTGCCCTTCCGCCCACACGTTCAAAAGTCCTGCCCTTCGGCTGTTGCTCAGGAACCGCCGGACGTTTTGAAGTGTTTTTTTATCTGCCGGATTTTTTACAGGTAAAATTGCGGCAGTTTTTAAAGGATTAAAGATTGGAAACGTAAACAGTACAACTGTAGGAACGCTTTTGACAGGCTGCCCCGGATAGGTAGTAAAGCTCAAAACTTAAAACTGTAACTGAGCGAGGGTAGTATCGGAAACAGCGTAAATTTGTATAAGTCCCTGCCTTCATTCTTATGGTACAGAAAAAATATATTTTTCTGATTATAAGCATTATACAGACCTACTTGCCAACTTGCAATGCCGCGTTTTTTTTGTTTGCGATATACAAAATTTACATCCAAGCGATGATAAGGCGGTAGGCGGTAGTTATTTTTTTCGCCGTAGTAATAGGCACTTATGTCGGAAAAACCGTCTATTCTGTCCGGTTCCGGATTGTTATGTCCGGTAAAAGTCGGGTTTAGGAAATGTGCAGGAAAGCTAGCCTCTGCAAGGGTTGTCATATTTCCGGAAGTATATATCCAATTGGCCGATACAGAAAATTTCTCGGAGAAGCGATGGTTGAGCATTAGGGAAAAATCATGCCGTCGGTCATATTGAGCAGGGAAGAATTTTCCGCTGTTAATATTGTCAAATCTGCGTTCATTTTTTGAAATTGTGTAAGCCAACCAACCGGTGGTTTTTCCGTGCTTTTTTCTGATTAGAAATTCAGCTCCGAATACTCTGCCGAATCCGCCGGATTCTACGGCATCGCTTATATCCGTGTGTAACATACTGTAGCTCATACCTTCCTTAAAATCAATGAGATTGTGCATCGTCTTATAAAAACCTTCGGTTTCAATTTGCAGTTTTGTATGTTTTTCAGTAAAACTGATATTAACAACGTATTGATTTGAGCTTTGCGGCGGCATATCTTTGGCAGGCGGAAGCCATGTGTCGGTGGGCACACCTAAGCTGCTGTTCGAAAGCAAATGCAGGTTTTGTGTGATGTTGGAAAAAGCGGCTTTAAGCGATAAATTTTCGGCGGCTTTATAATTAATTACTGCTCGCGGCTGCAGAGCGTAAAAATTGTCCGGAGAACTGCGATATACGGAAGCCCTGAGACCAATATTGGCCGAAAACCTATGCCCGATTTCCAGTTTGTTTTCCAAGTAAAGGTTGCTTTCAAAAGTAGGATACGGCATATTTCCTATGATGGTATCGGCATTAAATGTTTGGTCTTTCATCGAATAATGTGATGCTCCGGGCGAAAACTTACGGTACGCGGCTTTTGCTCCGAAAGCTACGGTATAAAAAGGCAGGGGATAGTAATCCGTATCGAATTTTGCAGTAAAATCATTAATTCCGGAATTATATACGGCGCGAAATTCTTCCAAAACTTGCGTATCACTGCTGTCTTTTTTTTGGTATTCTTGTTCGTTGTTGTAATAAAATTTGGTGTATGCTAAGCTTAAATCGGCAAATAATTTGTTGCCGGGCGTAAAGCTCCAGCGCAAGCCACCCATTTGGTTTCCCCATTTTGTAAATAGGTGAGAGTAATGGTAAAATGATTGTGAGGGATCGGCGAAGGGATCGTTGTTTCCCGGTTCTTGCGAGCTTTTGAAAATAAATCGATCGCGACCGGAATAGGCCATAAGGTAGAGCGCATGTTTATCCGAAAATTTGTGATGCACTTTGCCGAAAAAATCATAAAATGTGTAACCGAAAACATAATTATCAACCGATCCTGCGGATGAGAGCGCACGCGTTACCAAGTCAATATTGGAGCGTCTGACCGACAGCATAAAGGAGGTCTTGTCTTTTTTTACGGGGCCTTCAATAAAGAATTTTGAACTTAGAATACCGGTTCTGATTTCTCCGCTGATTTTTTTCATGTTGCCGTCTTTCATGCGTATATCAATAACCGATGAGAGCCGACCGCCGTAACGTGCGGGAAATCCACCTTTTATGAGCTCCATTGAATTGACCGCATTGTCGTCAAAAACTGAAACGTAGCCGCCCAAATGATTTACATAATAGAGCGGAATACCGTCAATCAAGAATAGGTTTTGGTCGTGCGTGCCGCCCCTAACATAAAGTGCGCTTGAGCCTTCCTGACCGGACTGTACGCCGGGCATCAACTGAAATATTTTCATCACATCAACTTCCCCCGAGAGGGTGGGCATTATTCGGATGTCATTCATGGGGATGTTCAAGCGGCTTACGGCGGGTGTTTGGTGTATGTTTCGCTCGGCGCTTACGGTTATTTCTTCTATTTCATTGGACGGTTTCAGGCTCCAGTTCAGAGTACTGTCATTTTTGAGCATTATGCTTTTGGTGTACGACTTGTATCCAACAAATGAAACATGCAGTTTCGTATGTTCCGTTTTTGTTAAAGTCAGGCTGTAAAATCCGTTATCATTGGTAACCGTTCCTATATTGGTTTCGGGAACATAAATGTAGGCGCCGATTAATTTTTCTCGGGTGTCGAAATCCGTTACATATCCGCTGATGCTTACTTTTTGGCTTGTTGCCGACAGACTGAATACTGAAAAAAGCAAAAATGCTAATATTTTTTTCATAATTTAAAAACTGCAAACATGTTGTTAAAATTCGTAATCGGTTATATCTTCCAATTCGTAGTGTGTTTCCGAGTAGCCGGCAAATATACCCAAACCGTTTTCCACATTGCTGTATAAATCTACGGGATTATTGACAAGAAAGAAGTTAGCCGGATTATAATTTAAAATTTCCAAATTAGCTCGCTGCCGTATTCTTGATTTTTCAAACAGATAATAGTCTTCTGTTATTGCTCGTAAAAGAACTCTGTATTCAGTGTTAATAAAGTCACCGGCGAGTTCTGTGATAAACGTAACAGTGTTATGTTCGGAAAGCAGCACATCAGAAAATACAAGGCTTTTAATATTATCCGGGAAGTTGTAAAACTCAATATCACCCTCATTTTGTATCACAGGATCTTCACTGTAAAGATAATAATGCAGATCAATATCTACAATTGAATCAGTTGGATTACCGGTTACAGAGTCTAAGGCAAAAGTAGAACGATAAAAGGCAACTTGATAATAGTTTCTTGTTTCCCGGTGGTCATAAAAGCTTATAATAGCTTTATCTGCCATGTCTTTCAGACTTTGAGCATAAACAGCGTTATTTTCAAATGTGCCGTCGGTTATTTCCGTCGGTGCCGGAATTTGGGTTATAGCTTTTAAAGTTTCAAAAGCCGGTATTTCAGCCCTAAGCATATATTCTTTGCCGATTTCAGCCGTTTGGTTTGTTTGAAAAACCCCCGGTGAAATTTGGATGAGCGTTTCGGAATATTCCCCGTTAATAAACAATTTTACAGTTGCTTCTTGTATGGTCTCGGTATCGGAATCGGAAAGTACCGGTGTGCTTAAGCTTAGGTAAACTGTGATAAGACTGTCCGGTTGTATCAGGCTGTTAAGTACCGGAATCGGCTCAGCTTGCGGCACCGGTAGTTCTATTTTTTCGGTGCAGGCCGTCAAGCTTAAAATCAGTACCAAGAGCCAATGCGTTTTTGTCATGGTTTTGGGTTTAAAAGTAGCCGAGAGAGAGAATCTCTCTCGGCTGCCCGGATTAAAGATTAGAGTGAAATTTCCATATGATTCAAATTGATTCCGGTAACATTATCACGCTTAAACCATGAATAATTACTGTCTTCAAAAGTTACGAGTTCGCTGTAAGGTATTTCGGTCAGCCACAAAACATGAATGTTGTTACTCCACCAATCGTTGACAGAGAAGTTTTCATAACCATATTGATATCCGGAATCCCATACGGTACTGACAGAGGCATATCCGTATGTGTCGGCTTTATCGTCTTGTTTCCAATTCCACCATTTATAAATATAGTTTTCGTATTTCAGGTAATACAGGTAAGTTTTAACACCGGATGAGGGATAATCCCAACGTCTTATCCAAATTGAAGCTTTGATTTTTTTGTCTCCCCAACTTGAACCATTAGATTCTTGAGCAAAGGCTATTTCCCCGTGAAAATCTTTATTGGTTTCTGCCAGATAACCAATTCTGATATTATTTTCCGGTTTGTCTTGTTTGGTTTTCTTTAGGATGTTTATTTTGCTAAAATCCCCGTTGATTAGCTCTTTACAAAGCGTAGATGTGAATTGATAAATGGTTGAGCCGACTTTAACCATCCCGTCTTGATTTAAAAAACGCGGGTGTACCCAACTTGCCACGGTAAGTTCAAGCGACAGTAGATCCTCGGGCGAGTTTGCTTTGATGAGCCCGGCATCAATGTATTTCTGTGTGTAATCCGTATAGCCTTGTTGCTGCTTTTTATCGTAGAGTTGTTTAAGCTCTTTTTTACTCATGCCTTCAACGTCTTCTGTACAAAAACTCTCAAATTCTGCATCAATGGCATTTCCCAAAATTCGCTGCTGTGAAGTGAATGACAAATAGTCTTCCCATTCATTCAGTTCTTCTTTCTTCATTTGAGCCATTTGTCCGTTGCATTTTCTAAGCTGTTCCATATCCGTAAAATCAAGCATTCCGTGTTTTAAGGAAACCGAATATAAAATATCGGTGTTTTCGTTTGTTTCGGGAGTTGTAGTCAAGTAATTTTCTCCTTTCGGAGCGTTGTTATTATCGGCCGAAACAAGCTCATCTTTCTCACACCCCACAAACACAAATAAGGCTGCAACCATTAATATTACTGTTGTTTTAAGTATTTTCATTTTATTGTATATTTTGATTAAGAATAAATGTTTAAAAAAAGGATAATACAAAGCCGCCCAAAATTCTCTCATCAAAAGAAAACCCC
>CAYYQW010000001.1:0-205818 GCA_964472505.1 uncultured Bacteroidaceae bacterium | reverse complement strand
GGAATCGTTGTGCTTTTTGTGAGATGTACACCGGTAAAACTTTTCGCACAAAGCCCTTTGAAAAGATAAAGTCGGAAATACAACGTGCTGTGCGCTTGGATTTGGGGGCGAAGAAAGTTTTTCTGGCTGACGGTGATGCTTTGGTTTTATCAGCTGATAAGCTTTTACCCATACTTTCCGAAATCAATTCACAATTGAAAGGTATTCGTCGCATCTCAGCTTATGCCAAGCCTAAAGATTTGGCATCTAAAAGTTTGGATGAATTGAAAGCCCTGAAATCGGCCGGATTGGATTTGGTTTATGTAGGCGTGGAATCCGGTGATGATGAGGTTTTGATGCGTGTAAATAAAGGCGAAACATTCGAATCGACCAAAGAAGGCTTGCTAAAAGCCAAACAAGCCGGTATCAAGCTTTCGCTGATGATATTGAACGGCTTGGGAGGAAAGGAACTCAGCAGACAACATGCCGAGAATTCCGCAAAACTGATGAATGCCGTACAACCCGAATTTCTTTCAACATTGGTTTTAAGTTTCCCTTACGGAGAAGCGCACTTTAAGGAGCGTTTTAAGGGTGATTTTTCGGTTTTGAACATAAAAGAACTGATTGAAGAAATGCGCATTTTTTTGGAAAATACTGATTTGAAGCAAACAGTTTTCAGAAGCGACCATGCTTCCAATTATTTAGTTTTGAAAGGAATATTGGGGAGAGATAAAGAAAAATTATTACAGGCCATTGACCGGGTACTTGAAAATCCCGAGCAAGCCGGCTTGCGAAAAGACGAAGAACGAGGACTTTAAATCTGCAGAGCTATGAAAGCATGGACTTTTTTGGCAATAGCCGGGATATTGGAAGTGGCTTGGGCCGTGGGTATGAAGTATTCAGAAGGTTGGACGAAACTTTGGCCGAGCGTGTTTACCGTTTTTAGCATGGTATTGGGTTTGTATTTTTTATCGTTGGCGCTGAAGAGCTTACCTTTGGGAACGGCTTATGCCGTTTGGACCGGAATCGGAACCATAGGTACGGCTGTTTTCGGTATGTTACTTTTTAAAGAATCGGCGGATTTTATCAGACTTTTCTTTATTTCTTTGATCTTTATCGGAATTACCGGTTTGTATTTCAGCAGTAAAGCGGCTTAGCTGAATTTATGTTTTTTATGAGCCGGCGCATCTCGCAACCGGCGACAATTATGCTGTATGTTACGCAGAAGCAAGCATGCGTCAATATAAAAAGCCAAACATCCATAAAGGAATCCTATTTTTGAAACCGTATTCAATATTGTCGGAAACAATATAGGCATTCTTTATACCTGCAATCTGCTTTTTTGCTTTATTTTTTTCGCCAATTTCAAAAGTATATTTGTTATCCACAATGAAATCAGCACTTTTGGGCAGCGCAACTTTATGTATGGCTGAAACTTGATTGTAAAAAAAAGTTTCCCGTATTGTACCGGGGTTTACTGAAGTCGGACTAAGCGCATACAGAAGATTGGCATTGTTTAGGTATATTTTATCGGGTTTGGCCATTCGGCTGATACCTGAGGTGTTATTGCGCAGTAAAAGTATTAATTGTGCTTTTTCAAGGTACGACAAGTACTTTATAAGCGTATCACGCGTTACACCTGTATTTATACTTAACTTACTGATATTTGGCTTGAAAGGTACACTTTCACTAATTGCAAGCAGCAGCTTTTTCAAATTCATCACTGAACTGTAGTCTATATCTTTAAACACCGGTAAATCAGTTTCCAGCATCAGGTTTACGATGCGCTCCAGATGAATGGGATAATCTTCTTGTGCCTCCTTGGAAAAAGGATAAGCCCCGTGTTTGTTGTACTCGTTGAATGCTTTAACAGGCTTAATCGCTTTGTTTATTTCTCCGGCAATTTCTTTGTGATTATTGAGAATTTCAGGCAGAGAGAAGGCTTTGATTTCGATACCATATTTCAGTGCAATAAATTCACGCAGAGATAATACTGGAAGGTCGTAAATAATGGCTCTTCGACTTAAATCAGCCTCACTTTTGTCGATTTCAAGAATTGAAGAACCGGTGAAAAATACTTTTAACTCCGGATAGTCATCATAAATATTTTTTAGTTCTTTCGACCAATTGGGATATTTATGTACTTCGTCCAAAAAGAGATACTTGCCTCCCAAGTTTGCAAATTTATTTGCTAAATTAAGGAGCTTGTATTTTGAAAAATAAATATTGTCTAAACTGACGTACAATACTTCATCTGATGTTCCGAAATGTTCTTTAATGTATTGTAATAACAAAGTAGTTTTGCCGGAACCCCTTGCCCCTTTTATCCCAATCAGTCTTCTGTCTCGTTTTAATTTATGAATAATAAATCGCTTAAATTCAAGATTTGTATCTTGAATTTTTTTTGTAGAGCTGTTAAATAATTTTTCCATTATTGCATTTTCTATAAGGCAAATATAATAAAAAATGCCTATTATGTAATGCAATTGTAATTAATTTTTGCATTTTACGTAATGCATATTTTAGATTATTCTTTCAGATGTCTCTTTGGATTTTTTAAATGCAGTAAAACCGCACGAAATATAGCTATTCTCGGATTGTATTCCGGCAAATAAGCCTAAGTAAGTTAGGGCGGGGGAGGTTTTATTTCTCTCGAAACCAATCGGCGTACATGGTGTAGTTATTTGCAATTCGGTCAATCATGTTGCGGGTTTGTTCCGGGTCAATGTCTTTTATTTTTACGGCCGGCACACCGGCATATATACTGTTGGGCTCAATTTCGGTTCCGGTTTTTACTAAAGCTCCGGCAGCTACGATGCTGTTTTCGCCTATTTTGACAAAATCCAAAACCGTAGCACCGATTCCCACCAATACATTATCGCTTATTTCGGCACCGTGAACTACGGCGTTATGGCCTATTGATACATTATTGCCCGTAACTACGGTTGATTTTTTATAAAGCGTATGAAGAATGGCGCCGTCCTGTACATTAACTTTGTTTCCCAAACGAATGGAATTTACATCGCCGCGCACTACGCAATTGAACCAGAAGCTGCAATCGTCGCCGGCAATAACATCACCCACGATGACCGAGCCTTCGGCAAAAAAACAGTTATTTCCGAATTTGGGGATAAATCCTCTGACGGGTTTTATGATTGACATATTAATCGCTAAATTTTAACGTATTGGCAATGGCTTCCACCTCGCGCATAAAATTGCGTTTATCCTGCATTCCGGCATACACAAAAACATCAACTGTTACAATACGGTTGCGTTTTTCGTCCACCACGGAATAATTCACAAACGGCCCGCCCATAAAGGCGCCCTCTACTCGCCACAGCCCGCGAATTTCGGCACAATAATTACCGTTTAGTTCTCGAGTTTTGTAAATCGGCATTACCCTTTTTTCACTGGTCATAAAAGATGTCTCGGGTTTGGGCCCGGGAACCTGTCGCATGGTTATTGAATCTCTTACTTCCAGCAGTTTGTCTTTTCTAAGCTGCTTTTCGCTTGTGTAGGGATATGTCCATATCAGAATTCCTTGGGAGAGTTTCGGTGTTTCGTTCCGAATCCATAGAAAATTGTCTGTTTCTTTGGCTAACTTGAAGTGAGCCGGTATGGTCATATAGATGTTCAGCTTTTTATTCAGCTTTGAAACTGCTTTTTTGTTGGCTGTGTTTTTGAAAGCTATGGCTTGTCGCTCCAAACTTGCTTTCTCAAATTGTTCGGTAATTGCATTTCCGTTTTTACCGATAATATCCAAGAGCTCTTCTTGGCTGTTAGCTCTTATTCGGATAAGCAGTTGAGGTTTTGCCCAAGTATCCTTTTCAACGGCTATACCGGTTTTTTCAAATTCTTTGGAAATTTTTACCAGAATTAGGTTGCGACTTCGTTTGGTAGTTTTTCCGAAAGCTGCCGGAGGTATTTGTGTCAAATGAAATTTTGGTTCGGACTGCGGAAGTACTTCATAGTCTGCTTGCAGAAAATGTTTAAGCGTGTCACCTGCAAGACCATCCCAAAGCGGCTCTCCCATTACTACGAGAATATCTCCGGGCGTACCTACTGCATTGTGTTTAAAAACGCGGCTTTCTGCATCTTCGTCGCAGCCGTAAAATAAAACTGCGAGGAGAACCGCTGCAAAAATATTTTTGAAATACATGACTATTTGTGTTTTCTGTATATTAAATGAAATTTGATAACACGATTGCTAAGCGTTCAACAATTTAATTTCCGTGCTTTTGCCACAGGAATAGCAAGCCAATGAAGTTTTTGGATGCCTGTAATTATTTTTTTTCTTTTTCCTTTTCGCTTTTGATTTCCTCTTCCTCTTCTTGTTTTTTTGCTTCCTTATCTTCTTTTGTAGCATTTTTAAATTCTTTCATTCCTTGCCCGAGGCCTTTCATGAGTTCGGGTATTTTTCGACCTCCGAAAAGGAGCAATAATGCTAATACGATAAGTATTACTTGCCAAGGGCCTAACATGCCGGCTATTATAAACAGATTATACATAGTTTCTAATTTTTATTTTTTCAAAGATATTAAAAAAAGTTATTTACAACATCATTTCTCAATGCAAATATAAGCAATGAAATAAGAAGCACAAAGCCAACCAATTGCGCGTATTCTAAAAATTTCTCGCTCGGTTTTCGTCCGGTAATCATTTCATAGAGCACAAATACAACGTGGCCGCCGTCGAGAGCCGGTATGGGTAAAATATTTACAACACCCAAGATGATTGACAAAAAGGCCGTCAGCAGCCAAAAGCTTTGCCAATCCCAAAGGCCGGGAAACAGGTTACCTATGGTAATAAAGCTCCCTAATGATTTATAGGCTTCGGTTTCCGGTTTAAACATTAATTTGAATTGTTTGAGATAATCTTTGGTTTGCTCAACACCTTTACTCAGCCCGGCGGGTACAGCTTCAAAAGCCGTATAATCTTTGTGCGCAAACTCAAATTGTTTACCCATATTGGTAACAACACCTATGCGGCCGGATTCGTCGGGGCTTAGCTCCAGCTTTACCGTGTCATTATTTCTCATTAAGCTTATTTGAGTGCTTTTGTTTGGATTTTTTGAGAAATAAGCGGTGTATTGGTCATAATATTCGGCTTTTTCGCCGTTAATGCCCACAAAGCGGTCGCCTTTTTTTATTCCCGCTTTATCTGCATTGGAGCCGGGTAAAATACTGTCTGCCACAAACAGCATGCGAGGGCGTAATATTTGACTTTTACCGTTGGAGCGAATAATCTTAGCGATATGGCTGTCGTTTATGGTAAGTTTTTCCGTACGACCGTTTCTTTCGAGCGTTATTTCAGCGGGAGTATTCAGTAGTATTTGGGGTACTATTTGTGTGAAACGTTCGGGGGCATTACCATTGATGGCCAATATTTTATCTCCGTCCATAAAGCCAATATCGTAGGCTATTGAATCGGCGTCGATGCCATGTTTCGCATTTTGAACAGGCAGATAATCCTCGCCCCATACGAAAAGCACGGCTATATAAATAAGCCCGGCTAAAATAAAGTTTACCATAACGCCGCCCAGCATAATGAGTAAGCGCTGCCATGCGGGTTTGGAACGAAACTCCCAGGGTTGGGGTTCCTGTTTCATTTGTTCTTTATCCATGGATTCATCTATCATTCCGGAGATTTTTACATAACCTCCCAAAGGCAACCAACCCACGCCATATTCGGTTTCACCTTTTTTAAATTTAAAAAGTGAAAACCAAGGGTCAAAAAACAAATAAAATTTTTCTACTCGAGTTTTAAATAATTTGGCAAATGCATAATGGCCAAATTCATGGAAAATAACCAGTATGGAAAGACTCAATATAAGTTGTGCAATTTTTATTACTACATCCATTGTGTTGTATTGTTCAGTTTAAAAGAATGGCAAAAATAGGAAATATTTTGATTTAGTAAAATTTCATGCAGCCTTTTAGCTGCTTAAGTTTTTTATTTTTTTTCGAGCCGTTCTAAGCGTTGTTTCGTGGGTATTTATTAGCTCGCTTAAAGAAGGTTTCTCAATATAATCAGCTTCTGCCGCACTTTCTTCAATGATATCCGCAATGGCCGAAAATCTTATCCGGTCGTTTAAGAACGCATCTACGGCTGCTTCGTTTGCCGAATTTATAACACAAGGCATATTCCCGCCTTTGTGCATGGCCTCGTAAGCAATTTTTAAAGTTTTGAATTTTTCAAAATCCGGTTTTTCAAAATTAAGTTCCGGATAATCTGTAAAGTTGAAGCGCTTAGACTTGTGTTCTATACGTTCCGGGTAGGTAAAAGCATACAGAATCGGATGTTTCATATCCGGCAGTCCCATCTGAGCTTTCATTGAGCCGTCAATAAATTGTACAAGTGAATGTATGATGGATTGAGGGTGAACGATAATGTCGATTTGCTCCGGTTTGAGACCAAAAAGCCATTTGGCTTCAATAGCTTCTAAACCTTTATTCATCATGCTTGCCGAGTCTATCGAGATTTTTGCACCCATATCCCAATTGGGGTGTTTTAGTGCTTGTTCTCTTCCGGCTGTATCCATAAAAGCTTTACTTTTAGTGCGAAAAGGCCCGCCGGATGCCGTAAGGATGATTTTCTCCACAGTTTCGGGCTTTTCGCCTGTAAGGCATTGGAATATGGCAGAATGCTCTGAATCAACGGGATATATATTTACACCGTACTCTTTGGCTAAATTGCTTATGATTTCACCGGCTACCACTAAAGTTTCTTTGTTTGCAAGAGCAATGTCTTTTTTTGCTTTAACGGCATTTATGGTTGGTATCATGCCGGCATAGCCTACCATTGCGGTAAGTACCATTTCCGAATCTCCGTAACCCGCTATATCCTCGGTCGCTTTTCGGCCGGCAAAAACCTTGATATTGGTATGCATTAAAGCATCTGCTACTTCGGCATATTTGCTTTCATTGGCTATAGCAAGATATTTGGGTTTAAATTCTAAAGCTTGTTTAATCAGTAATTCGGAATTGTTTCCGGCCGTAAGTACTTCTACTGAAAATTTATCGCTGTGTTCACGAACAATTTCAAGAGCCTGAGTTCCTATTGAGCCGGTTGAACCTAAAATACTTATTTTTTTCATAAAATTGTCCGCTTGAAAGCCGGTTCTTATATTCTTAGCTTTGATGCTAAAATGTAATGTAGTCTTCGGGATTAACGGGTATGCCGTTTTTCCAGAGTTCAAAATGCAAATGCGGGCCTGTGGTGTTTTCTCCGGAGTTTCCTGAAATAGCTATGGATTCGCCGGCCGAGACACGGTCGCCGGTTTCTTTGAGCAGGCTGGCATTATGTTTATAAAATGAAATCAGGTTATTATCGTGTTGTATTCCGATGACATGTCCGGTTTCTAAGCTCCATTCGGTCAAAATTATAGTACCTGAAAGTGTAGCCAGCACCGCATTATCGGTTCCGGGTGCAATATCTACCGCAAAATGGCCTTCGCTGCTGTTAAATCCGCGTGTTATAGAGCCTCTGAGCGGTACAATAAAGTGCAGATTCTTAATATTGTCAGATTTATTTATACCCGGTTCCGTTTGTGTGAGTGATTCTATTTCGCTTGCTTCTATTTGCTTGCGGATTACCGAGTCTAAATAACTGTTACTGAATTGCACCTCTTCTTCAGATGTTTTTCCTTTTTCACCGGGTGTTTCTTTTCTAAGCGTATCAATGGGGACTTTACCCTGCATAATGGTTTTTAATTGCGCAACATAATTTTGGTGCTGATACAGCCGTGATTTTAAGGTATCAATTACCATTGAATTTTCAATGATTTGTTTTTGCAATTTTACATTGGAACGATAGGGAAACAGGTAGTTTAAAGGCGTATATATAAAAAGCAGGCTCATAATGACAGCGATTAACAGAACTGCTCCGGTAATGCCGAGATAAATACCGGTTCTTGATATCTTGTAACTTTTTATTTGGTTTAAGGAATGATGATCCAAAACCATAATTCGAAAAGCAGTCGGACGGCTCTTTTTTTTGTTGTTATTATTGTTATTGTTTGCCATGGGTATTTTTCAACGTTGTGGCAAAAATATAAAAAATGCCTAACCGAAGAAAGATAATTTTGGGTTTTATAATTAAATTAAAGCTTTTTTTGAATATTTAACTTGCATTATCTTTTGACTTGTTTATTTAATACTATTTCTGCTTTGCGAACTTAAAACATGCCATGAAAGAATAGAAATCAACTCAAAGTAATTTCACAGGGTTTCTGTTTTTAAAGGCTAAGTCCGCCGGGAATTTTATCTGTTTGCATATTAATAATTACTTGAAATGTTATAAATTTGCCCTCTTTTTTACGGCATGAAACTATAAATTATGACTGCAAGCGATTTTAAAGACGGGAAAATACTGCCTCTAATTGAGGAATTCTATACCATACAGGGCGAAGGTTATCATACCGGTAAAGCGGCTTACTTTATTCGTATCGGGGGTTGTGATATTGGTTGCCGCTGGTGTGATTCTAAATATTCTTGGCGTGCCGACTATGATAAAGCCGTTCAGACAGAAGAGATTCTGAAAAAGGCTGCTTCGCATCCCGCCAAAGCCATTGTTGTAACCGGAGGCGAACCCTTAAATTACGATATGGATTACTTGACCGATCAAGCAAAAAAACTCGGATTGAACTGTTTTTTGGAAACTTCGGGAGCCCCCGGCATAAGCGGAGATTGGGATTGGGTTTGTGTATCCCCAAAAAAAAACAGCCCGCCCAAAATAGCTAATTATGCTTTGGCCGATGAGCTGAAAGTTATTATATACGAAGAAGCAGATTTTGATTGGGCTGAACGTTGTGCCGAAAAAGTAAACCGGAATTGCAAATTATATCTGCAGCCGGAGTGGAGCCGACATAAGCTTAATACACAAAAAATTGTGAATTATATTTTAGACAAGCCGAAATGGGAGCTTTCGCTACAGACGCATAAACTTATTAATATTCCTTAAGTCATAAAGGATTTGAGTAAACATAGGATTTTGTTATCTATAAATAAAAAACTGACGAAGTTTGTTAGTTTTTAACTTCGTCAGTTTATCCGGAGCTGTTTTGTTTAAGTTTATGCTTCGTTATATACCCCCATTGCGTTAAATTTTTCAATTCGTCGTTTAATTAATTCATCGCCGGGTATTTCTTTCAACTCAGCTATGGCAGAAATGATTTCTTCTTTCACGGTTTTAAAAATTTCTTCCCGATTATTATGCGCCCCGCCTAAGGGTTCTTTTATAATTTTGTCTATCAGTTTTTGTTTAAGCATGTCTTCGGCCGTTAATTTAAGTGCAGAGGCAGCTTCAACTTTGTGATCCCAATTTCTCCATAGAATCGACGAGCAAGATTCCGGCGATATTACTGAGTACCATGTGTTTTCCAGCATCAGAACTTTATCTCCGACTCCAATTCCAAGTGCACCGCCAGATGCGCCTTCTCCAATGACGGTAATAACCATGGGGACTTTTAGTCGAAACATTTCATATATATTTCGGGCAATGGCTTCGCCTTGTCCGCGTTCTTCAGCGCCTAATCCGGGATAAGCTCCCGGTGTATCCAGTAATGAAACAATCGGTTTGTTAAATTTATCGGCAAGCTGCATCAGTCGCAAAGCTTTTCGGTAGCCTTCGGGGCTTGACATGCCAAAGTTTCTGTAAGCTCGCAACTTTGTACTTGCGCCTTTTTGTTGGCCTATGAACATGACGGTTTGTCCCCCGAGCGAGCCAAACCCGCCCACCATGGCTTTATCATCGGAATGTCTTCGGTCTCCGTGAAGCTCAATAAAATCACCTTTGGTCAGCGCATTTATGTAGTCCAATGTATAGGGCCTGTCCGGATGCCTGGATACCTGAACGCGTTGCCAAGGAGTCAGTTTGGAGTAAATTTCAATTCTTTTTTTCTCTATTGCTTTTTCAAGCCCTTCAACGGCTTGTTGTATATCTACTCCGGATTCTTTGCCTATTTCTTTGGCCTTTTCCAGCTGCTCTTCCAGTTTTTGTATGGGTTCTTCAAAGTCAAGATAATTCATAAGCCTGTATTTGTTTGCTGATTTATTTTTTTATTGACCACAAATATTGGAAAAATAATAGAATTAACGATAACTTTGTGAAAAATTTTTCATTATGCTTCAATTTCCAAATGCAAAAATTAATATCGGCCTTAATATTATACGAAAGCGACCGGATGGTTTTCATGATATTGAAACAGCTTTTTATCCGATAGATTTCCGGGATATTTTGGAATTTGTTCCGAATAAAACAATTGTACATACGAATGTTAAAATATACGGTTTGCCCATTGATGCAAACACTAAAGATAATTTAGTTTATAAGGCTTATGAGTTGCTTGCTGATGATTTTTCTTTACCGCCTTTAGATATAGCCTTGTATAAAAAGATTCCTTTTGGAGCCGGTTTGGGCGGTGGTTCCTCCAATGCCGCTTTTATGCTGAAAATGTTAAATAGTGAATTTTCGCTCAAACTGTCTGAAGACGAATTGATGAATTATGCCTCGAAACTTGGCAGCGATTGTGCTTTTTTTATAAAAAACCGCCCGGTTTATGCAACCGGACGCGGTGATAAATTTACTGCAATAGACTTGGACTTGTCGGGATATTCCTTGATGCTGCTTATTCCTGACTTTATAATTTCTACACCACAGGCCTATTCAAAAGCCCGACCTAAAAATCCGGTTCAGGATTTAAAGGAAAGCCTGCAAACTCCCATTGAGGAATGGAAAGATTTGATTAGTAATGATTTTGAAGAAGTGGTTTTTGATTATTATCCACAGGCAGTTCAGATAAAAAAAATCTTGTATGAAGCCGGTGCAGTCTATGCTTCACTTTCAGGTAGCGGGTCAGCTTTTTACGGAATTTTCCGGAAAGCACCAAAGTCTGAACCGTTCAAGCAATTTGCTTTTAGTAAACTTATTAAGCTCTGAGTCGGAAAGTCTCAGCCTTATCTTTCTGAGAGTTCCGAATGAGCTTTATATCAAGGTGTATAATCCAAATTAGTCTTCATAGAATAAAACCGAGGCGTAGCCAACTACGGTTTCCGAGGGGCTTACTTCTCCTGAGTGGCCGTAACGCAAGAGCTCTGCTTTAGATTTGATGTTGATATAATTGGAAAATTCAATGAGCGATGCTGTTGGGCCGTAGCCACACATAGTTATTCCCATTTTTTTGACTGTTTTGATAAGTCCGGCTGCATCTTTTTTGAGAACCTGCTTTAATGCTGTTTTGTCATTCTTTTCGGCATCGGCTTGTGGTACATGATGCGAGAAATCCGTTGACGCAATGAAAAGGATTTTTTTATTTTGTAATTTTCCGGCGTTATATATGTTTCTTGCTATAGCTTTGGCATTCAAAAAATTTTGATTGCCCAGTGAAACCGGCAGAATTTTCAAATTAAAGTCAGTAAAATGTTTAAACATGGGCAACATTACTTCCGCCGAGTGTTCAAATTCGTGGGCATCTTTGGAAAAAGGCAGGCCGCAATTTTCTGCAAATTCTTTATCGATTGGGACGTCACCCAAGGGTGTTTCCCATATATCGGAAGGATCAATACCAATTTCTTTGCCTTTACCGGTGTGATTAGGATTCACAATTACCACCGTATCAAATGTTTGTTTCGAAAGTCTTAATATTTCAAAAAAATGCACCGCCTGATATGCCGAATAAACGTAGCCTGCATGCGGAAGTACAGCGCCGATTATTTTTTTCTTTGCTAAACTTTTGTTTATTTTCTCGTCTTCTGCTTGGGTTATTTTTTTTAGTAAAGCACTTATTTCTGAGGCTTCAGCCGGATAAAACTGTCCGGCAACGGCCGGTTTTCTTTTCGTAGTCATGCTATATATAATTTAGTAAATGATAACCGCATCGTGTACAATTTCCGTTTTTGTCAAGATTCGGCATTTGAGTATTGTACCGGTATCTTTGTATTAACTTTGTATTACAGTTTGGGCAAAATGTATCCTTGCCGGTTTCGGTATCTATATTTCCAAGATACACAAAGTTAAGAATTTTTTTGGCTTCGTCAAAAAGTGTTTTTAAAGTTTTTTCCGGAGTTATGGCTTGGTGCGATCTGTAGGTAGGGAAATAGCGCGAAAGGTGCAGTACTGTGTTTTCGTCAGTTTCATTTTTTATAAATTTAAGCAGCTCTCTGAATTCATTTATGTCGTCATTTAATTCGGGAATTATAAGGAGTGTTATTTCGGTATGAATATTATTTTGTGCGAATGTTTTAATGGTTTCCAAGACCGGCTGTAGTTTGGCTCCGGCTATTTTTCTGTAAAATTCATCAGAGTAGGCTTTGAGATCTATATTAACCGCATCCAAATAGGGTATTAGTTGTTTTAGGGGTTCCTGATTTATAAAACCGTTGCTGACTAATACGTTTTTTAGATTTTTTTTAGCAGCCTTTTTAGCTGTATCCAAGACAAACTCATACCAAATTGTAGGTTCGTTGTAAGTATAAGCGATACCTATATTATTTGGTTCTTGTTCGGCCGCAGCTATTATTTCGTCGGGTGTTTGCGTAGTCGTACCGGCTAAGTTTAAGCTCTCCGGTTGAGATATCTGATGATTTTGACAGAAATTGCAGGTCATATTGCAACCGAGCGTCCCGACAGACAAGATCTTTTTTGACGGGTAAAAATGATAAAGGGGCTTCTTTTCAATATAGTCCGCATGCATCCCGCTTATCAGCCCGTAGTTCTGACTGTGAAGAATTCCGTTGTGGTTTATTCTTACATCGCATTTGCCGGTTTGCATGTCATGTAAAACGCAATAGTGGGGACACAATGTACATTGTAAAGTTTTATTTTTTACCTTCTTATAATAAAGTGCTTCTTGCATAAGACTATTCGTATTTTTGGGTTTTAAACTTAAATAATCTTAATCCGTCAAAACCGGCTTCTTGTATTCCGGCCTTACGTTTTATAATATCAACTTGTTGTTCGGGCTCTATAACGCCTTCGATGCCGGGCAATAATACCCCCCGTTTACCTGTGGCAGTTTGTTCTATTATTAATCCGTATTTTAGAGGATCCGGAAGCGCATCGGGACTTATTTCTTCGGGTTTGTCCAGAACTTCAACCGATATTTTTAAGTTTTTGAGTTCCTTAGGTTTCACCGGAGCAAAACGCGGGTCATGCATGGCTGCCGCTACGGCATTTTTTATAATTTCCGTAGTTAAATTCTTGTAGCGAGCTTTTATTGAACCTATACAACCTCTTAATTGCCCGTTTGCATTTTTTAAGGTAACAAAACAGGCTTTCCGGAATTTATCGTCATGTCCGTAAAGTTCTTCTGTTGCTTTTGTTGATCCTGTTTCAAAATATTCTCTCAGAGCTGATGCAACTATATTGGTATATCTTTTGTTATGCATATAATCGAATAAATTTTTTGCAAATAAATTTCTTGACTTTTATCAGCTAAAAGCATTATTTCATCAATATATTTCATTAATTTTGTCGAAAAATTGCAGTAAATATACTTAATTTGTTTAATTTGCAGTTAAGTATTATGTATTCTAACTGAAAATTTGTCAATATAAGAGCTAAGATATGAAAAAAATCGTGTTTATAATAATATTTTCCCTATTACCCTTTTTCATAGAGCATGCTTTATCGCAACCCCCACCTCCGCCGCCTCAGGAAATACCTTTAGACGGAGGCCTTTCTGCGCTAATAATTGCCGGCTTGGCATACGGTGCTCGTAAACTGTATCTTCAGCAAAAAGAAAATGACAGCATAGAGTAGATAGTACGCTAATATTTTTATAAAACACCCAAAAAAGAGGACTCTCTTTTTTGGGTGTTTTATATTGGATTTCAGTTTGTTTAATCTTATACCGATTAGATTCAAAAACTATCGTAATATCTTGTAAGATTAACAACAGTCTATTTTTTATATTTATTGTAAGAAAATTTTCTTGAATTAATCGTTTTTTCTTTTGTGGAAAATGGTTGATCTTTGCCTGTAAAAAATTACATATAAAGTTTTTGGAAGTGTTATTTTTTCGTATATTTGGAAAGAAAAAAATACAGTTATGGACTTATCACAATGGTGGGAGGCACTCCCGATTATAGAAAAAATTCACTGGGTAATAGCCGTTCCCTCAACTCTGATTTTTATTATACAACTAATACTGTTGTTTGTCGGCGGAGATGCCGATGACTTAGACGTAGAAACAGACATAGACGTGGCCGACGGGCACGGTGCCGGAATAGATTTTTTCTCGGCAAAAAGTGTTGTTTCTTTTCTTATGTTTTTTGGCTGGACAGGTTTGGCCGTAATCGACAAAGGCATTAATGCCTGGTGGGGAATTACCCTAATATCATTTGCGGTAGGATTAATTATGATGGCTTTTACGGCTTGGATATTTTGGTTGTTGCTTAAGCTTCAGGAAAGCGGCAATGCAAAAATTCTTGATGCGCTTGGAAGCTCTGCCGAAGTTTATATTTCAATTCCCGGGAAAAAAGCCGGAAGCGGCAAAGTACAGGTTGCTATTTCAGGAAGCATACGAACTTTAGATGCCGTTACCGAGGATATTGACGACATTAAATCCGGTTCCTTTGTGGAAGTGGTTGATGTCGTTAACGATGTACTTATTGTTACCAGAAAGCGTTAATTGTTCACTTTTTTAAATATACTTTTATGGAATTTGTTATTGTATTAATTGTAATAGGAATCCTGTTACTTTTGGGCTTTTTTGCTTTTCTTGTAAAACGTTACAAGCGTTGCCCCTCCGACCGGATTTTGGTTGTTTACGGAAAAGTTGGCGGTAAAACCCGCACAGCTAAATGTGTTCATGGTGGTGCTGCATTTGTAATTCCCATAATTCAGGATTATGAATATCTGGATTTGACTCCCATACCCATTGAAATTGGTTTGGAAAATGCACTTAGTCGTCAGAATATTCGTGTAAACGTACCTTCCCGGTTTATGGTTGGAATTTCAACCGAAGACAATGTTATGGGTAATGCAGCCGAACGACTTTTAGGACTTACACAGGCTGAAATACGCCACTTGGCTGCCGATATCATTTTTGGTCAGCTTCGGGTAGTTATTGCCACAATGGATATTGAGGAAATCAATGCCGATCGTGAGAAATTCCTTACCAATGTGTCGCAAAGTGTAGAACACGAGCTGCGTAAAATCGGGCTGAAACTTATTAACGTTAACGTTACCGACATTACCGATAACGACGGCTACATCGAAGCACTTGGTAAAGAAGCAACGGCACATGCTGTTAATGAAGCTAAAAAATTAGTAGCCGAAAAAAATCGAGACGGTGAAATTGGAAGAGCCAATGCCGAGCGAGAGCAGCGAATACAGGTTGCAAGCGCAAATTCGCAGGCAGAGATAGGTGAGGCCGATGCACGCCAAAAACAAAGAGTTGCAGTAGCCGGTGCTAATGCTACAGCAGTTGACGGCGAGAATAAAGCTAAAGTAGATATAGCCAATTCAGATGCACACAGACGCGAACAAGAAGCTATTGCAACAAAACTTGCGGTAACTGCCGAAAAAGTTAATGAGGCTAAAGCAAAAGAAGAGTCTTACGAAGCAGAACGTCAAGCTGAACTTAAACGCGCCGAGCGTGAAGACGCAACTCAAAGAGCTAATATTATTGTGCCGGCTGAAATTCAAAAACAAAAAGTGGAAATTGAAGCCGATGCCGAAGCCGAAAGAACCAGACGCGAAGCAAGAGGTGATGCCGATGCCTTGCTTATGGAATTAAAAGCCGAAGCCGAAGGTAGTTTTGAAATACTTTCGAAACAAGGTGAAGGTTTCAAAAAATTAGTGGAGGCTGCCGGCGGAAATACCCGCGAAGCAGTGCTTATGATGATAGCAGACCGATTGCCCGAATTAGTGGAAACTCAAGTTGAAGCCATTAAGAACATTGCCATTGATAAAATTACCGTTTGGGACAGCGGCGGAGAAAACGGAAGTTCAACCGCTAATTTTATGAAAGGCATGATGGGATCCGTGCCGCCTTTAGAAGATTTATTCAAATTGGCAGGAATGGAGCTCCCTTCATATCTGAAAGGCGAGGAAAAGAAAGACACCGGAATTGAAGCAAAAAATGATGAAATAACCGAAGGTTAGAGAAGGGATTTTTATACTAACAAGAATCGGCCGTTTGATACTTTCAGCGGCCGGTTTTTATTTATTCCGAAATCAGTAAATCTCTGACTATATCTTTCCACAATTTATACCCTAAAGCATTTAAGTGCAGTCTGTCTTTCAAAAATAATTCATCTCGTATTTTTTTGTCTGCGTCAAACATATCGCTGCTGATATCTATATAAAAAATATCATCGTGTTGCAAACTGTGTTTTCGTATCAGCTCATTGGCTTTCATCATTTTTTCAAGATGTTGCAAACGGGCAGGCGAAGGTTTTATTGAAAGAAAATATATTTTGCTGTTCGGTAAATATGCATCTCTAATTTCCGTGAACAATTTAAACAGATCAAAAAAGTCTTCAGGCTGTAAATTGGCGGCACTTAAATCATTGTCTCCCTCATAAAGAATAATAGCTTCGGGTTCATATTTTTTTACTATACGTGGAAAATAGTAAATGGCTTCTGCCATAGTGGATCCTCCAAATCCACGATTTATAACCTGCAAGGGTTTCATGTCTTCCTGTAAACTGTGCCATTTCCGTATTGATGAACTCCCTATAAACAGGTAAGCCTTCTTTGGAAAGCCTGAAACCGAGTCTTCGGTTTCAAACTTTATAATTTCTTCTTCAAACCTTCTGATGTTTGAAGTATCCGCAATGGCCGACAATGAATCTGAATATATGCGAAAATCGATTGGTTTTTTCTGTGGGGCGGAAACTGCTTTTATCGTGTCGGATTTTTCGGAGGGTTCTTGGTTATTTTGTGCTTCGCAACTGCTTGTCCCAAATGCAACTGCAAAAAACAAAACAAAGAGCGGAAAAGTGTTTTTGATTCTCATTTTTCCTTCAAAATTAATATAAAAAATGTGAATTTCGTTTTTGCAATATGCGGGCTCATATCTTTAATCAGGTATTAAAAAAATACAAAATTGACCTGAAATCAGATTATCAGACAGTTAGCTTGAATTGTTCGGAGTCGGGCGTTATCCGGAAAGAGGATAATAAGGTGAAATTATGTAGCTATGCTGTTTTCTACTGAGCTTAAACCCAATGAATAAGGTCTTTTTAAAACCTTATTTTTAAAGTTCTAAGCTCAGTAGAAAAATAACATAATGATAATCAACCTTATTGACCTTATTAATTATCATTAGATTTTACGATAATATATTTTTTCGTGAAACTATCTATATAAAAAAGCACTATCCTTAAAACCCGCATAAAAAAATGCTAAACAAATTTCAATACCTCAAAATAATATTTAGCCCGGCGGATTATTTGTTTAAATATATTTTTGAACAAAATTGCATAATATATTTAAAGCTGTTAGATTTGTTCTTTTTAAAAATCAAAAATATGCCATTAATAAAATCAGTTTCCGGTATTCGGGGAACCATAGGAGGAAAGCCCGGAGAAAATTTGACTCCGGCCGATTTACTTAAGTTTACGAGTGCTTATGCAGCTTTTTTAAAAAAAAGAAGCGGAAAGGAAAAAATTAAAGTCGTATTGGGCAGAGATGCAAGGATTTCAGGCCTTATGGTTTCTCAAATAGTTTCAGGAACTTTATCGGCTTGCGGTGCCGATGTAGTGAATATTGGGCTTGCAACTACGCCTACAACCGAAGCTGCCGTTTGCCAATTATCTGCCGACGGCGGTATAATACTCACCGCCAGCCATAACCCCAAAAACTGGAATGCTTTGAAACTTCTCAATGAAAAAGGGGAGTTTTTATCTGCGGCAGACGGGAAAGAACTTCTAAGCATTGTTGAGAATTTGGATAATGAAACGCATTATGTGTCGGTTGATCAGTTAGGTGAAATTTCGCAAAATGATGAGATGCTTAGATTTCATACCAATAAAATTTTAAAACATGAGCTCATTGATAAGTCTGCCATACAAACAAAAAGCTTTAAGGTAGTGCTTGACGGAATTAATTCCGTTGGAGCTTTTGCCATTCCATTTTTGCTTAAGGAATTGGGTGTGCATGATTGTATTGTGATAAACGGGGAAGCCAACGGAGAGTTTGCACATAACCCCGAGCCTTTGGCAGAAAATCTCAGCGAAATAAGAAAGCGTGTAGTTGCCGAAAATGCTGATCTGGGTATTGTTGTAGATCCCGATGTGGACCGATTGGCCTTTATTTCGGAAGACGGCAGTATGTTTGGCGAAGAATATACGCTCGTAGCCGTTGCAGATTATGTGCTTAAACATAAAAAAGCTGACCTTGTTTCGAATTTGTCATCAAGCAGAGCTTTACGTGATATTGCAGAAAGATATGGTGTACAATATTTTGCTTCGGCCGTGGGTGAGGTAAATGTTGTGGAAGAAATGAAAAAACGGCAGGCGCTCATCGGAGGTGAAGGTAACGGAGGTGTTATTTTTCCCGAAATTCATAACGGGCGCGATGCACTTACAGGAACGGCGCTGTTTCTCTCCCATTTAGCAAAGTCGGGAAAGACTTGCAGTGAGTTAAGAAAAACCTATCCCGATTACAAAATGCTTAAATCAAAAATTGCACTCGATTCTCCTGCTTCCTTGGATGCCGTTTTAGCACAGATGAAAGAGCATTTTAGAGAAAATCCGGCTGCAGAAATAAATACCGTTGACGGTGTGAAAATTGATTTTGAAAAATCATGGGTACATCTCAGAAAATCAAATACAGAACCCATCATACGCATATATGCTGAGGCAGATACGGAATTTAAAGCGGAAGAACTTGTAAATACAATAAAACAACTTATTGGGCAAATAAAATAATATGACCGGAACAACTGATTCACAAACTATAATCAAAACCGTAGCTTGCGATTTGGACGGCACTTTGCTGAACAAACACAGCGAAATACACCCCTCCGATCTCAATGCTTTTAGAGTTCTTGGCGAAATGGGTGTTTGTCGTATTATCGCTACCGGACGCTCATTATACAGCTTTAAGCAGGTAATTCCGGATGATTTCCCCATTGATTATCTTATTCTTTGTGCCGGTGGCGGTATTGTAGATTATCAAACCAAAAAGATTATTGACTCGTCAGTGATTCCTGCGGAGGATGTCAGAAGAATTGCTGCTAAATTGCGAAAGTTTGAAATTGATTATCAGGTTCGTGATGTAATTCCTAATGATCATTTTTATAAGTATGAGCGCTTTTTCGAGGAAAACCCGGATTTTGATCGCTTAAACAGTAATTACGAGAGTTTTACCGAGCCGATTCAGGCAATAGAAGACTTAGCCGATGCTTCACGAATAATAAGTATTGCTCCCGGACCGGATTATATCGAATTTTTTGAGAGCTTTGCCTCCGATTTCGGTATCATAAGAGCTACCTCGCCAACCGATCATCGTTCCGTTTGGATGGAATTATATCCGCACGGAGTCAATAAGGGCAGGGCGCTTAGTAAATTGTTGCGAATGAATTCACTGAACTTAGATGAAACGCTTGGTTTAGGTAATGACTATAATGATATTCATTTTTTGGATATTACAGGCCGCAGCTTTGTGGTAGATAATGCGCCTCCGGCTTTAAAAGCTAAATATGAAACTACCGTTAATCATAATCAGGCACCTTTAAGCGCTGCGTTGCTAAGCTGCGGTATTAAGATATAATTTCGTATTTTCTTTTAAAATTGTCACTTTTTTTTGAGAGAGGATTTTCAGAAAGTTTCACATTATAAAAATCCGGTACGCCGGTTACTTCCGGGCCAAGCCACTTAGGCATGGGAAATTCTTGTTCTTCATAATCCAATTCAATTTCAGCTATAATAAGCCCGGTGTTCTCTCCTTCAAATACATCCACTTCCCACTTTAAATTATTGCTTGAAGGAACAATGTAGCGTTCTTTCTCAATGAGTGAGTTAACGGAAAATGCCAATAAACTTCCGGCTTTATTAGGGTGTATGTCAGTTTCAACTTCTTCTCGAACCAAACCGCCTTTTTTACTGATTCCTTTTACGGTGAGGTACGCTTTGCTTTTCTCCAAACGGATGCGCACGGTACGCTCCGGATTAGTACATAAAAATCCTTGTATAATTCTGTAATGCTCTTTGGCAAAGGGTTTAAAATTTCCGGTAACAATAAATTTGCGTTCTATTTCCTTACTCATTTTTTAGGGCTTTTATTCTTTCGTAAAGTGGCGGATGCGAATAGTAAAAATATACATAGGCCGGGTGAGGCGTTAAATTACTGAGGTTTTTGGAACTAAGTTTCTTAAGCCCCGAAATTAGAGCCTCATCGAAGTCGTAGTTTTTAGCGAATCGGTCCGCTTCGTATTCATGTTTTCTGGATTTGATGTTACCGTACAATCCCAGAATAAAAGATATGGGACTGTAAAGTATTCCGAAAGCAACTAAGTTTACGGCAAAGCTTTTGTCGCTTGCTCCAAGTGCTTGGGATAAGGATTTACTTTCAATGAACAGGCTCAGAATAAAAAGCATCAAGCCGGTTTGTAATATCGAAAGCATCATGCTTTTGTATATATGTTTTTTCTTATAATGTCCGGTTTCATGAGCCAAAACAGCCACTATTTCATCGGTTTCCAACTCTTCAATTAAAGTATCAAATAAGACAATTCGCTTTTTCTTTCCTAAACCGGTAAAATAAGCGTTGGCTTTTTTGCTGCGTTTGGATCCGTCTATAACATAGATATTTTTTAAATCGAAACCGGCTTTATCCGCAAATTTTTCAATAGCTGTTCGTAACTCTCCTTCTTCCAGCGGTTTCTGCTTGTTAAATAAAGGAACAATTAAGGTAGAATAAAACATTCCCGTGAATATTGAAAACAGGCTTATGAAAATCCAAGCGGGCAACCAGAAGTTTTCTCCCAAATGCTGGTAAATCCATACAATTAGACTTATAATTCCGCCACCGATTATAATTAGAAGTAGCCACGATTTCAATTTGTCGGTTATAAAAGTCTTGGGGCTTGTAGTATTAAATCCGAAACGCTCTTCAATAACAAATGTGTTGTATAGAGAAAAAGGAAGCGACAAAAGGTCGGAAGCAAAAATCAGAATTCCAAAAAATAGAAGAGTAATTATGATTATGTTTTCAAAATCGCTCTGAATCAATGCATTAAGATAACCAAAACCGCCAAATGCAACCATCAACAGTATCAAAACCAAATCAAAACTATTTTTTAAAAAAGCAAATTGCCGTTTTGTTTTTGCGTATCGTTGAGATTTTAAGTACTTCTCTTTATCATAGATGTCCTGAAGTTCAGGCGGAATCTTTTTATTGCGATATGAAGCGTTTAAATATGAGAGATATTCGTCGCCTGCAAATGACAGAAGCAGTAATATGATTATTGTCCAAAAAATCAGGTTTACCATAGTGAATATTTATTTGCGAATATATGAAAAACTCCTCGGATGTATGAATATTCTAAAATAAAATCGAAATTATATACCAAAAGTTTATTATTTTGCAGCACATTTAAGCGATAGACAAAATGCCAATTTGCCTTAAATAAAACTGGTGTTGTTTGAAATAATATTGTAAATTTGGTTTACAATTGTATCGGAAATCATAAATATAAACATGAATGTTTTTTGTAAAATACAAAAGGTCTTGTTGCCTTTACTTTTGTTTGTGTTTTTTCACTTACTAAATAATTGCACAGCTCCCGAAACGACCCAGGCTGATGTCTTAGCTCTTGATAGTGAGTATATAATAAAAAAACCGGATACCGTTAACAATCGTGAACCTGAAACTCAAAGAATAGCTTATATAAAAAACAAATCTTTGATGTTTTTCAGAATAAATTCCGGAGAATATCAAACGCTTTTATTACAAACGGGTGATGTGGCTACTTACGACTTCAAATTCTTATTTGAGCGTTTTGACCGTGCGGTTTCTGAATTTGGCAAGGCTCTTAGGAAATACAATATAGAGAGTGATTTGCTTTATGAACAAAAAATAATCTATGTTACGGACACCGGACATTTTCATTTTGATCGAGTGGAGGAAGATATGATAATGGGACAAATATTTTTTGACGGGAAGGACAGCATCATCATTGAAGACGGATATATTGAACCGTCTGACCTTCAGCGGATGATAATGGATTTTTTTAAAACTGATTCGATAGCAATAAATAATTCAAATCTGGTTTTACCCATAGATACAATGACAATTCCTGATACAACAGAACAAGAACAAATGCCCGATACGCTTGTGCAAAAAACAGATTCAATAACTTCCGGCACGCAAATTGAATAATTTATACTGTCAAACGTAAAAAAGGAAGCCATGAAAAAAATAATTTTAGCATTTATTGTATTCGCTTTTATAGTCGGAACAGATTTGTCGGCACAGACACAGACAAAATCAGCCATTACCATTACGTCTTATGAACGCATACCACTTGAAATAAGCATAAACGGGCGAATTTATGATGCGCCGCGCGGAGAGTTTACCACTTCTCGGCTGCGCCCCGGAAATCAGCGTATTACCATTGCGAGATCAGTCGGGCGTCACGGCCGCATGCAGGAAGTATATCGAGGTCAAATTTTTGTACCTCGAGCTACCCACCTAATTACTCGCCTAAATCGGCATAACCGCTTGGTGGTTGTTGATGAGCAACCCATTCGACGCGGCAACCCGCATGACGGGACCTATAATCCGCCGCATTATGATGATGGCCCGCGTTATGCTGTGGTAAATATTCCCTCCGTTATTAACGCCATGAACAGAAGCTCTTTTGAAAATGATAAATTACTGATTGCAAAACAGGCACTTCGAAATAACCGAATATACTCAGCCGGCGTTGAGCGTATTGCACGGCAATTTTCATTTGAATCTTCACGTCTTGAATTTGCTAAATATGCTTATCAAAGCTGTATTGATCCCGAAAATTATTATCGAGTGAATAATGTTTTTGCCTTTAGCAGCAGCATTAATAAATTGGATGACTTTATAAACTCATCACGAGCAAACAGGAATCACGATAACGGGTATTAAGCTTGTTATGGACAGTTCAAAAAAAAATCAAAAACAGAATAATTATTTACCAATTAAATTTTATTTCATCGTATGGACGCGCGTCCTACTCAGCGAATACATCATTGTGGGTGTTAATAAATACAATAAGAAGCACGGTTTCTCGGTTCGCTGCGTCAAGGACTGATTATTTGATTTACCCTGTTAAATCCGCTTCGCGGTAAGCTTCGCCCTATTTAACAGGGTGAATTTATCCTGTAAAATGCGAAGCTGTTTAACGGGAGCGAGCCCAATTTTTTTTCGTATCTTTATGAAAAATATATAGAATGGTAACACCACAATACATATTGACTTTTTTACGGCACCACAAAAAACTGTTTTCGGAGCAGTTTAATATCGTAAAAATCGGTATTTTCGGTTCGTATGCCCGCAACGAACAAACCGAAAACAGTGATATTGACATATTAATAGAAATGCCGCCCGAAACAGAAGATATTTTTGAAAAACGCTTAATGCTAAAACAATTTTTAAGCAAGCATTTTTCAAAACCGGTTGACGTGTGTCATATACGGGCAATAAAACCTATTTTTCGCGAAATGATTTTAAAAGATGCTATCTATGTATGATAAAGATCACACCATAGTTCGGTTAATGCTTGAAGCGATTGATAAAATTTTTAGATACACAAGCGACTTAAAATCCGCCAATGAATTTGAAAACGACACAGAAAGTTTTGATGCCGTAATAATGAATTTTATTGTTTTGGGCGAAAGCGCGTCAAAACTAACCCATACATTCAAAGACAAACACAATGAAATAGATTGGCGTAAAATATATGCTTTTCGTAATGTGTTGGCACACGATTATTTCGGCATTTTACCCGAAGAAGTTTGGCAAATCATCAAAAAACATTTACCGAAACTAAAAATAGAATTAACAAAAATAGTAACTGATTGAAAAACAAGTAGCTATATCTCAACTTAAATCCGATAAAAGCCGTTGCAGCTCATATTGCAACGGCTTTTCTGTTTCCGGATGTCGGGCGATATTTATTCTGAAATTCATATTTTGCTTTTTTCTAATTGAATTAGGTGGATAACTAATACTTATAACTTCTTCAGTCCCGGGTGCCGCCTATATTTACTGATGACCGCCTCGGCAATCGGAATCGCACTCGGTTTTGATATATCGGCTTCGACAAGTGGTTCCTGAGCAGCAGTCGAAGGGCTCAGCCTACGGAGGCTGAGCTTGTCGAAGCCGGTGATAAATGCTTGGATGTAATAAAACAGTTTCTGTTATTCATGCGGCTAATTCAATTTTCTAAAACCGGTGTTTAAAATATTTCTGTGGAAATAATCAAAAAAATCATCTTACACTTGACTATAGTTTGTAACACTTTAAATATACATATCATGAAAACACAATTTTTTTTCACTTTGGCAGTAATGTCTTTTTTGTTTTTTTCTTTTACGGTAAAGGCTCAAAAGACAGATGAAAGTTCCAAATCAAAAATTCAGGTGGCTTTGCTTTTGGATACCAGCAACAGTATGGACGGTCTGATTGACCAGGCTAAAACAGAACTTTGGAGCGTTGTAAATGAATTGGCAACGGCAAAATATGAGGGCGAGCGCCCGGAACTTGAAATTGCACTTTATGAATACGGTAACGATGGCTTAGAAAGCGCCGACGGCTACATACGGAAAGTAAGTAATTTTACAAGCGATTTGGATGAAATCTCGGAACTCTTATTCTCATTAAAAACCTACGGAGGATCTGAATACTGCGGACAAGTAATCGGCGATGCAGCCAAGGAATTGGAATGGACCGACTCGCACAGTAACTTGAAAATGATTGTGATAGCCGGAAATGAAGAGTTTACCCAGGGTTCTGTGGATTATAAAACAACTTGTAAAAATGCCATTACAAAAGGCATTGTGATTAATACAATTTTTTGCGGCAACAGGGAAGAAGGCATCCGCACCATGTGGAAAGACGGAGCTGACTTGGCTGACGGAAAATACATGAACATTGATCAAAATCAAGAAATTGCATACATAGAAACTCCTTATGATTCAGATATCATGCGATTAAACGGAAAGCTTAATAAAACATATATTGCCTATGGTTACAAAGGCGAGGAGAACCTATCAAGGCAAAAAACGCAGGATATGAACGCTTCTAAGATGAATAAAAAAGCTTCGGTGGGTCGTGCCGTTTCTAAAAGTTCCGGAGCCTATAAAAATGCACATTGGGATTTAGTGGATGCTTCCGAAGATGCCGAATTTGACATGTCGGAAATCAGTGAACAGGCTCTGCCTGCCGAAATGAAAAATATGGATGAGAAAGAACGGAAAGCCTATATTGAAAAGAAAAAGAAAGAACGTTCAAAAATAAAATCCGAAATTCAGGAGCTTAACGATAAGCGAGAGGCCTTTATTCTGAAACAAAGAAAAGAAGATGCTAAAGAAGCTACCTTGGGCAGTGCACTCATAAAAATTGTTCGCGAACAGGCTGAAGAGAAAGGCTATAAGTTTGAAAAATAGCACAAACCGGATAGTGTGTTTTATATAAGACAATTATAAGCTTGGATGATTACTTAATACATTATTAATACCTAAAAAAATCAAGATGAAAACAATAAAACAAATACTGCTGTTAATGATTTTTCTTTTGGGCAGCTGTCTTTCTTTTGCCGGCGGTTTCATTATAGTTGCGCCGTTTGGCTCGGGAATGCCGGACGGCACGAGCGGTAAATTTTTGGAGGTAAGAAGCTTGAAAGTTGAAACAAATATAACGGGCCTGACTGCCGTAACGAATATTGACCAAGTTTTTTACAATCCTTCATCGCGAGCCGCAGAAGCTTGGTTTGTATTTCCGGTGCCGAAAAATTCGCATATCAGTACGTTTAGTATGGACATAAACGGCAAACAAACCAAAGCCGAATTGTTGGATGCTGATAAAGCGCGGCAGATATACGAAGATATTGTCAGAAAAATGAAAGACCCGGCACTTTTGGAATATGCCGATCAAGCCATGTATAAAGTCAGAATTTTTCCTTTCGAAGCTAAGTCCGAAAAACGAATCAAAATTTCATATCGCGAACTATTGGTTAAAGACAATAATACCATTTCCTGGATTTTACCGCTGAATACCGAAAAACATTCGGGAAAAGCCATAAAGAATTTCAGCATTAAAGTTGAAATAAAGTCGCAAATTAGAATTGCTTCGGTTTTTTCGCCCTCACATGTCGCTGAATTTGTTCGCGGCGAGGATGAGCTAAGCGCCCTTGTGGGGTTTGAAAAGCAAAATGTAAAATCGGATAAAGATTTTAAACTTTTCATCAATCTTTCCGAAAGTGATTTTGGTTTGTCTCTGTTGGCCTACGAGGAAGAGAATACCGAAGCGTCTTCCGGCTACTTTTTTATGAATCTGAGCCCGGCTCTTTCCGGTAAAAAACAGAAGGTAATTCCCAAAGATATCAGTTTTGTGTTAGATATTTCGGGAAGTATGAGCGGAGATAAAATGATTCAGGCAAAAGAGGCAATTAGTTATTGTGTAAAACACTTGAATGCTAATGACAGATTTGAAATTGTAAAGTTTTCTACCGTGGCCGAAGCGCTTTTCGGAGAACTGAAACCTGCTGACTCTAAGAACAAAGAACAAGCCGAAAAGTACATTGACCGTTTGGAGGCTATCGGAGGAACCAATATGCAGGAAGCTTTTGAATTGGCTTTTGGGCAAAATATCAATCCAAACAGGCCGCACATTATGGTCTTTATTACCGATGGCAAACCAACCATCGGGACTACCGATACAGAGAACTTGTTAGAAAAAATAAAAAGCGTGAACACCGGTCGTACAAGGATTTTTACTTTTGGCTTGGGTAATGACATTAACACAATTTTGCTTGATAAAATTACGACTCAAAGCCGAGCCTATCGAACATATATTGCCGAAGGCGAAGATATCACACTGAGTATTTCCGATTTTTTTAACAAGATAAACGCTCCGGTTTTAACGAATATAGAAATTTCAGCGGAGGGCATAGATTTGATTGAAATGTATCCTCGAAATTTCCCGGATTTATTTGCAGGCAGTTCAGTTCAAATATTCGGAAAATACAAAGGAGAAGGAAAGGCTGAGATAGCTTTAAAAGGAAAAGTGCAGGATAAAAATAAGCAATATGCATACAAAGTCAGTTTTTCACCCAAACCCGAAAATGATTTTATTCCGGTATTTTGGGCGGGACGAAAAATCGGATTTTTATTGGATGAAATCAGACAAAACGGCGAACAAAAGGAATTGACCGACGAAATAAAAGCTTTGGCACTTAAATACGGAATCATAACGCCCTACACTTCATATTTGATTTTGGAAGATGAAAAAATTCGGATAAGCGAAGGTGAGATTTCTCAGGATGAAGCCGTTTTTTACAGACGCTTTGGCAACAGAACTCAGGCTGATGATTTTTTGAAAAAAAGCAAAAATGAGTTTGCCGATATAGGTGATAAGTCCGGTGGTGTCGGTGCTCAGCGAAGCAAAGAAATTCAATCGCAAACCAATGTTAGTAATGTTAATGAATTGCGTCCCGGATCCGAGCGAATGACTTATACCGATAATGAGGGCAATAGTCAGAACTTTGCAGAACAGTCTGAAATCATACAAGGACGTGCTGTGTACAGAACCGGCGACAGAAATATTGACAGCCAATTGTTCACAAACAAATGCAAAAAAGAGAAACGATTGAAATTTGCCGGAAATGAGTATTTCGCGGAGCTTAAGAGAAATCCCGATTTAGGACAATTCTTGGCTCTCGGGAAAAATTTGCAATTTAATTATAGAGGCACTTTATATATTATCGAAGAATAGGAAAGAGCCTCCAAGCAAAATAAAAGTTTTTCAGGCCGAAGATGTACATTCTTCGGCTTTTTTATGTGAGCGTTTAGTACGCCTTATTTTCTGCTTGACTTAAAACATTAAGTTCCTGAGATTTGAATATTTTATTTGATTATCATCTGCTCTGCAGTTTACTGCTTTGTCAGCCAATTTATGGTTGGATAGCTTTTGCCCGGATGCATTAAATCTAAGTGTGTCGTCATATAATGGAATTACAAAAAGTAGCGAAACACCCTCTTCCGTAGAAGAAATTCCAAAGTTATCTCTGTTAGAACGCAGGGCTGTCTTGACTAATTTGCGAAGTAAAAGTGATGTTTATCGGGAAGAGAAGCAATAAATCCTTGGGTTTTTACTTTTCAAAATCATATGACCATCGAAAAATTTACTACGGACAGAGCCAATAGGGATTATATGCTTTAGGGGTTGTACCGAAATAACCTGACGTTTTAAACTTGTTCTTTTGCCCTTTAACTTCCTTTAAAATTTATTAAACAGCCCGCTATTCGCACAATTTTCAAGTCGCTAAAAAACAAAATACCTTCGGTTAAAATAGTCGACTTATCTTATTAAAACCCCTTAGTTTACGCTGAATGAAAGAATAACTGTGAGAAATTGTTAAAAACAAGTTGAAAAAACGTTTGGTCGGAAATACAATTTATAATATCTTGCAAACCGCAGTTGAAAATCAACTGCTTTTTTGATAAAACAAGGAATTTAAAGAATAAAGTATTTTTTGTAAAACAAACTTGAAAAAAGTTTTGGTATTGTAAAATAAGTTTGTAGTTTTGCCTTGTAATGATCAAAAAAATGACAATGTGTATTTTAGATAATACGAATAAATGGATTTCCTGTTTGAGCAGTTCGCTTTCAAGCTCAGAAGTATTGCTGTTGAGCAAAAGCGATTCCTTTACGAAACAATCGATTGGAGCCGAAATCCGGTTATTATCAAAGGTACACGCGGAATAGGAAAAACACAGCTTGCTTTACAATTTGTAAAGCTAAATTTTAAAATTGATCATCAAGTTCTTTTTGTTAGTGCCAATCATATTTATTTTTCGCAAAACAGCATTGAAATGCTTGCGAATAATTTTGTGAAAAAGGGAGGAAAACTCCTGCTGATAGATGATATCCATAAATATAAGAATTGGCAAGAAGAAATTGAACGCGTTCTAAAGAAGTTTAACACATTAAAGCTTATACTGATTGGCCATGCATTGGATGACTACCAATCGTCTGAGTACATAAGGCAAAAGGCAGCTATTTATGATTTGCCCGGCTTATCGCTGAGAGAATACATTGCTTTTTCAAACGGCAAAAGCTTTGAGCCTTTAGATTTGGAAGATATATTGACCCGGCATGCTGAATTGGCTTCGGAAATCACAAATGAATTGGATCCGACGGCATACCTCAATCCATATTTAAAATACGGCTATTATCCGTTTTTTATGGAAAACAGAAGCAATTATGTCGAATTAATTCAGCAATCGGTAACGGCATTTTTAGAATCTGATTTAACTTTTTTGAAGAGTGTGGATTTTAAAAACCTGTCAAAAATTAAGCAATTACTCGGGTTTATAGCAGTGCGCAGCAGTATGCGTCCAAATATTACAGAACTAAGCGAATTGATAGGGGCAACTCGCGGAACTTTACTGCAATATTTGGATTATTTGAAAACTGCAGGCATATTACACTTGATAAAGAAAGATAACCAAGAAGAAAGCGTGATGACTAAGCCCGACAGAATTTCCATTGCCAATCCGAATTTGGCCGCTTTGCTTCAAGCAGACGAACGTCTTTTGCGTAAAACGTTTTTGATGAATCAGCTGTCTGTTGGGCATGGAATTAATTTTTCAGAACAGGCTGATTTTGAGATTACCGGCACAAAATTTGAAAGTATAAGTAAGTTAAATGCTTCTATAAATAAAATTGACAGTAATGCAACAATACACGCAGTGGATACACTTGAAATAGGGGTAAACAATCAAATCCCACTGTGGATATTCGGATTTATGTACTAATCTTCGTGATTCTTTCTCAGATTTTAGGGGTATTATATTGAGAATACATAATTCGAATCTTAAGAGGCCTTCCCGCTCGGGAAAGGCCTCTTTTCATTTTCAGAACGTTGTTAATTATTTTTTTTAACTCAGTATTATTTAACATTTTTGGATCAGATTTCAATATTTCAAATACGATTTGTATGGATACTGTAAATATATTGTGGCTAAGAAGAGATTTGCGATTGGAAGATAATACTGCACTCAATGCAGCGCTCAAAGCCTCAAATGATAATCTTCCGGTTCAATGTCTTTTTATATTTGATAGGAATATCCTGTCGGATCTGCCGGTTGACGATGCTCGTGTCGGCTTTATTTATTCCCGATTGTCAGAAATTCATAGAAAACTGCAAGGCTATGGCGCTTCATTGCATATAAAAATAGGAAAACCGCTTGAAGTATGGGCTGAGTTGCTCAGTGAATATTCTGTTTCAGCGGTTTATTATAATCGGGATTATGAGCCTTATGCGCTCAAACGCGATAAGGCAGTTAATGATTTGCTTGATAAAAAAGGGGTTGCAGTACACACCTACAAAGATCATGTTATTTTTGAACCGACCCAAATACTAAAAAATGACGGATTACCTTATACGGTATTTACACCTTATAAGAAGAAATGGTTATCGGAGTATTTCACTAAAGGAAAACAATTAAGCAGTTATGAAGGTACTACGGAAACGTCTTTTATGAAAAACAATATTGATTTCCCGACTTTAAAGGTTATTGGTTTCAAAAACAATTCAATTGAGGTTCCGCCGCCTGTCTATGATGTAATAGCATCTTATGAAAAATTGCGGGATTATCCGGCGCAGGATGCTACCGGCAGATTTGGTCCGCATTTACGCTTCGGCACAATCAGCATTCGTGAGCTTGTTCGTTACGCTGAATCAAAAAATGAAACATTTTTATCGGAACTTATTTGGCGCGAATTTTTCACACAAATTCTTTATCATTTCCCGCATGTTGCGGATAATAATTTTAGAGATAAATATAATTATGTGCAGTGGAAAAATGATTTGAATGAATTTGAAAAGTGGAGTAGAGGAGAGACGGGCTATCCCATGGTAGATGCGGGCATGCGGCAACTCAATGAAACCGGCTATATGCACAACCGTGTACGAATGATTACTGCCGGTTTTCTTACCAAACATTTATTAATTGATTGGCGATGGGGCGAAGCCTATTTTGCAGAAAAACTTCTGGATTTTGAGCCGGCTTCCAATAACGGAAACTGGCAATGGGCTGCCGGCACAGGCTGTGATGCGGCTCCTTATTTTCGTATTTTTAATCCGGAAACACAGCATAAGAAATTTGATCCGCAATCAGATTATATTAAGCAGTATATTCCGGAGTACGGAACTTCAAAATATCCCCGTCCAATGGTAGAACATAAACATGCCCGCCAAAGAGCCTTATCCGCTTTTAAGCAAGCCATTGATGAGTATAATAAGCAATCTTTAAAATAAAAAAAGCAAAACCTTTTACCGATTTTGCTTTTTGTGAGTATCTAAAGGAACTGAAACTTATTTAATCTCAGCTTCTACCAGAAATTTAATTTCTTTTGTAGTAGTAATTCCGGGTTCTTTTTGTTCGGTAGTTACTACAATGGTTTCTTTTAACTGCCCTTTAGGTGCAATAACGGGATCCACGGTTGCAATAATAACGGCTTCTTTTCCGGGAGCTATCGTTTTCTCAACCAAAGTAATTCCAACTTTTTCGGGTACTTCAATATCGGTAATGTGCATGTTTGTATTTCCCGTATTTTTAATGGTAAATTGAAAAGAAACTGCTTCGCCGCTGATTACTTCAAAATTGTGTGTTGTAGCATGTGCAAAGCTTCTGGTATTTCCAAACATGGGAGCTTCTGCTTGTTCTTCCTGTCCAAACGAATGCAGCGTAAGCGCAAATAGCGCAAATGTCAGCATAATTAAATTTTTAATTTTCATTGTCTTTTGATTTATGTTAATAAAATGTTTGATTGTAAAATACATACTTATGATGAAAAATTAAAATCATTCCATAAATATTTCAATATAAAAGTACATATATTTTTTTACTTATGCTTACAGTTTTTTACCGAATGAGCTATTTTATTGATAACCGAGCTTATTTTATTAATATACAAAATGATATATACGGAGGACTTTTTGCTTTTTATTTTTGGTTAATAGAGTGATTTCCCGGCATAAAAATCCAATATTTTTTTTCTGAAAATAAAGTCATATTTGCTCTGCAGAAAATCCGATTCTGAATTTGTAAGCTGAATTTTGGATTGATTATATATGGTAGCATCGACCAATCCCAGTTTGAATCGGTTTTCGGTATCGGAAAAAGCTTTGCGGTTAGCTTCAACGGCTTTTTGACTGCTCATATATCGCGCTGCAGCTGCTTCGGCTTGTGAGTAGGCGGTCTGAATTTCTTTATACAGATTATTTTCAGCCTGTCTCACTGATAATTCAGCCTGTTCTGCATATAATTCTGCGTTTTTCACCTGAGTAACCACTTGCCATTGATTAAATATGGGAATGCTCAGACGAAATGAAATGCTTTGGTTGCGATTGTCTTTTAACTGGTCTTGAAGTGCATAGTTTGTTTCATCATAGGTGGGCATCATGGAGTAAACGATACTTCCGTCATTTCCTACAAAACCAATGGGAGCCATAATGCTGTCACCGTATTCATATAATTTCCGAGCATCCGAAAATCCGGTAGCATAACTGACTCCTACCGTAAGTTGGGGGAAGTAGCCGCTTTTGGCTATTTCTATATCTTTTTCTGCTGCTTTATGTTGGTATAAGGCAGCTTGAATTTCGGGTAAGTTTTGTGCCGTTTGAAATAATTCTTCTAAAGTATAGCCTATGCTGAGTTCTCCGAGGCTGTCAGGTGCCGGAGAACTAATTTCAAAATACTCATCGCTTCTTATATCCATAAGTTGATAGAGCAGGAGATAGGAATCTTTTAGATTGTTTTTTGCTTGTACCAGTTGATATTCTTCATTTGCAGCTTGCGCCAGAAGATTTGACAATTCGCTTTCAGCCGTTTTGCCGGCGGCTACCATATTTCTCATCCGTTCCAGTTGTTCGCGACTTAGTTCTAATTGCTGCTCCGATATTTCTGCTAATTCTTTGTTGAAGAGAATTTGCAGATAAGCAGTGGCAATATTCAAAGCAATGTCATTTTTAATTTGCTCGGTAGTTTGCAGGGAGGCCATATAAGCAAATTTATTTCTTTTTATGGTTTGCTGCTTTCGGAATCCCTGAAACAGCGTTAATGAACTGTTGGCATACATATTTACCGACTGTGCATTGGTTTCGGTAAACTCGTTTGTATAGGGATCAACAGCTCGTCCGAAAGTCAAATTGTAATCGCTTCCGGCGTTCAAATTTGGCAACAGGTCTAATCTAGATTGTTTATAATTATTGTGTTGAATTTGTGCCGAAATAATCTGCTGTTTTATGCTTATGTTCTTTTGTTCCGCATATTCAATACACGCTTGCAGGCTTTTTGTTTCCGTTTGACTTTGAACTGTCGCAGGAAATAAAATAATAATTATCAGAATGATATGTTTTATGCTCATAACCTAATTTTTAGGCCAAAGGTAAATAAGAAAAACATATTTTAGAATAGTTGCATTAATTTCTTATAAATTTCTCCAATTCTTTTTGGCTAATATTTGTTTATGAAAGCTGTACTGACGCGTTAAACCTACATTTCTATGAGAGTTAATCGGGTTGTTATCGAAAAATCGAGAATGCTTTAATATTTTTTAGCAAAAGTATTTTTGTTTAAAAAAAGCTTTTTATATTTGCAGTCCCGTTTGCGGGGTGTGGCGCAGTCCGGTTAGCGCGCTACGTTCGGGACGTAGAGGCCGAGAGTTCGAATCTCTCCACCCCGACAAATACAAGGCTTAATTCACAATCAATGTGAATTAAGCCTTATTTTTTGCGCTCGGTTATTGTTTTCTTTAATATTGGTTTGGTTGTTGCTGTTTAGGATATAGCATAAAAAACCTCCGCCCGAAATTAATTCTGAGCGGAGGATGTTTGGGCATTTCTAATTAATACAGTCTTTCCGGGCGATTATTTTTTTGCCGGCAAAAATCTTTCATTTTCAAATTTTTTAGAGCCCATAGGTTCTGTATTTTGCTCAGTTTCCTACTTGTAATTTTTTTCTTTCCTCGGTTATAACCATATAATATAGATTGCGCTTGCTGATTAAGGCATTACCGAGAAATGGTCGCTTGAAGGTATAAAAAATTTGTTTGTTGGGAAGATCTAACATATAGGTGAATTCCGAAAAGCTCTCGTTGGCATTTACCAGACTTCCCGCATGTTCTAAGATTTCAATGTAAGTATTCAGTACATCTTGGTTCTTCGAGACAAAACCGTATGAAATACATTTATCCAACAAACGGTCTATCTCAAAAGTATGATGCGGATAAAGATTCGCCGAACGACAATTAATCAAAAGTTTTCCGGCATTTATTGTATCAATGCTTATGGAATACTCCGGATCATTATTGTAATACGATGTGATATACTCCGGACTTTTTCCGAGCATTATGTTCTGTGATTTTACTGCAAATGACAATACTGAGATAAACAGCAACACTAACAGCAGTTTATTTATTGAAGCCATAGCTATTTCGGGGTAAAATGAATATGTATGCTGCAAGTTTACTAAATTATATATACATTATTGTTTATTTTTGACGAATATCCTATAATATTTGATACTTTTTTTGCATAATATCTATACGTAGATTATTAATGATTTATTTTTCAAAATTTATTTTTTTTCAAAATTGTTTTGAATATCTTACATCGTAATTATGATAGTGTTTACTGAAACGGATGATGCCGAATACTTTCTGCGAACATTATAAACTCAAATGAAGTACTTAACTTATCTTTAGCAGCATCATTTGACTTAGTGCTGCTTTAATCGGATTAGGTTAGAAATCAGATAGTTCGAATATTTAACACTATACGGAATTTTGCTTCGAAACAGCCGAAATTCCTATGATGCAAGGCAATTCCGGAACAGAGAACATAATTGAAACATAAAACTCATTGCCGGCGGAAATGCTAATCATTTTGAATTACTTAAAATAATATTTGCGAAATTGCTGCGGCAATATTACATTTGTGAAATTATAAGCTGTTATGGATAATAATTTTGCGGAAATATCGGAATTACGATCAAAAGTGGCTGCCATTATAACACTTCTTGAACAAGAACGTGCTGAAAATCGTAAGTTTAAAGCCGAACGGGAAGAGTTGATGAAGCAGAATGATATTTACGCTTACAAATTATCCGAACTTGAACAACAGTTCAAAACGCTTAAAACAGCTAAGTCTATTACTGCATCAGCAAAAGACGTGCAGGAGACAAAGCTGAGAATTAATAAAATAGTGCGGGAAATCGACAAATGTATCGGAATGTTGAATCAATAGACCAAATGCTAATGGCTGAAGATCAATTATCTATAAATATTACAATTGACGAACGAACGTATCCTTTAATAATTGCTCGCTCGAATGAAGAAAAAATCAGAAAAGCAGCAGAATTATTAAACGGACGCGTTCTTAAGTATAAAAGTACGTATTCCGAAAAAGATGCGTATGATTTTTTAGCTATGGCAGCTTTGCAATTTGTAGTAGAACTGGTTGAAAATGATACCGATACATCAATTACTAATTTTAAAAATGAAATTAAACAAATAACAAGTGATATTGACGTTTATTTAGAACAAAATATTAAAGAATAATTAGCAAAAGTCATTTTTTTTTCCTATATTTACTTTAGAAAATTTGAATGACTGAAATAATCCCCGCATTATTTCTCAATACATATTTGGAAGTTCAACACTATTTAATTTTGGAGCCAAGCTCATTTGTACGGAAAACAGGCCGTAATTTTAACTTCGGTTAAAATCTGTACCACAGCAACGGAAGTTTGAAGTATGAGGCAGCTCCAATCATGACAGGAAAGGAGCTTTTCCTAAATATCTTGAGAAAGATGCGGGGTATTTTTGTACCCATAAAAAAAAGAAAAATGGAAATAATACTAATCATTTCGGTCATAGTAGCTCTAAGCGGTGGCGCCACTGCAGGCTACTTTTTGAAGATCAAACACCTAAACAAGAGAGCCGAAGTCATTATTAGCGAAGCTACTCAAGAAGCAGAGGTAGTCAGGAAAGAAAAAGAGCTTTTGGCAAAAGAAAAATTTCTTGAACTAAAAGAAAAGCATGAAGCTTTCATTCAAGAAAAAAACGCTAAAATCCAAAAGCTTGAAAACAAATTTAAGCAAAAAGATGTAGCTCTCAGGCAACGAAAAGAAGAATTCAATAAACAGCTAAAAGATTTTGAAGCCGAGAAAAAACAAACGCTTGAATATAAGAAAAATGTCGAAGCGCAGTTACAAATCGTTCAAAAGAAAGAACAAGAGCTGGACAATCTGCTAAAACAGCAAACTGAAAAACTTGAAACTGTTGCCGGCTGCTCCGCTGAAGAAGCAAAAGAGGAACTTTTGGTGCTTCTTAAAAATGAAGCCAAAACCGTGGCTATGGCCTATCGAAACGAAATTATTGAAGATGCCAAACTCAATGCCAAAAAAGAAGCAAAGCAGATTATTATACGTACCATACAACGTATAGGAACAGAAACTGCCGTAGAGAATGCCATAACCATTTTCCATATCGACAGCGATGATATGAAAGGCCGTATAATAGGGCGTGAAGGACGCAACATAAGAGCCCTTGAAGCCGCTACGGGTATTGAAATCATTGTGGATGATACGCCCGAAACCATCGTGCTTTCCGGCTTTGACCCAATACGCCGTGAAGTAGCCCGATTGGCTCTTCACCAACTGGTTACCGACGGACGGATACATCCGGCACGGATTGAGGAAATTGTGCAAAAAACAAAAGAGCAAGTTGAAGAAGAAATTATTGAAACCGGCAAACAAACTGCCATCGACCTGGGTATTCACGGCTTAAATAATACGCTTATCAGAATGGTAGGTAAAATGAAATATCGTTCATCCTATGGGCAGAATCTCTTGCAGCACTCACGTGAGACAGCCAATTTATGCGCAGCTATGGCAGGAGAACTCGGTCTAAATGCAAGTGATGCCAAGCGAGCCGGTCTATTGCACGATATTGGAAAAGTACCTAACGAAGAGATTGAGATACCGCATGCCGTTTATGGTATGAAACTGGCCGAAAAACTCGGCGAAAGCCCTGAAATTTGTAATGCAATCGGATCGCACCACGATGAAGTGGAGATGACCACATTGATTGCACCCATTGTGCAGGTTTGTGATGCCATCTCGGGTGCAAGGCCGGGTGCCCGACGAGAAGTTGCAGAGTCTTACATTAAGCGTATTAAAGAGCTTGAAGAATTGGCTCTTTCTGAAGAAGGCGTTGTGAAAACTTATGCCATTCAAGCCGGAAGAGAACTGAGAGTCATTGTAGGCAGCGATAAGGTTTCGGATAAAGATATAGAAAAAATATCCAACAATGTTGCCAAACGCATCGAAGAGCAGATGACTTATCCCGGCCAAATTAAAATTACTGTTATACGAGAAAATCGCTCCGTGAGTTATGCCAAATAATAAGAATTTGAATATTCAAATGGTTGATTTAATAAATCAGCACGCAAAAATTGAAAACGAATACAACAAAGCATTGCAAGATGTGATACATTCTGCAGCTTTTATTAACGGCCCGGCCGTAAAGCAGTTTGAACATGAGTTTGCTAAGTATCTTAAAGTAAAGCATGTAATAGGCTGCGGAAACGGTACCGATGCGCTTCAAATTGCTTTAATGGCATTAGATTTAAAGCCGGGCGATGAAGTTATTACAACAAGTTTTACTTTCGTAGCAACGGCAGAAGTTGTAAAGTTGTTGGGTTTAAAATTAGTGCTCGTTGAACCGGATCCGGATACATTTAATATCAATCCCCAAAAGATAGAACAAGCAATCAGCCCGCATACCAAGGCCATTATTCCCGTTCATTTATACGGCCAGGCAGCCGATATGGATGCAATTATGAAAATTGCAGAGCATCGAGATATTTGGGTGATAGAGGATTCGGCTCAAGCCACCGGAGGAAGTTTTCAGTTTCCCGACGGAAGTCGAAAAAACTTAGGAACCATTGGGCATATTGGCTGCACATCCTTTTTTCCCTCAAAAAACTTAGGAGCTATGGGTGACGGCGGCGCTTTGATGACCAATGATGATGAACTTGCAAAAAAAATACATCAAATTCGTAATCACGGAGCTGCTGTTAAATATTATCACGATACCGTGGGCGTAAATTCCCGATTAGACAGCATACAAGCTGCATTGCTTAGCGTGAAATTGAAGCATTTAGACCGCTATATCGAAGCGCGAAGAAAGGCAGCCGATTTTTACGACAGTGCATTTGAAGATATAGAAAATATTGTAATTCCTTACAGAAGTTCTTATGCTTATCATGCTTTTCACCAATACACTTTAAAAATTTTAAAACCAAAGCGCGGTGAATTGAGAGATTATCTCAAAAGCTGCGGTATTCCTTCAATGGTATATTATCCGGTGCCTCTGCATTTGCAAAAAGCATACACCGGCGGTTCGCTTGCAGAAGGCAGTTTGCCAATTTCTGAACATTTATCCGATATTGTTTTATCTTTACCCATGCATACGGAATTAACCGATGAACAATTAAGCTATATATCCGAAAAACTTACAGATTATGTCAAAAAATATTGATTTTTTTGCCCACGAAACGGCCGTAATTGATGACGGCTGTGAAATAGGACGCGGTACAAAAATTTGGCATTTTTCCCATATTATGCCAAAAGCCAAAATTGGTGAGGCCTGTAATATAGGGCAAAATTGCGTAATCTCACCGGATGTCCTGCTTGGAAAAAATGTAAAAATACAGAATAACGTTTCGGTCTATACCGGCGTTATTTGCGAAGATGACGTTTTTCTGGGGCCTTCGGTAGTTTTTACCAATGTGAGTAATCCCAGAAGTGCTGTGGTACGTCAAGATAAATATGAAACCACGCTTGTGAAACGGGGCGCTACAATAGGAGCCAATGCAACTGTAATTTGTGGTAATACCATTGGCGAATACGCTTTTATAGGAGCCGGAGCCGTAGTTACTAAAGATGTAAAAAATTATGCTTTGATAGTAGGAAATCCGGCAAAACAAATGGGCTGGATGAGTCGTTACGGGCATCGCCTACAATTTGATGAAGACGGTTATGCAGTATGCCCTGAAAGCGGTCAGCGATATCGTTTACTGAAAGGAAATGTGGATATTTACCTACCCGAAGAGGAATAAAATTAATTTTGGCTTCACGACAAGTTGTTCTGTGATTATTAAATAACTCTGATAAAAATTTTAAAATGAAAGATTTTGCTCTGATAGGTGCAGCAGGCTATATTGCCGAAAGGCACATGAAAGCAATAAAAAACACCGGAAACAATTTAGTTACAGCACTTGATCCCTTTGACAGTGTTGGTATTATGGACAGTTATTTTCCGGATGCCGATTTTTTTACCGAATTTGAACGTTTCGACAGGCATATTGACAAACTTCGAAGAAAAAACAAAAAAATCGATTATGTAAGCATTTGTTCACCAAACTATTTGCACGATGCGCACATACGCTTTGCTTTGAAACACGGCGCCGATGCGGTCTGTGAAAAACCTTTGGTACTAAACCCTTGGAATGTGGATGCTTTGCAGGAAATAGAACAGGAAACCGGAGGTAAAATAAACAACATTCTTCAGTTGCGGCTTCATCCCAATATCATCAAACTCAAGGAAGAAGTTGAAAAAGCCCCCAAAGATAAAATATTCGATATTGACTTGACTTATCTGACTTCGCGCGGTAATTGGTATTTTGTAAGTTGGAAATCCATTTCGGAAAAATCCGGCGGTATTGCTACCAATATCGGAGTGCATTTTTTTGATATGTTGAGTTGGATATTCGGAGATGTTAAGGAAAACATTGTACATGTGTCGGAAGATCGTAAGGCTGCCGGCTTTTTAGGCTTGGAAAAGGCGCGTGTACGTTGGTTCTTAAGTCTCGATTTTAATGATATTCCTAAACAACAACAATCAGAGGGTCAAAGAACCTACCGTTCCATAGAAGTGGACGGCAAGGCAATTGAATTCAGCGGAGGATTTACAGATTTGCATACCCGCAGTTATGAAGAGATTTTGAAAGGAAAAGGTTTTGGAATATCGGATGTAAGAAGCACCATACAAACCGTATATGAAATACGAAATGCTTCTCCAATCGGGTTAAAAGGAGATTACCATCAGCTATTAAAAACATAAGAAAACTATAATAAAATGAAAAGCATTTATCAAAGAATAAAAGAGAATGAAACAAAACCGGCTGTAATAGGTTTGGGCTATGTAGGCCTGCCTTTAGCTTTGGAACTTGGGAAAACGTGTACAACTTATGGTTTTGATATTAATCAAGAGCGCATAGAACTAATGAAAAAACACATTGACCCGAGCAAAGAGCTTGCCGAGTCTGATTTTGAAAATACAAATATACACTTTACGGCAGATGCAGACGATTTGGCCGAAGCCGGTTTTTATATCGTGGCTGTTCCAACGCCTATTGATGAACACCGACAACCGGACTTAAAGCCTTTGATGGCTGCATGCAAAACAGTAGGCAAAGCGCTTTCAAAAGGTGATTATGTGGTTTTTGAATCCACGGTTTATCCCGGTTGCACTGAGGAGGACTGTGTTCCGGTTTTGGAGCAATATTCCGATTTAAAGTTTAATGAAGATTTTAAAGTAGGTTTTTCGCCCGAGCGCATAAACCCGGGAGATAAGGTAAATACGTTGAAGACCATTACAAAAGTAGTGTCGGGCAGCGATGACGAGGCTCTTGAGAATATTGCCGCCGTTTATGAACTGATTGTTGAAGCCGGGGTACACAGAGCTGCATCCATAAAAGTAGCCGAAGCCGCAAAAATTATTGAAAATACTCAGCGCGATGTTAACATTGCTTTTATGAATGAATTATCAATAATTTTCAATCGAATCGGGATAAATACCTACGAGGTGCTGGAAGCTGCCGGAACTAAGTGGAATTTTTTGAAGTTCTTTCCGGGCTTAGTAGGCGGGCATTGTATTGGAGTAGATCCGTATTATCTGGTGCATAAAGCGAAAGAGTTGGGCTATCATCCGCAGATTATAAATGCCGGCCGATTCTTGAATGATTCCATGGGCGGTTACATAGGAAAACAAGTTGTTAAGAAAATTGCAGCTCAAAACAAAAACATATCCGATTCAAAAGTTATAATAATGGGAATTACTTTTAAGGAAAATGTAAGTGATATCCGAAATACCAAAGTATCTGATTTAATAAAAGAGCTTGAATCGTACAATGTTAAAGTCGATACCATTGATCCCGGAGCCAATCCGCAAGAAGTTTATGAAGAATACGGAATAAGGCTTTGTGAAAAAACAGCTGATGATTATGATGCTGTTGTAGTTGCCGTAAACCATAAAGAATATGCTGACCTGAGCGAAGACTATTTCCTTTCAATCACCTCAGAGAATGCTGTCTTGGTTGATATTAAAGGCATTTATCGAGATAAAATACATAAGATGTTATATTGGAGCTTGTAAAGTAAAGTTGTATTCAGCAACTCATTAGTGCCTGTGTATAAAGAGAAGAGTTTGAACTCTAATTATTTAGCTAAGTAAAGTCCCAACCAAACGGCTAATAAACCGGCAAATATAGTCGCTCCGGAATATAAGAGAGCAGTTAAATGGTTGCCGGTTTGGAACAGCTTAATGTTTTCAGATGCAAAAGCCGAAAAAGTGGTAAACCCGCCACAAAAGCCGGTTATAAATAACAGTTTATAATTTTCTCCAATTAATTCACCGCGAGCCGATAAAGCTAAGAGTATCCCGATAAGTAAAGAACCCAAAATATTGGCCGTGAAAGTGGCAAAGGGAAAAGCGGCTTGAAAATATTTTGCCGCAATCTGTGATGTTAAGAATCGGAAGCCGCTTCCTATGCCGCCTCCAAAAGTTACCAATAAAAATCCTTGAAACATTTTTTATATAATAAATTCAGTTAGGGAGATTTTATCTGTTAGTCAGCATTTCTAACCAATCGCATGCCCAGAGTTTTGTCATTTTGGTCCGGAGCAAAAGGAAAACGCTTGCTTACCCGTAAAGTTTCAGCGCTTCCGTAGTAACTTCCGCCGCGAGCCACTTTGGTGGAGCCGTTTGCAGGGCCGGTGGGGTTATCCTCCGGGCTTTCCGAATAGTAGTCCGATGCATAGTTATCCCAACAAAGCTCAATAAGATTACCGGACATATCATAAATACCTAATTCATTGGGTTTTTTGCCGCCTACCGGCTTTATTTCATTGCCCGACTGCAGATACCAGGCTACTTCGGTGGGGTTTTCGCTGCCGCTGTATGCATAATGATGTGTTTTATTTCCGCCTCTTGCGGCATATTCCCATTCGGCTTCGGTAGGTAATCGAAAACCGTTGGCTTCGGGATTAAATGTTGCTCTGAAATATTTTCCTTCGCGGTTAATTTCGTAACAGCGTTCTTTACCATTCACGCTGCTTAGCCAGTTACAGAACATGATGGCGTCATTCCAACTCATGGCGTAAGCCGGAAAATTATCGGGTCCGTTGGGAATCTGTTTTCCGGTCATGGCTCCGAATTTTTTGTAAAGCCCGATGCTTATTTCATATTTACTCATATAAAAAGATGAAAGGGTAACATCGTGTGCCGGGTATTCATCGGAATATTCACTCTCTTCGTTCCCCATGGTGTATGTTCCGCCTTCAACCAATACCATTTCGGGAGCATTTTCCTGAGCAATGCTCGTTGCATAAAGCATTATTGCAGCTATTATTGTTATTAGAGTTTTCATAATTTTAAAATTTAATTTTTTTGCAAAGATATATGTCTTAAACTAAATTTAGAACAAGATATTGGCTTTATTTGGAAATATTTGATTAATGATAAAAAGAGCATAATCTTTGAAGTCATATTTGATGTAAATGAAAAAAAATGTTTCGATTAAAAGACTATTTATTTGTTGCAGCCGGATTATTAATAAGTGCATGCAACCACCCGTCGGAAACTGAGATTATTGTAAGTCGTGTGGAGAAAAACTATACGCAAAGTTTTCAGAATTATGCCGATTGGTTTGCCTTGCCTGTGGATTATTTGCAAGCTTTGGCTGCTGTTGAAGTTTCCGGACGTAAAGAGATTCCGCAGCGTTTTGAGCCGCATGTTTATGAGAAATTGCTCCGAGTTAAAAAAGGGCAATGCGACCGTTTTGAAAATATTTTGCCGGATGATTTAAAAGGAGCTCCGGACAGCAGTTTGCAGGCTATGGCAAAGTCTTGGGGGCCTTTTCAATTGATGGGTTATAAATGTTTTTTCTTGCATATTACGGTTGAAGAGCTTATTGACAGCAGCGCTTTTTTCGGTGCTCAATGGATTGATTTATCTTATGGTGCCTTGTTGCGACAAGAGGATTTCGTAAATGCTTTTCACCTACACAATACCGGAAAACATTTGCCGGAAGACAGTATTCCGCTAACGCATGATTCGCTTTATATTGAAAAAGGGATGAAATATTTGCGCCTATTCAGACAAAAAAGCATAAAGCGTAAAGAAAAAATTCGCATTAAACTGCGCTAAATTTCGGAAAACGGCTTTTTACTATAATAAATCAGCTCTTGCGGATCCAAGCGAAAACGCTCTTGAAATTCCTCGGGCAGTTCTTTTACAAAAGGGTTTGCATCGGTTTCAAAACCGGCCTTTTGCAGCCTTTTTTCATAGTCTTTGCCGTATAAGCGTACATGGTCGTATTGTCCGAAATGTTTTTCACGCGCTTTCCTGCTTGTTATGCTTGGGTCTTCATAAGTTTTTTCCAATGAGTAATCAATGGGAACTTGCAATATGGCTTTTCCGCTCGGTTTCAGCACACGCAGTATTTCTTTGAGTGCTTTTTGTTCATCGTCAATATGCTCCAATACATGATTGCAAATTACCCAATCAAATTGGTTGTTCCCAAATACCATATCACGAATATCCGTTTTTACGTCGGCAATAGGTGAGAGCAGGTCGGCGGTGGTGTATTCAAGATTTTTTAAATTTTTGAAACGTTTTAGAAAGGGCTGTTCGGGAGCTATGTGCAGTACTTTGGCGGGTGCCTGAAAGAAATCGGTTTTTTCTTTTAAAAAAAGCCACAGCAAACGATGCCGCTCTAACGATAAACAGGAAGGACAAAGTCGGTTTTCTTTACCCTGATTTCCGTAAGGAAGAAATTTCCGAAAAGTTTTTTCACACACCGGGCATTCATAATTGTTTCCTTTATATAATAAGCTTATCGGCTTTCTAACCATATAACTGATTCTAATCAAAACGGGACGAGGGATTTTCCGTACCGCAAACTGTATGATTTTTTTCATTGCTTTGTGTTTCATTGTTTGTGCGGCAAATATATATAAAAGACCGGTTTTATCGGAGAATTTCTCTGTTTGTGCACACAAAAAAAAACACAGCCGAATGATCGGCTGTGTTCTGTTTTGAGTTATGGTTTTGCATCTATTTTTTCACAAGAAACATTTCCCATAAGACTTCGTCTTCCATTTGGTCGAGCCAAAACTCAGAATTGGTAAGCCTTCTAATGGTCATTTCGTCCCAATCATCCCACTCATCTTCATCTTTTATGCGCATTCTGAAAGTTTCTTTGTCATCGCTCAGTTCCCACTCCAAATCGTTTTCCTGCGGATCGGTTTCATAAGTTTGATCGCCTACGGTATAAGTTATGGCATCTACTTTTTGCATTCCGGTGCCGTCTTTTTCCAAAATAAAAGTCATGGCATCAAACAGAGACGATTCTTCACTTTCTTCTCCGTCCACAATTAGTTTTTCAATTTCCCATTCTCCGGAAATACGGGCTTTCTTACTTAAAAGTGTGAGCGAGGGGCCTTCATCATATTTGCCGCAAGAAGCAAAAGCAAATAGAGTAATGAGCGTAATTGTTAAAATTTTGTTTGTTAGTTTCATGGCTTTTTTTTTAGTTAATAATGCTTGTTATCAGGCTTTTATACCTTATAGTTTAACGCATTATTATGAAATGTATTTTAAAGATGTGATTAATTATTATTGATTATTCTGCCGGAACCGAGTATTCGGCTGTTTATGCTCGGATAACCCGTGTAATAAACATTGCCGCTTCCGTCTATGGTAATATCAAGTTCCTCTGCTGCATTAACTTCTGTGTTGCCGCTGCCTATTATCTTTATTCCGGTATAATCTGTTATTAGTTCAGATGCTAAATAATCGCCGCTGCCCAAAATGTATATGTCTTGTTCCGAGCTGCTGCCCGAAAGGTACATTTCTCCGCTTCCTTCGATACGTGCATTGGTATAATCGGTAATTATTTTAGCTTCAATATCGCCCGAACCGGCAATATTCAGACTTACCGTTTCAGCTTCAATCGGGCTTGCGCAAAAAATGTCGCCGCTTCCTTTTATTTCGGCATTGAATTGTTCTTGAATGAAAAGCCCTTCGATATAAACATCGCCTGAGCCCTCTACCGTTATGCTTTCTATTTCCGGTAATGTGATAAATAAAGTCAACTCGAAATGATTGTAACAGGCTTTATCAAGTTTAGCCCGCCAAGTATTATTAGTTACGAAGGTGTTTAAATCATCAATAATATTTTCGTGTCCGCGTGCCATAACCGAAAATTCTTCCGCTTGAATTATTTCGGCATCAAAGCTTCCGCAAAGTTCCAGTTGATTAAATGTTCTGATGTCTAAAGTGGTCTCAATTATTTCGCCTTTTCCGTGAGTGCAAAACAGTGAACGGGTGCATCCCGTAAGGCTCAATGAAATAATTATGCTTGCAATTACTGTTATTTTTAAATGTTTCATGATTTTATATTTATGTGATTAATAATTACTTGTGTTTTTAGAATGTAAATGCGATTCCGATTTTTCCGCCTACCCAGTTATATATTTCGGTATCAGGCCATATCTCACGATATAAAATGTAAGGCGGATTAAGGTTACCAAAAGCTGAATCGCTGAGGTCTTGTGTAAAATATGTATTAAAAACCGGGCCGGCCGAAATGGCGAGTTTGTTATTAATACGGTAGCGCAGCGATAAATTAACCGAGCTTAGCAGGTCAATATTGTTTATCTGCCAATAATAACCGGTATTAAGTTGTGAGCCTTCCAGTTCGGCAGCGAGAGAAAGCTTGTTGCCAAACTGAAAACGTGAGCCGAGTCCCACGCCAAAAGCTGTAAGCGGTTTGGCATTTTGTACACTGAAACCGGCTTTTAGAATGGTGTAAAGCCTTTTGCTTCCGAGTTTCAGGTTAAGACTGCCGTAAATAACTTCAGTAGCGGCAATTTCAATTTCTGCCACACCATCGGCTGCATAATTAAGCAGGCCTATCGGAACTGCATTTTCCGAAGAATCGCTTACAATGTTTATAATGCCGATTTGTGTGCCGTTAAGTACGCGTGCTTTGTTAATAAGTCCTATCTGAGTACCGCGCAGGGTATCTCCGGTTATGTTCATGAAAAAGGATATTTGTGCTCCGTCGGTATTTTGGGTACTTAGGTTCAGCACAGCGGCCAATTGAGCTCCGTAGGTATTCTTTCCGTTTATGTTTATGGCACTTGCGCTTAGACCCGTGAAATTACCCCTGTTTAGGTTAGCTACGTTTGAGAATTGTCCGGCATACACATCGCCCATATTGGCATTGAGCACCGAAGATGCCTGAAATCCACCCATATTTGCTGTATTAACATTCACTACACCGGAAGTTTGAAAACCATACACATCACCGGTATTTATATTGGCAATGCTGCCAAATTCAGCTCCGCGCAAACCGCCGTTTACTCCGGCTAATACGTTAAATGACAATATGTTGGTATAGTCAATAGCAGGGCCGTTAGTTCCTAAAGGGTAGAAGAAACTTATCTGGGCAAAACGCCATTTAAGAGAGTCTTGCTGTGCAAAAGAACAGCTGAATGAGATAAGAAGTACGATACTTAAAAGTGTTTTTTTCATTGTTTTGAAATTTTATTTTTTTGATTATTTATAAATGATGTTTGTTTACTACTATAACATCGACATAAAAAAAATCCCCTATTCGGAGATTAATTTTTTTTCTTATTTGTTTTTCGTAAGATAATAGATGCTGATTCTGTCTGTTTCGGAGATTGTGCTTGTCGAAATCGGTACTCCAATATCAGACGATATATTCAATGCCGGTGGCAGGAGCCGCGTTATGGTTTGCAGATTTTTTTTTGAAGAAAAACTGAATTTAAAGCCGGATACCTGCTCGAAAACCTAATCGAATGCTGCTTAATTCATTCGAAAATCCGGGCAGATAATTGTCGTTGATTTCCTTGCTTATCGGGTTGTCCTTTTCGTAGGTAAAATGAAAGTTGATATCCGGGCCCAAGCTCAGTTGCAAATTTTTTCCGAACGGCATGCAGGCGTACAGCCCAATTTTATTGTAATCGTAGAATGTTATGCCGCCGTAATTATCCGAAATTATCATGTGATAGCTTATTTCCAATGAAGCTTGAAAGGCTTTTTCTTCCAAAACCCTTCGCCCCAATCCGTAGCCGAATGAAAGTGTTCCGAATTTATCGGGCTTGACTGAGCTATGCAATATGTTATAAAATTTGTGATTTCCGGTTCTGAAAATATAATTCAGCATGTTTAGCTCATCCCAAGCCAGTTCTTGTTCTCTGAAACCTCTTCTTACATAACTAAAAAGGCCGGCTTCAAAACCTTCCGAAGTATCGTTTATATTTACAAGAGCTATTTGTAGGCCTTTTTGGTGGTAAGCTTTGTTAAATAAAACTGCGATTTGCAAGCCTTCACTTATCCCGCTTTTGGAATAATTACCGCCCACTGCAATTTGGCTACCGTTTGTATGGCTTTTTGCCGTATTTAATAATCCTGCTATTTGCAGGCCGTTAAGGCTGTATGTTTTGTTGATAAGCCCGGCTATTTGCACGCCTTCAAACGGGCCGTTATTTTGATTAAATATGGAAGCAATTTGTAAACCTTCAAATTTGTTTTTATTGAAATTTGCTCCGCCCGATATTTGTGTGCCTTCCGTATTTGTTGAACCGATGTTTGCCAGCCCGCTGATTTGTGAGCCATGCAGATTGCCGCCCGTGATATTGGTCAATCCGGCAATTTGCAGTCCGACAACATTTTGCTTGCTGATGTTGGCTAAGGTTCCAATTTCAAATCCTTTGACCCCTTTTGAGTAACCTGCCAAGAGATTTATTGAAACACGGTTTTCAAGAACACCGTATTTTGAAAAATTGGAACTTAAACCGGGTAATATAGAGAACTGAAAATTATTTATTTCATCAATGTGTTGCAGGTTTTCAGCATTGGCTGAGACCTGCTCCGAGAGAAAAATATCTTTTACGGCAACAATTTCATCCGCTCTTGCTTGTGTTCTGAAGCCCGGTTGCATTTCCGGTATCGGTAAATTGTAACCCGGAAGCGCTGTTAATGAAATATGTATGCTGTCCGGATTCAGCGTGTTGAACATCAAAATACTGTCTTTGTATCCTGTTTTACTGAAATTAAGGCCTCTAAGATTTTCTTTGCTTTTAATCTGAAAGCTAAATCGGCCTTTTGAATCACTGACACTTGAAAAACGTTCGTTTACATCATAAATACTGGCATATTTGATGCCTTTGCCGGTTTTGGAATCGTAAATGGTACCGCTTATGGTATGAACTTGTTTTTTTGTTTGTTGGTTTGTGTTTTTTTGGGGCAGCAGAATGATGTGAGAACCCGCAGTTTGATAACTGTATTTGTTTTGAAGAATATGATTTAATGCATCGCCCACACAAATGTTATTCGCCTGAAACGATACGCTTTGGCAATCTTCCGTAATTTGTGCGTTATAGGCAAAACGTGCCCCGGATTGTTGCTCAATGGTTTTTAATGCCTCCGGAAGTCGGGTATTGTTCAGTTTCAAATTAACACGTTCGTCCAGTATTTTTTGAGCCGGACAGTTGAAAATTCCAAAGAATATTATACAAAAAATGCTGCTAATGATCGGCTTCATACAAAATATATGCTTCGTTGTGTTTTTTGTAATCCAACTCAAAACTTAAGGCCAATACTTTGATAATATGTTCAAGAGAGTCGTTATGAAAGCTGCCGGTAAATTTTTTATTTAAAAGTTTTGAATTATCAACTTTAGTCGGGATTTCATAATATTTTTCTAAAGTATTTAAAACCACTTCCAGTTCCGTATTTTCAAAAAACAAGCTTTTATCTGCATGAAACATGGTATTGGCATTAGATTTTTTGGCCGGAATTTTTACAAGGCCTGCCTTCGGAGAGTATCGGCCTATTTCGTTTTCAATAAGCACAATGCTTTCCGGATAATTTTCTGTGCGCTTAGCTGCTGTCAGTTTGACTTTTCCCGTTTTCACAAATACTTCCGTAATCCCAAATTTGGATTTAATATTGAACGATGTTCCCAATACCTCAACGGTAGCGTTTTGGGTTTCAACAATAAAAGCTTTTTCAGAATTTTTTTTCACATTAAAAAAAGCTTCTCCCTGCAATTTTACTTTTCGTCGATTACTTTTTTTATAATTCGATGCCAAATAAATTGAGCTGTTTTCAGCTGCCTGAATCACGGTGCCGTCCGGTAATTTTGTTTTTGCAGCTTTTTCGGTATTTAAGGCGAGCTCGTATTGAGGCTTGTTTGCTTGCTGCCAAATTATACCAATGCTTACCAGCAGAAAAATACTCGCTGCTGCTGCCCATAAACTTATGCGTAAATGTTTTTGTTTGTGCGTGCGCCGGGCAATTTTTGCATGAACTTTTTCGAGTGCCGGTGCTGTATCGCTTTCGCAAAAAGGAGTTTCGAAAGCTTCGGTTTTTTTCCAAGCCTTTTTTAATGCTTCATACTCGGCTTTGTGAATTTCCGATGAATCAATCAGTGCCTCGACATGCTTTCGGGTTTCCGAATCGGTATTTCCCGTTATGTATGCCGTAAGTAATGCTTTTACTGATTTATTGCTGTTTTCTTTCACTGTTGAGTACTCCTTTTATGGTATAACAATTTGTTTTCTAAAAACCCCTATGCGATTTTATGAAATTTATAAAAAAAATGTTGCCGATAAAATTATCAAAACGGCAAGCAGTTTTAATTCTTCTTTAATAAACTGCATGGCACTGCTCATTTGGTTTTCGACTGTTTTTACGGCAATGTCCAGTTCTTTGGCTATTTCTTTATATTTTAATCCGTGATATTTGCTGAGAATAAATATTTCTCTTCGACCTTCCGGAAGTTTGTTCACTATTTGTTTAACTTGTTCGCTCAGCTTTTCTCGATAATCTTCATTTTGTTCGTTGAGTTCTTCCTTTTGTCTTAAGTATTGATTTTCTGTTTTATATTTATGCTCAGTTTTTTTATGCTTCAAAAAATTAAGGCATTCGTTTCTTACCATTTTATAAAGGTATGCGCTTAATGATTGGCGGTGTTTAATTTTTTTTCGCTGCATCCAGAAATTGACAAACACTTCCTGCACAATTTCTTCGGTGTTGTCTTTATCTTCAAGATAGCCATAAGCAAAAGCACAAAGTTTTGTGTAATGCCTATTGAAGAGGGTATCAAGTTCTTTTTTTGTGAGCACGTTTTTGAGCATTAATTCTCTAAACATTTAACCTTTGCACAAAAGTAATAAAAACAATGATTTTTGGCTTAAATATTGTTTTTTTCAAATTCACAGTCCTTTCAGTTGGCTGATAATCAAAAATAAATTAGATTTGTGGGAAGGAAAGAAATTTTTATTGTGAATTAATCCGATTTTCTGTCCTCATGTATTGCATAATTAAATGAATGAATATTTTTTATATAAATAATAATAAATCTTTGTACTTATGAAAACAATTTATCTGACTTCGGCGCTTGCTTTTCTATTTTTAATTTTCAGCGGATGCGAAAAAGCTCCGGAAGATCAAATACTCGGCACATGGAAAGTTGAAGATGTGGAAAGTACCGCAAAAATGACTGAGGCTGAAGCCGAAATGTTTAAAAATACGATTGTAGAAGAGCAAAAGCAATTGTTATCTTATACGTTTGAACAAAATGATATGAAGATGATATACGGCGATGACGAAACGGTATGGAACTGGATGCTCACAGGCTCCGGCGACAGCTTAAAATTAAGTATAAGCAACGAAGACAGACAGCTTGAATACATGGTGGATGAACTCTCAAAAGATGCTCTGGTTTTGGCGCAAGACGTGTATGATGAATATACGGTTACTACTTTTTTGAAACGGGTGGAGTAGCCTAAAACCATATTTTGCAAGAAACAGTTAATGCTTATTTTCATACTAATATTTTAGCTGAGCCTTAAATGAGACTCTGTAGTTTAACCCGATAAAAATGATCGGACAGTTAATTGATAAATCAGATGAAAGATATATTTATTGCATATCCCGGAGAGGATAAAAAAACGGCAAGGCTTTTAACTCAGAAATTGGAAGCGGCCGGTTATTCGTGTAAAATTTTTCCGCGCGATTTAACCGATAAATCCAATTATGATTCCGAGTTGGAAGAAACACTTGAGAACAGCAGTATGTTTATTCTGTTGTATTCCGATTTTGCTCAAAAATCCGATCAACTCACTAAGCAGGTTTTATTGGCCCAAGATTACGGCCTAAAAATAGTACCCATGAAAACCGGAAGTCTTTCTCCTTCATTGAGCAACAGTTTATTATTGCACAAATTAGAATGGGTAGATATGCAGGGCGACGGTTTTAATGCTGCTTATGAAATTTTGCTTGAGATTATTGAAGAAGTGAATCAGGGGAAAGCACCCGAAGAGCAGATAGCACGAAAAGAGAAAAAGAAAAAAACAGTAGCCCATACCAAACGAAGTAATACTGTTTATTTCATAGCAGCCGGACTTTTGGCTTTAGTGCTTGTCTTGGTCTTTGTAATCAACCGTGATACCGATGAAAGTACCGTTGATAATACAAATCTTAATACCCAACAGCAGCAACAGATAGATTTTACCGACACCGGCGATAAATCCAAATTAAATCCGGATGAACAAAAACTTGTGGGCGAATGGGTAGTGGTTGATTATATTGACAACCAAAACTTATCGGAAGAAGAAAAACGTTTGAATAAAGAAGCCATTGTAGGGCAGGGGCGCTTGATTTTTAATGCCGATAAACGTTTTTTTAGAACGGGTTTTTCGCCGCAGGTACAAACTGCCGAGTGGGATTTTGATGCCAATAAAAATATTATTAATCTTATCATTGACGGGCGAAAAGAACCCATCAACTTAGCGCAGTTCAGTGATTCTTCCTTTACTTTGCTTACCACCGAAAGAACGACAAATCCGGAAACCGGTGTTGAAAATGTAGTAACTACACGTATTGTCTTTGAGAAAGAACAATAAAAAAATCCGTAAGGCCGCGTTTAGGACACTTACGGATTTGAAAAATAAATGTTATTTCTTAATAATTAAACCGTTTTTGAACGGAAGAAAAGTCATGAAATCGGCATGATGAACGGCATAAGCTTCCGGTGTGCGTTTTACCATATCACCTTCGCCGGCATGGGTGGCAATTATGTGGCAAACTTCCGGCGGCAGGCCGCATTCTTCAGCCAGTGAAACACCCGAGAACGGATGCCGCAAATATTTACCGTAATTCCCTTGTACGGCTTTTCCGTCCTTATTTTTTTCGTATTCCAAAAGCTTGCCTACATCGGCCAAAATAGCTCCGGAAATGAGTATGTCCATATCTATGGGCAAATCTTCTTTCATGAAGCGTTGCATTTGTCGGCCTGCATCGGCGGCTATATGAACAACCGAGCGCTTATGAGCCATAAAGCTGACTTTTAAATCGGGAACCAGTAAAGTGAACGGAATTGTCATTAAGTCTTCGGCTGTCATCACGCTGCGTTGAAGAGCCAGCTCCCATACTTTGGCTGTTTTTGTTTTAAGATTTTCATCCTGAATCATATCCAACTCTTCGCCCCAGAGTTTTTGTACATCTTTATTCATGATTTATTTTTTTAAATGTTTCAAAAACCCGCCTTTCAGCTTCAAGCTGCAAGACGGATTATCTATTAATGCTAAGATAATATCTTACATCTTATATCTTACATCTATAAGTTAGCTATGACGGCATCAGCCATTTCTCCGGTTGTAGCAGCTCCGTTTTTAACAACATCCGGTTTGCCGCGCATTTTCAGCATATCATAAGTCCTTACTTTGCCTTCTTTAATGACTTTTGCAACGGCATTCCGTATTTTTGCGGCTTTATCTTTTTCGTCAATAAAGTCAAGCATCATACAGGCCGATTCTATCATGGCAATCGGGTTTACGATGGATGTTTCGTAATCGGCATATTTTGGAGCCGAGCCGTGTGTGGGTTCAAATACGGCTACACCGTCCTTCGACCACTGAGCGCTACAGGCAAAACCAAGTCCGCCGATTAGCCCTGCGAAACCGTCGGATACAATATCGCCGAACATATTCCCGGCAACAATTACGCCGTAATCTTCGGGATTTTTGGTGAGCCACATCATTTGTGCATCAATATTGGTATTCCAAAGGTCGATATTCGGATAGTCTTTCTTTTGTATTTCCAAAGCCATTTTATACATCATACCCGATGTTTCGCGAATCACGTTCGGTTTTTCGCAAAGCGTAACCGATTTATATCCAAATTCTTTGGCATGGTCAAATGCTGCTCTCAGAATATTTTCGGTACGTTCTTTAGAGAAAATTCGTGTGGATATGGAAACTTCTTCTTTCGGTACATGGCCAAAATTTTTCTTAAATTTAGGATGTGAAAGGAAGGTTTCATAAACATCTTGCGGCGGATTGCTCCATTCTACACCACCATAAAGGCCTTCGGTGTTCTGACGGAATATTACCGCATCTACTTTTGGCTCTTCGGGATTACCGTTGGCGCCGCGACGTATGAAATTCAACGGATTTCCCGGATAGCTTCGGCAGGGTCGGGCACAGACTTCCAAATTAAAATGTTGGCGCAGACCTACAATAGGACTTGCGTAAACTAAATCTTTGTCTTTCAGGCTTTCGTCTAATTCCTCAAAAGCTTCATCTTTTGGTTTGGATGTGATAGCGCCGAACAGTGCAATTTTATGTTTTGCAATCAGGTTGATGGTGCGTTGCGGCAGAGGATTACCTTCGCTTTTCCAAAACTCCCAACCGATGTCGGCTTCTTTGTATTCAGCTTCAAAACCGGCAGCTTCCAATACTCTGAGTGTTTCGTCCAAAACGGCTTTTCCTATGCCGTCGCCCGGCATGGTTACAATGGTTCTTTTTGACATGTTTTCTAAGTTTTAATTTGTGTTAATTTTCATTTTTAAATATTTATTGCAAACGTTGTACAGCGGTTTGGGCAGTTTAATTTTGGCTTGTATTGCGCCTGCATCAAGCCAAAATAAATTTAGTTCAAACACAATGTTACACACATTTATTTTATTATTTTTTATCTTCCTTATCATCCTCTTCAATCACATTACAATCATATTACAATGATCTTGATCTATTGACTCTATCTCACTTATCATTTTCTTCGATCACATTACAATCACATTAAAATGATCTTGATCTATTGACTTTATCTCACTTATCATCTTCTTCGGTCATATTAAAACGATCCTAATTTATGGATTTATTTCCCTTATCATATCCTTGATTGTATTACGCTTTTTTATGCCCATTCCGGTATATATTTTGTGTATCTTTTAGCTTTATTTTCAGGATTGTATTCTTTAATAAATCCTGCTTCAATTGTTGCTTTGATAATTCGAGAAGCCGTTGAATAGTTTTTCTCTTTAATATTAAATCTTTCTCTAAGAGTTTGGTTTGTCATCATATCTTTACGTTCAACATATTTTAATACACAATGTTGATAACAAGCTCTAATTTTATCGCTTAAATCCAATTGTCTCAATGTTTTTGGGGCATAAAGAATTACATTCGTATTATTATCATTTGCAATAAAATCAGGTGCAGGTAGTTTGTAAGTTTCACAATCAGTAATTACTTTATCTATTCCAGTACCAGATTCTTCGCAAATATCAATATCCCTCATAAACTTAGCAAGTTTTTCGTTTCTTGATTGAGGCTTATGATCTATAAAATGTTGTGTGTCAATTAAAGGCCGTCCCGGATTTGAAAATTCAATCCTATTAGAAAAAACTTCAATAGCAACGCTTGTCCCTTTTGTTTTTATCGGATCGAAATCTTGATGAATAATTGAATTAGCAACAAGCTCTCTTATAGCACGCTCAGGATATGGATTAGAATCTGTTCTATATGCTTTTCCTATTTTTTCATTTGTTAAATTGTCGTTTATATAGTTAATAATATATTCAAATTCAATAGCATATCCTCTATTATTAGTGTATTCTTTTATCCTATCAACACGGCTGTTTCCTTTATATATAATTACTCTGATAGATTTTCTTGAAAGACTTTCGAAATCATTTAGATTTTTAGCAAAAAGGATAGCACCTAAGTTAGTAATTGCAAATGATTTTCCTTTTTTTATGATAAATCCATATTCTTCTAATTTTTTCAATATAGCATCTCTTTCAAAGATAGGATTTAATTTAAGTAATTCTATAAATTTATTGTAATCAATAACTTCTAATATTTTTTCCTCGTTAACATTTCGTTGCGTTATTTCCTTTTCAAAAACAAAAGTTTTAGTATTGTACCATATCGCTTTTTCAATTTCGGGATAGTCTTTCAAGTCTTTTTTATAGCTACCGATGCGAATATATCTTTTATGAAGAAAACTGACAGGTTGATTAGTTGTTGCAGGAATTGAGAATAAAGCAATATCATTGTCTTCATATTTGAAATAATACATTTCAAAATCAATACGAGGGGATAACCTGTTTAGCAACCAACTTTTTAGTTCTTCTCCACCTTTTTTTGCAGTCAAAGGATTGAAAGATGTACCTATAACTTCCCTTGTGTCATCATCAATTCCATAAATTAGGAAGCCATGACTTTTTTTCTTGTAACAAGCACTATTTGAAAGAGCGGATAAATATTCGCCAATCATTTCAAAATTAGAATTATCTTTTTTATATTCAATCCACTCGCATTCCGGTATTTGTAATAATTCTTTTAAAAGTTTATTCAAGTCATTTTGCCTCATACGTAGTCATGTTATTTAATTATATTGCGTGTTGTGTGGCGTACATTTTCTAATCATCCTCTAATTCAGATTTTCGTTTTTCTAATAGTTTGATTTGTTTTCTATATTTTCTTAGTTGCTTATTTACAATTTCTAATTCTGCTTTTCGTTTCTGTTTTTTCAAATAAGAATCGCCATATTTATTTTTTACAAAACTTTCCACTTCGCTTCTGATCAGCTTATAATAAGGATTTCCATGTGCAGAATTAAGTCTGTATTGCAGTTTTCCGGTTTTTATGGTATCTATAATTTCAATTTCTGTTATACCATATTCTTTTACTGCATTGTTAAGACTTAAAGTAGCCCCTTTCTCGCTCCATATATTTGAATTCTTAAAGTTCATTTCGTTTATTTTTAAATTGTATTAATTCCATTACCTATGCATCTTTATAAAATACTTTCAATTTATATTTTTCAAGTTTAACTCGAAATATCATTTTACCGTTTTCCAAAGAAAACTAAAAAACGCTTACATCAAAAATATTTTCTTCATCTGCATAGTTTCCGGCACTTGAATACAAATAATATTCCGGATATTGTACAATGCCTGAACTGACAGGATTTTGATCAACCATAATTGATTTTTTGTTCAATAAATTTTTGAATAGAGATATGCTCTGCATGGTTCTCTTATGTCCATATCTGAAAATTCTGCCTTTTTTAAAATTTTGCGTGAAAACAAATCAACCCAAGCCACAATTTGCAGTGTAAGAAAATAGATTCTTTCCGGTTCTTGTATTTTATATCCTGTTGACACTGTTTTTATTTCAAAAATATAAATTATACCCAAATTGAGCGATTCCGCTCAATCGATTAAGCAAATGTAAGCATTTCACCTCACCCATTCGGTGAAAAGCAACATTTCATAGATCGGGCTTATACATAGGTAAAGCGCTCGCTTAAATAGCTATTCCTTGCCGACAGTGAAAATTCAGCTGTGGCAAGTGCTTCATTTTCTCAGTTTTGTTATTTCTTCTTTAAGTTTTGGAAGTTCTCTAATAATTATTGTCCAAATTACTTCGTCAGATATGTTATCATATTCGTGGGCAATTCTGTTTCTTGTCCCTATAATTTGCCTTGCGTTTTGTATGTCAATTTTAGTGTTTTTGTAATTAGTTATTCTATTTACAGCCTCTCCAATAATTTCAATATTTCGTTCAACTGCTTTTTTAGTTTTTACGTCCTTTTGGAATTCAAAAAAATCTCTCTTTTTCGGCAAAAATTCAAAAATCTCATCAATTGACCTTAAAATATCCTCAAGCCAAGCATTAATTTTATTATCCATACAATACAATTTTTGACTCGTCAATTTCCTTTCTGAAAAATGAGTTTTTTATTCCGCGTTCTTCTATCAAGTCAACTTGTCGCTTTAAAATCTGTTCCAATTTGTCCTTTAGTTGGAAATACAAATCTGTATATTTTATTGGGTCATTTTCGTCAAAGTCAACCACGAAGTCTATGTCGGAATCTGAAGAAAAGTTTTCAGTCAACACAGACCCAAAAACAGAAAAGTTCTTAACTTTAAATTCTTTGCAAACTTGTTTGATTTGTTCTATATTTTTCTCTGAAATTTTCATATTTGATTCTTATAAATTACAAAGTTACAATTTTTCCGCGAATTCTGTTTTAGCATTTGTCACAACGGAAAATGTATGCGTAGTGGCGGATTACGGAGCTTCTCACTATCAAACCGAGATGGTGTTGATGCGAGCCACAGACCTTGGAATTTATTACTTTCCGAGCCATTACGCATGACACATCTTTAGCGGTTGTTGTTCAATCAAGTTCAGTCTCGTCTATATTTTTAAGTAAATCATTTAGTAATTTTTTAGAGAAATGCCTACCTGTTCTAATCAGTTTTTCAAAAAGAGGTTTTAATTCTACAATCAATCCTTTTTGTTTAGCCTTAACTAACAGACCTAAAGTTCCAATACAATTGACATTCAGGGATTCTGCCACGGTTCTTGCCTTATTATCATCAATTAACAAATAATCCGCACCTATTTCTTCATAAAGAATCACAGATTCAGATTCTCCATAATCCATTAGCATTAGTAAATGATTCCTCGAATTTATTTGCTTTACTTTCGATTCCAATCTCAATAAAACTGTTCGGTCAAAGTCAGGATTATCATAAGCATTTAACTCTTTCCAAACTGCTTTTGCAATAAAGAATTCCCCAAACACCTTTTCAATCAAATCAATTCTGCCAAGATGAATCAGAGAAATTAAAGCTCCTGTATCAGCGATAACAATTTTCACAATTACAAATCACTTAGTTTGCTAATATCCGAAATCACTTGGTCGAAGCTTGGATTGGAAATCGGGATGTTTTTTTTTGCTAAAGATTTCTCAAATTCATAACGTGTCAATCCGGAAAGTTGTATTGCTTTGCCTAAGGTTAGTTTACCTTCTTGAAATAACATCATTGCAATCCCAACCTGAAAATGATTTTTTAATTCTTTTTCCGATTTATTTAATGCAATCATTATATCAGGCGAAATATTAACCGGAATTACTATATTTTTCATAATCAATCATTTTTATGCTTTACAAAGATACGTTTTTTTATTCATTCGATATTTTGACATTGCACGTTTCTTTGTTTCAATAACCGCTAACATATACCTTGGCAACACTCCGGTGTCGCCAATCTGTTCTTATATGTTATGCGACACTGATAACAATATTACTTAAAAGCAAACAATTAACCAAAAAAACATTCTATAAAATCTTGCCTTACGACTGTCGCTTTTCCTACTCAATGTCGGCATTTAGGTATCTGCGGGTCATTTATCGTTGTGGCTAACAAAAATATAAAAATTTGCCATTATTTTGGTTTTCCGCAAACGTTTTAAAACATGTTTTTGTGCGTTTTACTTACCCGTATTTATGGCCTGAAATGTATTCATGAAAATAGTTTGGTATTCATTGATTATTTAAGCGCTTGTTTTTATTTTTGCCCAAATTTTCAGCTTGCTTTTTCTTGCTTTGTATAGGAAAAGCAAACATAAACTACTTGCAGTATATGCAGAAATTATATCAGGAAGTTATTGAGTTTGCTCAGAAGAAATACGGCATATCAGCACATGAAGTGTTGATTGATGAACTTATTGCCGGTAAGTTTCTTACTGCCGTTCGTTTATCGTTGGGAACGGTGGGCTTTTCCTTGACGCAATACTCAAAGGCTCCGTTTTTGTATCGCTTCGAACGTGATTTTGGAGCTTTTACACCCAATAATATATCGGGGCGCTCGGTTAAAGAGCTACTCCTTGCCGACAGTGAAAATCCGGATACGACTGCCTTACAATTGGCTTGCGCCAATGCCCTTTCTGCTGCAATCATTAATGCGGGTAATTACCGGATAATACCCCAAAGCGATCCTTTTGATCTATTGAAGATAAAAACCGGTGATAAAGTTACATTGGTCGGAGCTTTCAGTTCCTATATCCGAAAACTGCGAGACCGAGATTGTGAACTTCGGGTCTTGGAGTTAGACGAATCAACCCTGCGTGCGGAAAATAAAAAATATTACGTACCGGCAGACCGAGCCGAAGAACTGATTCCGGATTCCGATTTGGTGATAATTACCGGCTCTACTTTGGTGAATAATACATTGGATAAATTGGCCGGCTTGTTTTGTTCCGGAACAAAGGTCATTCTGGTAGGCCCGTCTGCCGGTTTAGTTCCGGAAGTATTATTCGATAAGGGAATTGATATTATTGGCAGCTTACGAATAAATGTTGTTGATGCCGCCATGCGAACCGTGGCAGAGGGCGGAACCGGCTATCATTTATTCAGATACGGAGCCGAAAAAATTTCTATAGTTAAACAAGACAAATGACTCAAACAATAAATACCCGATGGATGAAAGCTGCCGTAATTGGCAGTATATGGGCTGCCATAGAAATTATAGTCGGCAGTTTTTTACATAATATGCGTCTTCCTTTTGCCGGTGCTTTATTGGCGGTTGCAAGCGTGTTTTTGCTCACGGCTTTTATGCAGCACTGGAAAGAACCTTTCATTATTTTGCGAGCCGGCATTATTTGCGCATTGATGAAATCCATTTCTCCAAGCGCTGTGATATTCGGTCCTATGATTGGTATTTTTACCGAAGCGCTTATTATTGAGCTTTCGCGTTTAATTTTTGGCAGAAATTTATTTGCTTATATTTTGGGCGGTGCTTTGGCCGTGTTGTGGACGCTTTTCCAAAAAATATTTAACTGGTTAATTCTTTACGGTTTTGATTTGGTGAAAGTGGCCGAGTCACTCTATGATTTTTTGGTGATGAAAACCGGTATTTCGGCTTCTCATCCCTTTTTCCTTATCGGCGGAATATTTGCCGTGTATATGCTTGCCGGAGCTTTGGGAGCAATCGGCGGGTATCTTTCAGCCAATCGATTGGACAGTAAAGACTTAGAGAAAGAGCGCTTTTCAAAATCCGATTTTAACGGAGGAAACTTTTTTGTCGGAGCCAAAGAACAGAGATACTCGTTATGGTATCTGCTTTTAATCATTGTTTGGGTAGTGGCTGTTTTGTATTTTTTAAATAAAAGTTATTGGTTTTATGCGGTTCCCGGCGGCCTCATTTTTCTCACATTTATTCTTATTCGCTATAAACAATCGGTCAGGCATCTGAAAAAACCGGCCATTTGGATTCAGTTTGCCCTTATTACGCTCTTGGCTTCTTTTCTTTGGGAATGGGCTTCGGGCAACGGCAGCTTCTCATTTAAAGGTTTGCGGGTTGGTTTGGAAATGAATTTTAGAGCGGTTATGGTAATTTTTGGTTTTGCCGGAATTAGTACTGAACTCAGAAACCCGCTTCTAAAAAGCTTGCTCTTTAATTATGGCTTTGCCAATCTTTATCAGTCTTTGAATGTAGCCTTTTCGGCTTTGCCTGCGGTAACGGCTTCTTTGCCTCGCTTAAAAAATCTATATAAACAGCGGCGTTATATTTTGCGAGAAATCTTTGTGCAGGCCGATAGCTTATTGGAATATTTCACAAAAAATATGCAGGCGCATGAGCAAATCCTAATACTAACCGGCGATTTGCATGCCGGAAAAACTACTACGGTTAAAAAGCTTATTGAAAACTTGCAGAAAAAAGGCTATTCGGTCAAGGGGATTATTTCGTCCGGTGAATTTCAGGATAATCGGCGCAGCAGTTTTGAATTGCAAAACATAGTAACCGGTGAGAATCTGCCTTTGGCATCCAATGAAAAGCAAGTCGGTTGGTCTCGATTCAGGCGCTATTGGTTTAATCCGGAAGCCATAGAAAAAGGGAATGAAATGATTCAGGCAGCATGTCGTTCAAATCCCGATGTTCTGATAATTGATGAAGTAGGCCCAATGGAATTGTTAGGCCAAGGTTGGTCCGGAAGTTTGGAATTGGCTATAGAAAGAACGGATGTATTGCAAATATGGGTTATCCGAAAATCAAAACTGAATGAAGCTCTGGTAAAATGGCAGCTTTCCAAACATAATATATTAGATATTTCAAAACTTTCACTGCAAGAAATTGAGCAACGAGCGATAAAAAAATAGCTAAAGTTTGTAAAGACTAAGTTGCTTTGTCTTCTCCTTCTTCTATTCTGTTCAGATGACAAAACATAAGCTCTCCGTTTTGTTCGTTGCGCAGGTGCATACCGTTACCGTCGCAGTATTTGTGATAATCGCAATCGGCACAAATGCCGGTTTTTGTGTGGCTTCGGTCTCTGAAAACATCATATCTGTTTTCCCATATTTCGGCAAAATTGTCTTGATATATGTTTCCCTGTATGAAATTTCCTCTTAAATTCGGGCAGGCCGAAATAGAACCGTCTGCCAATATGGAGGCAATATTGATTCCGGCTCGGCAGAAGAAAAAATTGTCTCGAACTTCTTTTTCGTAATTCCCCAGAAAACCTTCGCAACCGTAGCTTAACTCTATTTGGCCTTCTTTTCTCACTTGTTTTATAAAATCAAATACGGCTTTAAATTCTTTAGGATTGAGTTGCAGATAATCATTCGTTTTCGCACGTCCAATGGGGAAAATTGTAAAAATTCTCCAAGCTTTTACTCCTATGCTGATTAATAAATTTTTAATTTGCTCAAGTTCTCGGAAATTTCTTTGGTTTACTGAAGTTACAACATCATATTTTACATGCTCTGTTTGAGCCATAAGTTGCAAAGCATTTATGGTATTTTTAAAGCTGTTCTTGTTATTTCTCAGCCAATTATGACTCGCCTCAAGTCCGTCCAAACTAATGGTTAAGCTTCGCAAGCCGGATTGTAAAAGGCCGTTGAGGCGTTTGGCATTCAGCTGCATTCCGTTGGTAACTATGCCCCAAGGAAAACCTCTGTCGTAGAGTTTTTTACCGATTTCTTCAATGTCTTTTCTCACCAGAGGTTCACCGCCGGTGAGTACAATTATGGTTTTATTTGGATTTACAGTTTGTGAAAGTGTGTCCAATGCCTCAAAAAAATCACTTTGCGGCATATCTTTTACTCCGGATTCTTTCTTGCAATCGCTTCCGCAATGCTTACAGTTCAAATTACAGCGTAAAGTGCATTCCCACAGAATATAATTCAAGTTGTGGATGCGTTTTTCATTTTGACGGTATTTTCGGAAAAGTTCTAATGCTATTTTTTTTCTGAAAGGAATATTTTTTACGCTCATTTCTTTGGCTGAAGTTTAACATTTACGGTTTTTACGGCTTCTCCGCCGTACCAATCACCGTCGCCGCCTTCAAAATCGGAAGCTTTATATTGAATCAGGGTATCCAAAGGTTCAAAATCACCGTTTTCAATGCCGTCAATATCTTCAAATTTCAAAAGCAGTTCTCCGTCTTGCGCACCGAATGTTATTATGGTTTTATCATAGCGGCCGTTTGAGTCAGTGTATGATGTATCTCCTTGAGCAACTACTTGTATGTTTTCAACGGCTTGGCTTGTGCCGGCTGCTTCTGTTTTGCCGTTTACTTTAAATTCGGCATAGGGAGCTCCGTATTCATCAGCTCCCGGAGAGCAGGCCGAGTGGAATCCTAATAAAGCTATCAATGCACTTAAAAGGATGTTTGAAACTTTTAAAAAGCCGATTTTGATTTTTTTCATTTTGTTTTATTTGACTTACTGTTATTATAATTTAGAGCTTTTTGTTATACACCGTTTCATTTTTTTGCTTGAAGTTTAACATTTATTATTTTTCTTGCTTCTCCTTCGTACCAATCACCGTCGCCGTCTTCAAAATCTGAGGCTTTATATTGAATAAGCGTATCCAATGGTTCAAAAGCACCGTTTTCTGCGCCGTCAATATCCTCAAATTTTAAAACCAACTCACCGTCTCGCGCACCGCCGGTTTCTAATTCGTTAAGATACAAACCTTTGTCGTCGGTATAGGATGTATCCCACTCAGCAACTACGCGTATGTTTTTAACAGCTTCCCCGGTTACTGCCGATTCGGTTTTTCCGCTCACTATAAAGTCTGCATGCGGAGCTCCGTATTCAACTTGATTCAATGAGCAGGCTGAGCTAAAGCCTAAGAATGTAATAAGTGCAGATAAAAGGATGTTGGACGCTTTTAAAAAGCCGATTTTGATTGTTCGCATTTTGCTTGAAATTTTTAAATTTCCGTTATACAAATATGCATAATTTTTTATGAATTGAATATGTTGATAAACCTGTTGTTGAACATAATTATTAATGATAAAAGAATTAATTTAGCTGAAAATTATTAAAAGACATACCAAATGAAGATAGCAATTCCGACCAATGATAAAGAAACCATTGCCTTGCGCACCGGAAGGTCCAAATGGTTTGGCGTATATCAAATATCCGATAATGAAGTTGTATCCGTTGAATTTCGAAAAAATACACACAGTCTTGAGCACGGGCACGATGAGCCAAAGCATGGCCAAGGCGAGGGACATCATGCGCATTCGCACAAAGAAATAATAGACATGCTGAGCGATTGTGATTTAGTTCTCCTGAAGCATATTGGTAAATACATGAAGAGCGATATGGAAGCAGCCAAGATAAGATACAAAAAAGTAAAGGCCGAAAGTATTGATGAGCTTATTCGCAGCTATATAAAGTGATGATTTTTCCAAGAATAACATAATGCCCTTCGCCGATATAAGTAATATTTTTTCCTTATTATCTTTATTCGGCTTGTTTTTATATCTTTGCTAATTATCCTTTATAAAAAATACATACATTATGCATATTACAGAATTACAACCACAAAAAGTTTGGAAATATTTTAACGCAATTACGAAAATTCCGCGCCCTTCAAAAAGGGAAGAAAAAATAATTGCCTATCTTTTGGATTTTGCCAAAACCCGAAATTTAGAAGCAGAACGAGATGAAGTAGGGAACGTATTAATACGAAAACCCGCAACCAAAGGTATGGAAGACCGAAAATCAGTAGTTCTGCAAAGCCATTCCGATATGGTCTGTGAAAAAAATGCCGATGTAGTGCATGATTTTGATAAAGACCCCATAGATACCAAAGTGGAAGGCGACTGGGTAAAAGCGGACGGAACAACACTTGGTGCAGATGACGGAATAGGAATTGCCGCTTCATTGGCTATTTTGGATTCGGACGACATACCTCACGGACCAATAGAGATTCTAATTACGGCAGATGAAGAAACCGGAATGACCGGAGCCTTTGGACTAAAGCCGGGCTTTTTTAAAAGCAAAATATTGATTAATTTAGATTCGGAAGATGAAGGCGAGCTTTTCATTGGCTGTGCCGGAGGTATTGATACTTCAGCCTTTTTTGATTATAAAAGAAAGGGTGTTCCGGATAATTCGCTTGCACGGAAAATTTCCGTAACCGGCCTCAAGGGAGGACATTCCGGAGATGAGATTGATAAAGGATTGGGAAATGCCGTAAAAATTCTTAATCGGATTTTATGGAATGCAAGCGCAAAATTTGATTTGCGCATTCACAATATAAAAGCGGGTAATTTGCGTAATGCAATTGCGCGTGAGGGCTTTGCAAGCATTGTAATTCCCGAGAAAAACCTGTTGGATTTTAATGATTATTTAGCAGATATATCTTCTGATATTAAAAAGGAATATGCTCAAACCGAAAAGAACTTGGCTATAGAGGCAGAGAAAGCTGAAATGCCGGACTTTGTTATCGATGAAGATACGCAGCACCGTCTGCTTAATTCCATCTACGCCTGTTGGCACGGAGTTTATGCTTTCAGCGCCAGCTTGGAAGATATGGTGGAAACTTCTACCAATTTAGCTTCGGTTAAGTTCTTGGAAGGCAACAGAATACAAGTGGAAACCAGCCAAAGAAGTTCGGTAGATTCTGCTAAATACGATATGGCTTATACGGTAGGCGCTGCTTTTCGTTTGGCCGGAGCCGAAGTAAAGCACGGAAGCGGTTATCCGGGCTGGCAGCCAAATCCGGATTCCGAAATAATGCTGGTTACCGAAAAATCATACAAAAAACTTTTTGAGCTACAGCCTGAGGTTAAAGCCATACATGCGGGTTTGGAGTGTGGTTTGTTTCTGGAAAAATACCCCGGAACCGATATGATTTCTTTCGGCCCGACCATCAAAGGTGCCCATTCGCCCGATGAACGAATCAGTATTGAGACCACACAAAAATTTTGGGACTTGCTGTTGGATGTACTGAAAAATATTCCCAAGAAATAATTGTTTTGGCAGTTCGAAAAGTCCTTGCAAAAATTAAAGTCAGACAATGATGAGCCTTCGCAGATTCTTGAAAATGCCTGTGCTTTATTTGATATCCGCGGGCATTTTATGGACTGCAAATCTGCCGGCTCAAAATTTGTCGGAGTTTAGCTATGAGTTTAAGTATCAGCGTGGTGCTATAATGCCGCATTACAAGTCTTTCAAACAGTTTATGGGTAATCGCATACCCACGCTTGAGCTGAATGCCAAGTGGCAACTTTCGGGTAATAAGCCTTGGCATGCTTCCAAGAAATATCCGCATATAGGATTTGGACTTTTTTATTCGGATTTGCAGCACAAAGATATTCTGGGTTATGCCTTGGGTATGCACGCTTTGTCTGAATTCAGAATTGTGAAATATAAGCCTTTTTCATTTAGTTTTCGGCTTTCTCCGGGTTTGGTATATCTGAGTAAAAAGTATGATATGGTGCATAATCGATACAATGTAGGCATCGGATCACACATGAATGCATTGATTCAAGCCGGTTTTGTTTTGAATACTCAGATAAGCAGGCAGCTTTCATTCGCAGGCGGTCTTTCGCTGATACATTTTTCCAATGCTTCTTTTGCCATGCCCAATGCAGGCTTAAATCAATTGGCGCTCTCCGGAGCTTTGACATATAATTACAGCTCTCCGGTTATTGAAAAGCCGGTATTTCCAAATTTTATACCCGAGCATAATTTCTTGATGATTGCTTCGGGAGGCCTTCATCAGTATCGGTTTGAAGATGAAAACCTATATTTTGCAGGCAGCCTGCAAGCGGAGTATGAATACCGAATAACTTACGGCAGCAGTTTTTCATTCGGAGCCGATTTATTTTACGATGATGCCCTTCGGCATTTTTTTGACAGCCCGGATTTTGAGGGCTCAACAAAGCTGAATGATTGGTATGCCGGTATGCATCTGGGCTATTACTTTTATATGGGTGATTTGTCAGGCTTTTTTCATTTTGGGCATTATGTAAAAAATCGCCCGGCAGAGGGGCAGAATATCTATTCGCGCATTGGTTTGCGTTATATCTTTGCGCGGACTTATATTGCTTCTTTGGGTTTGAAAACCTATTATGCAAAAGCAGATTTTTTAGAGTTCGGTGTTGGGTATTATTTTTTCAGGAGTAAATAGTGTTTGGCAACTCGTGTGGTGTTTTCACCGTCCGGAGTTTTAAAGCCGCTTGTTTGCGTCAGGTGAAAACATCTGACCTGCGCAGTGAATTGAATTTGAAGTTTTCTGCCAAATACTAAATAGGAATTATTAGTCTTTCGTAATCACTTGTCCTTCAGCAAAGCTCTGAATATCCGTATTAGACGGCAGGGAGTCGATGTAAACATTTCCGGTATTATGAATTCTTATCAATAAGCGTTCTGAGGCATTTAAGCGGCAATCGTTACGAGAATAATGATATACTACACCAAAGCGAGTGTCCAGATTTTCGGCATCAAAAGATGAGGCTTTTCGCAGTTCAGCGGTAAATCGGCGCGTTTTGCCCTTGAAGTTAAAATCTCCTGTGAGACAGGCTGAGTATAAAAAAAGTTTATCTGTGTTTGTCAGCGTTTCGCAACTGCCTGTTTTTCCCCAATAATGCAGAACCAGCAAGTTACTTGTAAAAGTATCCGGAATGCTTAAGTAGCTTAGGGTGTTGAATTTTAGCGTATCAATTTCGGGAACAAAAAGGCTTACTGTCAGCATTTGTTTTTGGTCTTTTAGGAAATTACAAGGGTCTTTTATGCTGAGTTCCATATTCGATTGATTTCTTTTTAAATCTACTTTTGAAACTAAGTATTCGGGACCTTCAATCGTTATTTTTTTTGCTGAATCCTGAAAAACTTGAACTTTAAAAACATCCGAAAAGTGAAAGTTAATATAGTCTTCCGTATTAAAGCTTAGATTTTTTTCGTCCGATTTGTTTGAAAAACAATCCAAGTCGTTATTGCATGCTGCTGATAGGAGCATAGAGGGTAAAAGTGTTATGAAGATTATTTTCTTCATGGAGAAAGCGTTTGCATTACTCATATATTTGGCCTTGACGCCAGCTGTCAACGGCTCTGTACCAATTATTGGTGTATTTTAAGTTACGTTTAAGGCTGAAATCCCTTGCCGAAATATCTGAGTTTTCGCTGACAAATTGAAATTCTTGACCTTTATCTGAATCGCGGCGATAAATCCATTTTTCACCCAAGTCATTATAATTTAAAATATCCGGAGGCCCAAAGAGCATATATACCATACCGCGGTCGGTTTTCCAGCCTTCTTTGTAGGATGTGAAATAGATATTGGCATATTTTGCACGGTTATACCAAACTCGAATAAGTTGTCGGGCTTTTTCTTTATTTTGTGCAGCCTTTATCCAAAACTTATCAATCTCCAGTTTTTTATTTTTGGCTTCTGTCAGTGATTCATATTCTGAGGATTGAGTAATATAAAGAAGCGGTTCAATGAGTTGTTCGGGCGTGGTAAAATCCGGAAAATCTTTTCGGCCGGCATATAGCAAAATACCTCCGTCTTGTGTTGTGTCGCTTTGGAAATGATAAAGGCCTTTTTTTCGGGTTACGAATCGTGTTTGCCAATTATTAACCGATAAAGCATATTCGGCATCGGGGGTAAGTGATTGCCGGTTCGGCTTATCGGTATCAAAAGGTGCATAGGCCGGCGGAAAAACTTCAGAGTAATATTTTACAAATATTTTTCCGGAAGCATCGTCGGCGGGTTTAGAAATTATGAGTGTATCATTGGCATTAACATACGAATTGAAAATGGGTTTGCCGTTGACCTGTTTTAGCAGATAGCGGCAGCGATTGTCTTGTTTTTTATTGATGCCCCTTACGAAATGTCTGGTTTCGTTTCCGCTGTATTTATCTTTTATTTTTATATAAATAATAAAATCTTGAAGATAATCGGTATGCACATCAAAAAAGGTAACCAATTCCGTTTGATATTTATTATAGCGGATTTTTAACTCACTTTTGGAGGAATCAATTACGGTTCGGTCTTTAAATGAAGGAACCGTAAGATACATAATTTCCGGTTCGGCACGCAGTTGCACATCAGGGTTTGCTTTGCTGAATCGCAATTCTCGGGTTTTTAGTTTAATGTACAGGCGCACTTTACTTTCTGATTGGCTTACTATCAGAAACTCAGGACTCATTTTTCCTTCGGTGGGATTGTAATGGTATGAGTAGTCGGTCGGCTGATTGCTTGGTTGGACGGTTACGCAGGCAATCATCAAACTTAAAATTCCAATGCTTATCAGTATTTTCAAACGCATTATTATAATGTGTTTAACAGTTGTTCTTTTATTTGTTCTAAATTATCTTTCATTTCCACTACAATTTTTTGAATTTCGTGGTGGTTGGCTTTAGAGCCGGTAGTATTAATCTCTCTGCCAATTTCCTGAGATATAAAATTAAGTTTCTTCCCCGGGCTTTCTGTTTGCATGGTTTCTTTAAAGTATTTACAATGTTGTCGCAACCTTTGTTTTTCTTCGTTTATATCGAATTTCTCCAGAAAATATACGATTTCTTGTTCGAAGCGTTCAGTAGAGTTTTCGGGAAGTTCTACTTCGCTGAGTTTTTTATTCAGCCGTTCTTTTACAGTTTCAATTCGTTCATCTTCATAGTTTTCAATCGCATCAACAGCTTTTTCAGTGGCAGTGATTTTTTCTTCTAAGTCCTCTGCTATTGAGGCGCCTTCTTCTTTTCTGTAATTATCCGTGTTTTCAATGGCTTCAAAGATGCTTGCTTTTACTGTTTTCCATTCTTCATCCGAAAGTATGTTTTCTTCTGTTTTAAGCGCATCGGGCAATCGCAGAATGCTTTGGAATAAAAGCTCGTCTTTAGGTTCGTGACCTAAGTCAAGTGTAATATTTTTTAGTTGTCGGTAATACGATTCAATAACTTTTCGATTAATTTTGGCCGTTGTTTCGGATTCCGATACGGTATGAATAAACAGATTGATTTTGCCGCGTTCGAGTTGGTCGCTAAGCATTTTACGTATTTCAAACTCTTTATCGGCATATAAATCCGGAAGTTTTACGGCAATGTTTAAATTCTTGCTGTTAAGCGTTTTAATTTCAATTGTAATTGATTTGTCGGGCAATTTACATTCTGATTTCCCGAAGCCGGTCATTGATTTTATCATTGTCTTGGTTTTGTTAATATCTACAAAAATAACAATAATCACTAAAAAACGCTTCATTGCCGATAAAAAATAAAAGCTGCTTCGGGGAGCAGCTTTTATGGCTTATGGTTGTATTGAATGATTACTCATTAAGTAATGAGGGGCTTCTGAATACCATGAGTTTAACACGTGTCATATCGTGCATAGAGTCGGGTATGCCGCCCATTCCGTAACCGGAATCATCTCTTCCGCCAAAGGGCATCCAATCTACTCTGAAAGCCGTATGGTCATTTACCATTACGGACGACGCATTCATATCCTTTACACATTTAAGTGCCGTATCAATATTTTTCGTGAATACAGCGGATTGAAATGCAAAAGGCAGTTGGTTGGAGCGTTTTATGGCTTCATCAATGTTTTTATATGAATAGATACAAACAACCGGCCCGAAAACTTCTTCGGTACTAACTTTTATATCTTCCGGCGGATTAAAAATTACGGTTGGTTCAAAACTGAAATCGTTGATGCGTTTGCCGCCGGTGAGTATTTCCGCTCCGGCATCTTTAGCTTCTTTAAGCCATTCTTCCACACGATCGGTTTCGTAGGGGCTGATTAAGGGGCCGGCATCGGTTTCGGGGTCTAAGGGGTCGCCGGTTTTGAGTGCAGAGGCTTTGCCGGCGAGCCTTTCCGCAAATTCACGGCTGCGGCTTTCGTGCACATATACGCGTTGTACCGAAACGCAGACTTGTCCGGCGTGATAGAATCCGCCTTTGGCAATTAGCGGCAGGGCATCATCAAAATCTGCATCCGGTTCAATAATTACCGGAGCTACTCCGCCGTGCTCCAAGGCATAACGAGTTCCGCTTGATAATTTTGATTGCAGGTACCAACCGATTTTTGCCGAACCGATAAATGACATAAAACTTACGCGCGGGTCGGTTACTAATTTTTCGGCTATATCACTTTTGCAAACAATATATTTAGCCCATTCTTTGGGTAAGCCGGCTTCATAAAGTATGTTAATAAATTTGATAGCCGAAAGCGGTGTGCTTGTTGCGGGTTTGATAATAACCGGGCATCCGGCGGCTATGGCGGGAACGGTTTGATGAATGGTTAAATTCAGTGGGTGGTTAAATGCACTGATGGAGAATACCGGCCCGATCGGTTCTCGAAATGTGAAGCCCATTCTTCCTTCCGAAGCTTTCGTAAGCCCCATGGGAATTTCTTCGCCTTTCATTTGACCGATGTGCTCGGCTGCCAGTTTAACGCCGTTGATGGCACGCAGTACTTCTACTTTTGAGTCTTTGTAGGGTTTTCCGCCCTCTTCGGCTGCTGTTTTGGTGAGTTCTTCCACACGTTCACTCATCAATTGGGCTGCTTTTTCAAGTATTTCTATCCGTCGGTACTTAGGAATTTCTTTGGATGTATCTTTAAAAAGCCGATAAGCTTTTTCCAACATGGCTTCACCTTCTTCGTAGCTCGAAAGCGGTATTTCTTCAATTAAGTGTCCGTCGTAAGGTGATGTAACTTTTATTTTTTCCATAATATAAAGTATAAGTTTTTAAATTGTGAAATAGTTCGTGTATTCTATAGTATGCATGTTTTAGCTTCTAATTCTTTGGTGAGTTTTACATTTTCCGAGTAATCAACCGGTACATCAATGAGTTTTACACCTTTTGTTTTAAAACTTTCTTTGATGTATTTTTCCAAATCTCCGGGTTTTTTTACTCTAAAAGCTTTTGCACCGTAGCTTTCTGCATATTTTACAAAATCAGGATTTTTGAATTCCAGACCAAAATTATCAAAATTCATTTCAGCCTGTTTCCATTTAATCATGCCGTAGCCGCTGTCGTTTATAATCAGAACGGTTAAATCTAAATTGAGCCGAACGGCTGTTTCCATTTCTTGGGAATTCATCATAAAACCTCCGTCGCCGACTACTGCCATTACTTCTTTTTCGGGATGCACCATTTTTGCAGCCATAGCGGAAGGAAGGCCTGCACCCATACTTGCCAGTGCATTATCTAACAACATGGTGTTGGGATGTCGGCAATGGTAATTTCGCGCAAACCAGATTTTATACATGCCGTTATCTAATGCCACAATACTGTCTTCGGGCATTGTGCCGCGAACGGTAAAAACTATGTGCTGCGGCAGAACGGGAACTTTGTCATTATCCGTTTCTTCGAGCAAATGACTGTCAATTTCTTTTTTCAATTTTTTGTAATATTCAAAATCCCAACTTACCTGCGGATTTACCAATTCCGACAGCTCTTCCGTGGCTGCTGCTATATCGCCGACTACTTCAGTTTGAGGAAAATATACGCTGTCAATTTGAGCCGGGTAAAAATTTACATGAATGACCTGTTTTTGATTTTGGTCAGACATGAAGAAAGGCGGTTTCTCAATCACATCATGCCCGATGTTTATAATTAAGTCGGCACGCTCAATGGCGCAATGCAGATAGTCATGGTCGGAAAGCGCCGCCGTCCCGAGAAACAGGGGATGACACTCATCCACAATACCTTTTCCCATTTGGGTATCAAAAAACGGAATACCGGTTTTGTCAATAAATTCGGTTAGAGCTTTACCTGTTCTGCTTCTGTTGGCATCAGCCCCGATTAGTATCAGAGGCATTTTAGCTTTTTGAATAATATCCGCAGCTGTTTCTAAGGCTATTTTATCTGCTTTCGGCCTTCGTGCTTTTGTGCGCAGAAAGATTCTTTCATCCGAATGGCTTGCCGCTATGTCTTCAGGCAGTTCGATGTGTGTTGCGCCCGGCCTTTCTTGTTGAGCTAAGCGGAAGGCTTCGCGCACGGTGGATGAAATATTGGCGGCATTCACAATTTGTTTGGTAAACTTTGTTATGGGCCGCATCATATCCACTACGTCGATAATTTGGAATCGAGCTTGTTTACTTTTCGTAATGGGTTTTTGACCGGTGAGCATTACCATGGGCATGGCGCCGAGCTGTGCATAAGCTGCCGGTGTTACTAAATTGGTTGCGCCCGGGCCAAGTGTTGATAATACCACGCCGGCTTTACCGGTGAGGCGTCCGTAGGTGGCTGCCATAAATCCTGCGCCTTGCTCGTGGCGTGTTACTATTAATTTGATGTTTGATTTCCGTATGGATTCCAGCAGGTCAATATTTTCTTCCCCGGGAACCCCAAAAATGTATTCAACACCTTCGTTTTCAAGTGCTTTTACAAATATATCTGATGCTTTCATGAAGTTTTCAATTTATGTTATTTATAATCAGTCTAAATTAGATATTATTTTTATCAGTTCCAAATTTTTAAGAATTATTAATGAAACAAATAAGGCGGGGATATTTTCATACAGTCAATCAGTATTTATGCAGTTTCTTGCAGCTGCTTCCTTGGCATAACGGTCGCAGAGGGTATTTTCAAATTGTTCGGAATGGCCCTTTATCCATTGAAACTCGATATGCTTATTGTCAGCAAGGCGGTCAAACTGTTGCCAATATTCAATGTTCTTTACTTTTGTGCCTTGTGCGGTTTGCCAGTTGTTAAGTTTCCAATTATGAATCCATTCGGTAAGGCCTTTTATAACGTAGCGGCTGTCGGTAGCTATTCGGTATTTGGCATATTGCCGGCCGATATTGGCTGCTTGTATTGCTGCCAAAAGTTCTGTTTGTGAGCTTTTGGTTTCTTTGCGGCAGCTTGTATAAAGCGAAAGTTTGCCGTTGGTTTTTTTTAAAATTACGGCGGTTGCACTTTGTTGCAGTTTAGGTTGGTGGCTGCCGTCGGTATAAAAAACCGGGCAGTCCGGGGGATAGTAATCCACGGGATAACTGCTTTCTTCTTGCCCGCTTTTATCCAAAACTATAAGTTTGTCAGTATCATTAAAATCAATTACTTGTTTATTATTTTTTAAAACAAATTTTAAAGTGAATCCGGTGAAAAAGCTTTTTTTTCTTTTGTTGTGGAGAATTTTTCGAACCTGGTAAATGTTTTCAGTAAGCATTGCGCTTAGTTGGTTGTTTTCAAAAAATATCAGCTCTTTGGTATAGGGATTAAAGCTTATGGAGGTTTGGGAGTTTCTGTGCTTTATATTCATATAATAGTTTCGGCCTTTTTGCTCAGTAATTTCTAAAGAGCAAATCATGGTGCCGTTTGTTTGTATGGATTGTTCTGTCATAACACAGCCGAAAGTTTCTTTCACAATATACATTTTTATTTCATAAGGACAAAATTTGGCTTATGCAAAAGCCTTAGTTTTTATTGCTTTACAAAATATTTTGAACGAGCCGTTTTTTGAAGCCTCAATATTAAAGTGTCGGTAAACTGAAATATGCTGGAAAACTTCATTTTTTAACAAAGAAAACGAGCAAAAGCGGATTAAAACCTCCCCTTTTGCTCGTTTTTGAAAATCTGCCGGATTTTAATTAAAAACTGTTCAAAAGATTATTTAGCTGCAGGGCAGTTTGCAAACACAAATCCGGTAGATTTCGTTGAAAGCATGCCCCATGCCACTGCTCCAAGCGGGCCACACGTTTTGAAGTCCTCCCTTCGACTACTGCTCAGGAACCGCCGGACGTTCAAAAGTGTTTCAATCTTCGTCAGCCACAAGCGCAAAAACGACAATTTTAGTTTACTGATACATACTCATAAATTTCTGATAATCAATTTGCAAATCAGGAGTTCTGAATATTTAAAGTGTCGGTAAACTGAAATATGCTGCAAAACTTCATTTTTTAATAAAGAAAACGAGCAAAAGGGAAGGTTTTAATCCGCTTTTGCTCGGCTTGAGTTTGGTGATATGCTATCCGGTATATTCTTCGTCTTGTGTAATTATGGCTAATACCCAAGAAAAATCGCCGGTACTGATTTTTGAGTTACAGTATTTACATACGCCGGCTTGTCCAATATTATCGGCCGGTGCGCCGCAGCTCGGGCATTTGGTATGGTCGAAGCTGTCGGTTTTTACACCGCTTCGACGAATCAATGTCCAATACTCGGAAAATTTTCTTGCTCTTTTTGATGAGCCGCCAATTACTTTTCCGTTTTTGTCAGTAACATAGTCGAGAGCCGATGCAAAAATACGTACCGTTATGCTGTCGTAAAATTTATCAAGTTCAATTTTGGCTATGCGAATGTCTGAAATTTGCACATTTTCCAAACGGTTTCTCATGCCGTTTTTTTCATAAGCATCCAACCAAAAAGAAAAGTTCTCATGTGTGCGGTCGGTTAAGAGGTTGCGTACTTTTTTTAGGTCATTTTGGCTCCAAGCTCTGTATATTTCAAAAAAATAGGAACTTACAACTTGTTGTTTGAACGTTTTGGACCATGATTCCCAATTTAGGCCGGCACGTTGTGCAAATTGCTCTTTTTTGTTGTTCAGACCCGATTGATAAACGGTTGGCAGTGAGGTACCTTGTTCGGTTTCGTAATGTGCCAAACCGGAGGTGTTGAATAATTCACTTACAAGAATTCTGCGTTGGTTTAGGAACCATTGTTTTTCACCGGCTTCTATTTGTGAGCCGCAATAGCTGCACGTGCCGCTGTCGGTAAAATCAGTGCTTCCGCCGCAGCTTGGGCAAGTAAGGCGGCGCATGGCTTCCGGCTCAAGCGACAAAACGCCGGCTTTTCGCTTGAAACTCCAACGTTCAACCACACGCAACCGGCTGCTTTTTCTGTTTTTAATGAGGGTGTAATTGGCACGTATTTCCAGCTCAATTCTTGTGTAATCATTTTGTGTGCTGATATTTTTAATATCTAAACTGCCTATAACGATTTCCTTTATATCTTGTTTTATGCTAAGTGATGCCGATTTCTGCATATCGGTTTTAGACAGAAAGGGAGAAATATTTTTAAATTCCGGTTTTCCGAAAAAACTATAGTACTTATTATACAGTGAGGCAACAAAATCCAAAAAAACAACTTCCGAGAAATTTGGGTCTTTTTGCTTGAGAGACTCAATGCTGTGTTCAGTTTTATTGGTGTTTTTTATTCGAGAACTGATTGGCGGAGCAGAACTGACGGTTCCGGATTGATTTTTTTTACGTTTTTGAACTACATATCTAAAAATGATGATTCCCAAAATGAGCGGTATGGATATTTGGGGCGGTAATTGCATGAGCAGGAGAACAATAAGGCCGCCGTCGCCTCCGCCTCCGCTGCCGGAATATCCTCCGCCTCCGCCGGAATAAGAGTGTCCGCCGCCCGGGCGTGCCATTAATTCATTTCCTCCCAAAATGGAAATTAAAGAAAGAAGCAATATTACTAAAATGCTGTATGTGAGTATGTTAATTATTAGGTGTTTATTTTTCATAATTTGTATTTTCTTGATTTTCTGATTATACCTGTTTTTAAAATTCAACATCTAAATCGTCGGGCAACTCATTTATATCGTCTATTATGGGCGGTATGTTTTCGGCAAAAATGTTTTTGGTTTTTTGAAGCTCCGTAAGAAAGGCTTCCGCCGGATTGTCGGCCGAGAATATGTTGTGGAAATCGAGTTTCATTTTATCCCAGTCTTCCTGAGGTACCAGTGTTTCGGCACCGCGATCGGGAATTATGTATATGCTTCGCTCAAAAAGAGCAACAAAAAACAACACACCGATTTTTTCTTCGGTAAAGCGTAAGCCGCCTTTTTGAAATACGGCTCTTGCCATAATTTCACTTTGACGCTGCAGTCGATAGTTTCTTACAAACAGGCGTTTAAGTGGTGGGAAAAATTCCATAAATAAGTAAGCAAAAGGAAAAGATAATACACTAAAAAAGTATATCAGATATACATTGAACTCAAAAGGCGAGAACATGAAAAAGGTGAAAAGCAATGTCATAAAAGCAAAAGCAAACCAAAGTGAAACATCGCGATATTTTGCCGTGTGTGATTTTATAACGGCTACGGTTTCTACTAAAGAGTGATTTTCAATATCCTCTATGGTTTCGTAGAGCTTTTCTTTAAAGTCGTCATTAAAATACTTCATATTTCGTTGTATTTGGTTTATTTTTGTTTGAATTTTGTAAATATACAAAAAATACCGGTCAGTCGTAATGGCTTTTCGTAAAAATTAAAAATCTTATTATTATGATTGGCTAATGGATTGTGGGTGAGTAGTTGAGATGTTGAGATGTTGAGTTGTGGAGTTGTGGAGTTGTTGAGTTGTGGAGTTGTTGAGTTGTGGAGTTGTTGAGTTGTGGAGTCGTGGAGTTGATAAGTTGTGGAGTTGATAAGTTGTTTAGTTGTGGAGTTGTGAAGTTGTGAAGTTGTGGAGTCGTGGAGTTGTGGAGTCGTGGAGTTGTGGAGTTGTGGAGTTGTTGATTCGAGGAGCATTTTACGACTTAGCGACTATGTAAGTATGCGACTTGGCGTTTTTGTGGAGTTGTGGATTTGTATGCGTACTTTTGTAATGTCTGCGGTATCTAAAATCTGCCGGATTTTGTTGCGTGAATCATGGGAGTTTATGGGCAGAGGTGAGGATAATTATATAAAATTATATTGAACACAGCAAAATATGCTTTATGAATAAAAAACTTATTGTGTTTTCAGGCCCGTCGGGCTCGGGAAAAACCACTTTGGTAAACCGATTACTTTTTGATGATTTTTTAGATGCTGAATTCTCAGTATCTGCGACAAGTCGTGAACCGCGAAAAAATGAAAAGGACGGCAAAGAATATTATTTTCTGACAGCTGAAAATTTTAAGCAAAAAATTTCGGAAAATGCTTTTGTGGAGTGGGAGGAAGTGTATCCCGGTCGATTTTACGGGACTTTAAAATCTGAAGTGGAAAGAATTCGCCGCTCGGGAAAGCATGTTTTATTTGATATAGATGCCGTTGGCGGCATCAATATCAAAAAAATGTATGGTGCCGATGCATTGACTTTTTTTGTGAAACCGCCTTCAAAAAAAGAGTTAATAAAGCGTTTGAAAGGACGTGCCACCGAAGATACCGAAAGTTTGAAAATGCGAATTGATAAGGCCGAGTATGAACTTAGTCTGGCCGAAAAATTTGATTATAATGTTGTAAATGATGATTTGGAAAAGGCTGTAAATGAGCTTAAGGCCATTTTAAAAGCCAAATGTTCTTAAAGCATTACAGTTCTTTATATTTGTTGCTTGCTTCCCGCTTTATGTTTGCGTGCAATGACTTCGTTGCCTTTGTCATTGTATATAATTTGGTCGAACAAAAATTTTGATATAAAAACCCCTCTGCCGTTTAATTCCAGAAGTTTATCATCGGTGGTGGGGTCGGGTATTTTTTTCCAATCAAAGCCTTCGCCTTCGTCGGTAATTTTCCATTGAAAATAATCAGCTTTTGAGCTAAACTCGACAGTAATCTGTTTATTGCTATTTTTATTTCTGTTAAGACGTTCTTTATACAAGTCTTCAATGGTGTTTTCATCCAAAGCTTTCTTTTTTTCTTCGTAGCTGATATCTAGATTCCCGTGTTCTAAAGCATTGGTAATCAGTTCGGCGAGCCCGAGTTCTATATTGACTTTATCGGGTTCTATTTGTTTGCAGTCCGATTCAATTAGTATTCGGTCCACAATTTTTGGTACATTTTCAATGGTGTATAAGTTGGTATCAAAATTCAATTTGACTGAACGCTCAATAATTTTGCCCGGCATACTTGCCGGCTGTGTTTTGCTTTCAAAAATTGCTTCATATTTTTTGAGCAAAGGCAATAAATCATAAGCCGTTACCGGTTTTTTTAAATAATTGTTGGCACCGAGGTGTAAGGCTTGTATGGCATAATTCTCAGTTCCGTAGGCCGTAGTAATAATTACGATGGTTTCCGGGCTCATTTCATTCAGTGCTTCTAAAAGCTCCAACCCGTCCATAAGCGGCATTTGGATATCGGTTATGACAATGTCCGGGCGGTATTCTTCAAATAAATTTAAACCCTCAATTCCGTTAGCAGCCGATTGGCATTCGTAATCGTTTACTTCCAGTAAATTTTCAAGATAAATTCTTGAACTCGTATCGTCTTCTACAATTAGTATCTTCATATCCCGATGGTATATTTTTCTGAAAAATAATGCTGCAAGTTATTTAAAAAAATTGGTATTATAAACTGTTTTATTAGCTTTTTTGTCAAAAAGGACTATTTTTAAATGAATTTGCTCACCTTTAGGCAGGCTGTCAGCAATTTGAAAGCTAATGATATCGTCTTTCAGGTCATAAAACAGTAAAGCCTTTTTTCCGTTCACAAAAGCTTCGTATGAATGAATGCCGGAGAGATTGTCGCTTGCTTTAAATTGCAATTCAGTCAGTGAGCCTATTGAGTTTCCGGGGCGGAAATTATGTGCATAAATCAGGGGAGGAATGGTATCGGCTGTTAAACCGTATAAACCAAAACGCTTAATCTCCGTACTTACAAAGCTTTTAATATATTTTCCGCCCGAATACTTTAAATTGCCTCGGCTGTCTTGTCGCACTATGCACAATTTATCTTGTATTTCAGGATTCCTGTTTTCGGCTTTTATTGAAATATACACATCACCATGCACGGGAAAATCGCTTTGGTGGATCAAATGCCAATCAGACAACAGTTTTCCGTAGGAAGGTGTTTTTTGGTAAGTAAAACAGAAATCTTTGTAGAAGGAATGTTTTTCGCTCAAGAGTCTGAAATCCGGACGAATAAAAAAGTTTTTCTCGCCTGCAATGAATGTATTTTTGCAGGCAGTATTTGGCTTTGCGTGATATGTTTCTCCATGCAGGGTGAAATTTATTTCTGATTTATTTCCCGAAAAATCGAATACCTGAATTTTAATCCGTTTTTTTTCTCCGGCTTTTATTGTGAGATAACCGCTGTTCGCAGCCGTTTCGTATATGCTCAGGTGGTTGCCTTTTTCTTTGAATAAATTGGTGTAGCGAAGTTTTCTGTTTGCATAGAGCTCGTAATCAATAAAACTGTTCAGGTAGCGAGTTTCGTAGTAACTTATTTCATCTTTACGGAAATCAAATATTTTTTCACCGTCTGCATACAGTGCCGCACGATACACTGAATAACGGTTTCTTTGTCCCGGTTTGCGGTCAATGGCTTGAATGGCTATGCCAATTTTTCCGGAGGTTGTTATTTTTTTTGTAGAATAGTATTGATTGTTATTTCCGGCAAGGGAAAAAGATACTTTTTGCCGGATCCCGGAAACACTTCCGCTGCTGTCGACCGGTGTAAGCAGCATGTTATATATCTGCGGGCTGCGGTTGTCGTAGTCAAGTTTAAAAAAATGATAAGGATTAATTGCATTGTCATTTTCACTTCGGCGCATTTCAAAGTGTAGATGTGAGCCGAATGAATAACCGGTATTTCCGCCGTAAGCAATCAGATCGCCTTTTTTTACGGGAAATTTTGAAGTGTCCGGATATACAAGGGTTGTAAAATATTTATTCTGTATTTGCTTTTTTCTTATGAAAGCTTCTAATTCCGGAGTAAAGCGCTCAAGATGTGCATATAATGAACGAAAGCCGTTGGGATGGTCAATATAAAGAGCTTTTCCGTATCCTCCGGCTTCGGTTTTAATTCGAGAGATAAATCCGTCGGCTACGGCATAAATTCTGCGTCCGGTTTTCAGACGAAAATCTGCGCCCATGTGAAAATGGTCGGAACGAATTTCTCCAAAATCCCCGGAAAGTGAAAAGGAGCCTTTTATTGGCAGAGTATAATCTTCCTTCGGGTAAGTTTGCGCAAAGATCGACTGTATTAAAAATGTGATTAAAAATGTTAGGATGAGTTTTTTACCCGGGCTAATGAAGCGTATTTTCATATTTGTAAGTTTCTTATGTATTCGGACAAATCTAATCTGCCTTCGAATTGTTTACTTTTATTGACAAAAAAAGTAAATATTCTTTTGGCAGCGAAATAATCTTGCTTTATTTTATTATTTTTGCCCAAATTGTTTGTCTTATGAATAGGAGTTCATACAATCCGTTTACCCTTTTTTTTCGCGATAAAGATACCGAACATGATTTCCTGAAATTCGGTTTGAAATCTCAGCAGTTTCAAATTAAACTTTTGCTAAGCTCTGCTTTGTTGAGTGTTTCATATAGCGCACTGCAGCAGATTATTAATAATTCCGGACAATTTATATTTCTCATTCAAAAATTGTTTTTTGTGGGCTTGGCAGTTTTTCAGATTGCATATCCTTTTGTCAGAAAAAAGAAATTTCAGTTACAGCATGCGTTTTTATTTTTTACTGCCACTATATCATTAATGTTTGTTGCTCTTAAAGCCCAAACAGGTATAGATATTACCTCTAATTTATTTCTCGGAATCGTTATATTGCAGATTGTTGCCTTGTTTTTGCTTTTCGGTATTCGGTTTTTTCATATTGTTTTTATTGCTGTTTTATTTATACTTACTTACGAGTTAAGCCCTTTTTTTATAGACGGTTCATCTGATTTCGCTGCAGATAATTCCGATAAATTATTAATATATTCCACGCTTTTCTTTTCCGGTTTTATTGCCTACGTTCACGAACGGCACAGAAGGGATAATTTCATCATGAATTATCTTTTGAAAAAAAATAATAAAAAGTTGCGAGAGTATTCTGATGAACTTACCGAGAATGAGCAGATTACTAAAAAAGTTTTACAACAGATGTCGGAGCTTATTATTTCGGTATCTGCTGATGGCGAAATCTTATTCTGGAACCGTCGGTGTTATGAACTTACCGGTTACACACAATCTGAGCTTGCAAAAAGAGGAGGATTAAAAAACCTGTTTCCTGATGAGGCTTCTGTAGAGAAAAATTTAAGACTTTTTACCGGAACCATACGGCCAAAACATTTTGAAACGCGCATTACCGCTAAAGACGGCAGTCGAAAGATTGTTTCCTGGAAAACCATAAAGCCTTATGAATATATTAGCGACAGTCCTAACTGGTTTGCAGGCAAAGATATAACCGAGGAGTACGACACTTGGAAAAGTTTACAAAAAACTGAACAGAAACTGCGACAAACTCAAGACTTAGCTCGTATTGGTACTTGGGAATGGGAGCCGGGCAGCGGTAAGCTTTACTGGTCTGAGCAAATGTATAAAATGTTTAGGACAGACCCCTTAGACAGTGACTCAGATGCTGCAAAGATATTTTCTGCTTTGCTTAATGAATTGGATCTTAGCCGGTTAATTGAAGATATTAAAGAAAGTTCCGAAAAATATCAGAGCAAATTTACCTATGAATATCCGGTGATTCTCAATAACAGCGAAGAACGAATTATGCATATTCAGGGTCAAATCATATATAATGATAAAGGCCAAATCATTCGGATTTTTGGAACCAACCAAGATATTACAAGCATAAAAAGAGCCGAAAAATCTTTGATAAACATACGCAAAAGTTTAGAGTATGCTCAAAAGATTTCAAAAATTGGAAATATAGAATATGATACTAACGATCAGTCGGTATATGTATCCAAAGAAGTAAAACGAATTTTTGATATAGATGAAGCTACCGATTTTATATTCCCGGATCATTTGAAATCTTATCTTGAACCGACTGATTATGAGATGCTGTCTGATTTTTTGCAAGACAGCACAAATACAAAGTCATCTTTAGATACCGACATTGAGATAAAAAGCGAAACCGGACGTTATAAAATTCTGACCGTAATTGGAGAAACATACACAGATGAAAGAGAAAGACGTATTCGTTCAGTGATTTTTCAGGACAACACTGAGTTACGGTCTGCTATTAATGCTTTACAGGAAAGCAACCTGAAGATACAAAACATACTTTCTTCTTCTCCGGATACGATTATTGTTTTTGATTCTGACTTTATCATACGGGAAATAAATAATGCGGCCGAGAAAATTTTTGGTTACTCCGCCTCTCAACTCTTATCGGCTTCCGTTATGACTATTTTCGCACAATCGGATCATTCCGATTTTACGGAAAAAGTAAAAAAAATGGACAGCAACTATAACACGCTTAAAAATCATGAATTTGATATGCTGAGAGCTTCCGGAGATATTTTCCCGGCTGAGATATCCATGGCATTAATACCAAAATCCGAGCAAGCTGAAAAATTGTATGTATCCGTTATTAAAGATATCACTTCACGCAAAATATTTGAAGATAACCTTAATGAAGCCCGGCAAAAAGCCGAAGACGCCGACAAACTCAAATCCGCTTTCCTGGCTAATATGTCACATGAAATACGTACGCCCATGAATGCTATCGTTGGGTTTGCCAACATGCTTACCAACAAAGATATATCAGAAAAAGACCGTGAAGAATATTCCGGTTATATCGCATCCAACAGCAGCATATTGTTAACACTAATTGATGATATTATAGATATTTCAAAAATCGAGGCCGGACAACTTAAAATTAAACAAAAAACTACCTCGGTTGCCGCCATTTTGGATGAAGTTTTACCTTCCGCAAAGGAACATCTGAGAATGTACGACAAATCGAATATAGAATTAATTACGGAATGCAGTAACAGTGTCAGAGAAACTCCCGTAAAAATCGATAAAACTCGCGTAATTCAAGTGCTCACGAATCTGCTTACCAATGCAGTTAAATTTACAGATGAAGGGCATATCCGTTGCAACTGTAACATTATAAAGATTTATAATAAAAAATTTATACGTTTTCAGGTATCCGATAGCGGAATAGGAATTCGTTCTGAAAATTTAGATAAAATATTTAATCAATTTTACAGAATTGAGCATAACGACGTGTCTGAATACCGCGGAACCGGTTTAGGCTTGGCGCTCAGCAAAAAACTTCTTACGCTGATGGGCGGTAAAATTGAAGTAGAATCCGAAGCCGGAAAAGGAAGTACTTTTACTTTTTATATCCCTTACCGGCCGGCACCCGATGCATTATCCGAAAATAGTTTGTCAAATACTCCTCGAAAGAAAAATAATTGGAAAGGTAAAAAAATTATAATTGCCGAAGATGACTTTACAAATTATAAGTTTCTTGAATCGCTTTTTATGCCTACCGGTGCTACACTTATACATGCACATAACGGACGTGAAGCCATTGATTTTTTTCAAAGTGAGCCGGATACAGATATAATACTTATGGATATTCGAATGCCCGATGTGGACGGCTACGAAGCAACTCTGAAAATAAAATCAATGAAACCCGAAATACCGATTATTGCTGTTACCGCCTTTGCCATGGAGGCCGAAAAAAAAGAAATAATGGATTTTCAATTTGATGACTATGTCTCCAAGCCCATTAATAACGAATTGTTGTTCTCTAAAATGAATCAATTAATGAATCATACTTCAATATAGTTTTCGAATCAACTCTTTTGAAGTTTAAAACAGTTTTCTGAATTATGGTTTGCTGCTAAATTGTTTGGACACCGGGTCAAAAATGAAAGATTTGCTTTCGATTAGCATATCCTTTTCGCTGATTTCGTATACATTCGTAAATGCAATTGAGTCACCCACAAGCAGGACATTATGGTTCTCCCGGTTCAATAAATACACCCGGCTGTACTGAAAAGGTATTTCTTTATCATTATAATTTACAAACAGCAAAACGCCTTCATATTCCTGTCCGTTGGAATGGTACTTTATTTGCGAACTAAAACATCCGTAGTCCGAAAGATTAATCGTATTTTGAGCCCTTGAACCCGAACTGAACAATAAACTGAATGCTGCGAATACAAAGATTGTTTGAAATTTCATATTTTACGCTTTTCATACAAATATAAGCGCTTTTTGAAATTTTGTGCAATAGCCCTTGTATTATAATTTGGGTTCAAACTAACTTGTTTTAATGCACAAAAAACAGTATATTTGCAAGCTGTTTACTTCCGACAATATATTGTTAAAAACTTTTAAGCCAAAAGTTTAATGATAAGCAGAAAATTGCTATATTCGCAACTGCAACAAAAAAAGTCAATCATTTTTGACTTTTTAGGAAGATTTTTTTATAAATAATCAAAGAATGGAAAATAATTCAGAAGAAAAAATTGTAAAAAACGGTTATTCGGCCGAGAACATTAGTGTTCTTGAAGGTCTTGAAGCCGTAAGAAAGCGGCCGGCAATGTATATCGGCGATGTGGGAGAACGCGGTTTGCATCACTTGGTTTACGAAGTAGTGGATAATTCCATTGACGAAGCCATGGGCGGATATTGCGACACGATTGATGTAATTATTAATGAAGACGGTTCAGTTACCGTGGCCGATAACGGACGAGGAATTCCGGTTGATATGCACGAACAGGAAGGCAAATCCGCTTTGGAAGTGGTTATGACTGTTTTGCATGCCGGCGGAAAATTTGATAAAGATTCCTATAAAGTTTCCGGAGGTCTTCACGGTGTAGGCGTTTCTTGTGTGAATGCACTTTCTTCCGATTTAACGGCTATTGTATATCGCGACGGCAAAATATATCAGCAGAAATATCAAATCGGAAAATCACTTACCGATATCGAAGAAATTGGTGAGACCGATAAATCAGGCACCGTTATTACCTTTAAGCCCGATGCCTCAATTTTTATTAATCCGGAGTATTCATTTAAAATTCTCGCAAATCGAATGCGTGAATTGGCTTTTCTCAACAAAGGCATTAAAATATCGCTTACCGATAAGCGAGAACTTGATGAAGACGGACAAGTGCTCAGAGAAGATTTTTACTCGGAAGAAGGCCTGAAAGAATTTGTAAAATTCTTGGATTCCAACAGAGAAAGCATTTTGGCAAAAACACTTCATCTCGATACCGAAAAAAATGACATCCCGGTAGAAATCGCTTTGCAGTATAACAATTCGTATTCCGAGAATATTCATTCTTATGTGAACAACATTAATACCCATGAAGGCGGAACTCACTTAACCGGTTTCAGGCGCGGGCTTACCCGTACTCTAAAATCGTATGCCGATGAATCCGGGCTGCTTTCCAAACTTAAGTTTGACATAAGCGGAGACGATTTTCGTGAAGGGCTCACAGCCATTATTTCAGTAAGCGTTGCCGAACCGCAGTTTGAAGGCCAGACCAAAACAAAACTCGGAAACTCCGACGTGAGTTTAGCCGTAGATCAAGCGGTAAGTCAGATGGTTGGTAATTATTTGGAAGAAAATCCGATGGATGCCAAAGTTATCGTAAAGAAAGTGATTACAGCTGCAACGGCACGACATGCCGCAAAGAAAGCTAAAGAGCTGGTACAGCGCAAAAATGTGATGTCCGGTGCCGGTTTGCCCGGAAAATTAGCCGATTGTTCCTCCAAAGACCCATCGCTCAGCGAAATCTTTCTGGTAGAGGGAGATTCAGCCGGCGGAACTGCCAAACAAGGCCGCGACAGAAAATTTCAAGCCATTTTGCCTTTGCGGGGTAAAATCCTAAATGTAGAAAAAGCCATGCAGCATAAAGTGTTGGAAAACGAAGAGATTCGCAACATTTTTACCGCCATGGGCGTGAGCATTGGCACCGAGGATGATAATAAAGCCATTAATCTGGAAAAACTGCGCTATCACAAAATAATCATTATGACCGATGCCGATGTGGACGGAAGCCACATTTCAACACTTATTATGACTTTCTTTTTCAGATACATGAAAGGAATGATAGAAAAAGGCCATTTATATTTGGCTACACCTCCTTTCTATCTAATAAAAAAAGGCAAAAAAGAAGGTTATGCCTGGTCGGAAGAACAAAGACGCAAATTAACCGAAGAGTTTGGTAAAGGAGCATCTGTGCAGCGCTACAAAGGTCTTGGTGAAATGAATGCGGAGCAATTGTGGGACACCACCATGAATCCCGAAAACCGAACCTTGCAGCAAGTAAGCATTGAAAATGCCATTGAAGCCGATCGCTTATTCTCAATGCTCATGGGAGACGATGTACCGCCTCGCAGAGAATTCATTGAGAAAAATGCGACTTATGCCAATGTAGATGTATAGAAGTTTAAATTCTAAATAAGTTATAAACGAACCTTGCTCATTGGAGACGAAGGTTCGTTTTTTTATTCCGTATTTGCATAAAAAAAAATTAATTTTGCATTTCACATACTGAAAGAAGCAAAAACAAATAGGTTTATGAAAATTTCGTACAAACAGTTGAAAAACTACGTCAACACCAAAAAGACTCCGGAGGAGATTGCCGAAATACTGACAACCACCGGGCTTGAAGCCGAAGGTATTGAGAAATTTGAATCGGTAAAAGGCGGAATGCAGGGTATCGTCATTGCCGAAGTACTCAGCAAAGAGAAACACCCGAATGCCGATAAATTAAGCGTTACCACCGTAGATATTGGCAACGGCAAAGCTACTCCCGTAGTATGCGGAGCCCCCAATGTGGAAGCCGGACAGAAAGTTGTTATGGCAACCGTAGGAACCACACTTTATAATAATGATGAAGCTTTTGAAATTAAAAAAGCAAAAATACGCGGCCAAGTATCCGAAGGTATGATTTGTGCTGAAGACGAAATCGGCTTAGGCGATTCGCACGAGGGTATCATGGTATTGCCCGAGGATGCCGAAATAGGTACACCGGCTCGTGAGTACTTTCAATTGGAAGAAGATGAGGTAATAAGCATCGACCTTACGCCCAATCGCGGCGATGGTGCTTCACATTTTGGTGCGGCACGTGATTTATATGCACGGCTTAAATATACGGGCGAAGATGTAAATTTGATTAAACCTTCGGTTGATGATTTTAAAACGGATAATACCAATTTGCCCATACCGGTTGAAATTAAAAATACCAAAGCCTGCAAACGTTATGCAGGCCTTACCATATCCGGGCTTGAAGTAAAAGATTCTCCCGCATGGCTTCAGAACCGACTTAAAGCCATCGGTTTAAGTCCGATAAATAATGTGGTGGATGCTACTAATTTTGTTTTGCATGAAATTGGCCAGCCTCTGCATGCTTTTGATGCCGATAAAATTATCGGGAATAAAATAATTGTGAATACTTTGCCGGAAGGAACTCCATTTTCGACTTTAGACGAAATTGAACGGAAACTCACCGATAAAGACCTGATGATATGTAATGCCGAAGCACCTATGTGTATTGGCGGTGTGATGGGCGGAATCGACTCTGGTGTTACTGCCGAAACAAAAAATATTTTTCTGGAAAGTGCTTTATTTGATTCGGTTTATATTCGCAAAACATCCAAACACCATGCTTTGCAAACCGATGCATCATACCGTTTTGAGCGCGGAGTGGATCCGGAGAATGTTATTTACGCACTTAAGCGTGCAGCGCAGATAATAAAGGAAACAGCCGGCGGCCAAATTTCTTCGGAAATTGTTGATGAATATCCGGAGCCTTTGCAACCGGCTGAAATAATTCTGAAATTCGCCAATTTGGAGCGCCTCACAGGAGCAAAAATACCCAAAAACGGTGTCCGGAAAATATTGACTTTACTGGATTTTGTAGTTTCAGAAGAAACCGATGAGGCCTTTAAACTTTTGGCACCGCTTTACCGAACGGATGTTACGCGAGAAGCTGATGTGATTGAGGAAATATTGCGTATTCACGGTTACAACACAGTTGAATTTTCGCAGCAAATTAAATCCTCTTTATCATACGCGCCCAAACCGGATAAAAATAAACAGCAAAACACAGTTTCAGATTTTCTGACAGCCGACGGTTATGCCGAGGCTATGTCAAATTCATTAACAAAAGCAGAATATTTTGAAAAAATATCCGCTTTTGATGAAAAAGAAACTGTCGGTATTCTGAATCCGCTCAGTAAAGACCTTAATGCCATGCGGCAATCTTTGGTTTTCGGAAAATTGGAAGCCACAGCTCGCAACATCAGTCACCGAAACGCCAATATTCGTTTATACGAATTTGGCAATATTTATCGCTTAAAAAATGACAAAAAAGACGGCCTGAAAAAATATGAAGAGCAGGAAATGTTGGCATTGACGCTTTCCGGCAACAAAACCGAACAAAACTGGCGCGATCATGAAACAGCTTTTAATTTTTTCGATATAAAATCGGATATTAATGCCGTGCTGCAGCGCTTGTCTTTTGATATTGAGGATTTTGATATTAAAGAAAGTGAGAATAAGATTTTTTCTTACGGATTAAAATGGATTCTGAATGATAAAGTTTTGGCCGAGGCCGGAAAAATCTCTCTTGAACTCTCGGATTATTTTGATATTGAACAGGAGGTATTCTACGGTGAAATCAATTGGACACTGCTAATTTCAAAACTTCCCGACAGACGAATATTTACACCTTTAATAAAATATCCGACGGTAAGACGCGATTTAGCGCTTCTTATAAATAAAGACATACGTTTTGAACAAATAGAAGCCATTGCCCGTAAGAATGCAAAAAGCCTCTTAAAAGCATCCGATGTATTTGATATTTTTGAAGACGATGAAAAACTCGGAAAAGATAAACGCTCCTACGCCGTAAGCTTTATATTTCAAGACGAGAAAAAGACCCTTAAAGACAAGCAAATAAATAAAATTATGAATAAAATTATGGCCGATTGCAAATCGCAGCTCGGTGCAGAAATTCGATAAACAATATTCTCATGGAACTTAATCTGAAAAATCCGATTGCCTTTATTGACCTGGAAACCACCGGAGTTGATGTAGCTAAAGACCGTATTGTGGAAATTTCAATACTAAAAGTCTATCCCAATCAAAAGCAGGAAATTACCACTTTGAAAATCAATCCCGAAATGCCCATTCCGCCGGCTACAACCGCCATACACGGTATCTCCGATGCCGATGTGAAAGATGCACCTACTTTTGCTCAGGAAGCTAAAAATATAGCGGGTATAATAGAAGGTTGTGATCTGGCAGGCTACAATTCCAATAAATTTGATTTCCCGCTGTTGGCCGAAGAATTTCTCCGAGTTGGTACCGATATTGACCTTAAACGCCATAAATTTATTGATGTACAAGTCATTTTTCACAAAAAGGAGCGCCGAACTTTAGAGGCCGCCTATGAGTTTTATTGCGGGCAAAAATTGGAAAATGCACACAGTGCCGAAGCCGATATAAAAGCTACTTATGAAGTGTTGAAAGGGCAGTTGGATAAATACGAAGATTTGGAAAATGATACCGAATATTTGGCCAAGTTTTCCGCTCACAAAAAGCAGGTGGATTTTGCCGGACGTCTTGTTTACAATAATAATGGCGAAGAGGTATTTAATTTCGGAAAGAATAAAGGAAAAACCGTTGAATCGGTTCTTGAAAAACAGCCCGGTTATTACGACTGGATTATGAAATCCGATTTTCCTTTATATACCAAAAAAGTACTTACCGAAATTAAGTTGCGAAAATTTGGGTTTTAATAAATGTCTTATTTTGCAAAATATGGGTTAAAGGTTTGATGCGGAATACACTTACAGTGTAAAGTTATTTTGTTTCAATCAATTGCATTATACACATTGATAAATTAACGGAATTTTTGTATATTCAGCATATAATCAATAAACAATTGAGATATGGACTTAAATATTGATAATATCTATTTGCATTATATAAAACCGCTGTCATATAAAGAGCGATTGATTATTGCACGGAGAATATTACAAGATTTTATGCCGGAGAAACGTCAAGAATATAATGAAGCAAATGACAAATTACAGGCGATTCGAAAATTTAAAGGTATTGCAAAATTTGCTAATACAAATATTAATGAAGACGATTGGTATAGGCAATGAAAATATTTGTTGATAGTTCAATTATAGTTGAATACATTAAAGGAAATCAGACAGATTTGTTTGAACATTTAATTGTATCCGAATATGAATTATTTACAAATGCTATTGTTTACAGTGAATTCATGTTTTACTATTTAGCAGTGCTTTCCGGAAAATCGCCGCTTGCTGTCAAAGAAAACAAACAAATTAAAGAAATTATTGAGCACAATAATCCTATTGATTTGTTTTTGTAACTTTCTGAAAAATCGTTTTAATTCTGAATTATTACTGTATCTTTGTAATAGATAATTATTAAAAAATATACACATGAATGAAAAAAAACTTTACATTTGGAAATTAGCTGCCTTTTTAGAACAACATGAAATGTTAATGTCTGGGGAAGAGTTAGCAGAACATTTAAATAGAAATAACTTTCTCACAAATTATGGGAAAGAATACCAAGGAGGTAGAGGAATTTACACGTTAATAAAACATACTTGGACATGGTTGCATCGAGACTTAAATCTTCATGGTGAAGCAGAAAAAGTTGCAAAAGCTTTTGTAAAACAAGATGGTAGCTATGCATACAAATAATATTGATTATGAAGAAAATATTACTACTATCTTTGTTCTTCTTATTTTTAAATCTGATTGGTGTAGGTCAAAGTAAGAAACAAATTATTAAAAATTTAAATTCACGAATTGACAGTATAGAAACTATTATTTCTATTCAAAATAATTCTGTCAAGCAACTTACAAATTATTTGATGAAGATTAGCAGTTCAACAACAACCTATGAAAAAGCTATTTCTTCCAATAGTGATGCTTTACAAAAGTTAAAAAGCAAAGTTGCAGAACAAGATAAAAAAATAAAACAATTAGAAAGTCAAATACAATCTTTCAATTATTTTATTGACGGGCTTAATAACGATAGATTCAATGCATTTTCTCATACTAAAACTAATTGGGATGAAATAACTGATGGGAATAAGATTAGAGGCTTTTCCTTAATTGGTGAAGAAATAAAGTTTGATAATAAGAATTTCAAAGGGGATATTGCAAAATTATCAGATAACTATAATACGCATGTTTATAAAGCTGCAATCTCACCACTATCAAAAAAGAAAAGATATGTAGCAATATATCTATGGGAGGCAGGTTTATTTTTTTGTGATTTAACAACAATGTATTCATACAGGCTTGATATTTATGCCCCATATATATGGCTTTCATGGTCACCAAATATGGATTATGTAATATTTCATCATTATTATGAAGAAGCGGATGCAACGATGTATTCTTACGATATTAAATCTAATACTTTAAAAGAATTAGATTTAAGACGAGATGTTAAAAAAGATAATGAAGGGTTCTTACTCGAAGACATCAGGTTTGATGTGGAAAATTTAATATGGATTAGTCCATTCGTTTTTAAAATAGTTGCAAATTTTCATTGTAATCCATATACGTATGAAAATTGCAATTATGATAACGAATGGAAAGAAATCTTACACTCTTATACATACACATATGACATTAAGCAAAATAAAATTATTAATACAAAAAAACATTAGATTATGGAAGATACTGTAACTTGTCCGAAATGTTTGGATGAAAATGCATATTTCAATGGTGCGGAATATGAATGTTCCAATTGCGATTATAAATGGAATGACCAACAATATAAAATTGAAGATGAAGACGATTATTTAGAGTATTGATTATAATTGATGTTAATAACGCTAAAAAATCAAAATGAAAGAAACACTTATTTTAACTTTATTTATTCTATCCTTTAACTTTGTTTCAAAAGGGCAAAAGGGTTGGGCAGAAGATAAAAATACTGGTTGTAAATATTATACAAGTAATTTTGAAAGCAGGTATGTTGTTTGGAAAGGAGAATGTACACGTGATGGTTATATAAATGGAACCGGGACATTAAAATTATATCAAAATGATACACTTTATTATATTTTGAAAGGTAATATTTATAATGGTAAAATGGAGGGACACATTACTATTAATTGGATAAATGGATCTATTTTTTCAGGTAACTGTAAAGATGGAGATTTTAATGGTCATGGTTCTTTTACTTTTTCTGATGGTCAAAAATATATTGGTGAATTTACAGATGGAATCTATTCGGGAACCGGTACTATGCTTTACCCAGATGGTAGCGAATATACTGGTGAGTGGAAAAATAGAAAGAGAGATGGGCAGGGAACCTATACGGGATATGATGGGTTTAAATATCTTGGAGAGTGGAAAGATGGGCACCCTCATGGCCAGGGTACGTCTTGGTTTAAAAATGGATCAAAATATGTTGGTGAATTTTTAAACAATAATAAGCATGGTCAAGGCACTATGTGGTATCAGGACGGAGCTAAATATGTTGGGGGTTGGAAAAAGGATCAAAGAAGTGGGAAAGGGATTTTGTGGAATACCGATGGTGCAAAGTATTCTGGGTTTTGGACGAATGATAAGTTTCATGGACAAGGAACTTATGTATGGGCATCTGGACAAAAATATGAAGGAGAGTTTAAAGATGGCAAAATGCAAGGGCAAGGAAAGATGTGGTATTTTGATGGTTCAATATATGATGGGGCATGGTTTAATAATAAAAGACAAGGAAAGGGAGTAATAATATATCAAGATAGTAGTAAATATTCTGGTATATGGAAGGACGATAAGATTATTAAAGATATTTCAAATGAATTATCCGACGGATCAAAATATGAAGGAGAAATGAAAAACGGAAAAAGAAATGGTCAAGGCACTTGTATTTTCCCAGATGGAACAAAATACCAAGGGGAATGGAAAGATAATAAAATGCATGGTGTAGGAGTCTTATATAACAAAGATGGTTCTATCAAACAAATAGGTGAATGGTCTAATGGAGAATTTGTAAGATAGAAAAATCCTATAATAGTGCACTTGTCGCTGCCAATAGTACTATGCTTGGATCGCATAAGCAGACTGCGAATCGGAAACAATGGCTGATTTCTTATTGAAGCATCAAGCTGTACATCTGCATTTCCGTAAACAGTATGTTGTTGAATTTTCTAATACCTCGCCTAAAAATGCTACTTTTATTAAATAAATTGCTTATTTTCAAATATATAAGATCTGAATACTTTAATATCAAATTCTGACCATGAAAATTATATGTATAGGAAAAAACTACCTAAAACACGTAAAGGAAATGCAGGGTAAGGAAGCCCCAAAAAGCCCGGTCTTTTTTTTGAAACCCGAGACGGCAAAACTTACGGATAACAACCCGTTTTTCTATCCGGAATTCTCAAAAGAAATTCACTACGAAACTGAGGTGGTTCTCAAAATCAATAAAGTAGGTAAGCACATTGAAAAACAATTTGCACACCGCTATTACGATGAAATATCATTGGGTATAGATTTTACAGCCCGTGATTTGCAAAAAGCGTGCAAAGCCAAAGGTTTCCCCTGGGAAATTGCCAAGGCTTTTGATAATTCCGCACCCTTCGGCGAGTTTGTTCCAAAAAACAACTATACCGATATTAATCAAATGAACTTTAAGCTTTTGAAAAACGGCAAAGAAGTTCAAAACGGAAATACCCGCGATATGATATTTGATTTCGATACCATTGTTTCTTACGTTTCGCAATTTTTTACCTTAAAAATAGGCGATCTCATTTATACCGGAACACCCGAAGGTGTAGGTCCGGTTTCAGTCGGCGATCGATTGGAAGCCTTTTTGGAAGATAAAAAAATGCTTGATTTTGAGATTAAGTAGCAGCACCGGAGTTACAATTTGACATAAGAAATATTTAATATATGAAGATTGCTTTGTTTTTTGGCTCTTTCAATCCCGTACACATCGGCCACATGATAATAGCCAATTACATGATGGAATACTCTGATATTGAACAGTTGTGGTTTGTTTTGAGTCCGCAAAATCCTTTTAAAAAGAAAAAAAATCTGTTGGAAGATTATCATCGGCTGGCCATGCTTGAAGAAGCCGTCGGCGATTTGCATAATTATCGGGTTTCCGATATTGAGCTCAAACTGCCCAAACCGTCTTATACCATTGACACGCTCACATATTTGAAAGAACGACACCCGAACAATGAGTTTGTGCTGCTGATGGGAGCCGATAATTTAAAGCATTTTCATAAATGGAAAAATGCTGACCAAATACTTGAAAATTATTCGCTCAATGTATATGCTCGGCCGGGTGAAAATAAAACGGATTTATCTGAGCACCCCAAGGTGAACTTCTATGATGCTCCGCAAATGGAAATTTCTTCAAGCTTCATACGGGCGGGAGTTAAAGAGAAGAAAGACCTGAGGTTTTTCATGCCGCCGGCTGCTTATAAATACATGCGCGAAATGCACTTTTATGAATAAAAGCCTTGCCCGGCAAATTATAAATTAGACCGAAATGGCAGTATATGATAACACTAAAAGTAAAAACGATACTTACTGTTTTTGCACTTGTATTTGCAGGCATTCAGGCCTGTGAGCCAAGTGCTGATATCAACAGTGAGATAATGCGTTGTGATTCCGCCGATCTCAGCCGTGTTGAAATCCGGCAAAACGACCGGCATACAAGCCTTCAAAGACAAGAAACCGGTGAGTTTCTGGTAAATGAATACTTTAAAGCCGATAAAGAAACCGTTCGGAAATTTCTTCAACTTCCGCATGATATGATTATAAAAATGCCGGCATCCAAAAGCGATACAGATTCACTCAAGTGTTATTTGGAAACCGAAGGTATTGATATTCGTTTTTTTGATGAAGACGAATTAGTTTGTCACTGGTATGCTGCTGCTTACAGTGATAAATACAAAGCTTCACCCTTTATGAATGCGGGAGCCGAACGCGTGTTTTTTGTTGAGTTGCCCGGTATTGATTTTGATTTTACCGACCGATGCAGAGCCGATCCCGATTTCTGGACCGATAAGCAAATAATTGCCCTTGATTATTATAGAATTGCCGATATTCGTATGCAGTATTTTGGGGCAGATTCCCTTAGCAGTTTTCAATTAAAAATTCAAGCGGATACCGTTTTTCTTTTTGATTCTGAAAACAGAATACAAAAAAATCTTGACCTAAAAGCCGTAGGGCAATATTTGACCTATTTTGATGAAATACATTTTTTTAAGGCCGCTGTTAATCTTAGTCCGCAGGAACGTGATTCCATTATTGCTTCACAAGCTATTTTTGAGCTTGAGCTCAAAGATACCGAAGGCCAAACAACACAAGTGAGATTATTTTCATTGCGGAATGAAGATTCAGGCCGGCGACACAAGCATTTAGCTTATGTGCAATTGAACAATGAAAAGAAACTGCGAAAAGCAAAGTATTATGCATTTGACTTACTCATGAAAAGCCCCGATTATTTTATTAAAAAATAAGCAATCAATTGTGAATTTTCTGTATAAAATATTTTTTCAAACTAAAGTCTTAAATATTTTTTATAAGGGAATAAATATTTATTTTTGTGAGAAAGAATGTAAATATAATTGCTAAATTTATTGTAAATCAACGGCATATATTAACTTAAGCCCCGCATTCGTAATTAACTGATAATAATAATTAAAATATAAAGCGATGAAATTTATTGTATCCAGTTCCGATTTGCTTTCGCACTTACAGAGTGTAAGTAAAGCCATTAGTGTAAAGTCTTCTGTACCCATATTGGATCACTTTCTGTTCGATTTGAATAACGGAGTACTCACCATAACTGCCTCCGATCTTGAATCAACTTTGATTACAAAATTAGAACCGGAAAATATTGAAGGTGAAGGAAGCATTGCATTAGAAGCCAAACGCTTACTGGATATTTTAAAGGAGTTTCCCGAGCAGCCGCTTACTTTTGAAATTGATTCCGAAACCTTGGCTACCGATATACTTTCGGAAAACGGTAAATTCAGCGTAGTGGGTGCACCGGCTGACGAATTCCCAAAGCAAGCCGAACTGGACGAAACAGATACCACCAAAGTAGCGCTTCCGGCGGATTTGTTGGACGAAGCCATAAGCAAAACGCTGTTTGCAACGGCCAACGATGAGTTGCGCCCGGTTATGAACGGCATTTTTTTCGATTTGAATACCGAATCGGTAACCATAGTAGCATCCGATTCTCACAAATTGGTGAAATACCGCCGAACCGATATAAAAGCCGATAAAGAATCTTCATTTATCCTGCCCAAAAAACCGGCTTCATTATTACGCAACGTACTTGCTCGCGAAACCGAAAATGTAGGCATTGAGTTTGATGCAAAAAATGCCGTATTTACCCTTAGCGGTTACAAACTTATTTGCAGGCTCACCGAAGGCAAATACCCGAATTACGATTCCGTAATTCCTACCGATAATCCCAATAAGCTTATACTGAGCAGAAACGATTTTTATAACATTGTGAAACGTGTTTCGGTTTTCTCCAACCAAGCCAGCAATTTGGTAAAGTTGAAGCTCGACGGTAACTTATTAACCATCTCGGCACAAGATATCGATTTTTCCATATCGGCTTATGAGCGTATGAATTGCCAATACGACGGCGATGAGTTGGAAATAGGTTTCAAATCCGTTTTTCTTACCGATATTTTGTCCAACATGGACTCTGATCAGGTTGTATTTGAATTAGCCGATGCTTCACGAGCCGGTATTTTGCTGCCTTTTGAATCGGACGATGAAAATGTGGAAGAAGTCATGCTGCTTATGCCCATGATGATATAAAGTCAAAACAGAACACGGATATAAATAAAAAAGGCTTCGCAAATACGAAGCCTTTTTTATTTTGCCTACAGAGCCGGCGATTAATAGGGTTTTGCATTGATGATATAAATTAGACCCAATCCGGTATAGTAAGCGGCATCGGGGCTTATCGGAATTGCCGCTTCTGCAACAATTGAAAGATTTTCGTAAGGACGAATTTCTATCCCTGCCGGCACCCAATAGTATAGTTTGAATGTCCGCTTTACGGCATCATCTTCTTTGTATAATTCTACATTATAATCGGTATCAAAACCGGTAAAAGCATAAAATTGACGATTGGCACGAAAGGTTAAGTTGATTCTTCCGTCAAATCCCGCCAATGCCTGCCAGCTGTGAATCCCAAATTCCGCAGTAGTGGCAAAGCCAATGTCTTCTCTTCCGCCGAAGGTATAAAGCTGAAATTTTGAACTTAATTCTGTATAATAACGAAATTCAGCTTTATCGTCTTCTCCTGCATTAATGCTTTTCGCCGAAACACCGCCAAATTTAAAATGTATGTCAATACCGTCTGTTATCCCGAATCCAAGCATTAGGTTTGCTCCGTATGAAGTTTGGTAAAGACTGCTGTTTTGTATGGGAAGCATGGCATAGGGCGTAATACCTGCAGCAAACTTTCCGGCACCAAAAGTTTTGGCCGAACCCGTTATATGGAATTGTGCTTGAAGGTTCGTTAAGCTAAACAAGATGATTGACAGTAAAACAATAGGTTTCTTCATAACAGTTGTTTCAAAAGTTAACTTTAATTTTGAACAATATTACAAAATTGATGCTAAAAAGTAAAAATTATTTGAGCAACTCTCTGGATATGATAATTTGCTGAATTTCCGAGGTGCCTTCATAAATCTGTGTGAGCTTTGCTTCGCGCATCAGGCGTTCTACGTGGTATTCTTTCACATAGCCGTAGCCGCCGTGAATTTGAACGGCCTCTGTTGTTACTTTCATGGCTGTTTCGGCAGCCATATATTTAGCTATGGCACTTGCTTTATTATAATTTTTGCTTTGGTCTTTTAACCAACCGGCTTTATAAACAAGTAGTCTGGCAGCTTCAGTAGCTGCTTCCATATCGGCCAGTTTAAAAGCAATGGCCTGATGTTCCGAAATGGGCTTTCCGAATGCTTTTCGGTCTTTAGCATATTGTACGGATAAATCCAATGCTCCCTGTGCTATGCCAAGGGCTTGCGCTGCAATTCCCATGCGTCCGCCGTTGAGCGAAAGCATGGCATATTTAAAGCCGAAACCGTCTTCGCCTATTCGGTTTTCTTTGGGTAGTTTTAAATTACTGAACATCAAAGAGTGCGTGTGCGATGCGCGCATACCCATTTTATTTTCTTGCGGGCCGAGCTCAAAGCCTTCCGTGCCTTTTTCCACGATAAAAGCATTGATGCCTTTGTAGCCTTTTTCTTTATGAGTTTGAGCCATTACGATGAAGTAGTCTGCTTCTGCGGCATTTGAAATCCAGTTTTTTGTACCGTTTAGTAAATAGTGGTCTCCCTTGTCAATGGCCGTGGTACGTTGCATGGAAGCGTCCGATCCGGCTTCCGGCTCCGAAAGAGCAAAGGCTCCGATAGCTTCGCCTGAAGCCATGGGTTTCAGATATTTCATTTTCTGTCCTTCGTTGCCGTAATGTTCCAAGCCCCAATTTACTAAGGAGTTCTGAACTGATACCACTACAGAACTTGCAGAATCAATTTTGGAAAGCTCTTCCATTACCAGCAGGTATGAAATGGTATCCATGCCTTGTCCGCCGTATTTAGGATTCGTCATCATACCCATAAAGCCCATTTCCTGCATTTGTTTGATTTGAGCCAGGGGAGCTTCGGCTTTTTCATCGCGTTCAATTACCCCGGGTTTTAGCACCGAGTGGGCAAAATCCCTTGCCGATTGTTTAATTAATAATTGTTCTTCCGTTAAGTTAAAATTCATGGTTTTGTTTTTCTTTCAAAAATATAAAAATTTAGATAGTTTGATGATTCTTAGTTTGATTTTTTTATAAAATGTGCTTCTTTTGCACTAAAAATAAATAATAACTCTTATGATTAGTTCAGAAACAAAAATACGTGTGCGTTACGGGGAAACCGATAAAATGGGATATGTATATTACGGCAACTATTCGCTTTATTTTGAGGTGGCCAGAACCGAAATGATTCGCAATTTAGGGTTTCCATACAGCCGCTTAGAAGAGGAAGGTGTTATGATGCCCGTTTTGTCCATGAACATAAAATACATCCGACCGGCTTTTTATGACGATGAACTTAGCATACGAGTTATGATAAAGCAGATGCCTGAAACGCGAGTACTTTTTGAGTATGAGGTGTATAATGAAAAAAAGGACTTATTAACCGTAGGAGAAACCGTTTTGGTTTTTGTGGATGAAAAAACCATGCGTCCGTGCAAAGCTCCCAAGTCACTGTATGATGCTTTAGATAAAGCCATGAAGACCGATGCGTAACCGGCTGCTATTATTTTAGGCGTAAGCCAATAATCAAAATGTCGTCTAATTGATCGAATTGCTCGGCATTTTCCGGTTTTCGCCAATTATTAAGATTTTCCAAAAGCAATTCTTTCTGTTTATGCATGGCGTGCTTTTGAATACTGAGCAGGTATTCTTTAAAGCGTTTGGTGAAAAAGCGTTTTCCTTTGTTCCCGCCTAACTGGTCGGTGTATCCGTCAGAAAAAATATAGACGGTGTCGTGTTTCTGCAGTTGAATGCGGTGGTTTCGAAAGCTTTCATTATGCTTTGATAGTCCAATGGGTATTCGGTTAGCTTTGAAGTGTTGCAATTCATAATTGTGTTTCCTTAAACTTTTGACTTTGTCATTCATTTTGGGTTCGTTTTCTGTTTGCTTTAACAGTGGTCGAACAACGAACATTGGATTAAATGCGCCGGCATATTCTAACTCGGCAGTTTTGTCGTTGAGTATGCAGACAGCCATATCCATACCGTCAAGTGTGAGATAATCGCCCTTATAAAAAGCATCCGTAATTTTTTGTTTAAGCTTATCTAATATATCAGCAGCTGTGATATTTTTGGAATCCAGATTGACGATTTCATTGAGAAAAGCAATTCCGAGTGCACTCATAAAGGCTCCCGGAACTCCGTGCCCGGTACAATCGGCCGCAACAAAAATGGTGTTATGGTTTTTTCTTGAAATCCAGTAGTAATCTCCGCTTACAATATCTTTTGGGAGAAAGAGTATGAAATGATCCAGATTTTTCGGAATTTTGTCATCGGGTGGGAGCAAAGCTGTTTGTATGCGGCTTGCATAGCGAATGCTTGAGGTGATACTTTCTTTTTGCTTTTCAATTTTCAGTGTTTGTTCTCTGTTTATTTCGAGTTGCTTTTGTATAAACTTGTTGAGGTAGTATTGAGTTTCAATAATCATAAGAAAAGTAAATACCAGACTGACATATTTTAAGTATTTAGCATGAAATAGTACCAGAGGATCAGAAACATGTTCAGGAAATCTGTATGAAAAGAAAAAAATTGTCAGCAGTAAAAAAAAACTTATAAAAATGCTTTCAATAAAAATAAATTGATTTTTAGATACCGTCAAAAAGCCCCAAATTTTTATTTGCATTTTATTTTATTTGTTTAACTTTAAGTTGTACAAATTTCACACCAATTAAAACAAACCGAGATGCAAAAATTTTCGAAGACATATTTGACGCGAAACAAGATTAATGCAGTAATTGTTTTCGTTGGAATTCTTCCTTTTTTCTTTTTGGTATATCTGCTGCTGGGGCCTGTGGTTCGGGTAATTCATGAAGATTATACCGGAGAACCGATGCAGATTATCAGCGAGAATTTGAAAGTACGTTCGGATAAAACTAACCGAGCTTATGTGATAGGGCAATACGATTACGGTACGGAAGTAAAAGTTCAGGAAATATTCGAAAACCGCTGGGCGGAAGTAACCGTTGAAGATATTCGCGGATACATGTCTATGGAATACTTGGTAAGTCCCGAGCAATTCCACTTGATTGACGGTATGTACGGAAATGATTATGCTAAGGATGCCGTGAGAAAGACTAAATACAGAAAAGCTATAGCAAGTTATTTATCAAAAAATAAGTATGCCACGGATATTCCTAAAAAAATTCAAAAAAAATTATACGGAGCGTCCGAAACACGTGCACGTTGGCAATTTTTTGCTGAAAGCCCGCGGCTTAAGTTCAATACTTATTGTTATGGCGATTTTGACGGAGACGGTTCGGAAAATGCAGCATACATATTAAAAAATATTGATACGGGAGAAAGACGGCTTATTGTTTTAGCGCTAAATGTGGAAATTCCCGGAACCTACAGTCAGATGATATATTCCGAAACGCTTGAAAATTCATGGGTTTTTATGAAAAAAGCCGACAAAGGACGTTATTATATCAAAAGCGGAGAGCGGCAGCAAATAAGCATAGACGGTATATTGCTTGGAAGTAATCGGGATGCTTCGCTGGGTGATACGGAAGTATTGTTGCTGTTTAACGGCGAAACTTTTGAAAAGTATCCGCAAGAGCTGTCAGAGGATGAGAATAAATCTTTGAATTAGATTTTTGAAAATAACAGTTTGTCGGTGAAAATGAACAAAAAAAGCCCCCGAAACACTGATAGGTCGGGGGCTTTAAATTTGGAGTATCAATTGTTATTTGCTTCCGTGTTTTTCTCGAAATTTCTCTAAGCCTTTTTTCAGAAATGTTTCAAAACGCGCTACGTTTGGGTCGTAAAAGAAAGCTTCGGGGATAAGCACTTTGTCGTTATAATCTACAATGATGTAGGCCGGTTGTGCATTCATTCCGAATCGTGAGATTTGAAAATCGGCATATTTTGCACCCAAGGTCTTCTTGGTTTTGCCGTCATAGTCGGAAACTACCCAATCCTCTTCCGGCAAAGTGGTTTTATCATCCACATAAAGGGAAGCAATAATGTATTCATTTCTAAGTAGATCCAGCACCCGCGGATCGCTCCAGACTTTATCTTCCATTTTTCGGCAATTGACGCAGGCATAACCCGTAAAGTCAATCAAAATGGGCTTATTAAGTTTTTTGGCGCAAGCCAGAGCTTGGTCGTAGTCGAAATATCCGGTTAGTCCGTGCGGTAATTTATGAAGTTCGGAATATTTTCGTTTACCGCAGTCTTCCTGAGCTGTATTGACGGCATTGGTACGAACTACTTGCGCGATATCGAAATTATTGGTAGTCATGGGCGGCAGGTAACCTGAAAGTATTTTCAGCGGTGCCCCGAATAAGCCAGGAATCATATATATCACAAACGCAAAAGTTACAATTGCCATCATCAGGCGCGGAACTTTTATGTACTTGATATCGCTGTCGTTGGCAAATTTTATTTTACCGATTAAGTATAAGCCCATTAGGGTGAATATGGCTATCCACAGTGCCAGATAAACGTCTCTGTCAAGCAGTCCCCAGTGGTATGTCAGGTCGGCAATGCTCAAGAATTTCAGACCGAGAGCTAATTCTAAAAAGCCCAGAACGACTTTAACCGAATTGAGCCATCCGCCGGATTTTGGCATATCTTTCATCAGTTGCGGGAAGAAAGCGAATATCATGAAAGGCAGTGCAAAAGCTATGGAAAAGCCAAGCATGCCGGTAATGGGTCGCATAAACTCTCCGCCGGCTGTCTGCACCAATACGGCTCCCAAAAGCGGGCCGGTACACGAAAATGAAACAATGACCAGAGAGAGCGCCATAAAGAAAGGAGCCAAAAAGCCGCCTTTTTCAACTTGGGCTTCCGATTTGGCTACCATCCAGTTGGGCAGCACAATTTCAAACATTCCAAAGAATGATGCTGCGAAAAATACAAATATTAAAAAGAATACTACATTAATCCAGCTTGTGCTCAGCCAGTTGGCTGAAGCCGGGCCTAAAGTAACGGCTACCAGAGTTCCTATAATGGTGTAAATCAAGATTATGGAAAGGCCGAAAACACCGGCTTCAAACATGCTTTTTCTTCGGCTGCCTTTTCCGTGAAGGAAAAAAGAAACCGTAAGCGGAATCATGGGAAAAACACAAGGCGTAACAATGGCGGCTAAGCCGGCTACAAATGAAAGCCAAAAGAGGCCCCAGTAGCTTCCCTTTTTATCGGCATCCGAAACAATGGTTTCTTCTGCATCGCTTATTACTTCTTCAACCAAATCGGTTTCTTTTTCGATTATTTCATCATTTGCAAGACTGTCAGTTTCATCAGTTTGGATTTCCTCACTGCTTTCGCTTTCCCGGGGTTTGCTTTCCGGTTCTGTGGTTTTTTGTTCTTTTTGCAGCCCTTTTATCCGGTAAGTGTGGTCTTCATCAAACAGCACACAGGCCTCTTTACACGATTGCCCGGATATATTCGCATTGATAGTAAAATCTTTATCGGAAAGAATTTTTATTTTCTGAGTAAATGTGGCTTCTTTCTTAAATGTCTGAATATTAGCCATCATTATATCATCGTATTCTTTCTTGGGTTCCGGCGATTCCTGAACTTTTCCTATAAGCTCATAGGCATCGGATGCTTCAAACTCAAAAGACAGGGGAATGCCGCCGGCGGGTTCCGAATATTGGCCGTACAACTTCCAGGCTTCTTCAATCGTTGCGGTGGCTTTCAGCTCAATGGTTTGCTTATCAATTTTTTTAGTATGAAATTTCCATTTTACCGGTTCCATAATTTGGGCATTCAGCCCGGTTCCGCATAGAAAAAAAAGGAGCGTAAAAAACAAAAATTGCTTTTTCATTGTTTCTTTTTAAAAGGTTTGATAATAAATAGTTTATTTGATTGTAAATATGTGTTCGGCGTTCAGAGGTATGCATACTCCGCTTACTTTGCGGCAGGCCTGCCCGTATATGCTCACCGGAATTGAAACTGGGGTTTTTCCGTTTATCGTTACGGTTTGCGTAAAGTTTACTTTGCCTGCGAAATATTCAATTTCGATTTCAAAAATATCATCGTATTCTTTTATCGGGGCTTTGGATTCTGCAATTTCTCCGGAGATTGTGTAGTCTGAATTTTTTTCAAAATTAATTTCCAATGGTATCGGCCCGCCGTCTGCAATATTTCGGCCGTACATATACCAAGCTTTATCGATATCGGCCTTTATAGTCAGAAGGTATTCATTGTCGGATATTTGCTCGGTTTCAAACTCCCAGCTTACGGTTTGGTCAGTATTTTGAGCGAACAAATTATTAGACAGAAATAAAATTGTAATTGCAATTAATGAATATCGTTTCATGTTTTCAAATTTATGGTTGTATATCAAGTTCTGAATGTTTCAACAGTTGTGTTTGGGTTGCTTTGTGAGTGATCGGCTTCGACAGGCTCAGCCTCCGAAAAAGACAGGCTCAGTGTGTTTGATTTTAGCGGGCATTTGATTTGTATATTTTTCAAAAAACATTATTTAGATTGATTCTAAATGCAAAAATATTTAAACTTTTAGATATGTACAAGCTTTGTATTGAAATCTCGGGCTTATTAAGTATTTTTAACATCGTAAGTACAAAACTAATTATTTTGAAAGTTTGCTAAAGCATTAACCGATATTTATATTGTTTTGTGTCACCTTTACTTTTGTCGGAAAATCAAAAGCACCGCAAATAAACAATTTGCGGTGCTCTTTAGGTATAGCTTGTAAAATCAAAATTTTTCAACGGAGAAGTAGCGTGGTTCTCTTATTCAAACTGTTTTTCTTTTCCGCCGACATTTAGTTTTTATGTTTTAATAATGAATACAGTCTAAAAAGCAATGATACACTAAATATACTTTCTAATTAACTGATAATGAATAACCACTTCGAGGGTCTTCGACCGCTCGAAGGGTTTTTAGGCCGGACTCAATAACTATTTTTTTTGTTTTGCAACCTCAGTCATAAGGATTTAAGCATTCAGTCTTGCATAAAGTCTTGTTATTGTCTTATATCTAAATACTTACATCTTATATCTGCAAATCACGAGTAAACCAATTATACCGTGAAATATTAGTCGCTTATTACTCTTCTCGGGTCATTTGGGTCGCCTTTTTCAATTTTTTTGATTACGGCTGTTTTTCTGTCGGATTTGCCGGTGTAGAGCAATTCTACATAAATGTTGTAATAATTGGTTTGATTTTCTTCCAATATGTCGGTTGAGTATCCTTGCAGCTCATTGCTGTAGTAGGATGTATCCGATACTTCTTTGTAACCGTCAATGAAATATTGTTTAGTGTCCAAGTTTGAAAAAAGCACGGTGCCGTTGGTTCCGGTAGTAGCCGACATGAGTGAATTTTCAAAATTTTGCCAATCGCTTTCCGTATCGTAAAGGGAAACATTACAATTGGAGACCGGGTCTTCGCTTCCGAGGTATAAAACCAAAATGTCTAATTCCGTAACACCTTCCACGGTAACGATTTTTGTGTAGCTGTCGCGCGTGTTGTAGCCGTAGGCAGTCAGTCGAACTTGATAGTTGCCGGCTTTGTCGTATTTGTGCGAAGGATGTTTTTCGTTGGAAACGTATCCGTCGCCAAATTCCCAGTCAAAGGAATCGGCATTGTCGCTGCAATTATTAAAGTATATTCTTTCATTTACGGCATAGCTGTCTTGGCTCGTTATAAAGCATGCAGAGGGGTTAGGATAATCCGGCATTCGATTATCAACGATGCAGCCCGAGAACAATACAGCAATGAGCAATATTCCTGAAATAGTAAATAGCTTATTCATGATTTTTGAGTTTGAATTAACACTAATAATTTTACTTGTTTTATTGTGTTACCGTTATTTTTCGGTAGGTCTCTTTGCCTATTTCACCGTCTTCTTTTTGGTATTTCAAGAGCAAAATTACTTCGCCTTGTTTTTCGCCTTTAAATGTCCAGAAATCAATACCTCCGGCACCCACCATGTTTTGATTATTATTTTCGCTTTTGTATTCTCTGTTTTCAAGACTTACGATTTTATCATAAGACTTGCCGGCTAATTCCCATTTGTAACCGGTGGACGGATTGCTTTCCAGCTCTATTATAACGCTTTCTCCCACCGGAATGGTATAATCAGCATCAATTTTTTCCTGTCCGATTTGTCGTAATTGTTTTTGGGTGCTGTTGCAGGCTGTTATGCCAAATGCCAGAATAAAGCCTGAAATGATGAGTGTGATTTTTTTCATGTTTTAATTATTTAAAAGGTTGGATAATGTTATGAACAGCAAACATCAAAATTCTTGCCGCAATTTCTTGTTTTCTTGAGTTTTTGATGACAGCTACTTTATTTGCGGGAATTTCTTCTTTGTCTAACGGCTTCGTAGGCGAAAATAGCCGTTGATACAGAGACATTAAGCGAATCAATTTCGCCTGCAATCGGAATTTTTGCTATTTGGTCGCATAAGGCAAGTATTTGTTTGGAAATGCCTTTATCCTCGGCTCCGGCTATTATGGCGGTGGGTTTTGTGTAATCCAAATCATCGTAATATACGGATGCTTTTTCGCTTGCACCGATGATTTCCAAGCCGCTGTTTTTTAGAAATTCAATGCTTTGCTCCAAGTTCATGCTTCGGCAAACGGGAATTTTGTGCAATGCTCCGGCTGATGTTTTAACAGCGTCGGCATTTATTTGTGCAGAGCCTTTGGCCGGAATTAGTATCGCATGCATTCCGGCACATTCGGCAGTTCGGGCTACCGCACCAAAATTACGAACATCGGTTACTCCGTCCAATATAGTGATTAAGGGATTTTTTCCTTGCTCGTAGAGCATGGGAATAATATCTTCAATTTTGTGGTAGCTTATTTCGGAAAGAAAGGCAACGACACCTTGGTGGTTTTTTCCGGTGGTACGGTTAAGTTTTTCAATGGGTACAAATTGGTAAGGAATTCTTTGCTTTCGCAGCAAAATAAGCAATTCGTTTTGTAACTCACTGTTGCGGCTTTTACGAATCAGTATTTTTTCAAAATTTTTGCCGCTTTCAATGGCTTCAATTACTGCCCTGGTTCCGAAAATAATATTTTTTTTGCTCACGTTCTTTTTTTGGCAAACTTAAGAAAAAACGGTGGGAATTGATTTTTATTTGAATAAAAAAAATGCCGGATTTTACTGTCAACCGTAAAAAACCGGCAAAATTATGTTTTAACATGAGTGCTTAACCTGCTTGCAGTTGGTCTGCATTGTCTATTTTTCCTACCAGCTTTTGGGGTTGATGAATCAGAAGCGGGACATGTGCCGGGCATATTCTGAGTTCTTCCTGTTTGTACTCCAATACGAATAGAGGGCTTTCTTCGGCTGTTTTTTCGCATACTAAGCATTTTCCGATATTTTTTTCTTGTGTCATGTTTTTCGTTTAAAATTTGATTAAAAATAATACACAAAAGTATTATTTAAAATGCTTGAAATCAAATTTTTTTTTGAATAACGAATCATGTAATTTTCGGAATCAGCGGAATGAAATACGTATTTGTTCGGATAATCATAAAAAATTAATTAGATGCAAAAAATTGTAATGGCCGTTACCAACGATACTTTAACTGACAGGCGGCTCAGAAAAATGGCCGGAGCACTTCAGGAAAAGGGCTGTAACGTCTTACTTATCGGGCGAAAATCTAAAAGTAAGATAAAGCCGGACAGCCATATTCCTCTAAAGCGGTTTTCGGTTTTGTTTGATTCCGGGCCTTTTTTTTATTTGGGTTTCAATTTGCGCTTATTTTTTTATCTGCTTTTCAAAAGAAGAATCGATATCATTTGGGCCAATGATTTGGATACGCTTCCGGCTTGCGCTTTAGCTTCCTTTTTTCGGCAAAAGCCGGTGGTATATGACAGTCATGAGTTATTCACCGAAGTACCTGAATTGCAAAACCGCCCGGTTGTACAAAAAATATGGCTTTGGGCTGAACGCCTTTTTATTAAGCGTGCAAAAATTATGATAACTGTTTGCGATTCCATAGCTGATTATTATCATCACAAATATGGCTTTAAACCATTAGTTATCAAAAATTTGCCTGAGAAATTAATGAGTGTTTCTGATTATCGGAAAACCTTAAATTTGCCGGCTGATAAAATAATAGTCATTTATCAGGGAGCCGTTAATTTGGGAAGAGGAATTGAAGAACTAATTGCTGCGACTGAGTTTTTACCGAATGTGTTTTTAGTAATTGTGGGTACCGGGGATTTGTTTGAAACGATTAAAAAACAGATTGAAGCTGCGGATTATGCTCAGCGAATTTTGTTAACCGGTCGCTTAGCTTATGACGAAATGATTAAATATACCCAAAGTGCAGACTTAGGTGTTTCGCTTGAGAAGAACATGGGCCTAAACTACTATTATGCTTTACCCAATAAATTATTTGATTATATTCAATGTGAAATTCCTGTTTTAGTGAGTGCTTTGCCGGAAATGAAAAAAGTGACGGAGCAATACGGGGTGGGAGAGTTGAGCTATTCGCACGACCCAAAAATAATTGCTCAGTGCATTGAGAACATTTTGCAAAAACCGGAGGATTTTTACAAAGAAAAATTGCAAACCGCTGCTAAAGTTTTAAATTGGGAATCGGAGAAGAAAAAGTTAGATGAAGTTTTGAGCCTTTTATAGGGTAGTGGCAAATTTTTCTAAGCGTTTATTTTCTATTCTTAAGGTTTCTGAAGGAAATTCGGCTATCAGCGTATCATCATGTGTGGCAATGATAACTGCTGTACCGTTTTCGCTTAATCTTTGCAAAAATTGCATAATGCGCCGACTGCTCTCTCGATCGAGGTTAGCCGTTGGCTCATCGGTAATAATTAGCTCCGGCTCATTCATAAGAGCTCTTACGATGCTGACTAATTGCTGTTCGCCGCCGGAAAGTTCGTAGGGCATTTTATGAAGTAAATGCTCTATGCCTGCTTGCTCGCTGAGTTCAAGTGTGCGTTGTTTTATATATTTTCTGTTTTTCTCACCGGTACATTCCAAGGCAAAACGGATATTTTTTTCGGTATTTCGATCGTTCAGCAGTTGATAGTTTTGAAATACCAAACCGAGCTTCCTTCTCAGAAAGGGTATGTCTTTGCGCTTGACTTGTGTTAAATCAAAACCCGCAACGCGAGCATCACCCGAATGTATCTTTTTTTCGCCGTACATGCTTTTCAGAAGCGTTGATTTCCCGCTGCCTATGGTTCCGGTTATATAGAGCATATCTCCCGGATAAACTTCTAAGTCAATATTCGTGAGAATTTCTCTTCCGTCTTCAAAGAGTGTTACGTCAAAGTATGAAACAATGGGCTCATGCATAATTTAAAATTCGATAATTTCGCCTTCGGGTTTTTCTGCGGCCAACTGCAGCAGTTGTTCTGTTTTGCTTTCTTCAATATTTAATTCTCGAAGCTTTTTTTTAAGTAACTTTAAAGGACAACTTACTAAAAGACTAAAATCGGAATCGCGTATTTGAGCAGATTCCTGAATTTTTTTAGTTCCTTTTGATACAATCAGATACATCCTTTGCACTTATGTTTTACTGTTTTTCTAATATACAAAGATAAAGAAAATATTCGTAAAACAAATTTGACTTTTTTGAAAGGGGCTAATTCTACTTTACGATGTTAAAGCAAGCTCTGAAAGAGCGTAATATATCAGCATAGGGTAACAATCTAACCGCCCATGCCTAAAGCCCTAAAAGGACGAGATATTTCGCTGCGAAACTTTAGCGAATAATATTCAAGTTAACTTTTTATTATCTTTTGTTTTAACCGGAATTTTGAGTATATTGAATTTTAATTTGCATTTTGTCATTATTCATATTATCGTATTTATGTACAAGCTATTTTTAGTATTACTTGTTTTTGTATTGGGCGGCTTGCCTGAGGTTTTTGGGCAATCCGTTTCCGAGCGCCAAAATATTAAAGCAAAAACAAAAGTAGATTCCTTGCGGCAATTTGCGGGAAAAAAAGATAAAGAATACCGCCTTAAAAAAGCTAAACTGCACAGACTGGCCAAGAAAAACGATTGGGTAATTTTTGAATCTGATGATAAAGGAAACTACCGAGAACTGGCGGGTGTAAATTCAAAAGGAGTACCGGTTTATGTCATATCACACAATGCCGATGCCGCAAACAGTGTTCGCACAAATACGCTTCATTCCGGCGGTTCTTTAGGTTTAGAACTTGAAGGGCAAAACATGACGATTTATTTGTGGGATTGGGGACACGGCAGAGCTTCGCATCAGGAATATGCCGATGCTTCGGGAATCTCTCGTATGACAGTAGCCGATAGTGATGCGGTCTTGAACAATCATGCCGCCCATTTAATCGGAACGCTAATTGCTTCCGGTGTGGAAGCGCAAGTAAAAGGAATGGCACCGCAAGCACATGCGGTGGTATATAAATGGAATAATGATGTTTTTGAAGCAGCACAAGAGGCTCAAAACGGCATGTTAATATCAACTCATTCGTATGGCCCGGCTGCCGGCTCATCTGATGATGATGCTTTTGGACAATACGGACTTGATGCCGCAGACTGGGATGAATTAATGCATTATGCGCCTTATTATTTAATGGTGGTCTCGGCCGGAAATGTCGGAAATGACGGCTTTTCAAATGCATATCCTTTGGAAGGAAACAGTAATTATGACAAATTATTGGGACACAAAACCGCAAAAAACAATCTGGTGGTAGCGAACGCCCAAGATGCCAATATTGATGAGAACGGAAACTTGATTTCCGCTCAGATTCATTCTACAAGCAGCCAAGGGCCTACCGATGACTATCGTATAAAACCGGATATTAGCGGCAACGGAACCGGTCTTTACTCCACGCTTAATTCTTCCGATAGTGATTACGGATATAAAACCGGAACTTCCATGGCCTCTCCAAATGTTGCGGGCAGCTTAATTTTACTTCAACAACATTACAATAATACCCACGGCCATTTTATGCGCGCATCAAGTTTAAAAGGCTTAGTGTTGCATACTGCGGACGATATAAGTTCTGAAGGACCGGATGCTGTTTCCGGCTGGGGCTTGCTGAATGCAAAATCCGCCGCTCAAGTAATATCTGATCACGGCCGTTTTTCTCTGATAGATGAACGAATAATTAATGAAGGAGAAACTCACCATCTTACGATAAATTCCGACGGAATGAATGACATGGAAGTGTCAATATCTTGGACCGATCCGCCCGCAGAACCAAATCAAAATTTGAATGATAACACACCGGTTTTAATTAATGATTTAGACCTAAGAATTACAAAAAATAATGACACTTTCGAACCATACAAACTTACTTCCGTTTCAACTGTGGGAAAAGGAGATAATACCGTTGATCCTTTTGAAAAAATCCGCATAGGCGGCGCTTCGGGTACTTATACCATAACAGTCAGTCATAAAGGAAGTTTGCAGGGAGTAAATCAGGAATATTCTCTGATAATAACGGGTATTCAGAATGAAGCTCCGGAAATTACAGAAATAAGTCCGAATACAATTTATAAAGATCGCGGAAAAATAATTACGATAATAGGCACCGGCCTTTTAGGCTGCGAATTTTCTTTAGGTGAGATACCCGGAGAACTGCTTTACGCTTCTGATTCGGAAGCTCGGGTTCGGTTTCCTGCCGCGGATTATCTTAGCAATACATTGACAGTAAGCAACGCCTCAGGCATCGATGAGATAACAACGGAAATAAAAACGCGAACAGTTCTTCCGGTTGATATTTCGGCAACGGATAACAGCGATGAACATCACAACATACAATCCGCTTTGGAAGGGCTGCAGGCATGGCTCGGTTCTTCGCTTTATACGCAAACTTATACGGTAGTAGTTTCCGGTGGCAGCTATGAGGGCGGCATCCTATTTAATTCCGGAATGAACCCAACGGCCGATCATCCTTTAATTATAAAAAACGCCGACGGACAGTCGCCGGAAATCAATGCGCAAACAAATGATTACGGAATGTATCTGCTTGGACTTAAACATACAGCCATACAAGGATTTACAATTTTTGGCGCACATAAAGATAATCTAAAAACAGAAGGAGATAATCTGATAATTGCTTACAACCAAACGTATGATGCACAAGTAGGAGCCGGAATTTATCTCGGAAACAGCAATAATGTATCGCTTTTTAATAATCTGTCATACAATAATGCAATTCACGGGCTGTATTCAAAGGCCGATAATCTGACGGCTAAAAATAATACGCTTGCCGATAACGGAGCAAGCGTGATTCCTCAGGAAAATGCCCGTTTGTTTTATGATGATGTTGAGTTGGGACTCCAAGCTTGGGAATCCAACGGAGATATTTATTTATATGCTCTCGAAGACCCGCAATATTACGTCAGTGAAAATACGGCTCTATTCATATGCGGAGCTTCTGATTTATTCATCAATTTGGCTGAGCCAATTGATATATCCGACTATACCAATTTGAGCGTTTCGGCTTATCTGCGCTTTAACTTGTCCGGAACCGTTGAAGAGACTAATATTATCCGTTTTGAATATAGTTTTGATAATGAAAATTGGACGGAAGTTATTAATCTTACCACCGATGATTCCGGAATAGATGAATTTCAAAAATATGAAACGCCCGGAATTTCTCCTGAAAGCGACAAATTGTATTTACGCTTTTATGTTTTGGTGAATGATGCCGAAGAGCATTGGGATGAATCCTGGATTATTGATGATGTGGAAGTAACGGGCGATGAAGATTTCATTGCTTATGATATTGGTTCAGCTTTGTACATTGAATCGGGAAATGGTATTTCGCTTGAAAATAATATTCTTACGGCTAAAGCAGGGAATGACGATTATTTTGCGCTGCGATATCCGGAAAACCTTGTTATAAACTCTAATTACAATACGTATTTTACAACTAACAGTCATTTATTTAACTGCAACGGAATACCGTCTAATACCGGACCAACGGGAGCAAATGATATAAGTTCCGACCCTTTATTTGTCAACTCCGGTTTGGATTATCATCTACAATCAGTCGGCGGTTCGTTTGTCGGCGGAGAGTGGCCGCCTTTATCAGCTCAAGCCGGCAGTTGGGAAGCGCAAATATCTGATTCGCCCGCACTTGATGCAGGTAATCCCAACGATGAACACTCGAAAGAACCTGCCGGCGGTTCTGCAATTAATCAGGGAGCCTACGGAGATACGCCTCAGGCTTCTAAAACACTATCGGTTTCGGTTTCTGCTGAACTTTTGGAAATTTGTAAAGGTGAAGAAACGCAATTGAAAGCCGAAGCTTATGGCGGGACTGAGCCTTATAACTATTTATGGACTTCCAATTCCGGTGACTTTATTTCCGATTTGGCGAATCCGACAGTAAACCCCGGCCAAACAAGCACTTATTCGCTTACCGTGAGCGATGCGCATGAGAATATTATTTACGACTCAATCAGAATTGTTGTTAATTCGGAAACCAAAGCCGGAAAAATCATCGGATCCACAGAACTTTGCCCGGGAAATAACTCAACTGAATTAGCATTAACCGAAAATCGAGGAGAGGTGCTTAAATGGCGCCGTTCTGATGACAACGGACAAACTTGGGCCGATATTGATTGTAAGGATACCGTCTATATGGTTTCTAATATTGAATTTTCCGCACTGTATAAAGCCGTTGTCCGGAATAAGAATTGCTCCGTCAAAGAATCCGAAGCAGGCAGTATTTCAGTAATTCCTTTGCCCGAGTTGCCGGACACCGTTTCTGCTCAACAAACAAAGCTCTGCGAAAATGAAAACACACTTTTGGAATACTCCGGAGGAAGCGGCGATGAATTTGTTTGGTATCAGTATTCATGCGGAGACGAAAATATTGGAGTAGGGAACTATTTGAACGTATTTCCCGATTCAACAAGTACTTATTTCGGAAGGTGGGAAAATGACTGTGGAGTAACCGACTGCAAATCCGTAACCATTATGGTCGATAAGTTAATCCTTGCCAATGCCGGCAAAGACGATTATGTTTGTTCTGACAGATATACTCTATCAGCGAATTTTTCAGAAGACGGAAATGCCGGATGGGAAATTTTGAAAGGCGATGCCCTAATCTCTGATATCACTGATCCTAAAGCTGCCATATTTCCAAAGGAGTTTCCGTTGATGCTTGAGTGGAAAATCATAAACGGAGAATGTATAAGCTCTGATACTTTATTACTTAAAGCTGCTGACTCTGCCCAAATTATTAAACAACCCGAAAATAAATTTGCAGTCTCGGGAGCGGAGGTTTCTTTTAGCATTAAAGCTTCAGGAACAAATCTCAGCTTTCAGTGGCGCAAAGACGGAATAGATTTACAAAACAGCAGAAATTACAGCGGCGTGAATAGCCCGCAACTTGTTATCTGTTCAGCCGACCAATCGCATGCAGGTATTTATGATGTGTGCGTTTCCGGTGCCTGCGGTGATATATACAGCGATTCTGCCGAGCTTTTCGTAGCACTTGCTTCCGGAAACGTTTGGATTCAACGCATTAATGTTTTTCCAAACCCCACTTCGGGAGTTTTAAATATAGAATTTCCTAAAGCTCACAAAAATATCACCATACAGGCAGAAGATTTTAGCGGCCGACTTCTGTGGACGGAAACCATTGAAGCATCGAAAACATTCAGAACCAATATGGGGCATTTACCTTCCGGCATTTATTTTATTAAAATCTATACGGTTTCCCAAAGTGCAGTATTCAAAGTATTTCTGCATTAATGCTTCATTCGAATAAAATACAGGATATTTTTAACTTTTTTTGATAAATGGAATGGTTTCGGAGTAGTTTTTTTATAGTTTTATCGTTTTAATTAGAAATGATAAATCTTTTGGATATGAAAAAAGCATATTTTTTTGTTTTGTCCGGTATCTTTTTAATTATGGGCGTACCTTCCGCAGCTCAGATAAGTCAGGGCGGACAACCGATAACTTTTAAGACGGACAGTAAAAAAATCACAACTGAAATTTTCTTTGAGAAAATGCCGCCGGTTGATACCGAAGCGCTCAAAGCCGAAGATGCAAAAACCGATTATGAAGGCGGACAGCCTTGGCGTTTCGGGAAAAATATTGAGGTCGATTTCGATACAAAAAACTCCGGTACTTGGAGCACATTAAAAGACGGAACTAAAATTTGGCGTTTGGGAATATACAGTCCGGGCGCTGTTTCCATAAACTTAACTTTTGAAAAATACCGTTTGCCGGAAGGATCTGAACTTTTTATTTATACCCCCGATAAGAAAGAAATACTCGGAGCATTTACGGATTTCAATAATCGAGATGACGGAAAGTTTGCCGCCACATTGCTTCCCGGCGATAAAATTATTGTTGAATACAATGAGCCGGCGCATGTTGAATTCTCCGGAGAAATCAATCTTTCGAGAGTTACGCACAGTTACCGAGGCGTATATGAATTCTCCAAAGCTTTTGGAGGCTCCGGCGATTGCAATGTAAATGTAGCATGCCCGGAAGCCGCACCGCGCGAGGATGAGATACGCAGCGTGGGTATTTTGGTAACCGGCGGCAGTGGGTTTTGCTCCGGCGCTTTGATTAATAATACAGCTTATGACGGTAAACCTTACTTTTTGTCAGCCAATCACTGCTATTCCGATCCGTCAACGTTGGTGTATTGGTTTAATTGGCAAAGCGAAACTTGTGAAGATCCCGATGAATCACCCTCTTATAATTCCATATCCGGAGCGGTGGATGTGGCACGTAATTCCGATTCGGATTTTTGGCTAACCGAACTCAGCTCAGCGCCTACCGAAGAATTCAGCCCTTTCTATGCCGGTTGGAACAGAACACTTGCCTCTGAGTTAAACGAAACCGTTTGGGGAATTCATCATCCGGCAGGCGATATTAAGAAAATCAGTTGGGCTTCGGGCGGTGTTACCGAATCTGCTTATTATAACGGCCCGGGTAGCGGAGAAACCCATTGGCGCGTAGGTTCTTGGGATGACGGTACAACTACCGAAGGCGGCTCTTCCGGTTCGCCTTTGTTCGATGCTTACGGACGAATTATAGGACAACTGCACGGAGGTGATGCTGCATGCGGAAATACCGACCCCGATTGGTACGGACGGCTCGGAACATCTTGGACCGGCGGCGCTACGCCCCAAACAAGCCTGCAAAATTGGTTGGATCCCGAGGATTCCGGCCTTGAAGCAATTGACGGCTACGGCCCTTACGATGTGGTATATACTTATGATGCGCAAATTTACAATATTCAAGTGCCTGAAAGAGAGTACTATGAGCCGCAAACGGTAGTGCCGACAGTGGTGATTAAAAATCGCGGAACGGCTGACATGAGCTCCGCCTCTGTGAAATACAGTCTGAATGATGAATTCAGGGAAACTATTCAGTGGGAAGGCAGTTTAGTGCAAAATGAAACTGAAACGCTTCAGTTTTCCGAGCTGTTTCTGTCGCCCGGTATTCACACGTTTTCCGTAACCATAGAGATTGACAACGAAGAAAATGTCGGGAATAATACCATGTATCTGGATATAAAAGTAAATGACTGCGGCAATGCTTATAGTTTGCCTTTTGCGGAAGGATTTGAAATAGGCGACACACCCGACTGTTGGACTTATGAAGGAGCCGGTTGGGGTTTCCAAAACGGAGGTATGAACGGTTATCCTTCATCGGCGAATACCGGCAATTACAATGCTTTGTTTTTTAATGACTCATTTACTGATAAAAAATCAAAATTAATCAGTCTGAAACTTAATCTCTCCGGTTTAACGCAAGCTACTTTGGAGTTTTGGCACGCTCAGCAAGTTTGGGAAGGCGATCAGGATGAGCTCAGAATTTATTATAAGACTTCCCAATCCGATAGTTGGAGCTTATTGGAAGAATATACCGAAGATACTCCGGACTGGACTAAGCGGCAAATTGCATTACCCAATCTGAGCAGTGAATATTTTATTGCTTTTGAGGCGACTGCAAGCTGGGGTTATGGTGTAGTTGTAGATGATATTAATATTACGGATTCCCCGGTTTCAGCTAATAGTTTGATAAGGTCTGAATTTGAAATATATCCGAATCCTGTTAATGATTTGCTGAAAATTCGTGTACCCGGCGATATTTCTTCTTCCAAAATACAGATCAGAAATATTACGGGCAGCTTATTGTATGAGGAGCGTAAACCGAACGCTTCTTTACACATTATAGATATCAGCAATTTGGCTTCAGGAATGTATTTTTTGAATATTCAAGCCGATGATTTGCTTGTTTCGAAGAAATTTGTAAAACAATAAACCGATTTTTATAAACCGTTGTTGTAGGGAAAGCCCGCTGTATAAGCGGGCTTTTAATGTATCGGTTATATGCTTGTTTTTCAGCATGTATAGGTACAGGGACCGTTTTTTTTCGTAAATTGTAAACTAATTTTGTATGCATAGTTTATTTTGTGTTTATAACTATGCAAAAGCTCCCCTACGAATTAGTTAATAGTTCTTTCCAAAAAAAACCATGGGTTATGAAAAAATTAATTCTTTTTTGTGTTACATTCTTATTGCTGTCGGGATTTATTTTCGCACAGAACCGATTTTTATCGTTTACGCAAGGCGAACAAGCTTTTGCTAAACAAAAGACCCTATCTGAACGTAATTTTAAAAATCATTTTGAAGCCGGTATTGAAGTAGATTATAACTTTACGGGTGCCTTTCTTTTTGATAAAAAAGTACAGGACACCTTATATAATCAATTGACAATGAAAGGCCTTGCTAAAACTGCCCAAGCCGGCGCACCGGCTTTACCCGTAAAAACCGAAATAGTAGCGGGGCCATACGGTGCAAAAGCAAAGATACAAATTACGGATGTTGAATATTATGAGTATAAACCGTATTTGATTCACCCTGCTTTAAAGCCCGCAAGAGATACCGAAGGCGCCCCGTCGCCGAAATTTGAAAAGGATTACTCAATCTATAAATCTGACAGTTTTTATCCTGAGCAGGTGGTTGAGATTGTTAATATAGGATACAGTCGGGCTACGCCTCTGTTTTTTGTTGAAACTCGCCCGATTCAGTATAATCCGGTTAAAAAAACGCTGCGTGTTTATACCAAAATTCATTTTAAAATTGAATTTGAAGGAGCAACCGGCAGTTTCGGCCAAATTGCTCGTGATAACTCCCTGCATTATACCAATATGCTCAAAAGCCGAGTTATTAATTCTGAAAGTATTCCCGACGGAAAAGATACCAAAGGAGTGAAATCCGGTAAGTCCGGAGCAAAGAATTATATCATACTTACGCATTCCGAATACCTTTCACAAGCCAATTTATTGGCAGACAGCAAACGACAACTTGGATATTCCGTAGAAGTAGTTTCTGAAGACAGCTGGTCGGCTGCTCAAGTGAAAACCGCAATTGCCGATAGGTATAATGCTTGGTCTCCCAAACCGGATTATTTTCTCATTTTCGGCGATCATGACGGAACTTATGCCGTTCCCGGCGAAATGCATTTAGAACCCGATGAAGAAGATTCCTTTGCCACCGATTTGTATTTTGCCTGTATGGATAGCGAAACCGATTGGCACCCCGATATGGCTTACGGCAGAATATCGGTTTCATCAGCTGCGGAAGCAGGGGTTGTCGTGAATAAAATTATTAATTACGAGTTTGATCCGCCCAATACCGCTGCTTTTTACCAAAACGCCGTAAATTGTGCACAGTTTCAGGATGTGGAAGGTTCTGAGGCGGCTGACGGATATGCCGCCCGGCGTTTTTGCCATACTTCCGAAGAAATTAGAGATTATCTTTTGACTAAAAGCTATGCCGTAGAGCGCATTTATTATACCGATCCGGCTCATACGCCAACCAATTATAATAACGGTACCTATTCCAACGGAGAGCCGCTGCCGGCCGAATTGCTGCCAGCTAGCGGATTTGCTTGGGACGGCGGCGAAGCGGATATTACTGCATCAATAAATGCGGGAAAATTCTTAGTTTTTCATCGCGATCACGGCTATGAAGGCGGAAGCGGTTGGGCACATCCTGAATATACAACAAGTTCAATGGATAATCTTACCAATACTGACTTATTGCCGGTAGTTTTCAGCATGAACTGCCATACCGGTGAATTTCAGTTGGAAAATGCTTTTGCCGAAAAGTTTTTACGTATGAATAATAAGGGAGCCATCGGCATATTGGCCGCTGCATATTACAGTTTGAGCGGTTATAACGATGCATTGGCCGTAGGAATGATTGATGCGCTTTGGCCGGATCCGGGTATTTATCCGGTAATGGGTTCGGCAGGTTCGGGTAATAATTACACGTCCGGCAATGCCGAAGGTATTTTTAGCATGGGCGATGTAATGCAACAAGGGCTGTATGCCATGGAACAAAATTTGAGCTGGTCCGGATCTTCGCAATATACGTATGAATTGTTTCATTATTTCGGTGATCCGAGCATGAAGATTTGGACGGCTAATCCCAATGATAATGTCATTACGGCAAGTCATTCCGGCAATATCGACTGCTCTGACAATGCTTTCTCGGTAACTGCAACAGAGCCGGGCGCTTTATTGACTTTGGTACAAAATAATCGTTTGATAGCTTCTGCCGAGGCCGACGGCAGCGGAAATGCTTCAATTAATTATACCATAATTGAGTCGGGCGATGTAAGCCTTGCCATTTCCAAGCATAATTGTAAGCCATATACAACTTTATTGACTATGACTTGCGAGGGTTTTCCGCCGAGTGTTAATACTCAAAATGCCGAGAATATTACAGATTCAAAGGCAAGTTTAAAAGGCGAAATAACTACGGACAACGGAGAGCCGGTAAGCGAAAGCGGTTTTGTTTACTCCGAAGATTCGGATCCGGTAATTGGCGGAACAGGGGTTATACAAGTAGAAAATTCACCCAATGTGAATATGGGCAGTTTTTCTTCAAATATATCCGGGCTTACGGCTGAAACCAAATATTATGTTAAAGCTTATGCCGTAAATGCCAACGGAACGGGTTACGGTAATCAGGTTGAGTTTACAACGAAAAGTCCGACCTATCCGCCCGAGAATTTAACTGCCGAATGGGCTGAGTCTTCTGCTGTTTTGAGTTGGTTGCCGCCCAACAGTGACAATACCGATGCTTGGATAGAGTATTGCAATATCGGTGGTGATATGAATTATTCGAGCAGTTACGAAATTCGCGGCAGTTTGTATGATAATGCTGATTTTGATTATAGTTATCCGGTCAAAATCACCGAAATGAAGCATGCTTTTTATGATCCGGGCAGTGATTGGACCGATGCTACCTTTAAATTTGTAATTTATTCGGCAGATTTTACGAAATTACTCTATGAGTCTCCGGAAGTAGAAGCTGTAAGCAACACTGAAGTAACTTTTCAGTTGGCGGAAGGCATTGTACTTACGGATGATTTTTTTATGGGGGTAAAAATTATCGCGGAGGACGGATCACCTTATTCACTATTTAAAGTTTTGTCGGATAATTCCGGTCATTCGTATGTTTATGACGGCGACAGTTGGTATTATTATTCCGACGGTTCTCAAGCAAGAGAATATTGTCAAGGGTTTTATACGGAAGGTGAAGGCGGAACTAAAACATACATTGCTTCCGGCCGAAATGAGTTATCAAGGACTTTTGAAACAGCCCCGTTGATTTCTGAAAATGAGAAATCGATAAAAAAAGATATTCAAAAATCGGCTAAATATATTTTGAGCGGCTATCGTGTTTATGAAGACGGCGCGGATATCAGCGGTATTTTACCCGCCGATGAAACTACCTTTGAGGTGGAAATCTCATGTGGCGAGAGCTATCAATATACAGTAACCGCTTTATACAGCGATGAATATATTGAGTCTTTGCCAACGGATTCTCTTCTTCTTGAAAAATTGGAAACAACCATTAGTGTACATCCGCAAAACGCCTCGGCAGAGAACGGCTATGATGCCGAACTTACCGTTTCGGCTTCCGGTATAAACCTTGTTTATCAGTGGCGCAAAGACGGATCCGATTTAACCGATGGCGGTAATATATCGGGCTCGCAATCGCATACTTTGCTTATTTCTCCGGTTGAAATAAGCGATGCAGGTAGCTATGACGTTATTGTTGCCGGTGATTGCGGCAGCCTGACGAGTAATGTTGGCGAACTAACGGTTACTACTGCGATAAATGAATTGTCGCAAGCCGGAATCACGTTTTATCCAAATCCCGTGAATCAATCTCTGAATATTTCATTTGATGAGTATCAAAAATCCGTTCTTATTGAAATTAAGGATATAAAAGGCAGTATTGTACACAAAGATAAGGCTCGAAACATAAACCGCTACAGTGCATTCACGGAGCATTTTGCAGCCGGTATTTATTTTATGAACTTACAAACCGATACAGGCATTTATAATATAAAATTTATCAGGCAATAATTGTTAAACCAATAAACAAAAAAGCCCGGCAGTTATTGTCGGGTTTTTTTTGTTTATTTGTATTTTCTTCTTCTTACAAAAGTTACAACAAAACCAAAAATTAGAATTATTATGACCGGAATACCAATATTCAATATTTGAATAAGCAAGCGGTGGTTCTGAATCTTTTCCGTATCCAAAAGCCGTATTTTTAGCTCACGAGAACGGATACTCATGAGTCCGCCGTCTTCACAGAGATAGTTTACGGCATTCAGAATAAATTGTTCATTGCCTTCAAAACGTTCTTTTGTGAAAATGTCAAAACCTACGGGGTAGGGACGATTATCGGCTGAAATGTGATTCTTGGCCATATCTCCGTCGCTTACAACAATCATTTTAGAGTGCGCGCCTTTATATTTGGGTTCGGGAATGCCTTTTTCGGGAAAAAAACTTTGCGGAGAACGCAGCTTGAAAACTGATTCAAACCGACCCTCAAGAAGTACCGCAATGGTTTGTTTTCCGCTTGTTAAATAGGCATCCGGCGGCATGCGGTTGGCTTGCGCGAGCTCTATGCGCACGGGTACTTGTTCGGTTTGCGAGTAGGAACTTGTCTTCAGAAGCACAGTTTTTTTAATACCTTCCTGTGTTGTGAGTGTATCGATGCTGGAGACGAATTCCGTTCGGATATAATCTAAATTTTTTGAAATCGGATGATTATTCTCGCTTCTTATTACCGGGAAATAGTACCAAGGAAACATTTCTATCCGCGGTTCTCCGTCGGCGCCTCTTACACGTATTCCGATAGGCGCCGATTGTTTGTCCATTATCAGGTTATTATTTACGCGTACGCCGTAATTAAAAAGCATGTCCTCCAATCCGGTTTCATTGCCCAGTGCCATGGTATAGGACGATTCAAACAGGCTGTCTAAATTGGTTACTGCCCCTTCGGTAAGCCACAGCACATTACCACCGTTCATAATGTATTGGTCAATCACATATTTGTCTTGTTCGGTAAATTCTTTTTGGGGTTTGGCTATAATAATGGCTTTAAAATCATCCAATATGCCTATTTGTCCGCCTATGCTTCCGCGCTTCACCTCGTAGTACTCCGAGAGTACGCGCGAAATATCCATAAGCCCGTATTCCGAAAGTTCTCCGTGTCCTTCGGTAAAAGCAATTTGTGGCTTTTCTTTTCGGGTTATTTTTTGTACGGCATTGGTCAGCCGATATTCCAGCTCTTCCATGGAGTGGTTTACATTCACTTCGCTTTCGGGAGCAACTCCGGGCGTGGCGCTCAGCAGATTCACACCCAATTCGCGCCCTTTGTAACTGATAATGGCGCCGGGAAATACCATTTTCTGAGAACTTCTACCTTGTTCGCTGACTTCCTGCGCTTCTATGGGGAACAGTCCGGCTTTGGCTAATTTCTCATACATGGCAAATCGTTGTTCTTGTTTTGAGCTTTCAGACGGATTAATAAATTCAAATTCAAAATTATCTCCGCCGTAAACTCTATATTCTTCCAACTGTTCTTTTACGGCATTTCTCAGAGTTTTCAGATTTACCGGCATTTCCGGGCCTTCTAAATATACTTTTAGATATACAATGTCATTCAATTCTTCCAAAGTAGTTTTTGTGAAATCCGAAAGCGTATAGCGTTTTTCTGATGTTAAATCAATACGCAATCTCGGGATTGAAAGCAGCCAGGCAGCAATTATTATGCCTGCAATGAGTGCTGCTGTTCGGATGCCGGGCTGCGAGAATGAAAATAGTTTCATAACTTAATGCTTATTCTTTTAATGAAAATTATGTGATAATTAACAATTTTGACTATTTTTTCTTAAGTGTAACATATTCGGTTAATATCAGAAATATACCTGAAGCGGCCAAGAAGTATATAATATCTCTTGAATCGGCTACACCACGGCTTATTGAGCGATAATGCGCATCTATACCCAGATTTTTGATGATATTTCCGTAGTTGCCCCAAATCTCAAAACCGCTTAATGTATCGGGACCTATGTAAACAAAAAATGATATAAAACCCGCAATCAAAAAAGCAATGATTTGATTTTCGGTGAGCGATGAGGCGAATATGCCGATTGCGGTGTAAACGGCCGCCAGTAAAAATAAACCGATGTATGAGCCCCAAATTGCTCCGGTGTCCGGTGAAGAGCCTTCAGCGGTAAGCCAAAGCAAACTTAAGAAATAGATTAAAGTCGGAATAAGCGAAAACAGTACCAATACAACACCGGCCAAATATTTGGAAAATATTATTTGCAGGCGTGTAACCGGTTTGGTGTATAATAGTTCCAGAGTGCCGCTTTTTCTTTCATCGGCAATAAGGCGCATAGTTATGGCCGGTACAAGAAATAAAAATATCCAAGGTGCAATAAAAAATAAGGTATCCAAATGCGCAAAGCGATTATTGAGCAAATTATACTCACCGGGGAAAACAAAAATAAACAAGCCGTTAAGTACCGTAAATACAATAACGACTATATAACCGGTAAGTGTGCTGAAAAATTCGCTTAATTCTTTTTTTAATAATGTAAACATAGTTTGTTATCTGTCTGTATTTGATTTTGTTATGCTTTGTGTTTTATAATTCGGTTTAATTATTTATTTTTAAACGCCTAAAATTACTGAAAAAATATGGATTGCAAAATCTGATTCTGTATCTTTGAACTCGATTTTTTATAAGTGAAATAAAACTTGCGTGCAAAAACTGAAAATATTGAAACAATGAATGATACAAAAAAGAAACCCTTAATACTGGTAACCAATGATGACGGTATAGAAGCAAAAGGCCTGAGATTATTGATAGATATTGCAAAAAAATACGGACGTGTAATGGTAACTGCGCCTGACGGTCCGCAATCGGCCAAATCGCATTCCATTACCCAATCGCTTCCCGTTTTGTACCGAAAAATTCAGGAATCGGAAAATTATACTGAGTATTCCTGCTCGGGAACGCCGGTGGATTGTGTGAAAATTGCCATACATGAAATTTCCGACATTCAACCCGATTTTGTGCTTTCCGGAATAAACCACGGAGCCAATACATCGGTAAGTGTATTGTATTCCGGAACAATGGGAGCCGCTATTGAAGCCACTATTAACGGAATACCGGCGGTGGGTTTTTCGGTGAATAATTATGAAGCCGATTCGAATTTTGAAGCGGTACGCCCTTTTATCGAAAAAATATTGGATAAAACATTCTCCGATGGTCTGCCGGCCGGAGTAAGCCTTAATGTTAATTTTCCCGACCCGAAAACAACCGACATAAAAGGCATTAAATTTTGCAGAGCTACAAAAGGCGCTTGGAAAGAAAAATTTGTAAGTGCCGCCAACCCGCACGGGCGTAAAGCATTCTGGATTACCGGCACTTTTAATAACTTAGAAGCCGGCGCCGAAGATACCGATGAATATGCCATATTGAACGGTTATGCATCCATTGTGCCTATCAAGCCGGAATTTACCGCTCATGAATATATTGATAAATTTAAAAAGTGGAACCTGTAATTTTAATACCATGACTATAACACCCAAAGGTCGTTCAAAATATGATAACATGCCGCTCGGACTCATTTTGGGCTTGCTGTTTCCTGCATTAGTTTTCGTGCTTGTGTGGGCATTTAGTGAAACAGGCGGAGCATCGCTTAAAACTTTTTTTCTCGGTTTGAAAAAAGGGCAAATTCTCACCAATATTCTAAGCCTTTGTACAATAGCCGATTTATTGCTTTTTTATATATTTTTGAGAAAAAAGAGATATCAAACCGTACGAGGGATTATATTGGCTGTATTTTTGATTGCCATGTGGGTGATTTTTACTAAATTATCGATTTTATAATAAAGATGACTTTCGTGTTTACTTTACAGCAGAAACTCTATTAATAAGTATATTTCAGTTTTGAGTAATAATAACCCTAATCAATGAAATATTATGTCATAGCAGGCGAGGCATCCGGAGATTTACACGGCTCCAATTTGATAAAAGCCATAAAAGAGCGTGATTTTAATTCTGAATTTCGTGTATGGGGCGGCGATTTAATGAAGCGCGAAAGCAATACACTTGTAAAGCATTATAAGGAAACGGCTTATATGGGTTTTCTGGATGTTTTTATGCATCTGCCTTCCATTTGGTCCAATATGCGATTTTGTAAGAAAGACATTCTTGCTTACCGACCCGATGCACTAATATTGATTGATTATGCCGGCTTTAACTTACGCATTGCCGAGTTTGCAAAGAAGGAAGGCATAAAAGTAATTTGGTACATTGCACCCAAAGTTTGGGCATGGAAAAAATCACGCATTAAAAAGCTAAAGGCTTATGTGGATCAATTATTGGTGATTTTTCCTTTCGAAAAAGAATTCTTTGCCCAAAATGACTTGGATGTGGATTTTCCCGGCAATCCCTTATTAGATGTAACCGAACAAGTGCTTAACAGGCGTTCTTCCCGAGAGGTGTTTATTAATGAAAACGGTTTGGATCAACGCCCGATTGTTGCTTTACTGCCCGGCAGCCGCATGCAGGAAATTAAACATCATTTTCCTATGATGTTAAAGCTCAGTGAAATGTTTCCCGATTATCAATTTGTGGTTGCAGCTGCTCCGGCCTTGGAACCTAAGGTTTTTGCACAGTATATGAAAAATCATTCCACGGCTTTGGTTTACGATAAAACCTATGAATTGCTTAAACATGCTCGTGCAGCCGTAGTTACTTCCGGAACGGCCACATTGGAAACTGCTTTTTTTGGTGTGCCGCAGTTGGTGTGTTATCGCGGTGATTATTTTTCATACCAAATAGCCAAACGCTTGGTTAACATAAAATATATATCGCTTGTGAATCTTATAGCCGATGCTCCTATTATAAAGGAATACATACAGAATGATATGAATTTGAAAAATCTGTCGGAAGAACTGCATCGTTTGTTGAACGATGAAGTTTATATAAAAGAAATGAAAACTGCTTATGCCGCAATAAAAGAAAAATCCGGCGGAACGGGTGCTTCATCACGTGCTGCCGGATTTATTCTTAATTTTTTAAAATCTCAAAGTAGTTAGTTTACTTTGATTAGTTCCATATTACTGTCATAAAAATTATATTCCAGAAAAGAGTATGTAATGACAGGATGAACCATAATTCTTCGTTTGTATTTCAGCATCCATTTGATGCGTGGTGATAACAAACCGCGGTTAAGAAATCCTTCTATATAAGGATGTGTTCTGATGTGAATGGTGCCTTTGTGTTTTTCTGCAATATAACGCAGATGGCTTTCAATTTCATCAATAAATAAAATACTTGGAGTAACTTCTCCGGTGCCGTCGCATGTAGGACAAGTTTCCTTAGTTTCAATATTGGTGGCCGGCCGAACGCGTTGGCGCGTAATCTGCATCAAACCAAATTTACTTAAAGGCAGAATGGCGTGCTTGGTTTTATCCTTAGCCATTTCCGATTTCATTTTGTCGTAAATTTTTCTGCGGTTTTCTCGCGAGTACATATCAATAAAATCCACCACAACAATACCGCCCATATCACGCAACCGCAATTGCCTGGCTACTTCTTCGGCAGCGAGCATATTTACTTCAAGAGCATTGCTTTCCTGGTCGTTGGCTTTTTTAGAACGGTTGCCGCTGTTCACGTCTATTACGTGCAGGGCTTCGGTATGTTCTATTATAAGATAAGCACCGCTTTGAATGTTAATGGTTTTTCCGAAGGAAGCTTTTATTTGTTTGTAAACTCCAAATTGCTCAAAAATATTTTTTCCGCCGGAATAGAGCTTCACAATTTTAGCCTGTTCAGGCGAAATGGAAGTTACGTAATCTTTTACCTGTGAAAATATTTTTGAATCGTTTACGTGTATTGAGCTGAACGAATCGTTCAGAATATCGCGCATCAATGCGGCCGGTCGATCTAACTCGCCAACAAGCATTTCCGGGACTTCTGCCGTTTTTACTTTATCGGTTATGGTCTCCCACTTGGCTATCAATGCTCTTAATTCTTCGTCCAGAACAGCTACTCGGCGATTCTTTGCAACGGTTCTTATAATTACCCCAAAATTTTTGGGTTTAATGCTTTTAATGAGCTTTATCAGTCGGTTACGTTCTTCTTTGTTCACAATTTTTTGTGATACCGAAACCTTATTTGAGAAGGGTATGAGTACCAAGTTTCGGCCGGCTATGGATATTTCCGATGTAAGCCGCGGGCCTTTAGTTGATATGGGTTCTTTTGCAATTTGAACCATTACCAAGTAATTGGCTTGAAGAACGTCTGATATTTTTCCTTTTTTGTCTAAATCTTTCTCCGGTATGAAATCCGGAAGCTTGATGGTAGGCGAGTTTTTATTCATCGCCAATCTTATAAACTTTTGTTGCGAATTAAACTGGGGGCCTAAGTCAAAATAATGCAAAAATGCATCACGCTTATAACCCACATCCACAAAAGCAGCATTCAGGCCGTTCATAATTTTTTTTGCACGTGCCAAATATATGTCACCTACGTTGAACTGTCTGTTGTGCTTCGCTTTATGAAGCTCTATAAGTTTTTTGTTTTCAAGCAGCGCAATGGAAAGTTCAGACTTATCTTTATTTATGATTAATTCTTTTTCCAAAATGTCGTATGCTTCAAAAAAAGAGCCGGTTTGGCTCTTTTTTATTAATTTTTCCGTTTATTTCTTACTTTTATGTCTGTTTTTTCTCAAACGCTTTTTACGTTTATGAGTTGACATTTTTTTTCTTTTTTTCTTTTTTCCGCTTGCCATATCTTATATATGTTTTTTGTATTTGTTATTTTTTTTATTCTAATCTGATTACTTTACGTTTTCTTTCACTTTGTTTACAAAGCTTTTTGAGGGTTTGAAAGAAGGAATGTAATGCTCCGGTATAATAATGGTTGTATTTTTTGAAATGTTTCTGGCTGTTTTTTCTGCTCGTTTTTTTGTAACAAAACTGCCAAAACCTCTTAAATATACATTCTCATTGCTTACCAATGATTCTTTTACGCTGTCCATAAAAGATTCAATAGTTTTTTGAACCGATACTTTTTCAATACCTGTCTTTTTTGAAATTTCGTTTACAAGATCTGCTTTAGTCATTTTTAAAATGTTTATATTTTAAATAAATAGTTTTTCTGTTTGCGGGTGGCAAATATATATCTTTTCTTTTTATTAATAAAAGAGTTAGCTGTTTTTTTTATAAAGATTTTTAAAAAAATGCATTTTGTCCTATTTTACACCTTATTTATATATGAATAAGTTAATATTTAATAACTGTCTGTTTTTAAAGTACTCCAAATAATCCGACAGGTAAAATCCACATAACATCCAAAGGTCAATATACGGTTTTTAATTTTCATAATGCTGGATTTTGCAGATATTTGTTTTTTATCTTACTTTGGCTTTTCTAAAAATTTACTTTTTATGAACTTAGCATTTCCATTCGGCCGATATTTTCAGGAATTTGAAATCGGTGATATTTACCGTCACAGCTTAAGCAAAACTATAACGGAATCAGACAACAATTTATTTTCCTTACTGACCATGAATCATCATCCGGTGCATTTGAATCATAAGTACGCACAAGATGCACAGCACGGAAAAATATTGGTAGTGGGTACTTTGGTTTTTTCAGTGACAGTAGGAATTTCAGTGGCTGATGTCAGCGGAAAAGCCGTGGCAAATTTGGGTTATGATGATGTTAAACATCTTGGGCCCGTATTCATCGGAGATACTCTAACAGCCGAAACTGAAGTACTGGACAAAAGGCAGTCCAAATCCAAACCTGACCGAGGCATTGTGCAGGTGAAAACCACAGCTTTTAACCAAAACAATGAAAAGATATTGTCCTTTTCTCGGAAAGTGCTTGTGCCTTTAAAATGATTCATCAAGTTCATAGAAATATTATTTTGGCCTGATTCGTTAGGCCATGATTTTGGAATAAGTTTTTATATTTGAAAAAAATTAATTGAATTAGGCGTATGAGTACGACAAATTTTAAAATTACAGCACACCGGCATTTTACGCATTCCCCCTTGGAGAAGTGCCTGTTCCGATTATTTCGGAAGGGCAGGGGGATTGATAGAATATAAATGCGAGAAAAAATCATATTTTGTAGCCGGCATTCTTAATCGAAGAAACATTTTTTGCAAATTATAGCTTTTGTAAAGCCTGTGAATCAAGATAATGTGAATATTAATAAAATGGCTAATTCAAAAAATTAAAAATAAGCAGATGAAAACAAAATTTACCGGAAAACTTGTTCACCGTTCACTCCTCTTTACGGCAGGACATAATAAAAAATATATTAATAAATCATTTCAAACCGAGGCTGATGCGATTGTCTTTGATTTGGAAGATGCCGTTCCGGATGATAAAAAAGAGGAAGCCCGCGAAACACTCAGAGATTTTCTTTCTCATGAACTTCCCGATGACCGTCCGGTCTATGTAAGAATCAACCCTTTGGAAAGCGGTATGACTTTATTAGATACGGATGCAGTAGTAAGCCCCAATCTCAACGGATTTGTATATCCTATGGCTCGCACTGCACGTGATATGATTGCTTTTGATGCGCAGCTTTCGCTTAAAGAAAAACTTTTGGGCCTGCCCCAAGGTTATTTTGACATAATAGCTTTAATTGAAACACCCGAAAGTATTGTGCGCTTAAATGAAATAGCCACGGCTTCGGATCGTATCATCGGATTGCTTTTCGGAAGCGAAGACTTTCTGGCAGAGCAAGAAGGCCAACACGGTGAAGATGCGCAGGGAATTGCCGTGCCGCGTCACATTGTTTCCATGACAGCCAAAGCGCACGATTTGTTGGCCATTGATACGCCGTATGTTAAGGTAGGCGATTTTGAAGGATTGAAAAAGCATATTCGACAAGCCAATGTTATGGGTTTTGAAGGCATGTTGATCATGTCTCCGCGCGAGTTACCCATTGCCAATGCCGGCTATACGCCCGACGAAGATAAAGTGGAAAAAGCAAGAGAAATTGTTCGACTGTCCAAAGAGGCAGCCGAAGAAAACAAAGGCATCGTTATTTATAATGGTATATTTGTATCGCCGCCTTCGCTTAAAGCGGCTCATAAAACCATAGAACGTTTTGATAATATTATGGAATACAAACGTTTTGTGGAAGCCTCTAAGTCTAATAAACAGATTTAATGATTAAACTGCTTGTGCCCGTCGGATTTTATGAAGAAAAGAAATATGCCGCTGATATTCTTTTTTCCGAATTTGCAGGGCTTGACTATACTTTTCAGCAAGCAGCCGTTGATAATTATGAGATACATTTTGAAAGCGGGAGAAAAATAATTTTTCACGATGCCTTCTTTGGTAATATTAAAAGCGAACAATCGTATTTGCAGAAAAATGCTTTGCCTCAAACACTAAAGTTTTTGGATCCCAATCCTTATACTTTCGAGAACCGATTGCCCATAATCTTCGGAAATAATTATTTTTCAGAGCGTAACAATATAATTGAATGTGGCCTCGATATTTTTGCTTCTGCTTTTTTTATGCTGAGCCGCTGGGAAGAGTATGTGATCGAGGAGAAAGATATTCACGGACGAACTCCGGAAAACATGCTGTTTGCAGTAAAAAACAGCATTAGTAATCGCCCGGTGGCCGATGAATATTTTATGTTTTTAAAAAAACTATTACAATCCGCCGGAATTGAAAATATTAATGAAAACACTTACCAAGCTGTTATTACGCATGATGTTGATTTTTTATATAAATATTCCGGTTTTTTTAGTTTTATAAAGAAGGCCGGGGGCGATCTTTTGAAACGCCGTAGTTTTAATCAGCTTTTTAAAACTGTGGGGGAATACACGGCTTTGCTTGGCGGAAAAGCCGCAGACCCTTATGATACCTACGATTATCTGGCCGATGTTTCGGAAAAGTACGGTATGAAATCACATTTTTACTTTATAGCCGGCGAGCCGGGCGAAAAAGATGTAAAATATTCAATAAGCAGCTCGAAAACTAAAACGCTTATTAAGGAACTTGAAGCGCAAGATCACATTATAGGGATACACGGCTCTTACAGTTCTCATAAAAATGAAAAACAATTTGCTTTGGAGTTGGCACGTATTAATGCTTACACTCGAAAGCCGGTCAGTGAGGGAAGACAACATTTCTTGCGTTTTCACAATCCGGTTACATGGCGTATTTGGGATAAAAAAGCTTTACAGACAGACAGTACTTTGGGGTTTAGGCACAGACTTGGTTTCAGAGCGGGAACAGCTCGAGAGTTTCCGCTTTTTGACATTATAGAGCGCCGCCAATTAGCTTTGCGTGAACGCCCTTTAATAGTTATGGATGTAGCGCTGCGAGAACAATACCCAAATCCCAAAAGCGCACTCCCGGAAATAAAGCGACTTTACAAAAAAATTCAAAAGTACGGCGGAAATTTTGTATTGTTGTGGCATAACAATAATATCAATTCTCCCTTGTGGGATGAATATGCATTATACTATGAAAAAATAATTGATATTGTTTGTTCTTGCCGGGATTAGGCAAACAGAACACAATATTGCAGTAGAATTTTTAAAAAGTTTCATATTTTTATCAATTTTATTATAATTTTGATGAAATTTATCCTGTCCTAACTATTGTATGATACAGAAGCTGATTCAAAAGTACGTCAAATCCGAATTTGTAAAAAACGTGTCAAAGCTAATGACCGGAACCGTTATTGCGCAAGCCATACCGGTGCTTATATCGCCCATTTTGTCGCGTTTCTACAGTCCGGAAGATTTTGGCTTGTATGCCCTTTATACATCGCTTGTAAATGTTTTTGCCGTTTTGGCAACCGGCCAATATGATTTGGCAGTAATGCTCCCGAAACATAGGAAAGATGCCTTTCATGTTTTGGTTTTATCTTTGCTGACAGCAGTTTCGGTGGGCACTTTATTTTTTGTTGCGGCTTACTTTTTTGGAGATTGGGTTGTGAAAATTTTAGGCAGCGAACGGCTCAAATACTGGATTTATGCCGTACCGCCCGGAATTACTATTGTTGGCTCTTACAAAGCATTAAATTATTGGTTTAACCGAAAAAAACAGTACGGCGGAATTGCTCGTGCTAATGTGGCGCGCGGCATTACAGTCGGAGGCATTAATTTGTCTTGGATAGCTTTTGCTAAAGGAGCCGGAGGTCTGGTGTTCGGGTATTTGCTCGGGTGGTTACTTATGGTGTCAATTTTCATTACAAAAGTTTTCCGGCAGGATTTTCATTTTATAAAACGTTTTTCTTTTTCGAGAATGTGCTTGAACGCAGTTCGTTACAAGCGTTTTCCCATGTTTTCAACCGGTTCGGCTTTTCTTAATATTCTTTCGTTGCAGATTCCCGTATTTATGCTTTCCGTTTTCTTTGCCGAAGCCATTGTGGGCTATTATTCCTTGTCGATGCGCGTTCTCAGCGTACCGGCTATGGTTTTGGGACACGCCGTGGGACAGGTCTTTTTTCGTAATGCCGCCGCGCAAAAAGATAATCCCGAAAAACTCAGGCATATTACGCTTGAACTGTATAAAAAGATGTTTCTCATAGGTTTTGTTCCCATGATGATACTAATGGCTTTTGCCGATTATATTTTCCCCTTTGTTTTCGGAGCTGAATGGCAGACTGCCGGACGTTTTACGCAATTTCTGAGCCCGGCAATATTATTTGTTTTCATAGCATCGCCTTTGGCCATGCTTTTCAGTGTTCTTGAGCGGCAAGCCGAGTCAATGGTTTTTTACGGACTGCTTTTTGGATTACGCCTATCGGCTCTTCTTGTTGGCGGCCTTTGGTTCGAAGACGAACAAACTGCTGTTTTGCTTTTCGGAGTGGCGGGTGCTTTGATGTGGGGCGGGGTAGCTGTGTATTTGCTCAATATAGTGAAAGTAGATGTGTGGTATGTGCTTAGATACACGCTTTTACGTTTAGCGTTTGCTACAATTATTCTTTTTTTAATCCGATTTGGATTTCTTCGTTTTCTTGAGCTGTAATTATTTATGGGCCGGTTCGGATAATAAGCCATTCTTGATAATTTTGCCGGGGAACTGTATAATAAAATCATTTTTTTAGAGAGCTAATTTTTTTATTTTTGCCACTTGTTTTTACAAATATGATTCAAAAGCTAAATAAATTCTTGGAAAGATTCAATTTCCGTATCATCAATTTTGTATTGATACTGACAATTTACTTTCTGCTGGAATACTCCTATAAAGTATTTGTCAGCGATGTCTATCATATATTTTTTTATGACTTTGATTTGAGGAAGTATATTCTTGCGAAATTGATATTCCTATTTCTTTCCTTTTTGGCTAACCGAATAAAAACTCCCTTTACCTATTTTACGGCCATGTTTTTTATCGTGATGATGCTGATTCCGAATTTGATTTTGTATCAGTTTATGGACTTTAACTTTAGCATTATTCTGCATATCAGCTTTTTTATTTTACTCTTGATTATTGTCGGTCAAATACGATTAAGACAGGCTTATAGCTTGAAAATAACAGCCAAAAACCAAGCTTTATTGCTTTTCGGTATAAGTTTGCTTATGCTTATTCCGTATTTCATGACATATCGTTGGGATGTAAATTTTTCTGTTTTTTCTCTTGACCGGAATGTTTATATACAGCGAGCTGAAGCTAAAGATTTAGCCGGAAGCTATATCCGTTATACCATGAGCTGGTTAGTGAAGATAATATTACCCGCCCTGCTGTTGTTTGGGTTTAAAAAAAACAGAAAAATTGCTTATTGGGGCGCCCTGTTTTTTTTGTTGTATTTATTTGTGACCATGTCGCATAAAGTTATTTTATTTGCCCCCATAGTGGCTGTAATGCTCTATATAATTAAAAAACCGGGAGCACAGGTTGCGACAATTTTCAGCGGTATTATTTTTGTAATTATTGCAAGCCGTTTTACAACTGAGTATTACGAATACCTGAATATTGAAGGTACTTTTGTGCGGCGTGTATTCTTCATTCCTGCAATTTTAAATGAGTCATATTTTGACTTTTTTGCCGGCAAGCCGGTGTTTTTCGGTAATAGTTTTTTAAGTGATTATGTGGACTATTCCTATTCTTTACAACCTTCGAACCTTATTGCTTCGATATATTGGGGGAAACCCCAGGTGAGTGCCAACAACGGCTTTATCTCCGACGGCTTTATGCACCTGGGGCATATAGGGCCGGTGTTCTTTTCAGTTATTGTGGCAGGAATAATAAAGCTTATTGATTCTTTTAAAATCAGTCCTGAGTACAACGGGGTATTTATAATAACGATGTTTACTTTTCTCAGTAGCGCCTTATTTACCAGTCTTTTAACACACGGGGTATTTTTGTTAATAATATTTTCATATATATTTTTACAAAATACATACAATGCGAACCAATCGTATTCTTAATATCATTCTGTCAAATAATTTAGAAACCATGAAAGCAGTACATCTTACATCCGTTCATAATCGCTATGACACCCGAATTTTTCAAAAGGAGTGTAAAAGCTTACTTGCAGCCGGGTTTGATGTTTACCTTATCGTAGCGGATTCGCTTGGAGATGAAGTAGCTGATAATATTACTATTTTGGATGTCGGACGTGAAAAAAACAGAATAAAGCGCATGATATATTCCGTAAATAAAGTATATAAAAAGGCTTTATCTCTGGATGCCGAGGTGTACCATATTCACGATCCGGAATTATTGCGCATTGCTGTTAAACTTAAAAAGAAAGGGAAAAAAGTAATTTATGATGCCCACGAAGATCTTCCCAGACAGCTAAAGAGTAAGCATTATATCCCAAAATATTTAAGATCATTACTGGCTTTTCTTACTGAATATTACGAGGATAATAAAGTTAAAAAATTGGATTTTATTGTAACTGCAACGGATTTTATCAAACAACGTTTTTTAAAAATAAATTCGGCAGCTGAGAGCATAAATAATTATCCGTTTCGAAGTGAATTTGTTTCGGATAAATCATCATCGGCCGAAAAAGAGAAGCAAATTATTTATGTTGGTGCTATATCACGCATACGCGGGATACTGTCCTTGATCGAATCGCTAGATAATACTAATGTTCAGCTGGTTTTAGGCGGCAATTTTGAAGATGATGCTTTGTATGAAAAATGTAAAAAACTTGCAGGGTGGGAAAAGGTTAAGTATCTTGGCTATATGAATCGAGAGCAAATGAATATTGAGTTAAATAAATCAATTGCCGGTTGTGTTACTTTTATGCCTGAACCAAACCACATTAATGCGCAGCCTAACAAGCTATTCGAGTATATGGCTGCCGGAATACCTGTAATTGCTTCCAATTTTCCTTTGTGGAAACAAATCATTGAGAACAACAAATGCGGTATTTGTGTTGATCCGTCTTCTGCCTCGGAAATTGGAAAAGTAATAAACAATTTAGCAGGAGATCCTGAATTATGCTATGAAATGGGGCGAAACGGAAAGGAGGCAGTACAGCAAAAGTATAATTGGGAAAATGAAGAAACTCGGTTTTTAAATGTTTATAAAAAAGTTTTAGAATGAAAATAATCACAATAATAGGAGCCAGACCGCAGTTTGTTAAAGCTGCAGCAATAAGCAGAGAACTTATTAAGTATGAAAATATTTCTGAGACCATCATTCATACAGGGCAGCACTTTGATCAGAATATGAGTGAAGTTTTCTTTGATGAAATGAAAATTCCTAAGCCCAAATACAATTTGAATGTCAATAATCTTTCTCACGGGGCTATGACAGGCAAGATACTTGAGAAAACTGAAAAAATATTGATGGATGAAAAACCGGATTATGTTATTGTTTATGGTGATACAAATTCTACTTTAGCCGGAGCTTTAGCTGCAAAAAAAATGAATATAAAATTGCTGCATATAGAAGCCGGTTTAAGGTCGTACAATATGAATATGCCGGAAGAAATAAACCGAATATTAACTGACAGGATAAGTGATATTTTATTTTGTCCGACGGATACCGCAGTCGAGAACTTGCGTAAGGAGGGTTTTGCAACTTTTAAAACTAAATATTTGAATGTGGGTGATGTAATGTTCGATTCTGCTTTGTATTACGGACAGATGGCTAAAAAGCCGAATATTGATATGCCGCAGAACTATATTCTTGCCACAGTTCATCGTGCAGAGAATACAGATAGTGAGGACAGGTTAGAACAAATATTTGACGCCCTTAATCGAATAGCAAAGGATAAAAGCGTCATTCTTCCGCTACATCCTCGCACAAAAAAAATCATTGAAAACAAGAAAATACCAATCGGAAATATTACAGTTATCGAACCGGTTGGTTATTTGCAAATACTATTTTTACTAAAAAATTCTGATGCTGTATTTACGGACAGCGGAGGAATGCAAAAAGAAGCTTTCTTTTTTGAAAAGCCATGTGTTACAATGCGCGATGAAACCGAATGGACTGAGCTTGTTGACAGTAAGTACAATATTTTAGTTGGCGCCGACAGAGAGAAAATTATGCTTGCCTATGAAGATATTAAAAAGAATAAAATCATATTTGATAAAAAATTATATGGACAGGGCAATTCATCAGAGCTGATTATCCGAGAAATTATAAAAGATTATGGAAGAGATATATAATGACAATGCGAACTTTTGTAACTATTCAAATACTAACCGGAATACTTTTATCTCGATTCTAACAAACACATTATGAATAAGTTAAAATTTGCCTTAGTAGGCTGCGGAAGAATTTCAAAAAAACACTCTGAACTTTTGGGCGGAGGACAAATTACCGATTCGGAACTCGTTGCCGTTTGCGATATTATTGAAGAAAAAGCCAAAGCCCTCGGAGAACGTTTCAATTTGCCGTATTATACTGATATGGACGAAATGATGCAAAACGAAGACATCGATATTGTAAGCGTTCTCACCGAAAGCGGAAACCATGCCGAGCATGTGATACATTTGTCACAGTACAAAAAACATATTATTGTAGAAAAGCCCATGGCTTTGACTTTGCGCGATGCCGACAATATGATTCAGGCTTGTGCCGAAAATAATTGTAAACTTTTTGTGGTAAAACAAAATCGCTTTAATTTGCCCGTGGTTAAATTGAGAGAAGCTTTGGATGATGGGCGCTTCGGGAAATTGGTTATGGGAACCGTGCGCGTACGTTGGTCGCGCGATCAAAATTATTATGACCAAGCTTCGTGGCGCGGAAAATGGGCGACCGACGGCGGTGTATTGGCCAATCAGGCAAGCCACCACGTAGATTTGTTGCAGTGGCTCATGGGGCCGGTTGAAAGCGTCTTTGCCAAAAGCACCACCGCATTGGTAGATATTGAAGCCGAAGATACGGCAGCCGTAGTTTTGAAATTTGAAAACGGCGCTTTGGGAATCATTGAGGCCACTACGGCCACGCGTCCCAAAGATTTGGAAGGTTCGGTATCCGTCTTGGGCGAGAAGGGAAGTGTGGAAATTGGCGGTTTTGCCGTGAATGAAATTCGGCATTGGAATTTTACCGAGCCGATTGCCGAAGATGGAACCGTGAAAAACGAATATTATGAAAACCCCCCAAATGTCTATGGTTTTGGGCATAAGGCTTATTACGAAGATATCGTTCATGCCGTCAGAACTAATACCAAAAGCTTAATCGGCGGTTTTGAAGGACGGAAAAGCCTGGAGCTTATTTCTGCCATTTACGAATCGGTGGAAACCGGAAAAGAAGTAGAATTACGTTTTCATCCCCAAAAATGTAAGTTGGGAATAAAATAATACAGCATGAACAAAGCCCAAATATACCAAAGCCAAATACGCGATAACTCATTCGGGAAGAATGTGAAAATTGTTGAGCCGGTAAATGTTTATGAAATTACCACCGGTGACAATTGTTTTATCGGGCCGTTTACTGAAATTCAAAAAGGTGTAAAAATTGGAGATAACACTAAAGTTCAGTCTCACGCCTTTATATGTGAATTGGTTGAAATTGGTGATAACTGCTTCATCTCGCACGGAGTTATGTTTATCAACGATTTGTTTGAAAAAGGCGGACCGGCCGGCGGCGACCAATCTTTGTGGAAATCCACAAAAATCGGGAATAATGTTTCTCTCGGTACCAATGCAACCATACTGCCGGTTAATATTTGCGATAATGTGGTGGTAGGTGCAGGTTCGGTGGTAACTAAAGATATTACGGAAGCCGGTGTTTATGTAGGTAATCCCGCTAAAAAGATTAAATAAAAATATACATCCATGAAAGTCCCTTTTGTAGATTTACACACACAATACCTTTCTTTAAAAAAAGAAATAGACAGTGCTATTCAATCGGTTATTGATCGTACGGCTTTTATTAAAGGCCCGGAAGTAGCAGAGTTCGAAAAAGCCTATGCCGAAAAATACGGCGTAAAATATTGCATTGCACTGGCCAACGGCACCGATGCCATTTATGCCGCATTACGCATGATGAATATCGGACCGGGCGATGAAGTAATTACCGTGGCTAATTCTTGGATTTCCACATCCGAAACCATTGGCCAAACCGGTGCTGTTCCCGTTTTTGTTGATATAGATGAGTATTCCAATATGGATGCTTCAAAAATTGAAGAAAAAATTACCGACAGAACCAAAGCCGTAATTCCGGTTCACCTGTACGGGCAACCGGCTGAAATTGAAATAATTAAAGCCGTTTGTGAAAAGCATAATTTGTATATGATCGAAGATTGTGCCCAGGCGCATTTTGCAGAATATAAAGGACAGTATGTCGGAACTTTCGGGCATGCGGCTACTTTTAGTTTTTATCCGGGGAAAAATCTCGGAGCTTACGGCGATGCCGGAGCCGTAATAACCAATGATGATACTTTGGCCGAAAAAATTCGCATGTTTGTAAATCACGGAGCTTTAAAAAAACATGCTCACAAAATAGAAGGCATCAACAGCCGCATGGATACCATACAGGCTGCGGTTTTATTACAGAAACTGCCGCATATCTTGGACTGGAATAACAGCCGAGCAAAAAATGCGGAGCTGTATAACGAAAAATTGAAAGCCTGCGATGAAATTATTTGTCCGCCGGTGCGCTCGGATGTTAAGCACATTTATCATATCTATGCCATACGCACAAAGCGCAGAGATGAATTGCAAAAGTATCTGAAAGAAAAAGGCATTGCAACGGCCGTTCATTATCCGGTGGCTTTGCCGCTTATGGAAGCCTACGAGCATTTAGGCTATACGAAAGCTGATGTTCCTAATGCTGCTCAATTCCAAAATGAGATACTTTCATTACCCATGTACCCGGAACTTACTGAAGAAATGATTGAATATACGGCACAGGCAATTTGCGATTTTTTTAATTGAGAACTTAATACCAAGAGAGAAAAGCTATGAATATTTGGCTTGTACAGACAGGAGAAATTATTCCCCGCCATGAAGGCGACCGTATGATGCGTACGGGCTATTTAGCAAAAGAACTTCTTAGTCGCGGACACAATGTAACGTGGTGGACTGCGGCATACGAGCATCAGTCAAAATCATATATCAATAAAGGCAAAGCAAAAGAAAAGCTTAATACAGGCTTGAATCTTCGTTACTTGAAAAGTATTAGTTATAAACGAAATATTTCTGTACGTCGTATTATTTGCCATTTGACTGTAGCTGCTGATTTTAAAAAGAAAGCTGAACAGGAGCCTGAAAAACCGGATATTATAGTGAATTCTTTGCCTGAGCATAATTTGGCTTATCATGCTTTGCTTTTTGGTAAAAAAAACAATATTCCGGTAATTGTGGATGTCAGAGATTATTGGCCGGATTTTATTGTTCATGCTTTCAAAAATACATTTTTGAAAAGATTAACTCGTATGGTATTGATACGTGATTTCAGACGAGCAAATTTTGTTTTTAAAAATGCTGATGTTCTTGTAAGCATGATGCAAACCATGCTTAAATGGGCGCAGGATAAAGTCAAACGTCCTGCTGTTTCGGACGATACGGTGTTTTATATTGGCAGCAATAGCTTGAAAATGACGGATAAACAGGAAGCTAATCCCGTTTTGTCAAATATTGAAGAGCAAACCAAAGATAAGTTTGTGGTTTTGTATCTGGGTACATTTACAAAAATACATAATCCGGCTCCGCTCATTAAAGCAGCCCACTTTATAAATGAGAATACGGATTTAAGAACTAAAATACATTTTGTGTTGGCCGGTACAGGCAACTATGAAGATTATTCAAGACAACTTGCAGGAAATGCACCAAATATACATTTTACCGGTTGGCTGGAACAGAAGGATATTGCCCGCGTTCTGCAACTTTCAAATATCGGAGTTATTCCCATAAAATCAGAATTTGAGTTTTTTCCTAACAAGGCTTTCGGTTATTTTAGCGGCGGATTACCGGTTTTGTCTTCTACAGTAGGCGAATTTCATGAGTTTATATACAAGCATAAATTAGGGAAGAGCTTTATTTATGATGATATCGAAAAGTTGGCTGAAGAAATCCGGTTCTTTTATGAGCATCCGGAAGCTATAGACGCGTATTCTGAAAATGTACGAGAAGTTTTTAGCGCACGTCTGGATAGTGCAATTGTTTATGCTGAATATGCTGATTTGATAGAAAGGACAGCCGGTAAGAGCAACCGGCAGTTGAGTTAAAAGCTCTTGTTGATATCTTGTGAGCATACAATCAATTGTTTTGAAATATTTGCAGCTCATGAAAAAAATATTTCAATCATCGACTTAGGTCTATAAATAGTCAAAACTGTTAGTGGATTTTAAATAAATAAATATGAATATGTCAAGTATAGAACTGTTATAATTGATTGAAAATAACTACGTGAAGTATTTGGGAGATATTTGCAAAATATATAAATCGGCTTATCATCCTGATCATTTTACATCACGTTTTTCGGAAGAAAAATTAGCACGCTTTTATGAAATATTAATTTTATCTAATGAGTATTGTTTTGTTGCACTTGATGCACAAAGAAAAATCTCAGGCTTTATTATTGCGGGTTACAATACAAATAAAGCTGTGAGGGAATTTATTTCGGAAAACTCAGGTTATTTGCTCAGATTAATGTTTATGAATCCACAATTTTTTTTAAAAGGCAGTTCAAAAGTTAATTGCGGTTTTCAAATCAAGACAGATTTCCCGGGCATCCTTGAGGCTGCTGTCGATAGCTATTGATCGTGACACCCAGTCTAAAGGTGTTGGGAGTGAAATGATTAGAGAATTTGAAAAATATCTTTCGAAAAACGATGAAAACATTTATGGTCTATCGGTAAAAAAATCTAATCAGGCTGCAATAAGATTTTATGATAATTCAGGGTATGAGTTTGATTATCAATCGATGGATTCGGTGTTTTATATTATGGAAATAAGTATAGGAGAATATTAAGCATAATTATTCCTTTTAAAAATGAAGTAATATCAATTGCAGATTATTATATTTTTGCTTATATGGCATAGGATATGCAGCCGGAGTTATAATATTGACTCTTTTTAATGAACGATATATACAATTAAACACAAGCAGATAATGATACCTTTTTCACCCCCGGCAATAAGTCAAGAAGCTATTGATGAAGTAATCGATACACTAAAATCCGGTTGGATTACAACCGGTCCAAAAACTAAATTGTTTGAAAAAAAATTGGAGGAGTTTTGCGGAAGCCCCAAAATTCTTGCTTTAAACTCAGCAACGGCAGGTCTTGAACTCATTCTTAGATGGTATGGTGTAGGAGAGGGTGATGAGGTAATTATTCCGGCATATACTTACGCTGCAACAGCCAATGTTATAGTACATTGTGGAGCTAAGCCGGTATTTGCCGATGTAAACGAGCATGATTTTAATATAGATGTTGCAGAAATTCGGAAAAAAATCTCGCCCCGAACTAAGGTTATTATGCCGGTGGATTTTGCCGGATTGCCGGTAGATTACGATGAGATTAATACGCTTGTTACAATGCCCAAAATAAAAGACATTTTTGTTCCCAAAACAAACAATCAAAAAAAGCTTGGACGTATTTTAATTTTGGCTGACTCTGCCCATTCAATCGGAGCAAAATATAAGGGCAGAATGACCGGGAATATAACAGATATTGCCGTCTTTTCTTTTCATGCCGTAAAAAACCTTACCACTGCCGAAGGAGGAGCAGTGGCTCTTAATCTGCCTAAACCATTTGATAATCAAGAAGTTTATCAATTTTTGAATGTCTTTTCATTGCATGGACAAAGTAAGGATGCACTTGCTAAAACGAAAGTGGGAAATTGGCAATACGATATACTTGAAGCCGGGTATAAAGCGAATATGACAGATATATTAGCTTCAATCGGATTGGCGGAACTTAAACGCTATGAATCTGAAATACTGAGTAAGCGTAACTATATCTTTGAAAAATACACCAACTTTTTTTCCCGATTTCCGGATATTTTTCAAATCCCGGTTTATAAAACTGAGACAAAAATAAGTTCATTCCACCTTTACCCGCTTCGTATAAAGAACATCAATCAAGAAACCAGAAATAAAATTATTCAAGCTGTTTTTGAACGTAAAGTTTCGGTAAATGTTCATTTTTTGCCGGTGCCCGGTTTTACATTTTACAAATCAATGGGCTACAATGCAGAAGATTATCCTGTTGCCTTGAGCAATTCAAATTCTGAAATTTCACTTCCCGTATTTTTCGATTTGTCAGATAATCAATTAAACAAGGTTTGTGATGTCCTTTTAAAAGCTTGCAATATTTACCTGTAAAGATTTTCTTATATGATATTTAAACGCGCTTTTGATATATTGTTTTCTTTTTTGGGAATACTGCTTGTTTTGCCGGTTTTTTTAATACTTGCATTTTGGATTGTAATTGAGTCTAAAGGAGGTGTTTTTTATCGTCAAAACCGAGTAGGAAAAAATAATAAAGATTTTAAATTGCTTAAATTCAGAACAATGTATCCGGATTCTGATAAAAAAGGTTTATTGACTGTTGGTGAGCGCGATAACCGAATTACGAAATCCGGATATATTCTGCGAAAATATAAGCTGGATGAACTTCCGCAACTTATTAATGTTCTGCGGGGCGATATGAGTATTGTAGGGCCTCGCCCGGAAGTGAGAAAATACGTGAATTTATATACAAATGAGCAGCTCAATGTTTTAAAAGTAAAACCGGGGATTACTGATATAGCATCAATTAAGTATGCTGAAGAAAGTAGTTTGTTAGAGGAATTTGATGATCCGGAGAAGGCCTATATCGAAAAAATTATGCCTGATAAATTGACGGAAAATTTAGTCTATGCAAAACGTAAACCTTCAGTTCTTTACGACATGAAAATTATTTTTATGACTTTGAGGCGGATAATTGCATTTAGATAGATTTGCTATATCAATTTCTTACTCAGCACCGGTATTTCATATCTGTTTACAAAATTTGCCGACAGGCGGAAGGCTTTTGAGTAGCGGGAGCCGATATATTTTGGCTGGTTTCAGTTAAATTTATAGCTCATATTTATGTTTAAACCAAATTGATTTACGAAATTTTGATATTCTGTATTTATGTGATTCGTTGACATAAAGTCATTTATAGAAGTTTGAAAATACGGATTAATAGAAAGATTAACATTATTTGTTAGCTTTTTTGAAAAACCACAACCTAAATAATATTCAACAAGGTATTGTCTATAATTATAAATTGATTTTGATTTATTAGAAATATCAGTCCACAGTTCATGTTTAATAAAAAAAGAATTACTAAATCCGGTTGATAAAAATATGTTCTTGTAAAAATAGTAATTGATATTGACGGGTATTTCGAAAAAGTAGAATTTTGAACTTAAAGTTTCTCTGTTAATATACAATGAAGAGTTGCCGGAATACAAAAATTCATATTCATTTGGAGGTAAACTGTATGCATTATCGTAATTATTATGTTCCTTTAAGACAGAATAATTGACAGCTGTTAAAATTTTGGTTTTATCGTTAAGCCGATATTTATAAATAAATCCAATTTTTTGACTTATTGCAATTTTATCTTGTTTCTGAGGCAAAAGCCTGCCGGATGTTCTTATAAAATAGTTTGGGGCATAATTTATTCCGAGTTCATGTTTACTTTGTGCTTTTATCACATTTAGCAGGAATAGTAGAATGAACGCAATCAGTACTAATTTTTTCATCTTATCTGCAAGTTTATTGTTTTTTCGGGATAGTATTCATACGCGTTATCAAAACAGGTCTTGGTTTTGTTCGAGAGCTTTATTTTATATTGGGGTTTTTTCATAATTCTGTTTAATCTTATTCCAATTTCGGAAGCTGTTTCTCCGGTTTCTATTCTTTTTAAAGTTTTATGTTCGTCCGAAAATGAGGTTTCATCTTCTTTTATGTTGATTGTCAATTCCATTTTTATGTTTTAATACATTCCGAATATACAAAATTAACTTTGGAGTTCTGAGTCTATTGTCATCTTTTTTAACCTGCTTAGTTCGGAATTTGTACAAACTAAATTCCGCCCCTGCCTTGCCAATTCTTTTTTGACGAAAAATGGCAGAACCTGTTGATTCTGTGCGAATGGCTATGCCTACAATTAGCAACAGAGGCAATAATAGAATACTACCAAACAAGGAAAATATCAGGTCTAAAAAACGTATCATTAAAATCTGTTGGCCGGATTTTTTGTTCTGAAAATTATTTTGTTTTTTAAAGCATTTGTCCGTTTAATGAGCGAATTGTATTGCTTTGTCCACAGATTAGCGTACACGTCAAACCCCAGTTTGGGAAACAAATTTGCCAAATATTGATACTGTGCTATGTGCACGCGATGATAATTTACTGTTGCCGCGTTGCGCTTGGTTGTGCCAATATTCTGCAAATCGTAGCATGTCCAATCCTTATGTGTCCATAAATGCCCTTTAGCGGCCGAAGTTATTAATTTCTGCAAACCTACTTCATTATCAATTTCAGGATAATGGTTTTGCAGTTCAATGATGCCGATTATTGCATACAAAAACCCGTTGAGGACTGTCCAAGGCCTGTTGGGAAACGGAAATTCCTCCAAAAAGTAACCTAATCCTTCGCGAAAGCTTCGTAACCCCCCTTTTTTTACAGATATACCAAAAGGCTGGGCAGCTAAAATTGCCTGTTTTAAATATTTTTCATCGTTCGTGAGTTTGTATGCGCGCACCAAAACACTTATACCCTGTCCCTGAGCCATACAAGAAATCCAGGGTGCTTTTAGTTGGTCATAATTATATTTATACTCAAACCGTGCATTTTTTTCATTTAAAAACCAATTGGCTGTATTCAAAAAAACCGACTTGCTTTCAGGTTTATCATCAAACTGATACCTGCTATAATGCGCTAATGCATAAGAAGCTATACGGGTTGGGTTATATTGAAAACCGGCGTTAAGATAATTTGCAACCGGAATTCCATCGTTATCAAAATCCGGATAAAACTTAGCCGAATTGACTAATGCAAATTCATAATTTATTGGATATGCATCGGCTTTTACACTTCGGGGATCGTAAGGAAATTCTTTGGATCCGAAAAAAGCAGCACCAATATCGTAAGTTATTTTTTTTGCAAAATCGTAATATGCTTTCATCTGATTTTACTTTAGTAGGTTATTTGTCTGTACATCAAGTGGTTGACCTATCATAATTTCGTGTTTAATTTTGATGCATCCCGAAATTATTAAAATTAATTTTTCGTAAATTTCTGATTTTGAGTTATGTAACATTAGTGCGAATTTTTAAGGTTGATACATGTCGAAAGGTAAGTATTTTATTTATAATACACAAGCAATTACAAAAAATAATTTTTGGAGTTACTATAATCAACTTTTTTGATTTAACTCCTCTGAATACCGGTTTTTTAGACATGTAAGATCCGTTTCTTGAGAGCTTAAGTTATTCTGAATGTTTGAGTTTCACCTTTTGTGCAAATAATATTTACTGCATTAAAGAGTATATATCAAGAAATTAGCATAAAATGCTAAAACTTAAATTACTGTTCTCCGTTTTGCCCTTTGTCAACCACAATTTTTGAATCATGCTGTTTCACAATATAAATAATCATTGCAAAATATAAGATATAAGCAATAAAATCAATAAATACGTATCGCATCAAAAATGCCTCCATGCTGATATTTTTCAGGTTAAACAGACTCAAAATTGCTAAAAAATATAAAAACTGCCAAATTGCGTTCAGTTTTAAGTCTCATCCGATTAATGCGTAGTTTTTATGGTGCAAGTCATAGAGTTTTAGTCTGGTGTGTTTATTTTGATATAACATTTATTAAATATTTTCCTGCAAGTTTTAATTAGCCGTAGCATTTATGCTACGGAATCATAAAATCCGTTAAATTAGGGCTTTAGCCAATCAAGCAAAATTAAATTACGAATATCTGCGATTTTATGAAAATTAATTCTTGTTCGCTTTGTAAAAATTAATTCTTTTATTGGGATTGTTTTTTTGGAAATTTGTTCATTTAGTGAGTTCTGAAACCCCATGTATGAAAATACTTTTTGCGCCCGAGTGTTGTTTGTATTTTAAATTGTTAAATATCAAGCCGGTGTTTAAATTTATGGTAAATATACGGATAAATATTTCCGAAAAATTCTTCCTATTCATTCTCCTCTGTTTTCTTCTCCAAATACGACAAATGTTTTTGCACGAAACGTAAATCCGACCATGTAATCGATTCATCCAGAGCATCTTTAGCATCGCGCAGGCCGCTGTCCGGCTGTTGTTGGAAATAATCGGAGATTTGCTCTAAAATCTCGGCTTTCACAAATTCATTTACAGCCAATTCGCCGCTTTCCACATATTTGGCCAAATGATTTTCAATGGTTGAAATTACAAAGTCTTGCGCTTTGGCAATTTCTTCAATGCTTTTGCCGGCCTTGTACATTTCAAAACTTTTTTCGGCATTGCTTTTTTTGGTTGTTTGTTTTATTTTGGGTTCGGTTCTGTCGGGTTCAATATGGTTTTCGCTGCAAAAGGTTTCCACCATGTTTAAAAGTGTTTCACCGTATAATGCCAGTTTTTTCTTACCGATGCCTTTTATTTTTTTCAGCTGTGCCGAAGAAACCGGCAAGTTTTCTGTAATTTCCGCCAAACTGTGGTTGGGCAGGATTTGGAAAAGCGGTACATTTTCGGTTTCGGCTTGCTCAAGGCGCCAGGCTTTGAGTTTGGCATACAGTGCCGGGTATTTGGTTTCAATTTCTTTCGGTTGAGCGGCGGCTTTCTGTTTTTCCGGTTTTTCCAATAAAGCTTTGGCTCGCGTGCTGACGTATTCATCGGTACTGAAACCTTCGGTGCAGACTTTCAGGCACTTTTGCTTTACATGCAAGCTTTCATTAACGGCGTTGAGCCTGTCTTCAATGGCTTTTCTCACGGCCTTATTGTCGGTGTCGAAAGTGCCTGCCTCAATGGCTTCAATTATTTTTTCCTTATGAAATTGCATGAAATAGTTCCCGGCTTTTTCAAGGCGCTCCTTCAATTGTGGATTGTTTTCGACATCGGGATTATCTTGCAGAATTTTATTGACCTGCTTTAAGAAACTTCCGGCTGTTTTGGTAATTTCAGGCAGTGCGTTTTTATTGATATCATAAATTTTCTGCCCGAGCGTTCCCGAAATGCTTGTCGCAGATTCTTTAAGCTGTTTTTCCAAAGCATTGAGTCGGTACTGCAGTTGCCGGTAGTTAAACAGTTCGGTAAGCAGTGCTTTTTGATATTGATATATGGATTTTTTCAGGTCATCGGGGCTTGGCTCATTTTCGCGGTTTTTCTGATTAAAATTAACTACTTCTTCATCACAAATAATAGCCGATTCTGATATTTTTGAGCTTAAAACCATGCCCTCAAGTGTTTTGCAGCGGCTCAGCGCCACATAAGTTTGCCCGTGTGCAAAGGCATCGGCGGCATCAATTACGGCTTTATCAAAAGTAAGTCCTTGGCTTTTATGAATGGTTACCGCCCAAGCCAAACGCAGCGGATACTGGGTAAACGAGCCGATAAATTCTTCTTCAATTTCCTTCGTTTCCGGATTAATGGTGTATCGGATATTCTCCCAAGTTTCGGGCAAGCATTCTATGACATCGTAATTGCCTTCGCATTTCACTTTTATGCGCTCATCTTCAAAGCCGGTTATAATGCCGATTTTTCCGTTAAAATAACGTTTTTCGCGAGCGCTGTCGTTTTTAACGAACATGACTTGTGCGCCGCTTTTCAGCTTCAAATTATAATCGGTGGGGTAGGCATGTTCCGGGAATTTTCCTTTTACTTCGGCTTCAAAAGTTTTGGTTTTAGCTTTCAGCCGGCTCAGTTTTTCGCTGTTTATGGCATGGGCCGTTCGGTTATGGGTGCAAAGGGTGATGTAGCCGTCTTTTTCATCGGGTTTAAAATCGGGTAGGAAGCGGCTGTGCAGGATATCGTAGGACTCGCGGCTCAGCTTGTTATCGCGCACTTCGTTGAGCACTTCTATAAAGCTGTTATCTTCCTGACGATAAATATGTTTCAACTCTATGGTTACGGGTTTGCTTTCTCTGAGCGCATGGCTGTTGAAGAAAAACATGGATTTATAGTAAGGTTCCAAATAACTGTATTCTTCACGCTTTACCACCGGAGCCAATTGTTGCATATCGCCAATCATCAGCAATTGTGTTCCGCCGAAAGCCCGATACGGATTTTTATAGCGTCGCAATACTTCATCTACGGCATCCAGCATATCGGCACGCACCATGGATATCTCATCAATAATCAATAAATCCAGAGTTTTGATAATCTTAATTTTTTGTCGGTTGAATTTTTGTTTGAAGTTGGGATTATCAATTTTATGCCCGGCCACTTTTTCGGTAATAATGGGGCCGAAAGGCAATTGAAAAAACGAATGAATGGTTACACCGCCCGCATTAATGGCGGCTACACCCGTAGGAGCCACAACCACCGAGCGCTTATTGAGTTTATGCGTCAAGGACTTCAGAAAAGTCGTTTTTCCCGTGCCGGCTTTTCCGGTCAGAAAGATGTTCTCATTGGTGAGTTGTACATACTTATAGGCCAGTTCCAATTCGAGATTTTTCATGCTTTGCTTGTGTTTTTCTGAAAGATAAAAGTAAAAAAAAAAAATCAAAAAGACCTTCGACCAATCTTTTTTATTAGTTGTTTACATAGCCTATAAGCGATTCGAAAGTTATAACTGTGTAGGTGTTCACCTGAAAAATGCTTTTGTTTTATGCAAAGCTTTTACCGGTTTATATCGTAAGCAAAAAATAACCCTTACTTTGTATTGGATTTCTGAGAAATTATCCCTTACTTTGTGTATGAATTTCAATAAAATAACCCTTACTTTGTGCAATGTTCTACAGAAAAGCCACTGAAAACTTAAAAGAATGGGCGAAACGAAACGACCGAAAACCCCTGATTATAAGAGGTGCAAGACAGGTAGGTAAAACAACACTGGTAAACGGTTTTGCCAAAGATTTTGATCAATACATCTATCTGAATTTGGAAGAACCGCAAGATGCCGATATTTTTGAAAGCAACGAGGTATTCGACAAACTCTTAACAGCCATATTCTTTTATAAAAACAGCCGGCGAGAGGGCAGACGAACATTGATATTCATCGATGAAATTCAATATTCGGCAAAATCCGTTAAACAGCTGAGGTATTTTTACGAAAAAAGCCCCGATTTGTATGTCATTGCGGCCGGTTCACTGCTTGAAACGGTATTCGATGCAGACATTCATTTTCCCGTCGGCAGGGTGGAGTATTTGTATTTGCAGCCTTTCTCTTTTGATGAATTTCTGCGGGCTGTGGATGAAACATCGGCAGCAGATATTCTCAGTCAGATTCCTTTTCCGGATTATGCATTCAACAAACTGCGAGATTTATTTCATTTGTATGTGCTCACAGGCGGAATGCCCGAGATAGTAAAAAAATATGCCCAAACGCGAGATATTTTGCAACTTAGTCGCCTGTACGAAGCATTAATTGTATCATATCTTGATGATGTGGAGAAATATGCCGATTCGGAAAAAGAAGCAAAAATTCTCAGGCATATTATTCGCAATGCTTTTTTGGAAGCCGGAAACAGAATAAAATTCAATAATTTTGCAAAATCAAATTATCAATCGCGGGAAGTGGCAGAGGCCATTGCAATTTTGGAGAAAACCCACCTGCTGAGTCTCATATATCCGACCACCGCTGTTGAGCTTCCGATAGTGGCCGATAAAAAGAAATCGCCCAAACTTCAAGTGCTTGATACGGGTTTTATTAACTATTTTGCAGGCATTCAGCACGACTTATTTTCGGCATCCGAGATACAAGATGTGTACAAAGGAAGGATTGCCGAACATATTACCGCTCAGCAGCTTAAAACTGTTTATGACAGTCCGCTTGCTAATTTGCATTTTTGGGTGCGCGAGAAAAAACAATCAAGCGCCGAAGTGGATTTTATCATATCCCACAAAGGAAAACTTATTCCCGTAGAAGTGAAATCGGGAACCACCGGCCGATTGCGCTCTTTGCATCAGTTTATGGACAGAGCCGAACATAATTTGGGCGTAAGAATTTTTGGCGGAGACTTTAGTATTCAGCAGGCAAAAACCATAGCCGGAAAATCCTTTTATTTAATGAATTTACCCTATTTTCTTACTTTAAAATTAAAACCTTATCTTGATTATTTTTTGAATTTTGTTAATAAAAATCATAACGCTTAAAAAATGTATATCATGAAAAAAACATTGCTTTTACTTTCCGCTTTTTTCTTCCTGTCGAGTGGCTTTGCTCAGGAGGATTATAAAAAAATAACCATTGATGATTTGTGGCGCAATTATGCGTTTTACGGCGAATCGGTTTACGGTTTGCGCTCCATGAATGACGGAGAACATTACACCACCTTGAACCGATCCGGTGAGTTAGAAAAATTTGCCTACGAAACCGGCGAGCGTGTCAGCCTTATTGTGAATACTTCTGACTTGGAAATAGGCCGTGTTTCCGATTATCATTTCAATGCCGATGAATCAAAAATACTTTTGCTTACCAATCGTGAAGGTATTTACAGACATTCATTTTTTGCGGATTATTATATTTACGATACCTCCGAGAAAACCGTTGAGCCGCTTTCCGAAAACGGCTCGCAGCAAGTGGCTTCATTTTCCCCCGACGGCGAAAAAGTAGCTTTTGTGCGAGACAACAATATTTTTATTAAATTTTTGTCTTCCGGCGAAGAACGTCAAATTACAACCGACGGTGAATACAATAAAATAATAAACGGTATTCCAGACTGGGTGTATGAAGAAGAATTTGGTTACAATCAGGCTTATACTTGGATGCCCGACAGTAAAAGTTTGGCTTTTGTAAAATTTAACGAATCCGAAGTTCCCATGTTCGGAATGCCCATATACGCCGGGCTTTCTCCCCAAAAAAATGAAAATGCTTTGTATCCGGAGTATTATATCTTTAAATACCCCAAAGCCGGTGATGCCAATTCGCTTGTCAGCGTACACGTTTATCATTTGGATAATGAAAACACCATAACTTGCGATATTGGTGAAGAGACTGACATTTATATCCCGCGCATACGCCCGATAAAATCTTCCGGAAATTTGGCCATATTCCGTTTAAACCGGCTGCAGAATGAATTGGAATTGTTGGAAACCAACATATCAAACGGCCAAACGGAACTGTTTTTTAAGGAAGAAAACAAACGCTATATAGAAGAAGCTTTTTTGGATAATGTATATTTCTTTGATGACGGCGACCGATTTACCGTAACATCCGAAAGAGACGGATACCGGCATTTGTATATGCATAAAATATCCTATCCGAATTACGAAGAACAAATTACAAAAGGCAAATGGGATTTGACAAATTTTTACGGCTACAATGCCGAAAATGAACGCTTATATTTTGCCGCAGCTAAAGATTCGCCGCTGCGTCGCGAGATATACAGCGTGAAATTAAACGGCAGAAAATTGACTAAACTAACCGAACAAACCGGAACTAACCGAGCCGCATTCAGCAATAATTTTAGTTATTTCATCAATTATTTTTCAAACAGTAAAACCCCGACTCAAGTAAGTTTACATTCGGGCGACGGAAAATTGGTGCGTGTACTTAAAGAAAACGGAGCGCTTTTGGAAAAAACCGAAGCATACGGCGGAATAAATAAAGAATTCTTCACCTTTAAAACCTCCGAAGGTGTGGAATTAAACGCATTTATGGTAAAACCGCCTAATTTTGATGAAAATAAAACATACCCGGTGATTGTAACACAATACAGCGGCCCGGCATCCCAAACCGTAACCGACAGTTGGAGCTTTGGTTGGGATAATTTATTGACTCAGGAAGGGTTTATCGTAGTGGGTGTTGATCCGCGCGGTACCGGTGCACGAGGCGAAGATTTCAGAAAACAGACTTATTTGGAACTTGGTAAATATGAAACCATAGATTTGATTGAAACTGCCAAATATTTGCAATCATTAGATTATGTTAAGTCTGATAAAATAGGCCTTTGGGGTTGGAGCTACGGCGGTTTCGAAACCTTGCTTTGCCTTACCAAAGGTGCCGATACTTATGCTGCCGGAATTGCCGTGGCGCCGGTTACCAATTGGAGGTATTATGATACCGTATATACCGAACGCTTTATGCGCACACCTCAAGAAAACGACGGAGGTTACGATGATAATTCCCCAATAAATTTTGTAAGTAAATTGGAAGACCCACTGCTCATTGTTCACGGAACGGCAGATGATAATGTGCATCTTCAAAACACGAAAGAATTTGTTGAAGCGCTGGTGCAAGCCGGTAAGCAATTCCAAATGCATGAATACACCAACAGAAATCACGGCATATACGGGGGTAACACGCGCCACCACCTCTATACTATGATGCTTGATTTTTGGAAAGAAAATTTGTTGGAAAAATAAGGTTTTACACTTTCGTGCCGCGATAAATGCGGCACGATTTTTTCATTATTTATTAAATCATCAAAAACGAAATTTCAAAGCATTTTTATGGTTTGTTTCGGATTGGTTTTTGTAGATTTGTTTAAGATAATTACCGAAAAAAATATAGCACCGGCATTATAAAAAGTCATTAGCAAAACACACAACAACTTGATAATATGCTGTTTTTGGCTCTTTCCGGCTCTTTTTAAATTAATGCTTATGCACAACTTAGTTGAATGTTTTAGCGATGAAAAAACATCATTGACATATTTTGGCGTATTTAGTGATAAAATTACGGCAATGCTCATCGATTTGGCCGAAGAATTTGTTGCAAAGCAAGACGGCTTAAAGAAGCTTTCCAAACGCACTTCGTTTTTAATTGCAGAAAGCTTTCAAAATGTGGTTAGGCATGGCCTTTTGGAAAAATGTAAGGAACCGGGCTTGGAGTTAAGCAAAGATTTCTTTCAGGTATCTGTTTTGACTGATCGTATTGTAATTTCATCGGCGAATGTTATAAAAAATTCAGATGCAGATGAATTGGCGCAGTTTATTGAAAATGTAAATTCGCTTAGCGCTGATGAACTGAAAATACTCAAACGCAAGTTGCTCAAATCATCCGAAATGTCGGAAAAAGGCGGAGCCGGCTTGGGAATTATTGAAATGGTAAGAAAGTCGGGTTTACCCCTAAAGCAACACTTCATTCCTTTATCCGAGAAATTTTCTTTAGTGGTTCTTAGTTTGGAAGCTATAACAGATACAAATGTAAAGGAACACAAAGTTAGCATTCGGCAGATTGAAGAAGTGTACAAAAAATTAGCCGAGAAAAATATTATTTTATTGTATAAAGGTGATTTTTCGAGCAGCACAAATTCAAGCATTATCGAAATGTTGAATACTAACTTTTTGAAAGGAAATGAAATTGATCCCGACAGCTTGAAAAACATTATTGCCGTTATAGAAATTTTGCAGAATGTATCAAAACACGGCAAAGCGATAAACGGTTTCAAGAAAGGTATGTTTGCACTCAGTATTGATAATGAAGCGTATTATATTGAATGTTGCAATTATGTGAGCTCCGAAAACTATCGAAAGTTAAAAACTTTGTTAGAAGAAGTAAAATCAGCCGATATACCTAAAATTGAGGAAATGTATAAGAAGAAATTAGCTAATTCACATTTGTCTGATGACAATGAAGGCGGCTTGGGAATTCTTGAAATTGCCCGTTTTTCAGATAATGAATTCACCTACAATTTTACGAATACTTCGGAGAATGAGACGATATTTTCCATAAAATTTAAAACGGTATAAGCATGGAGAAATTTATAGAAGAAGCTACTGACGAAACACCCGAAATAGTACTTGATGCCGACAAAGGTTTTTTTTCTTTCGCGGGCAAATCCTATCCCGAGAATGTAACGGATTTTTATAAACCTGTTTATGATTACATTGAAAGCTATAAACAAAACCCGCAGCAAAAAACAACTCTTGAATTCAGATGGTTGTATTATAATACATCTACTTCCAAAACTATAATAAAAATAATTATGGGTTTAAAAGATGCAAGCCCGGAGTTTGAAGTACGGTGGATTTGCAAAAAAGATTTTGAGCTGATTATAGAAAAAGGTAAGGAAATACGAGAGGTTTTGGGAGTAAACATGGAGATTATTACCATATAGCAAAGCATTTATAAGCTTAAGACATAAATTTTTCACGCTTTAAATTTTCTTAACAAATAATCGGATATTTTTATCTCTTTTATTTGTAGCTTTGTAAAAATATTAAAGCAATGAAAATTCTAATTGACATAAAAGTCGGTATTTGGCTTGTTTTGCTTTTTAGCATGACAACAAGCTGTGCACAAACCGATAATTCAAAAACAGATAAAATGAAATATAATCAATTGACTCCCGAAGAAGAGCGCGTAATAATCCATAAAGGAACCGAAGCGCCTTTTTCCGGAAAATACGAAGACCATTACCAAAAAGGAATCTATTCGTGTAAACGCTGTGATGCTCCCCTTTATGAATCATCCGATAAATTTGATGCACGCTGCGGCTGGCCTAGTTTCGATGATGAAATTGAGGGCGCCGTAAAACGTGTTCCCGATGCCGACGGCCGACGAACCGAAATTCTTTGTACCAAATGCGGAGCTCATTTGGGCCATGTATTTTTGGGCGAAGGGTTTACCGATAAAAATACACGGCATTGCGTTAACTCTATTTCCTTGAATTTTAAACCATTAGAGATGAATAAAGAAAAATCAAATGAAAGAAAAGCCTATTTTGCGGGCGGCTGTTTTTGGGGCACAGAACATTTTTTCGAAAATGCACCCGGCGTTAAATCAGCTGTTTCCGGATTTATGGGCGGGCATGTCAAAAATCCCGCTTATCGAGAAGTCGTTACCGGACGCACCGGCCACGCTGAGACTGTGGAAGTTACCTATGACCCTTCTGTAACGGATTATGAAGCTTTAGCCAAATTGTTTTTTGAAATTCACGATTTCACCCAAGTAAATCGACAGGGCCCTGATATAGGCGAACAATATCGAAGCGAAATTTTTTATTCTAATGAGCAAGAAAAAGAAACGGCGGAAAAATTAATCAACATACTACAGGGAAAAGGCTACAATGTAGCAACCAAACTTACCAAAGCCGATAATTTCTATAAGGCCGAAGAAAGCCATCAGGATTATTACGCACAAAAAGGCGGCATGCCTTATTGCCACTCGTATAAAAAAGTGTTTGATTAAAGAAAAAACAGCCGGCAGTAAATTAAAAGCACTTTTGAACGTCCGATAGGACTTCAAAACGTGCTTTTATTAGATGTAAGATGTAAGATGTTGATTGTTGATGCCTGAAATCCGTAAGTCAGGGTTTGAATTGGCCATTTATAAGTAGTTGCATTCACTTATACAGGTGAGTTTTTTATAGTTATAATCGTGCCACGATTTTACAAAAAGCCCGACAAGCAATGCCTGTCGGGCTTCTAGGTTTCTTTGGTTTTGTTATACCAATTCTTTAGCTACTTTCAATGCCGCATCGTAATTCGGCTCGTTGGTTACTTCGGGCACGTATTCTACGTATTTTACGGTATCGTCTTTGTCTATAACTACGGTTCCGCGAGCCAATAGTCGCAAGGGCTCCATTACAAATCCATATTTTTTCCCGAAATCCAAATCTTTGTGGTCGGAGAGGGTAACGGCGGCATCAATGCCTTCGGCACCGCAAAAGCGTTTTTGTGCAAAGGGTAAATCTACCGAAATGGAGAGAATGTCAATGGCATCTGTCTTGGCAGCTTCTTCATTAAATTTGCGTGTTTGTGCAGCACATACGCCGGTATCCAATGACGGAAATATCGACAGTACGCGTACTCTTCCTTTGTAATCCGAAAGTTTGACCGGTTTCAGGTCATTACCTACCACTGTGAAGTCCGGTGCTTTATCACCAACTTTTATTTCTTTTCCCGATACGGGCATTGGGTTTCCTGCGAATGTGATTTTTACCTTGTTTTGTTCCATGGTTTTTATTATTTAGAATGATTATTAATAATGCAAAGGAATAATAAAAGATTTACATATCCTAATTTGTTTCCTGATATTTTCAGAAAAATAATCATTATTTTTGTAAAAAACGATTATTATGCAAAAACACACATACGGTATTGTATTGGGCGGAGGCGGAGCACGTGGCTTTGCTCATCTTGGCGTATTAAAAGCTTTGGAAGAAAAAGGAATAAAACCCGATATTATTTCCGGAGCCAGTGCAGGCAGTATCGCCGGTGCTTTAATAGCCGACGGCAAAACACCCGATGAGGCTTTTCAGCTTTTTAAGGATAAAGCTTTCATGTCATACACATCCGTTAAGTTTCCGCGCAGAGGTTTTTTTAGTTTGGAAGGTTTGGCCAAGCGCTTGGATGATATTCTTTCAGTAAAGAATCTGGAAGATCTGCAAATTCCTTTCTATGTTGCAGTCTCAAACCTCAATACGGGCCGTGCCGAATACCTTAATACCGGCCCTATAGCGCGTGCAGTTATGGCTTCATCGGCAATTCCGGTAATGTTTACTCCGGTGGAAATCAACGGAAATTATTATGCGGACGGCGGCTTGGTGGATAACCTGCCTGCAGAGCCTTTGCGTAATAAGTGTGAGAAGCTGATAATCAGTAGTTTAATTCCCGTAAACAAAGGCCGGGAAATCAGCAGCCTGAAAAGCATTATTTCGCGCGTAGCAGAAATGGCTACCAACGGCAATTTAATCAACCAAAAGCAAGATGCCGATTTAATTATTGAACCACCGGATTTAGCTAATTATGAATATCTTAGGGTGCGAAAAGCCGATGAGATTTTTAATTTAGGCTATGAATATGCTTTAAATTTAGACATACAGCTTTAGGAACGGATACGAAATAATCTATAACGGTTTGCTTGTTCTTTTGCCCTTTAACTTCCTTGAAAAAGTTCTTAAATAGCTGTGCTATTCGCAAATTTTTCAAGTTGTTAAAGAACAAAATAACTTCGCCAACTATTATATCTTATTTCATAACCGTTCCTTAGCATTCTTCAGTTATCTTTTTTCTTAAATAATCTGCGCCCAGAATATCGGAACAAAGCATGTAGGCTCCGGCGGCTGCGCCGTGCACACCGTGTATGTTGGCACTTTGTCCGCCGAGATATAAGTTGGGGATTTTTGTCTTATGAGAAATATTTGTGAGTATGTAATTATTGCTGTCTTTTTCGGTACCGTAAATGCTTCCTTTGCGGCTGCCGGTATAATCTCGATATGTGAGAGGACTTGAGGTATTGATATGGACAATGCTTTCTGTTATCCCCGGGAAAAACTTTTCTGTTTTTTTAATTAATGTATTTGCAATTTCTCTTTTATAGCTTCTGTAGTCCTTTCCGCGTTTTCCTACCGTAGTCTTTTCCCATTTTTTGAAAAGCGAGTAAGCTGCCGCTGTCATTAGTTGCAGGCTGTCTGCATACCTTTGTTTTTCTTGTGAAGGTTGTGTCAGCAAAAGAATTTGTTCTCCGAACTCATTATTATTATAGGCTTCAATTGCCTTCCCGGTAAGCCGGTCTGTGCAGTAATTAACGGAATTAATAAACGGAAAGCTGTTTTCTTTTAAAGTGGCATATACACTAAAAACCCCGGTTGTATCTGCTAATTTGTTTATGCGGTATTTAAAAGCATTTCGGAACAAACCGTCCGGGCTTATAGCTATGAATTTTGACGGATGCAGGGTAGAAATAATTGTGTTTCCGTATATGCTTTCATTCGTTTTACTTTGAATACCTGTAGGTTTTCCGTGTGCATCCGTAAGTATTTTTTGAACATTAAAATTGTAACGAATACAGCCGCCCGTGTTTTCAAAATTTTCTGCCAATTGTTCTGCAATTTTACCGCTTCCGCCTATTATTCGATAGGCACTTTCAATATATCCGTAAGTGAGCAGCGCATAAATATAAAAAGGGGTTGTTTCAGGGTGTCCGTCGTATGCCGGTGAGTTTCCGAATAGGATATTTTGCAGCTTAGTATCGGAAATATACTTTTGAATTTCTTCAAATGCATTTTTCTTAAAAATATCATCTTTAAATACTTTATTTTTATGCGTAAGGCTGAAACCCGGAAATGAATGCGCACTTTTCTCCAAATAATCCGTGAATTTTCTGATATTATTTTTTTCTTTAGGAAAATCATTACTCAAGCCATTAATAAATCCTTCTTTGCTTTGCGCAAAAGCATACGTTTTATCGGTGAAGTGTAGTTTATCAAAAGCTTTCTCATCTAATTTATAAAACGGAAGTTTGTTAAGCAAGCCGAAGTACTTAAAAAATGCATGCAAACTTTGGCCTGCTTCAATACCGCCAATATAATGGGCACCGGGGTCAAACACCTTACGGCGAAAAGTGAAATTCTGCGTACAACCGCCGGGAATGGGGTTTTTTTCAAGAATACATACTTTTTGTCCTTCTTTTGCCAGAATGTATCCGCACATTAAGCCGGAGATCCCGGCACCTGCTATTACAGTATCATATTTCATGATTGCGATGCTTTAGGCCTGCTAAGCACATATATTAAATTAGACGTGTGTTTGGTTTCGTCAATAACATTCATTTGCATGTTATGGGCTTTGGCTGTTTCGGCAATTTCGCTTTCCGAGCTGAAAAACAGTTTTCCGTATTGTGCCTTATTGAATTTTAACAAGCGTATTGAGAAAAACTCTGAGAGTTTTGTGCCTTTGTGTTTTTGGCTCATTTCTGAATTTCCGTCACGAATGATAATTTTTCCTTTGGGTTTTAATTTTTTTATACAGCGGCTTATCAGCATTTGCTGTTTGTTTTTGGGCATATAATGCAAAATATCCGCCAGTATAAATACATCCGACTCGGGCAATTCAATTGCATTAATATCCGCACATAAAAAATTCAAGTGCTCATTTTTTGAAATATTGTTTTCAGCCGTATCTATTTTGTTACAGTCATAATCAATGCCGTTTATTTCATGCTTGGGCGATAAAAAGTTTAGCATGTAGCTCATAAAACCGTATCCGCAACCGATGTCAGTAATAACACCTTTTTCGGGACAAGCTTTATGAAAAAAATCATAATAATTTTCCGTTTGAATTTTTATTCGCATGTAATGCTCCAAAATCGGGCCTTTATAAATATAATTTCCGATGAGCTTATGTTTGAAATAATGACCGGTTTCATCTATCTGTTTTATTTCTTGATATTGCTTCTGCATCAATTGTCGGACATTTTTTGCCTGCCGGCGGAGCTCTGTTCCGTAATCATCCGCACGGATGCGTTTTTGAATATTTACACTTATTCGCCCCGACTTTAAAAAAGGTTCGCCTTTCGGTATACAATCGCCTGTTCCGTGTAATATGATCGGCAGTATTTCTAAATTGAATTCTTGAGCATAATAAAAAGCCCCTTTATGAAATCGCTGTATTTTTCCGTCTTTTGAGCGAGTGCCTTCCGGAAAAATTAAGAGCGAATAACCGTTTTCTATTTTCTCTTTTAGCAGTCGGGTGTTTTTTCCCGCCCCGTTGGAGGTGGGCAAATAATCAGCATAGCGTACAATTCTTCCGTAAAAGAAGTTTTTTTGAACCCAATCGTTGGTTAAAATCAGTATTTTAGGGTGCAACATCAAAATAAGTGAAATATCCAAATGCGCTTGATGGTTGGCGATTATTACGGCCGGTTTTTTGAAATTTTCTCCGAAAGGATTATTTACACGGCAACGGATGTTAAGCGGTACGTAACGTATGGCACTTAAAGTGATTTGAATCCAACGGTGAAAAAATCCTTTTTTTATTCGTTTGTTAACGGGAATAATACGCAAAACGAGCTCAGCAAAAAAGCTGATTAAAGAACCGATAAAAAGTGTAAATATCACCGCAAGAGAAAAGAATAAATCTTTTGCTGTTACCGGACGGCTGCGTGTTTTTCCTTGTTGTTTTATCAAGAAATGAAATAAAATCGGCAATAGTGTGTAGGCGGCAAATACCACCGAGATTATTCCGATTATCGATAAAAGCGCAATGGACTGTATGGCCGGGTGTTTGGCAAAAATTAATACGCCGATGGCAGAAATGGTAGTAATTGCCGACAGCAACACCGATGTTTTGAATACAGGTAAATTGCTTTTGCCGTAGCGGTAGTTTTGCAGAAGGCCTTGCATAATAAAAATGCAGTAATCTATTCCCAAACCAAATATAAATGTGGAAATAATGATATTGAAAATGGTGAATTTCAAATCAAAAAGCCCCATTAAGCCAAGTGTCCACAGCCAACTTAGTATGAGCGGCAAAAATGTAATCAGGGCTAATTCAATGCGCCCGTAATAAAGTAACAATATTAAAAACACCAATGAGAGTGACAAAGCCACCAAGCGGTTAAAATCATTTTTCAGAATGTCTATTATTTTGTCTGTAAATGCTTTATGGTCAAAAAGTATTATTGAGTCATCATTTGGCAGGCTTTCTCTAACGGCCGATTTGTTTGTTTCTTTTATATTTAGAACACTGAGTAAAATGGTTTTATTATCATTTTGACTAATCAAATCTTTTGCAAAGAGCTGTTGCAGTTTTTTAAAATCTTCATCTTCTGTTTGCAGCACTTCAAAATTTTTATTCAGATGCTCATAAAAATCTTCAAAAGCCTCTGCTTTAAAACCAAACTTCTTGCCTTGCTCTTTTAGATTTTTTTTAATGAACTGCTTTTTTTCATCCGAAAAATAGTTATTCCAACGGGCAATACGTTCTTTTTGCAATTCGGGAGCAATCAGCACCGGGTGTACTGAACTGTAGGATTCAATAATGTGTTCAGAGCGGAGCGAATCTAAAAGGCTGCCTATTTGTTTGTTATTGTTTAAGGCATCGCCGAGGGTTTCTCCTTCTGCGGCAATATACAAGGTTTTATATCCCAATCCGCTGATTTCGTTTAAGGTATTTTGGGCTGTTTTAGTTTCCTCAGTCATGTAGTTCATGCGGTCCATGTCGCCTTCAAACTGTGTTTTGCCGGCAAAGAAACTGCTGATAACTGTGAGGGCAGCCAATAATATCAGCGCTGCTTTACTTTTATGAAACGCAAAACCGGCAATGCGTTCAGTAATTTTTTTGCTTTTTGGCTGATGCGAGCTTTTTCTTATCAAATGGGGCAAAGCCACAAGGGCAAAAACTGCGGCGGATAATACACTGATACCGGCAAAAAGCCCTAAGTCCTGCAAGGCTTTGGAACTTACAAAAAGCAGTGCAAAAAAAGCCGTGCCCGTGGATAAACTGCTGATAAGAATGGGCGCAGCTACGTCTTTGAAAATATTAGCAATCTGTTTTTGTCGGCGTGCATGGTTGAGTATGTGCAGCGAATAATCTATAGAAATTCCGGTGAGAATGGAGCCTATGCCTAATGATATTAAAGAGACATTGCCTTGTACCAAGTGAATGATTGCAACGGAAACTGCAGCGCCAAATATTGCCGGTAAAAATATGATTAGAAATATTTCCGGCCGCCGAAAAAATAGAGTCAGAAAGACTATCAATACAATAACAGCCAGTGAAACGGTAAACAAAATATCGGTTTTTATTTGCTCCGAATTTCCTGCTGCCACAACCGGAGCGCCAAACAGTTCGGTTTTTATTGCGCTTTGTTTTTTTCCGGTTTTGCTAATTTCTTTACGAATGCCTTTAATTAATTCGGCAGATTTTGAAGCGGTGTTTTCGGAATGTTTAATATCTATAAACATCAACAGATGCCTTTTATTTTCGGTGAAAACATAGCCTTCATCTAAGCTAAAACTTTCATCGGGTTTAAGTTTTTCCAAGCGCTTTAGGGCTTTTGGCGTAATGCTCAAAGGGTCTTGTGTAATGTATTTTTTTGTAAAAGTACCGGCCGCTGAAATTAGGTTTTTAAAATTCTGCTCCAATGTTTTTTCGAGGGCTTCTCGGTTCATTAGGCTGTCAATGGCTTTGTAGTCTTCCTTTTCTATAAATATGGGTAAATGCCGATAAAAAATATCATACACTTGACTTTCAATATTGGTTAGCTTTGTATTTTTTTCATTATCAATAAATTGTCCGTAATTTTTTAGTATGTTTTCATGCAGCGAATCGGCAAAAGCAATCAGTGGTTTTGAATCGGGAATTGTACTGCTGTCTTTATGGCTTATTATCAATATAATGCGGTCGTTAAACCGGATATTTTTTCTGACTTCGTCAAAGCGCTCTGTGCTTTCATCCATAGGAAGCATCTCCGAAATTTCTTCCACGGGCTGTATGGTTAAGCTTAGATATACGGCTGTAGCAAAAATAGCCAATAGCGGTATAATCAGATGAAATATGTGTTTGCTGAAATATTTATACAGAGATTTAAACATATTTTTGCGCCTGTTTTTTATCCGTTCGGAATATTTTTAATAATAAATAGCTTAGGCCAAAAGCAAAAAGGCCGCCAATAATTGCCAGAGCCATACTGCCTACAATATACTGAACTATATCCTTTTGAATGGTTTTTAAACTTATGCCTTCGCTGAAAGCCAAACTTAAGGGGTTATTTAATATTAAAGAGCCGGTGTAAAAACTTCCGAAAATTATAAAAGGCATAAAAGGCGGAAGACTGATATTTGCAGCCAAAATCGTGAATACTTTATTGAGTTTGAGAAAGTGGGCACTGCCAATGGCCAAAACAGTTTGCCAACCCCAAAGTGGAATGATGCCCATGAAAATTCCCAAGCCGATGGATTGGCTGAGTTTCAAATTGCTGTCTTCTGCTCCCGAAATATATTTTTTCCAAAACTCTTTAAGGCTGTATCGCCGAATAAGGTGATACAGTCGGCGAGGCAGGCCGTATAAAAAAGCCGCAATTACCAACAACGTATTAAGCAGGCTGATACGAAAAAAATCTTTGAAAGGGCGAAAATGCGATACACGTTTTTCTGCCTCAGGATAATGGACTTTCACGGGAATCGATTTTACATAGCCGCCGCGCCAGGCATAGCGAACAATTACTTCAATCTCAAATTCGTAACGATTGGTAAACCACCGGTAATTTTTTAATTTTTCAAGCGGATACAGGCGGAAACCCGATTGAGTATCCGGGTGTTTGATGCCGGTTTCAATTCTAAACCAGAAATTTGAAAATTTTCGCCCAAAACTGCTGCCACCGGGTATATTTTCGGAGTCAAATTTGCGAGCTCCTATAATGATGGCTTCCGGAAATTCTTTTGAGGCTTCGACAAATTTATGCAAATCTTCGGCAAAATGTTGGCCGTCGGTATCCATGCTTATTGCATAGCGGTAGCCCAGCTCTTTGGCACGTTTGAAGCCTTGGCGCAAGGCAAAACCTTTTCCTCTGTTTTTGGGATATGAAACGCTGTGTATATCGGAAAACTGTTTAAGAATTTCCGGTGTTTTATCATCCGAGCCGTCGTTTATAACAATAATATCGCGGGTGTACTGAAGCACATTTTTAATTACTTCGGCAATGCTTTCTTCATTATTGTAAACGGGCAACAATACACAGGTATCCGTTTTCCCGAGGGTTTTATTATTTATTGTATTCATTTGATATTCCTGAATTTGAGAAGACAAATGTATGAAATATTTACCATAAACGTCAAATTCTCGAAAGGCAGAGGGCGGGAAAATAAATATGCAAGTTAATTATGTTTTCTGTTCGACTGTTTTGGTTTCTGTTTTGGCGGCTTCGATTTCAATTTTTTTCCGATGTTTCACGGACCAAAACATCAACAATATGGCTGCCGAAAGTGAGCCTATGGCCATGAGATATACGCCGCTGTATCCGATTAATTTATAGAAAAATATTCCGACCAAAGGAGCAAATAAACCGCGGAAGCCGGTTAAAGTGAGGTGAATGGATTGGTAATCGCCGGCTTCTTCATCTCTGCAAAAATATGCCGAACCGATATACCAAAGCAATGCCATCATGGCGGCAAATAAGCCGTAAAATGTAAATGAGGCTAAAAGCGACCAATATATCGTTATTCCGAACAGTTCGGTGCCGGCGCGCACGTACTCGCTCATACCCATAAAAAACAAGTAGAGTAGGAGAGCCCCGAAATTTAAAACGGCAAATTTTCGCGGGTCAATGTGGCCGAGTAATTGCCCGAAAATGGGCGTGAATATAATGCTGATTACCGCATATATGTTTTTGTAAAAAGCAATGCTCGTATAGTTCAGTTCCAGTACATTTTCCAGAAAAATGGCAACCACAGCCATGGTCGAAAGCCAAGCAAAACCATAAAGAATAAACCCGATTTCAAAATCTCGAAAAGGACGGTTGCGTCGTAAAATATCCCACATAGATTGAACCGATTGCTTTACCGAATCGAGTAAACCTTTTCTCGGATTGGGAAATTCCGGTACACGATATTCAATTTGCATTAACACAAATATTGAAATGATTCCAAGTATGGCCAAGCCCGGATATATCAGTGTGTAAGCACTTGAATCGGCGTCCAGTAAAATGCCCGTTCCGAATGTAACTACCAGCATAATAACTTTATTGGCGGCTATGGCGTAGCTATAGAATTTTGAAAAGTTTTGACTTTTATAATTGCTTTTCAATAATTGATTAATCACCGGGAAAATTATCGGATTGGCCGAGTAATAAATTAGAAAAATACCGAGAAAAGCCACTTGGTAAAACAGTTCGTTGCTGACTGTTTCAATATTGTTCGGGAAAAAGAATAACAATATTAAGGGAAGGCGTGTCGCAATGCCTATTATTCGCAGCATCTTTTTTTTACGAACCGTGCGTTTAAACAGTTCGTTAAACAGTATTGAAAATAAAAGTATAATGGTAGCAAATTGAAACAAGACGGCAGTCTGGTAGTCGCTCCCTTTCAATCCTTTGATTAAAACAAATTCGTTCAGTGCCAACACGCCCAGTATTACACCGTCCAGAACCGAATATATCAGATGCAGGCTGAATGTTCGTCGCTGCCGACCGGAGTACATTTTGGCTTTTAGAAGGCTTGCTAAACGCACCGGCATAAATGCATATTTTTTGTAGAATTGTTTCATTTTTACTGTGCTCTTCCGGACAAAATTTTTGCAAAGCTAATTTTTTTAAATTGCTAATTGCTTTTGAGATTCAATATTTTTGTAAACAGCTCACATACTGCATCTAAAGTAGAAGCAAAACAGCTATGCGCGGTATCAACGATTGTGTAAATACTTTTTATAAATATTGAATTAGGCGCATCAGTACTACGGGTAATCATTAAAATTATTATGCTCTTTTGTTTTTACGTTTTCGCCAAAAGGCATCATTTATAAAGCTTTGCAACCCGATTACAAAATTGTCTTACATCTTAATACTTATACTGTCAAAGACATGCTTTTTTTACTTTGTTAAACATTTCATAATGCGCCGGTTGCATTTTTTTTCTAATTAATCGGACTTTTCGCTTTATAATTCGACAAAAATTTCTATTTTTGTGCTCAGCTTAATTTTTTAAAGCCACAGATTATGGAAGTAGTAAACATGCAACCATCCGGCTACATACCCGGTATAGTTTTAGATAAAGAAAGCGGCAAGCTTGAAATGACCGGAAGAGCTTGTCCGGAAGATCCTTTGGAGTTTTATCAACCTGTTTTTGACTGGTTTGATGAATATGCCGAAAGCCCATTGGATAAAACGGTTTTTGATTTTAAATTGTCTTATTATAATACGGCAACATCAAAAATTTTGATGATGCTTATGCAGCGATTGGAAGAATTGGCCAATGACGGGAATGATGTATTGGTTCGCTGGCATTATCTTGAAGATGATGAAGATATGCAGGAATCCGGAGAAGACTATTCCGAAATGGTAGATGTTAAATTTGAATTTTTACCCTACACCGACGATTAAACGATTTTTACATACCCCACAGAATTTGAGAGAATCATATTTAAAGCGCAGTTTACTGCGCTTTTTTTTATTTTAAAAAAAGTAATTTCTTTGAGGAACTGCCGTTTTTTAGGAACAGTATGATGTCTTTTTAAAACTTAATTTATGCCTTTGTTTCGCTTTTTAATTGTTTTGTTATTCATTCCGTTATCGGTTTATGCTCAAAATCCGGAAAGCCCGCGCATTGATTTTGTGAGTGTACATCCTGAATTTCAAAAGCCGCAGATTCGCTGGTCGCATGATAATCCACAGAATATTGACGGCTATCTCATCAAACGATTTATTTATGATTTTCAGAATACATACGGCTATAATACCGTGGAAATTATTGAAGACCCTTATGCTGTTGAATTTATTGACTCTACAACGGTTTACGGAGAAGCCCTTCCCGGCCAAAGATCGGAGATTTATCGCATAGCAGCCTACGACAGCGTCGGCGATGAACGCTTCTTAAGCCCGATGAGCGAACCACATGCTACCGTTTTTCTTTCCGGAGCTTTTGATTACTGCCAACGATCCAACCGTTTGGAGTGGACGAACTACACTGCGTGGAAAGAGGATTTAATAAGCTATGCGGTTTTTGAAAGTGCCGATAATGATGATTTCCGGATTGTGAGTGAACATGCTTTCGGCGACACCTTGGCTTATGAGCAGATTTCTCAGTTTAATATCAATTATCAATATTATATACAGGCTGAAAATGCTGCAGGTTTTGTATCGCGTTCTAATATAATTGACTTGAACAGCGATGCACCCGAATTTCCGGACAGTATTCAAATCACCGAAATATCCAATGAACAAGCCGGCAGTACGATAATAAAATTTTCCATTGCTAAAATCGATGCCGTTGAAAGCTTTGTGCTGTTGGCAGAGAAATCCGACGATTCAAAGCCGGACAGCTTGGAGTATATCTCAGCTGACGGAGCTTTTGAATATGAAATAAGGACTCCGCGTTATTCCGACAGTAATCCGAGGGATTTTCGGCTGATTGCATTGGATACTTGCCCGGTTGAAGTCGGACGTTCCCGTGAATATACCGAATTGCTGATAGAAGCTCGAGAAAGCAAACAAAGACATCACAATACAATACGCGTTATAGGCCGGACGTATTTGAATGAGTTCATAATTTACAGACGTTTCAATGATGCGCCTTTTGAAATGATTGACGAAGGGATAGGAACTGTATATGAAGATGACAGAAGCCAAAATCTTCGCGGGCAATTGTACGGTGAATTGCCTCAGGGTTTTTTTTATTACCGCTTTGAAGCTTGGCGGCAAAATACACGGTATATTTCAAACGTAAGCAGCATATTTCATGAAGCTAAATTGATGAAATACAATGCTTTGAATCCAAAAAGCAATTATGAGCAAGATAATGTATTTAAACCTTTTGCGGCTTATCTTTCCGATTATAAAATGACAATATACCACCCGGACGGATATATTATTTTTGAAAGTTCCGATCCGCAAACCGGATGGAAAGCGACTTTCTCAGACGGAACAATCGTTCCGCGCGGTACTTACATTTATTACATTCGATATACCGATGCATCCGGTAAACAGCGCACCGAAAAGGATTATGTAACGGTGGTTTATTGAGGGCTGTTGAAACACGGTCTTTTCTAAGACTGAGCTTGCCCAAGTCGGTAATAACTAAGCATGCGTAACGGTCTAATATGCTTTGTCTTAAAATGTGAGTTCTGCGCCCGCGTGGTGTTTTTACCGCACGGAATTGGCCGCAGGGTTTTGCATAGAAATGTGAGCCGGTTTTAATACGGATTTAAAATAATCGCTATATTGAATAACAGCTTAAGCGTTTTGTGCAATATTTTCTATTAACAAAAGAAAAAAGTAGGTTTTTGTGAAACAGTATTAAACTTTTTTTCGTAAAAATAGATTATAGAACTATTTACGGTAAGTTTTTTGCAGTATTTTAAGCGAAACAAATATAAGATAATGACAGTTTACAAACGGACGGTATGTTATAGAATGTGTGTTTATTAAGGATTTTTTTCGTATATTTAAAAATTCTTTTAAACTATAAGCATTCGCCCAAAGGCGGATTTTTTTTTGAATAATAATTGACAATAATGAAAGAGCTGACAAAGGAAGAAAAGGATAAAATCATTCAGTCGAGGTTTCATGATTTAATAAAATCAGCACCGCGACTGCAGAAGCCCCTGTCTGCCGAAAAAGTGGAGAAAGCCTTTCATTTTGCCGAGCAGGCACATAAAGGACAGTTACGAAAAACCGGTTTGAAATTGCCTTATATTTCGCATCCCATTGCGGTGGCCAAAATTGTAGCCTGCGAAATGGGCTTTGGCTCTACAACCGTTGCGGCAGCCTTATTGCATGATGTTGTGGAAGACACTTCTTTTACGGTAGAAACTATCCGCTCAATGTTTGGCGACGAAATAGCGCTTATCGTGGACGGAATGACAAAAATTACAAATGTATATAACCCAAACAGAACCGAACAGGCGGCTACTTTTCAAAAACTGATTTTGAAAATGTCGGAAGATAAACGCGTGGCTTTTGTTAAAATAGCCGATCGTTTACATAATTTGCGCACAATGGATAAGATGCGCATTAACAGCAAAGTCATAAAAACCGGCGAGGCACTTTCCGTCTATGCGCCTTTGGCATTTCAGTTGGGTTTGTTTAATATCAGAAATGAAATTGAGGACATTAGTTTTCGCTTGAGAGAACCTGAAGAATACGCAGCAATTGAGAAAATTGTCAAGCAAAATTCAAAAAGATTAGAAAAAGTAAGTTCCCATATTTCGCAAAAACTCAAGGAAGTAATGGAGCCGGCAAATATCGATTTTGAAGTAGAGCCGGTTCGTAAATCTTTGTATCGCTTACGGTCTGATATGAAAAAGAAAAAATTATCTTTTGACCAAGTTAAGAATTTCCAGTCGGAACGTATCGTTTTTAAGGCAGATTCAGACAAAGATATTATGGAGCAATGCTTTTCGGTCTATTGTAAAGTTTCATCTAAGTTTCGTGTGCGTCCCGACAGTTTGCGGGACTGGATAAGTAATCCGAGGCTTAACGGTTTTCAGGCATTGGTTTTTGATATTGTGTATGACGGAAACTGGAAAGAAATGCAAATAATGACGCGTGCCATGCACGAAATTGCTCAACGCGGTTACGCTAAAAATCATGCCAACCTGCATGTAAAAAATATTGAAAGCTGGGTAAATGCCACCGAAAAAATGATGCAGGATAACGACTTAACCAATCAAGAGATACTCGATTTGGCGCAAGCCCAAAATACCGAAATTCACATGCTCACACCCAAAGGCGATGTGGTTACACTGGCCAAAGGCTCCACGGTTCTTGATTTTGCTTTTAAAATTCACTCGGAATTGGGATTACATTTTTTATCGGCCGAAGTAAACCGAAATCCTGTTAATATTGATTATCGTCTTCAAAACGGCGATATGGTTAAAATTATTGATTCCGAGAGTGTGAAACCAAAATTGGAGTGGGCCGATTACCTTAGAAGCGCAGGCAATCGAGCTCAGCTAAAAAGCTATTTTTCCAAAACCCATTCCGATAAGGTAAGCGAAGGTAAGAAAATTTTCGAAAAAGCTTTTAATTCGTATATCATCAACGATGAGCTTATGGAAGATGTCATCAGACATTACGGTGCTGAAGACCTTGAAGATTTTTATTATAAAATAGGGAAAGAATATATATTCACGAAAGACATTGAAAATTATATCAAAGGGAAAAGCGGGATTCGTAAATATTTTTCTTCTTTCACCAATATATATTCAAAATATAAAGTTCCGGGTATAAAAGTTCCCGGTGCAAAAGAACCTTTTATTGTACGCAGCATTGAAGAAATATCCATGGCAACTTGCTGCCGGCCCATACCCGGTGATTCGGCCATGCTTTTTATAAAAAACGGTAACGGATTGGTCATTCATCAGCGGGAGTGCGAGAATGCAAAAAAACTAAATGCCGCTGACGGAAAACAAACCCGGGCAGTTATATGGGAATTATCCGAAGAAGCCTTTGTGCCGGTGAATATTAGAATAACCGGACACGACCGACAAGGTGTCCTTTCCGATATTATTGATATTATCTACGGAGAATTGGATACCAATATGCGTAAGCTTGAAATTGAATCGGCAGGTGCTGTATTCACCGGCATTATTGAACTTTATATCAGCAATAAAAAGATGCTTGAATCCATGGTAAAGAAAATTACCAATATAAAAGGTGTTAATCGAGCCGAACGAATTTAGCTTTTTTCTTTTATTTGCTATTTCTTACAAAAGCATTTGGCTTTCTTGTTTAAAAAAATTATACATTTGCAAGCTCACCATTTAATGATTGAAATAATTATATGTCCCAAACGATAACAGACCGAACACAGGCTCCAAAAATTATAATACCGGAAACGGTAAATATTGCAAAAGCAAAAAAGTACATTTTATCAAACGAAAAGGCGGTTCATATTATTAATCAGGGTTTACCTGATTTGGTAAGATTTGAAGCAATTTTTAATGCCGGAACTGTTAAAGACCAAAATCCTATTTTGCCCGATATCACAAATGCCATGTTAGACGAAGGAACCGAAAGGCATACGTCTAAAGAGTTGGCCGAAAAATTGGATTTTTTAGCTGCTAACTTAAATCTGAATGTAGGAAAACATACGGCCTCGATTACGGTACATAGCCTAAAGAAACATTTTGGAGAAGTCATGGAACTTTTGGTTGAGATGATGACCCGACCAAAATTTTCGGAGAATGAATTAAACATAGTGCGTCAGCATCAGTATCAAAATTATTTGATACGACGAGAAAATACCGATAAATTAGCTTCCGACCGTTTTTGGGAAGTGATTTTCGGAGAAAAACATCCTTACGGTATTTCCGTAAAAGCGGAAGATTATCATAAAATGCAGCCGGAAGACTTGCACCGATTTCATAAAGAATATTATCGGCCGCAAGAAGCACTTTTCTTATTCTCCGGCCGGCCCGATGTTTCCATTAAAAAAATATTGGATAAGCATTTGCAGCCTTTTGAGCTTGAGGATCTTGACGGCTTTTCATTTACAAATGCGGATTTAGCACCGGCTAATCAAAAGCAACACCGGGTTCATAAAAAAGATGCCGTTCAGGCCTCGCTCAGAATAGGAAAAGCAACCATTAATAAAACGCATCCCGATTATATCAACTTAAGTATTGTAAATGTGCTTTTGGGTGGGTATTTTGGTTCACGCCTAATGGCTAATATCCGTGAAGATAAAGGTTATACCTACGGAATATACTCTTCGCTCGGGTCTTTGTTTGCTTCGGGTTATTTTCTGATTTCGGCCGAAACACAGCATAAGTCAGTTAATGCAGCAGTGGAAGAAATTCGGAAAGAACTCCGGAAACTCCGAAAAGAGCTTGTTTCGGACGAAGAACTGACCATTGTTAAACATTATCTTTTAGGTTCATTACTTGAGAATTTCGACGGTACCGATGCTACGGCTCGTTCATTTAAATCGGTTTACTTTTACGGTTTGGATGAATCTTGGTTTATGAAATATATCGAACGATTGAAAACAATTACACCGGAAGAAATCCGCCAAACTGCTCAAAAGTATTTACACGAAGACAGTATGTATGAAGTGATTTGTGCCGATACAAAAGCTATATAAAAAAATCCTTCCGGCTTAGCGGGAAGGATTTCCACCGATTCTTTTTTTTTATTTTATCGCCACGAAGTTTTCTTGGTCGATATGGGATTAATACAAATTACCGGTATTTGTGATGAGTTATAGATTATCTGTTCATCCCAAGAGCTGAAGAAAAAGCTTTTGTCTTTATTTACAAGTGTCATAATCAGTTCGGCTTCATTCTCTACCGCATAATCAATCACTTGTTTGGCAAAATTACCCGCCCCGGGCTCCGATACTTTATCTACGAACTCAATACCGTATTCATCCAAAAGCATTTTAATTTGCTTGGTAACGGCCATTATTCGATTCTTATAGAATTTTTCCGACTCAAATTTGGGTATCAGATGAACGGTTGAACCGAATATTTGTGCAATTTGTATGGCCCAGTTAAGTTTTTGGCGGTCTTGTGTTTGCGATGTAATAGGGAAGACAATATCCTTGTATCCGCCTTTGAATGAGCGCTTTTGAACAATAATGGTCGGCACGCTTGTAACTGTTACAATTTTGAGCACATAACTTCCGGTAATTTTTTGAAAACCCACTTTTCCGTGTGTTCCTAAAATAATAAGCCGCGGAGAAAGTTTGTCGGAAACATCTTCGATTTTCTCAAACAGATTTCCGCTTTTAATCAGGTATTCTACCTGAGCATTATATTTTTTCTCGTACTCCTTACTTATGGCTTCTAACTTCTCGGAAATAGATTCACGATTGAGTTCCTCGTTTTTCAGGTATTTGTTGGTATCTTTATTGATAACGTGCAATAAAAAAACCCGAAAATTAAGGCTTTCTGCCAATTGCGCACCGTGCTCAATAGCATTATCACACACTTCTGAAAAGTCTGTCGGTATCAAAATGATGTCATTTTTTTTAGTCATACCTTTAGGTTTTAATTTTTTTTAAATTTATAAGCAAAAACCGTGCATAAATTTTTATAGCTCTAATATACGGATTTTTTTTTTGATATTTTTATTTTTTTGACAGTTTTTTATGAGTAAATTGTAACTGTAATTTTTCGTCTGCCGCCATTGTTTCTGAATTCACATAAATATATCCCTTGCCAAGTACCTAAATTTAATTGTCCCCGACTTATGGGTATGCTCAGGCTACTCCCGGTTAAGGCCGATTTTACGTGCGAAGGCATATCATCGCTGCCTTCGGCTGTGTGGGTATAGTAGGGCTCATTTTCGGGAATCAGCCGGTTCATAATCTGTTCAAAATCCGAACGTACCGAAGGATCTGCATTTTCATTAAGCATCAGGCCTGCCGATGTATGCTTGATGAACAGATGCAGTATCCCGCTTTCGGGTAATTCCGGTATTTGTGCTATGATTTCAGAATCTATAAGGTGAAAACCCCGGCTTTTTGCTCGTAAAACAATTTCTTTTTGACGAATCATTTTATTTTTTTTATCAGTTTAATACAATAGACCGCAAAATAATAAGTTTTTATTGTAGTTTCAATAGTTTTGCGTAAAATTTACCGAAGTGGTTTTGCCGTGCAGAATTTTCTTCGGATTACAATTGTATTTAACGGACTTTTTCAAACTGTATTAATAATGAATTTCAAACTGTTTTTTATTTTCCTTTTTCTGTCCGGATTCGCTTACGGACAAAATCACAACATTCAAGGCCGTATATTGTCCGAAAATCGCACGCCTCTCGAAGATGCCGACGTAAGTACACCCGACGGCAAAATTTCTGTTGTAACGGATGCTTCCGGATTTTTCAGAATTTCATTTCCATATACCTATGATGCCTTGGCTGTAAATCGTTTGGGATACATCGGACGCTTGGTTGCTTTGGATTCACTTTCCGGATATACCGCCGCTGAGATCATACTCACTGCCGATTCCGAAATCCAAACCGTAACCGTGCACGGAGAAAAACTGAATGCTGCCGGAAGTATCAAGATCGACCCGAAAATTTCCACCGTTATACCTTCCATGAACGAAAGTGTTGAGAATATTTTAAGAACGCAACCGGGTGTGGTGGGAGCGCGTAATGAATTAAGCTCTCAGTATTCGGTAAGAGGCGGTAATTATGATGAAAACTTAGTTTATGTAAACGGAATTGAAATTTACAGGCCTAAGCTCATACGCTCGGGACAGCAGGAAGGCTTGAGTTTTGTAAACCCCCTAATGGTTTCTTCCGTTAAATTTTCGGCCGGCGGATTTGAGAGTAAATACGGCGATAAAATGTCATCGGTTTTGGATGTGCGCTATAAAAAGCCTTCGGAATTTAAAGCTGCGCTTTCCACAAGTTTTCTGGGTGCTTCCGGTTTTGTGCAGGGTACGGCTTTTGATAAAAAATTGTCGCATATCAGCAGCTTGCGTTACAAAACCAATAAATTTGTTCTTAATACCTTGGATACCGAAGGCGATTATAAACCGACTTTTATTGATTTTCAATCCTTTGTGGATTACAGAATAAATCGAGATTGGAACTTAAATTTTTTATTGAATGTAGCCGACAACCAATACCTTTTTGTACCCGTTAGCAGGCGGACAGAGTTTGGAACAATTAGTAAAGCCTTTGGTATTTTTGTTAATTTTGACGGAAGAGAAAACGACCGATTTACCACTGCTACCGGAGCTTTAAATCTGGATTGGCATCCGTCCAATGATTTGAGTACATCGCTTGCCCTGTCATATACCCGAGCAGATGAAAATGAAACCTATGATATTGTTGGCCGGTATTCGCTGAATGAACTGGAAAGTGATATGTCCTCCGATAATGTGGGCGACAGCATTTTGAATTTGGGTGTCGGAAAATTTATTCGTCATGCGCGCAATAATCTTCAAACTCACATAGTTTCAATCGTTCACAAAGGTTCTTATAAGTCTGATAATCACTATTTAAGCTGGGGTGCCGATTGGCGTACCAAACAAATTTATGATAAGACTGAGCAATGGGAGCTTTTGGACTCTGCCGGTTATTCCATACCTAACAATCCCGATCAAATTTTATTAAACCAAAGCTATCATTACCAAAACGATTTTCTCAATCATAACATTTCAGCTTTTGTGCAGGATCGATTGCACTTTGATTTGGCTTTATCCGAATTTGAGTTGATTGCCGGTATGCGTCTGACTTACAATTTTTATAATAACGAACTGTTGTTCAGTCCTCGGTTAGCGGCCGCCTATCGTCCCGGATATGCATCCGACCATACCGTTCGCTTTTCAAGCGGTTATTATTACCAACCGCCTTTTTACAAGGCGCTGAAAACTTTTGACGGAATGCTTGTGGAAAACAGCAGATCGCAGAAATCCATACATTTTTTAATTGCCGATGAGTTTCGGTTTACAGCTTTGGGACGCGATTTGGTTTTGAATACCGAAATATATTATAAGGTGTTGAGAAATCAAATTCCTTTTGAAGTGGATAATGTCCGCATCAGATATTATGCCGATCAGCGCTCGAACGGATATGCTGCGGGAATGGATTTTAAAATTTCCGGCGAATTTGTACCGGGGGTTGATTCTTGGTTTAGCCTTTCACTGCTTAAAACCGAAGAAAATATTACAGACACCGGCCAAGGCGAAGATGACGGTGTTGGCTACATTCCGCGCCCAACCGACCAAAGAGTTAATGCAGCCTTGTTCCTTCAGGATTATTTACCCATGAATGAGAATTTTAAGGTACACCTGAATTTGGTTTACGGAACGCCGTTTCCGTTTGGCCCGCCGGAAGACGGAAGAGCCGGCGACACTTTGCGCTCACCGGATTATAAGCGTGTTGATCTGGGCGGGTCGGTAGTTTTGTTGCGCGGCCAAGGCCTTTCGTCTGTAAATTTTTTAAATTCTATTGAAAGTATCTGGTTTACCGCAGAAGTTTTTAACCTTTTAAAAGTTCGAAATACGGTGTCATATAATTGGTTGCGTGTGGTTCCAAATTCTGCTGCTCCCTTTTCCGAAACCTACGGGCAGTATGCTACGCCCAATAAGCTTACATCCAGAATGTTAAATTTAAAAATTCAAATACGTTTTTAATACGGTAAAAAAATATCCAAATCTTATGGAAATATTGGTTGTATATTGTCCTTTTTTATTATTTTAGTGGAATAGAAATATTGAGTATGCAAGCAACAATTGAAACAGACAGAATAAAAGAAATATTTCGTAGGGTGAAACCTTTTTTTAATGAAAAACTGGGTCCTTATACGCATCAGCGTATTTCCGGCGAATGGCATTTTAGAGGCTTGGCTTATGTGCGAGGTGAAATGACTTATATTTTTGGTTTCAATCTGGGTTTTTTCAAGCAAAAAAGCAAAAACTACTACGATAAAACCGGAATGAATATTTTAATAAGAACCAACGGTATCAATGAAAAACTCAGAAAACAGTACGCTGATTTTTTTCGAAAGAATTTGACGGATTGGTATTTTAACGAATCCGAATATACCTCATTTCGCGGCGGCGAAGGTATTGAGCTGGAACGTTACAAAGATTTATCGGATTTTAACAATGATGATGAAATTATTGAATTTCATAAAGCGTCAATTTTGCAGTTGCATTCCATTTATGAAAAAATAGCCGAAAATCCCGATAACATATTTGACGATGTTCTCAGAGGTGCTTTCCCATGGCATGATACAATTTTTGATATTTGCGAAAAAGTCAAAAATCCCGATAAAAAATTCCCGACTTAAATAAAAAATGCCGTGCTCAAACTTTATCAGCCGGCTGCAGGGTTTTCTTAAAAAAATCGTGTTAAACCTATTGAAAACTAAACTGCTTTGTCAATAAAATATGCGGTTTAAATTATTGAGTTTTTAAATTTCTTACAGCCGAACAAAACATGCAATTTTTATACCCGAATTTCCTCTATGCCTTAGCATTTATCAGTATTCCCATTATTATTCATTTGTTTAATTTCAGAAGGCACAAGACCGTCTTTTACAGTAATATACAGTTTTTAAAAGCGGTTAAGGAACAGAACAAAGCCGTTAGGCAGCTTAAAGATTTTTTAACATTACTGTTCAGAGTGCTTGCCATAGCTGCTTTGGTATTCGCTTTTGCCGGCCCTTTTATCCCGATAGCCGGTGATCAAGCCAAACAGCAAGATGCAGCAATTATTTGGCTCGATAATTCATTCAGCACTCAAGCCGAAGGAGCCGAAGGAAAGCTCTATGAATTGGCCAAAAGCCGCGCCGAAAGTATAGCGGAAGCTTATCCGGAAAATACGAAATTTCTTTTCCTGAATAATGATCTTGAAGCGGCTCATCAACATTTTGTCTCCAAAGCCGTTTTGTCGGATTTTATATATGAAACACAAGTCAGCGGCAACACAAAGCCCCTGAGTGAAATAACGGAGAAAATATCGGTTTTGCTCAATGAAAATAAAAACATTGTCTCAGCCGATGTTTTTTTGATTTCCGATTTTCAAAAAACGACTTCCGATATTGAGAAACTTAAAAAAGATTCAGCCTTAAAGTACACATTAATTCCGCTCAATGCTGAAATTGATAACAATATCCTGATAGATTCCGTTTGGTTTTCAAGCCCATACCGAGCCGTAAATCGTCATGAAAAATTGCATGTAAGTATTACCAATTATTCCGATGAAGAATACCTCGAAGTGCCTTTGCGCCTGTTTTTAAATGACAGTTTAAAAGTGCCGGCAAGCTTTGATATACAGCCCGGCGAGTCCAAAACGGAAATATTGGAATATACCAATACCAAAGCCGGAATGCAGACTGCCAAAGTGGAAATTGATGACTATCCCGTTACATTTGACAATGCTTTTTATTTTTCGGTAAATATCAAACGAAATCGTAAAGTTTTAATAGCGGGTGAACCCAAGAAGAATCGCTTCATTAGTTCGGTTTTTGATGAGAATGATTATTTTTTGATTGATCAGTCGCCCGCTGCGCAGCTTAAGGTATCTGAAATACCGAACTATGATGCTTTTATCTTAAACTCGGAAGCTTCCGTATCTTCCGGTTTAAATCGCCAACTGGTCAATTTTGTATCGGAAGGGGGAACACTCATTATTTTTACGGGCTCCGAAATTGATGCAGAAAGTTATAATGAGCTTTTGCAACCGCTTAGAATAGGACAAATCTCCGGATTCGACAGCTTGAGAACGCAAATAAAAACCCTGGCTTACCAATCGGAGCTGTATGAAAATGTTTTTGACAGAAAACAGAAAAACCCGCGACTGCCCATTGTGCAAAACAAAGCCAAGCTAACCGGAAATATTCAAAGCCTCCAAGAAACGATATGGGCCGACGAACGCAATCAAAGCATTCTTACAAAAACGCTTTACGGTAAAGGACAGGTATATTTCTTTGTAACATCAGCCGATGAAGAAGCCGGCGATATGGTATTTCATCCTTTATGGATTCCCACGATTTACAATATGGTACTTTTGGAGCGGCACTCGGAACCTTATTATTACTATATTGGCGAGATTTTAAATATAACGCTTGAAAATGCCGATTTTGCTTCCGAAAATGCCGTTCATTTGAAAAATCCGGACTATGAAAAAGATTTTATACTTGAGCGTGTCGGCAGCAGAGGCCGAAACATCTTCTCATTGCCGCCGGTAATTACCAAAGCCGGCAATTATCAAATTTCACAAGCCGGAGAACAACTGAAAGCAATATCATTGAATTACAAGCGTAAAGAATCCGACTTGGCTTGCTATACCATAGATGAACTGAAAGAAAAAGCAGAAAGCGCAGGTCAAAACATACGCATCAATACCGACCGAGCAGAAAAGCTTCGTTTTACGGCCGGCGGGAAGAAAGGCGGGAAAGACTTGACAAATCTCTTCATCATAGCAGCTTTGCTCTTTCTGGCAGCTGAAATTATCAGTTTGCGGCTTATAAATTCACGCATGAAAGCATAGCCGGAAAGCTGTTTATTGTTTTTCGTGTAGGATTAGCGACTGTTCGTCAAATAATTTGGCCGATTTTGATACTTTTTTATGAATTTAAGGGGTGCAAAACAAAATTAATTTTGTATATTTGATAATCAGGGATGCCGAAAACTGGACAGAGTAGGCAGAATATTTTAAATTATTGTCTTATGGAAGAACTTGGAATTGTTGGTGTTATTATTTATTTGGGAATCGTCGTTTTGATGATTGCCTCTTTATGGAAAATTTTTGTAAAAGCCGGAAAACCCGGTTGGGCTGCTATTATTCCAATTTACAACATTATTGTATTATTGGAAATTGTAGGAAAACCCGTTTGGTGGATCATCTTATTCATGATTCCGTTTATTAATATCATTTTTCTTATTTGGACAGTCAATCTGCTCTCAAAAAGCTTCGGGAAAGATGAAGGTTTCACAATCGGGCTTATTTTACTCGGTATTGTATTTTATCCGATACTGGGTTTTGGCAGCGCTCAGTACAAAGGCCCGGCAGCAAAAGAAGCCCAACAGGCTGCATAAATTAATTTTAAAAGATAAAAAAAGGAGCTTGTTTCAAACAGGCTCCTTTTTCATGTAAAATAGTTAAAAATTATTCTCCGACCGGTGTTTCGGTTCCTTTGCTTTCTTTAAGCTTAACTGCTCGTATATCCGAAAGCGAATCATTGATTTTAAAGAGAACAATAATAAGCTCAGTCCATATTCTAACCAAAATGGGACCGAGAATTGCGGTCAGCAGACCATACAAAAATCCGGTTGTGAACATGGCTACAATGCCGCCTACAAAAGCGACAACTGCACCTACCCAAAATATAATTTGAATAATAAGCGGTGTGAGCATTCTTCTGAAAAATAGAAAATCTTTTACTTTTTCGTCCATGGTTATTATTTTAAAGATTAAATTTCCATATAAAATTATAATAAATAGTTGGATTTTCCAAAAAAAATATGTTTAAGAAAATACTTGATATTATCCTTTTGTAAATAGGCGAATATTGCTTATGCTTGCAGTATTATTAAAGCGTTATTTATAAATTATTCAATTCTTTGCTTATGACAACTCAGGATTACTTGAAAAGAGAAGAGCGCTATGGGGCGCATAATTATCACCCTTTGCCCGTTGTGCTCGAAAAAGGTGAAGGTATTTTTGTTTGGGATGTGGAAGGAAAAAAATATTATGATTTCCTTTCGGCCTACTCGGCGGTTAACCAAGGCCATTGCCACCCCAAAATTGTTGAGGCCATGACCAAACAGGCTCAAACCTTAACACTTACTTCGCGAGCTTTTTATAATAATGTGCTCGGTGAGTTTGAAGAGTACATTACCAAACTTTTCGGTTACGATAAAGTATTGCCCATGAACACGGGCGCCGAAGCCGATGAAACCGCCTTAAAAATTGCTCGAAAATGGGCCTATGAGAAAAAAGGAGTGCCTGAGAATGAAGCCAAAATATTGGTTGCAGAAAATAATTTTCACGGGCGCACCATTACCATTATTTCCATGTCAACCGACCCGGATGCATACAAAGGATTCGGCCCATATACGCCCGGTTTTGTAAAAATACCGTATAACGACACCGAGGCGCTTGAAAAAGAACTAAAAGATCCCAATGTAGCGGCTTTTTTAGTAGAGCCTATTCAAGGAGAAGCAGGCGTTTATGTTCCGGAAGACGGCTATCTGAAAAAATCCTTTGATTTGTGTAAAAAGTACAATGTACTCTTTATGGCTGATGAAGTGCAAACCGGTATTGCGCGCACCGGAAAAATGTTGGCCTGCGATCACGAAGGCATTCGCCCCGATGTATTAATTCTCGGTAAAGCCGTATCGGGCGGTGCTTATCCGGTTTCAGCCGTGCTGGCCGATGACGATGTAATGCTGGTGATTAAACCCGGCGAACACGGAAGCACATACGGCGGAAATCCCGTTGCCGCAAAAGTAGCCATTGCCGCTTTAGATGTTGTGAAAGATGAAAATCTAATTGAAAATGCCGAACGACTCGGTAAAATATTCCGTGAAGAAATGCGAAAAATTGATTCTAAAATGGTAAGCCTTGTTCGCGGAAAAGGTTTGCTCAATGCCGTAGTTATTACACCCAAAAACGGTAAAACTGCTTGGGATGTATGCATGGCTTTGCGCGATAACGGTGTATTGGCTAAGCCTACACACGGCGATATCATTCGCTTTGCACCGCCTTTGGTTATCAACGAAGAACAGCTCAGAGATGCCTGCGCCATTATTAAAGATACCATCGAGCAATTCTAAGCTAATTTGTTTTTTAACAACTTTTTGAATCGGCCGGACAATTAGAGTTCGGTCGATTTTTTATTGGATATCAACACGTAAATCATCATAAGTCGATATTTCACTGATATCAATATCTAACTTAGCGTTATACGGAAAACTTTTTATGTCAACATTAACGCTTTCATTAGGCAGCGATTTTAAGTTGATGTCTATTGAGCCGTCTTCATTCAATGGTATTATGGCGTAATTTGCTGTTTTGTTGGCCGGAAAATCAACAGTTTCCGCTTGTGCTCGCGGAATAATTTCTGCCTGTCTGAAGGCTAAAACGCTTAAAGATACGGCAATTATGCTAAGCATAATTTTTGTGTAAAGGTCTGTTTTCATGGCTGTATTATTTATGTTTATTAAATTACCACTGAGCTGTTTAAAAGCAAATTAGCCGTAAGGCAAGAATGCACGGGAAGTATTTCCAACAAATCACCTTCTTCTACCGTATTGAAAAAATCTTTACTGCATTTTAATGTGCCGTGTTCCTGAGAGAGCGCACGCAGGTATGTCGCCTTCGGAATTTCTGCTCCGGAGCTGTGGCGTATTACCGGCTGTCCGAAGTTTTTATCGCCGCCGGGCATTTCAAGATATTCTTTTGAAAAATGTACCGCACCGCCGTATAGGATTACTTCATTTTTGTCCGGCTTTTTGGCCACCACCGGGCACATTACACTTACAGCTATATCATCAAGATTGCAAACCGTTTTGCGGTATTGCATTAAATCGTAATAAAAGAAATTTCCGGGCCGTAGTATATCGGTATTACCAAAATCATCGGCCAGTGTGCAGGCCGGTGTATCGCCCAGTGAGCTTTTCAGGCCGTAAGTTATTTTTAAGCGATCGAGTTGTTCAACGGTTTTCTTATGATTTTCCAAGATTACTGAAGCTTCATCTGTGTGATAATTATGGCCGGTATGAGCCATAAAACTGTGTAAACTCAGTATGTCGGAAGTATTTACACTGTGAATGATATCCTCAATGATATTGCTTTGTTCGGGCAAAATGCCGGCACGTCCGTAGCCGGTGTCAATTTTTATGCTGATGCCTGCCGGATGTTTCAAATGTTTATTCAGAAACCATACCGCACTTTCAGAACTTACCGTTAGAACCAAGTTGCAGCGTTCCGCCAAGCGGTTGATATTGTCAATCTCCAATCGGTTTACCGGAAATGCTATGGTTATTTCGTTGTAAGCTTGCTCGGTAAATTTTTCGGCCATGCTGACCGATGATACCGTAATTTTTTTGATGCCTTCACCCTGTGCCCAAAAACCAACCTCGGTTGATTGGTGTGTTTTATAGTGCGGATGCAGTTCGGCTCCTGCATTTTGGGCTTTTAAAATCATATAACGCAAATTGCTCAGTACCTTGTCTTTGTTGATAATTAAGGTGGGTTTGCGTATTTGTATGTCACTTTCCATAATTGCTTTTTTTCTAAATTAGGCCAAATAATGCAGAAAGCCAAAAAAATCAAAATAAATTACGGAGTTTTCCAAAAATTCATAAATTTGTATAAAATCACAATTATGACAATTAGCAGAAACTTTAAATTTTGGTTACTTACCGTAGGCATTCTTATTATTGCATTCATTATTACAGTGTGGGTATTACAAGCTCAAAAGAATCGTATCCGCAATGAGAATATTACCTATATTGATAAACTGAACACCTATTACAGCAAAGAGATTCGGAACAATACCAAAGCACAGCTTGGAGTGTTGAGCAAAACCTTTGTGTGGGCTTTACGCTCTGAAATACTCCGCGACAATTTGGAACAAGCCAATATCTATCTTTCTTATCTTGTAAAAGAAGACCGTTTTGACCTTATTATATATGCCGACCGGGACGGATTGATTCAACTTTCCACTCAAAAAAAGATTGAAGGCGAACCCTTTGGAAAACACTTTAAGTCTGCTTTTTTGAAAAATGAAAATGTAAAAATAGAATTTGAAGATGAAAAGTATAAAGTTTCAGCTCCGGTAATGGGCCTCAGCCATAAACTCGGCACTTTATATTATGAATATTCAAAAAAGTAACCCGTATTTGGTTTTCAAAAACATAAGGATCTTCCGGCATCCCTAGGATCCGGAAGCGTTTTTGTTTATTCGTGCTGCTATTATCGTGGCCCGGATTCTATAACAGACGCTGCCGGGTCAAAGACGCCGGCAGGTCAAAACCCGAAGAAACTTACGGTATTTGCAAAATCCGGAAGCGTCTTTATTTTCTATGATAATATATTTTTTATGGCTTCGACCTTCAGCAAACATTCTTCATATTCTTTTTCGGGCACGGATTGGAAAGTTATGGCACCTCCGGCTGCAAAAGACAGGTATTTGTTGTTTGCATTATACAGTATGCTGCGAATGATAACATTGAAATCAAAGTCGCCGTCAGGAGAAAAGTAGCCCATGCTTCCCGCATACCAACTTCTGCGAAAATTTTCGTATTCTTCGGACAATTCTGCAGCGCGTTTTTTTGGTGCACCGGTCATGGAGCCGGGCGGAAAAGCCGCTTTCAGAGCATCCGTAGCATGTTTATTATCCGCTAATTGGGAACAAACCGTTGAAATCATCTGAAACACTTGCGGAAATTTATAGATGCCGAATAATTCTTCAACTTTTACCGTTCCGGGAGCAGCGGTTTGCGAAAGATCATTGCGAACCAAATCGGTAATCATTACATTTTCGGCACGTTCTTTCGGGTCGTTCAGCAATTGGTCGGCAAGACGTATATCTTTATCGGCTGTTTTGCCGCGTTTTATGGTTCCTTTTATTGGTTGAGATATAATTTGCTTGCCGGATTTCCGCATGAAACGCTCCGGGCTTGCCGAGAGCAAATAGCGGTTGCGTATTCTGAAAAATGCCGAAAACGGAGTAGGGGAGCCGGCATTAAGTTTTTGGTAAAGGCTTATGGGATTTATCGTTGCGTTTTCGATAAAAAAATCCGTACAGTAATTTAGCTCATAAATATCGCCGAGCCGTATGTGTTCCCGAAGTTTCTCAACGATTTTCAAATATTCGGATTGTTGAGTAGCTTGTTTTATTGTAAGATGTAATTTGGAACAATCCGGTTTTGGCGGCACTTGTATCAAAATTTCTTCAACGGTTTCAAGCACTTCTTTTTCCGAAAAATAATCATCTAAGTATTCAACGGTAAGCTCATTGTTTTTTACCAAAAAAACTTGTTTGGGTATAAAAAAGAGCAAGTTCGGAAATTCTAATCTGTTCGGTTTCTTCGTTCTAAGTTTATGGACTTCATTTTTCAAGTCATAAGCCAATACGCCAAACATCCAATCTTTTTCAATCTTGGTTTGTTTTTTCAGCTCCGAAAAAGCATTTGTGTCGGCTTCTATAAGCTTATGCAGACCATTGGCAGCAAGCATTTCGTACTTAATATAATCGGTTTCGGACGGGTAGTATTGTGTATAGTTATTACTGTCAAGAAATGCAAAATGTTTGCAATTAGACAAATAGAAAAACAGCTGTTTTTTAAAAATTGTTGTATCTTCAAGTTTGAAGGTGAGTTTTTGGCGCATGCTTTAATTTTGAAAAATACAAAAGTAAATGCTTTGTAACTAAAAGCAAATTTTCTGTTTTTGCTCTTTGTACATAAATTAAAGCATGTGCCTTTAAACATGAAAAAGCAGTTTCATTTTTATGGAATAAGCAATTTTTTTCGTCAATCTATTGTAATAACCGCCAATCAGGGCATAAAATTTAACAGTTATGAATACTTTACGCAAAATTAGTTTATTATTGACGGCTTCGGTACTAATATTTATTTCTTGCAATGAAACACGACGAAATGCGGGGTATAAGCAAGATGCATATACCAAAAATGACCGAATGGAAAATCCCGTATATGAAAGTCTTGAAGAAATGCCGACCGATCCGGGTCAACAACCAACCATTGTAGCGGATGATGATGACCCGATTGATCATAATACCGAAGAATATGATAAAATAGTAGAGAACCCGTTTAAAGACGTAAAACAAAATCCGTTAAGTACCTTTTCCATTGATGTGGATAATGCTTCATACTCTAATGTTCGGCGATACATTAATTCAAACAACTTGCCGCCCAAAGGTGCTGTTCGCATAGAAGAAATGCTTAATTATTTCACCTATGATTATCCCAATCCTAAAGGAGAACATCCCTTTGCTTTCATAACCGAATTATCGGAATGCCCTTGGAATGCGGAAAATAAATTGTTGCATATCGGGATTCAGGGTAAGAAATTGAATTATGATGATTTAAAACCGTCAAATTTGGTTTTGCTTTTGGATGTCTCCGGTTCCATGGATACGGATAATAAATTGCCTTTATTGAAAAAAGGCATGAATATGCTTTTGGATGAATTAGACGATAATGATAAAATATCCATAGTGGTATATGCCGGTGCCGCCGGAATGGTTCTGGAACCAACTCCGGCTTCGGAACGAAAAAAAATTAAAAAAGCACTGAACGATTTACAAGCCGGAGGCAGCACAGCCGGAGGCGAAGGCATACAGTTGGCTTATAAATTGGCCAAAGAAGCTTTCATTCCCGAAGGCAATAACCGGATTATTCTGGCTACCGACGGTGATTTTAATGTCGGTAATTCTTCCACATCAACTTTGGTGGAACTGGTGGAAGAAAAAAGAAAAGAAGGTGTTTATTTAACCATTATAGGCTTGGGAATGGGGAATTATAAAGACGGCCGTATGGAACAAATAAGCAATGCCGGAAACGGTAACTACTTCTACATAGACAATATACGTGAAGCTGAAAAAGTGTTCGTAAAAGAATTGAGAGCCAATATGTTTACCATTGCCAAAGATGTTAAAATTCAAATTGAATTTAACCCTACTGTCGCTAAAGCCTACAGACTGATTGGTTATGAAAACCGCATAATGGCTAAAGAAGATTTTGACGATGATACAAAAGATGCCGGCGAATTGGGCGCAGGACACACCGTTACGGCTTTGTACGAAGTGATTCCGGCCGGCTCTGATACGGAAGTAAACACGGCTTCCGATTTAAAATATCAGGAAACTAAAATAAAAGAAAATGCTGCCGGCAGCGGCGACCTGATGACAATAAAATTCAGGTATAAACCGATTGACAGCGAAACAAGTATTTTGATAGAAAAAGCCGTGGCAAACTCACCACTCAAGCTTCAAAACACCGGAAATAATTTTAAATTTTCGGCGGCCGTAGCTGCATTCGGAATGCAATTACGCGAATCCGAATATAAAGGCGAAACGGATTACGATTTGATTTTGAAATTGGCCAAAGAAGGAAAAGGGAATGACCCTTTTGGCTATCGTGCTGAGTTTATTCAAATGGTTGAAACCGCCAAATTATTGGCAAAATAATAAGTTTCCTCTCAAACTGTACCGGTTTTGAGAAAAGAGGCCGGCGGGTTAATCCGCCGGCCTCTGCTGTCTCTATGTTAGCTTTTCTTCTTTTTCAATAAATTTAACACCGTATGTTTCCAACTCTTTGAGTACGGGCTCATATATCTCCGGCAGAATGGGTACTACAACGCCGGTGAGATTTATCACACCGCTCAGTATCATTTTTACCGCAATGGCAGCCGGAAGACCTACTGTTTTTGACATGGCGGTATGCACCGTATCATCGCCTTCTATGGCCATGGAAGATGTCAAACGCTTTTTATCTCCTTCGATTTCATATTCAAAAATATGTTGCATGGCAATCATGTCTTTATCGTCTGTATCCAAAACCCATTTTTTTGCTAATATTTCCTGAAGAATTTTAGCCGGGCTTCCGCTCTCCAATTCGATTTGAATGTCATCAAACAAGCCCAACCAGCGCAGCTTATACATGCGTTCTCCCTCCGGGTTAAAACCCAGCAATTTAGCCGTTTTGGCTTCGGTACTTAAGTCCTTATTTTCCGGAAGGAAACTTTCTGTGAACTCTCTGTAAGTCATTTGATTACAGTTTTCTATAGTGAAGCTGTCGTCGGTCATGCCGAGTTGCACAAAGGCATCCCATGCGCGAGAATAGCCCGGTCGGCGAAGTGTTCCGCGAAGTAGGGTAGGGACGTTTTCCAATTTATAAATCGGACGATATTTCAATGAGTCGCGGTTCGGATAGCCTTCAAATTCGCCGTAGCCTTCTATATTTGTTCGAAAGGTATTTTTGAATAAACGATTATACGGGATGAACTTTAGTTTATTATTTTCAATGTATTGGGCCGATGATCCTTGTCCGGCCAAGACTACATTGCGCTGATTCCAGGTGAATTTATAATTCCAGGGATTGTTGTCGTATTTGGGAGCTACCAAGCCGCCGGTAAACGATTTGAAAGCAGTAATTTTACCGCCTTGGTCTTTTATGCGATCAATAATCTGCATGGCCGACATGTGGTCGATTCCCGGATCCACACCTATTTCATTCAGAAAGAGTAAGCCCTTTTTTTGTGCTTCACTTTCCAATTCTTTTATTTCATCGGAAACATAAGAAGCCGTAAGCATGTATTTCTCATATTTAATACATTTTTCAGCTACGATATGGTGAAAGCGTGCCGGCAGCATGGATACCACAATGTCCGACTGTTTTATTTCTTCGTTGGCCTGTTGCTCGTTAAAAATATCGAACGCAATGGCTGTGGCTCTCGGATGTCCTTCGGTTTTTTGCTTTGCCGTTTGCTCTGATTTGTCAGCAATTCGGACTTGCCAGTCGTATTCTTCGGAATGATCCAATAAATACTTAATTAAAGTGGATGATGATAGTCCGGCACCGATAATAAGAATGGTTTTCATATTTACGTATTAATATATTTGAAAATAAGTGTTTTATAAAAATATTTAATACGAATTTAGATGCTGAAATGTCGGAATGCAAATCATTTTTTAATTTTGAAAACATAAAAAATAATTTGATAATAGCTTTATTAAATACTTTTTAATATTATGGTATTTCTTTGACTGCTAATCAGCTTGAATGTTTAGAATAATTTTTCTCGGTTTTTCTTTATTTCCCACAATATCTTCCGCATAGAAGAAAATTTGAAATTCTCCGCTCTCATTGAGCCGTATTTCTTGTTCGTATGTTTTGTACTCGGAATCATTTATTTTGTAATAAATATTATCTGTGCCCGACATACCGTCAATAGCCGATAGGCTAATTGTCAGACCTTTTTTATAATAAAACTGTCCTTTTTCGTAACTACGTTTTGAATTGCTCAGTCGGTAACGGCTGATTGGCGGCAAACCGTCAGAATATACTTTATACTTTAAATTAGGCAGATAGATTCTGCGTTCGTTTTTCTGAAGTTTGGTTCCGTAATTGGGAAAGATGGTGTTCATGCCTTCGGTATCCAAATAAAAGGGATTTGCATAGCGATTGTTTTGGGTTCCTTCTAATTTTATGGCATTGCTTTTACCGTCGGGCGAACTTGAAACCCACAGATACAGTGGCAGATGTTTATTAATGTATAGCCTGTCGGTTTTAATCTTCATGCTGTCAACTTGAGCCAAAGCCGTATTTGCCAATAAAGGCATCAATAAAAGCAAAAAGTAGGTTTTTATATTCATAATATTTTGATTTCGGTATTGTGTGAGCAAATTTACTGAAATATTTCAGATATTTATTAATTTTTCTTTACGTTAAAATTGTTAATATCCTGAATAAGATATTTATTGCAAATTTTGTGCCCGGCTTCAAACTTTATTTTCACAAACTTTTTAACAATTCGCAGCTGCTTATACTTTTTTTATAAATTTGTAGATTCCAACAGTATTAAGTATATTTTTATGGCAAAGAAAACTGCGAAGGAAACCCCTTTGATGAAGCAATACAACGAGATTAAAGCAAAACACCCCGATGCTGTTTTGCTCTTCAGGGTGGGAGATTTTTATGAAACCTTCTCATCCGACGCAATAAAAACTTCTGAAATTCTTGGAATTACACTTACCAAAAGAGCCAACGGAGCAGCCTCTTACATTGAGCTTGCCGGTTTTCCTTATCATGCTTTGGATACTTATTTGCCAAAATTGGTGCGTGCCGGTCAGCGAGTTGCCATTTGTGAGCAGTTAGAGGATCCTAAAACGACAAAAAAAATTGTAAAACGCGGCATCACCGAATTGGTAACACCCGGGGTTTCACTCAATGATAATGTGCTTGAACACCGAAAAAATAACTTTTTAGCTGCCGTACACATAGATACTCAAATTTCTGGAGCTGCTTTTTTGGATATTTCAACCGGAGAATTTTATCTGGCCGAGGGAAGTATTTCATATATCGATAAACTTTTAAGCGGATTTGCTCCCAAAGAAATATTGACTGAGCGGGGCAAACATGCCTTGTTTCTGCAACATTTCGGCGATCATTATTATACCTATAAAATGGAAGATTGGGCTTTTACGCCCTCAAGTGCTCACGAACGCTTGTTGAAGCAGTTTGATACGCTTTCGCTTAAGGGTTTCGGCGTAAGCCAAATGGAGCAGGGAATAACATCCGCCGGTGCCATTTTGCATTATATGGATCTTACACAGCACTCTGATATTCAGCACATAACTTCGGTGGCTCGCATTGATGAGCAGAAATATGTTTGGTTGGATAAATTTACGGTCAGAAATCTGGAGTTGTTTTCGACTTATAATGAAGACGGAAAATCTCTGTTGGATGTGATTGACCGAACCGTATCGCCGCCCGGTGCAAGGCTTTTAAAACGCTGGCTGGCTTTTCCTTTAAAAAACAAAGAACACATTCGGCAGCGTTTAGACATTGTGAACTACTTTACCGATGCCGAGAGTGATGAAAGGGACAGCTACAAAAAGCTGATAAAAGAGACGGGAGATATGGAACGTATGAGTTCCAAAATATCATCTCAGCGAATAAATCCTCGTGAAGTGGTGCGTGTGAAAGATGCACTTTTTGCTTCGGAAGAAATAAAAAAAACTTGCGCCGACAGCGGAAACGAGCACTTAAAAATGATTGCCGACAAGATTAATCCCTGCAAAGAAATCAGAGACCGAATAGCAAGAGAACTCAAAGAAGAGCCGCCGGTTCAGATACAAAAAGGAAATGTTTTTAAGGAGGGGGTTTCTCCGGATTTGGATGAATACAGAAAATTAGCTTATTCGGGTAAAGATTACTTGAATGAAATGCAGGAAAAATTGGCACGCGAAACCGGGATTGCTTCTTTGAAAATCGGCTATAATAATGTGTTTGGCTATTATTTTGAAGTACGCAATAAATATAAAAATCAAGTCCCCGAAGAATGGAACCGAAAACAGACTTTGGTAAGTGCCGAGCGATACATCAATGCTGAGCTTAAAGACTATGAAGAGCGTATTTTGCAGGCGGAAGAAAAAATCCTTATCCTTGAAAATGAATTGTTCAATAAACTTATTGCAGATTTAAGTGCCTATATTTCCGTACTGAAAGCTAATGCTTCAGAGATTGCCCGCTTGGATGTTTTGTTGGCTTTTGCCGAAATTTCAATAGATTATAAATACGTGCGCCCGGAGTTAACGGATGATCTGAATCTGGTAATAGAGCAAGGCCGGCATCCGGTTATTGAACAACAATTGCCGCCCGGCGAACCCTACATTGCCAATGATGTCCGTTTGGATCCGGAATCGCAGCAAATAATTATTGTAACCGGCCCGAATATGGCCGGTAAATCAGCCTTGCTCCGGCAAACGGCTTTAATTACCATAATGGCTCAGGTAGGCTGCTATGTTCCGGCAAAGTCGGCTCAAATAAGCCCGGTAGATAAAGTTTTTACGCGTGTGGGTGCTTCCGATAATATTTCGTCGGGCGAATCTACTTTTATGGTCGAAATGAATGAAGCGGCCAATATTCTCAATAACATTTCGGAACGAAGTTTGGTTTTATTTGATGAGCTGGGGCGCGGCACAAGTACCTACGACGGTATTTCCATTGCTTGGTCCATAGTGGAGTATATTCACGAACACCCTTTGGTGAAAGCCAAAACTTTGTTTGCCACGCACTACCACGAGCTCAATGAAATGGCTAAAAGTTTTAAGCGCATTAAAAACTATAATGTGTCGGTAAAAGAAATTGGGGGCAAAGTAATATTTCTGCGAAAGCTTGAGCCCGGAGGCAGTGAGCACAGTTTTGGGATTCATGTGGCAAAACTGGCCGGAATGCCCCGAAGCATTTTGAAGCGAGCCAACGAAATATTGGCAGATTTGGAAAAAACGCATCGCAGAGAAGATATGAAAGAACGAGCCGGAAATTTGGCCGGCAAACGCGAAGGTTATCAAATGACGTTTTACCAATTAGATGATCCGGTTTTGTCGGAAGTTCGAAAAGAAATTGAAAATTTAAATATTAATAATTTAACTCCGGTAGAGGCTTTGAATAAGCTAAACGAAATAAAAAAACACCTTAATGTGTAATGATTAGCCGCTTATCGGAAATAAAAAAAGCTTGTCTTTTTCAGACAAGCTTTTTTTGCTTTCTAGTTTGGTTTGTTAAGCAAAAACTATGAGCTGCTTTTTATGCGATCCTCAATTTCCGAAACATAGCGTTTGTAATTTTTGTCTGTTTCGGTTAAATCCTCCACGGTTTTGCTTGAATATACCACCGTAGCGTGATTCTTTCCGCCAAATTCAGCTCCGATTCTCATCAAAGAAGCTTTGGTGAATTTCTTGGCAAAAAACATAGCAATCTGTCGGGATTGAACCACTTCACGTTTTCTTGATTTTGATTTTAGGCTTTCCGGTTTTACCTGAAAATAGTCGGCTACCACTTTTATTATATATTCAATGGTAATTTGCTGTTTTGGTTTTTTGGCATAGCGGTCAATCAGTTGTCTTGCAAACTCAAAGGTTATTTCTTGCTTTACCAGCGATGATTGCGCCAAAAGCGATATAAGGGTTCCTTCCAATTCACGGATACTCCCGGAAACATTTTCGGCGATATATCGGAGTATTTTATCAGACAATTGGATGCCGTCTTGATACGCTTTGTGTTTGAGAATGGCAATACGGGTTTCGAGATCAGGTGTTGTAAGTTCCGTAAGCAAACCCCATTTGAAACGCGAAATTAACCGTTGGTTTAATCCGCTGAGTTCAGAAGGCGGCCGATCGGAAGTCAGTATTAACTGTTTACCTGATTGGTGCAAGTGATTAAAGATGTGAAAAAATGTATTTTGTGTTCCTACCTTTCCGGAAAAATCCTGAACATCATCAACAATTAGAACATCTATATTTTGGTAGAAATAGAAAAAATCGTTTCTGTTGTTATTTTTGGTAGCATTCGTAAATTGCTTTTCAAATTGGTTGGCCGGAATGTACAGAACTACTTTATCGTCCTGTTCGCCTTTGAAAAGCTGTTTTACTTCAATTCCTATGGCCTGAGCCAGATGCGTTTTTCCCATACCCGATTCGCCAAAAATAAAGAGCGGGTTAAAAGCCGTATTGCCCGGGTTTGCGGCAATGGCTTTTCCGGCACTTCGGGCCAGTCGGTTACAGTTTCCTTCAATGAAATTTTCAAAATTTAAATCTTTTTTCAAATTGGCATTGATGTGGAGTTTCTTCTGACCCGGCAGAACGTAGGGGTTAATCGATCCGCTTTGCTTTGAGTTCGGCATTCTCATTTTTTTATTCTCTAAGCGGGTTTCTTCGCCTGACGGGTAGTTCACACCTAAGGGTGTATTGGTATAGTTGGAGTTATTCACTACGATTTTGTACTCCAATTTGGCATCGGCACCGAGGACTCGCCTCAGCACGGACTTTAGGAGCCCTATGTAATGCTCCTCAATAAATTCATAGATGTAAGTACTTTTTACTTGAATGGTCAGAATGTTGCGTTCCAATTTTACCGATGAGATGTCTTTAAACCAAGTGTTGTATTTCTCACTTGGTAAATTATCTTTGATAATTTGTAAACAATTCTGCCAAACTGCTTCGTGATCCTGTTTCATGTTGCAATTCGTTTAGGGGTTAAACAATTTTTAGGGGGCATGTTTCCGATTGTAAAAATCCAAAAAAAAAACCTTATAAAAAAATGTTTTTTTAGAAAGTTTGGCATGTGGATACTTAGTTGTATAGTTTTCAATACTTTACTGTTAAAAAAAAGTTAAATTTTTTTTTCAAAATTTACAATACGCTCATTGTTAGTAATTTACATAAACGCCTCTGTCATTCAGTATTTTAAAAACTATAAAAATATGTAAATCTAACATTACATAAAGTTACGTATTGTTACTAAGAGTCAGTGTTTGACTATGTTTTATGTAGATGATAAAATTATATAATATATTGAGGTAAAAACAAAAATAAGAGCTTTTATATTTTTCAAAAGCCCTTATTATCAATATGCTACTATATGAACTTATGGTTAAGAAATTATTAACTTAATCTAAACTCAGTTTAGGTTTTCTGCTACAATCTCCGCTATATCCAGCACTTTGGTATTTTCGGTTTTGTTGAGCATTTTAATTCCGTCAGTCATCATAGTCATACACATGGGGCAAGCCGTTGCAATGATATCGGGATTTACTTCTAAGGCATCTTCGGTGCGGAGTTCGTAAACTTCCTTATCTCCCGGCTCGGCTTCTTTAAACATTTGTGTTCCGCCGGCTCCGCAGCATAATGTACGACTTTTATTGCGGTTCATTTCTTTTATCTCGCCGAATGCTTTAACCACTTCTCGCGGGGCATCGTATATTTTATTTCCGCGTCCCAAATAACAGGGGTCGTGATATGTGAATGTTTTGTCGGCAAAACAGGAATCGGCTGTTGGCAATTTTTCCTCTTTTATAAGTTCTGCAATCAATTCGGAATGATGTATAACTTCAAAATCACCGCCCAAATCCGGATATTCGTTTTTGAGTGTATTGTAATCATGCGGATCACAGCTTACAATTTTTTTAACTTCATAGCTTTTGAGTAATTCAATATTTGCGAAAGCTTGCATTTGGAATAAGAATTCGTTACCGGAACGCTTGGCATTGTCACCGCTGTCGGTTTCTTCTGTTCCGAGGCAAGCATAATCCACTTCGGCATAATTTAATACTTTAGCAAAACTTCGCGTTATTTCAACGGCTCGTTCGTCAAAACTTCCGGCCGATCCTACCCAGAATAAATATTCCGGCTTTTCTCCCTTTTCAAATTTCTTGGACATCAGCGGAACATCTACCGGTTTTCCGTCGGACATTTTCAGGTCTTTTGCCCAATTAAAACGATCGGCGGCAGAGTATTGCCAAGGCGCTCCGTTGTTTTCAATGTTACGGTTCATGCTGTTAACCGGTGAAGGAGCTGCCGATTCTTCCAAAAAGATGTACCGGCGCATTTCCAATATCATGGACGGATGGTCTATTTCAACCGGGCATTCCTGAGCACAGGCATTACAGGTTGTACAGGCCCAAAGCTCTTCGGCCGTTGTATAGTCGCCCAAAAGACTTTTTCCGTCGCTGTATGTTTTACCTTCTTTCAGCAGGCCGTTCATCTTGTCCTCCGTTCGGCGGCGATAATCCAGAACAACCTTACGCGGCGAGAGCAATTTGCCCGTTAAATTAGCCGGACATACCGATGTACAGCGTCCGCATTGAGTACAAGTCAAAGAATCTAAATAATATTTCCAATTACCGTCTTCTATATCTTTCATTCCAAATCGTTCGGGTTCACCTTCTTCCTCCTCGGGCATTTCAGCTTCCGGGTTTAGCATCAACTCTACTTCTTTTTTTACCGATTCCATCTCATTCATTTTTGTAAGCGGTTCGGTACGTGATAAATACACGTTGGGAAGCGACATAAATACGTGAAAATGTTTAGAGTAGGGCAGATAATTGGCAAAAATGAATATTACTACAATGTGTACCCACCAATTTACAATTTCTAACAGATGCAGTCCTTCGGCAGAAGTACCGCTGAAGAAATCAGATAGAATTGAGCTTACCGGAAAAACTCCGTGGTAATCCTGTCCGCTTGCCTGAGCATAGGCTATGTAGCCGGTGTTCATTCCCAACAAGCTTATCATCAAAATTAAAATCATGAGTAAAGCCAAGCTTGCATCTTTATGGTCGCGGTGGCGCATTTCTTTTCCGGTAAAACGTCGAATGTTCAAAAACCAACGCCGTACAAGAAATACTATAATACCTAAAAAGATAATAAGTGCAAATATATCTCCGGCGGCAATAATTATATCATATACGGAGCCCAATACCGAGAGTATTCTGTCATTCATTGTATTGGTATCGAAAGGCGTTCCGATAAGTCCGTCAATCAGCATTTCGGCAGAGCCTACGGTAATTAGTAAAAAGCCCCAAAAAACCAGTGCATGCAGAAAACCGATTATCGGGAAGCGCATAATTTTATTTTGCCCGATGGCTACTTTAAACAGACGCGCAAGCCGTTCGCCCGTGTTTGAGATTGAATAAGGTTTTTTCAGCATTCCGATAATTCGGAAAATTCGCGAAAAGCTCCAAGCCAAACCGGCAAAGGCGGCCAGAGTAACAAAGATAAACAGAATATGAGATAACATAGTTTTAGTTTTTTTATACGTATGCAAATTTATAAATATTTGCAGCTTGTTACAAATTTTGATAGCCGGCTTTAGCTATTTAGAATCAATCAAATTTAGCTTATGAGCTGATAAGCCCTTAATAAATTTTCGGATTTTTAAATAAAGCATATATTTGTATCTGAAAATGTTGAAAAACAAATGAGTTTTAACAAAATTGATCTACGAATGAAATATTTAATTTTATTTATTCTCACGGGAATGCTGTTCAGCGGAAACATAGTTTCTGCACAGGCGGACAAAAAGAAGTTGTATGATCCGGAGCTTGACGGTATGGTGCAATTTGAGGAAGCTTTGGAGCAGGCAAAGGAAGAGGGAAAACATGTGTTTTTACATATTGGCGGAAACTGGTGTCCTTGGTGTTTTCGTTTTGAAAAATTTGTCAGTGATGATTCCGAGTTGGATTCTTTACTTCAAGCTGATTTTGTGATTAAGCATATCAGTTACGGCGGGAAGAATAAAAACCTGCCTTTGATGGGCAAACTCGGAATGCCGCAACGTTTTGGTTTTCCGGTAATTGTGATTACCGATGCCGAAGGTAATCGCTTACACACGCAAGATACCGGCTATTTGGAAGCGGGCGGAAGCTACGATCGAGAAAAAATGTTGCGATTTTTCAAAAATTGGCGACCCGAAGCGCTCAATCCGAAATATAACCGTTAGCTATCTGCCAAACAGCTTTTTAAGCAAATCCGGGCGGTTCATTTTCATGAGCTTGTCTTTAATTTTTCCGCGATATTCTTTTTTATAGCTAAAAAAGAACATGCGTTGATTCTTCTTTTCGTTTTGGCTTTTTGCGCTGTAAACCGGTTTTTTAGTGTAAGGATCTATTCCCGTATAGAATGTAACGGCAGCATGGGTCATGGGCGTTGGTGTGAAATCCTGTATTTGTTCCAAACGAAAGTTTAAATCTTTTACCTCTGCTGCCAGCTCGGCCATATCTTCATCCGTGGATTTTGGATGACTCGAAATAAAGTACGGAATAATCTGTTGTTTCAGGCCGGCTTGCGAGTTTACTTTATCAAATATTTTTACAAATCGACGGAATAAATCAAAACCGGGTTTTCGCATAAATTTCAATACTTTATCGGAAGTATGCTCCGGAGCTACTTTCAGGCGGCCCGATACATGATGTTGAATTAATTCCTTTGCGTATTCTGATTTATCGCCTTTTACTTCTTTATTTTTGTCGAAAAGCATATCGTAACGTACGCCGCTGCCTATGAATGCCTTTTTAACACCTTCAAGTTTTCTTACTTTTTTGTAAAGATCAGTCAACGGATGATGATTGGTATTTAGATTTTTACAAACGGCGGGAAAAATACAGGAAGGCCGAGCGCAAGTTTCGCATAAGCTTAAATCTTTCCCCTGCATTTTGTACATATTGGCCGACGGGCCGCCAATATCGGATATGTAGCCTTTGAATTCAGGCATTTCCGTTATCTGTTTTGCTTCTTTGAGTATGGATTTTTCCGACCGGCTGATAATGAATTTTCCCTGATGCGCCGAAATGGTACAAAAACTGCAACCCCCAAAACAGCCTCGATGACTGTTGATAGAATATTTTATCATTTCGTAAGCCGGAATTCGGCCTTTTTTTGCATAGCGCGGATGCGGAAGCCTCGTAAAGGGCAAATCGTACAAGCGATCGGCTTCTTCCGTTTTGCTTTGCGAATAAGGCGGATTTACGCGTAAAATTTTATCAAAAGTTTTCTGGGTCAATGTTTTGGCATGAATCTTGTTGCTTTCAATTTCGATAAGTTTAAAATTTTCGGCAAATTTTTGCTTATCAGCCAAACATTCTTTGTGACTGTACAGCGGGCATGTTTCCAATTTTTTGCCCGCTGTTTTTTCTTGACTGACCAAAACCGCTGTTTGAGGAATGCTCTGCAATTCACTCAACGATACTCCTTTCCTTGTTATTTCCGCAATTTGTTCTATGGCTTTTTCTCCGTTACCGTAAACCAATAAATCGGCACCGCTTGTATGCAGTATGCTCGGCTTTAATTCGTCCGACCAATAATCGTAATGCGTAAAGCGGCGTAAAGAGGCTTCGATACCGCCAATAACTACCGGTGTTTCGGGAAACAGCTTTTTCAGTATTTGCGTATATACATTTACTGCATAATCGGGTCGTGCGCCGGCTCTTCCGTCGGGCGTGTATGCATCATCGGAGCGCAGGCGTTTGTTGGCCGTATAGTGATTGACCATGGAATCCATATTACCGCCCGTTACACCGAAAAATAAATTGGGTTTTCCGAGTTTTCTGAAATCTCTCAGATCGTCTTGCCAGTTTGGCTGGGGCACAACAGCTACACGGAGGCCGACTTTTTCAAGCACACGCCCGATAACGGCTGCTCCAAAAGCCGGATGATCAATATAGGCATCGCCGCTGAAAAGAATTACATCCAAATTTTCCCAACCCAAGCGTTTTACTTCTTTGTTTGTAGTAGGCAGCCAGTCTCTTATATTACGCGTTTTTGTATATATCTCATTAGTCATTCTCTGCTGTTTGGATTTTAGATTTAGTCGTCTTTTAAAGTTCGGTTTCCGTATTTCTGATATCAATAATTTTTGCGGCTATGCTTATAGCAATTTCGTATGGGGTATTACTTGCAATGGGAATTCCGGCCGGGGTATTTACGTTCTCCAATTGTTCTTTACTGATATCCTTAACTTCTAAATTTTTGAAAATTGCGGCAATTTTTGCTTTGCTTCCAAGCATGCCTATATATTTTGCACTGCCGGTTACGGCTTGTTCCAGAACTGTTTGGTCGGAAGCATGATCAGCCGTCATAATCAGAATGTATTTGTTCTCATCGGGTTGCAAATGTTGCGAAAAGCCTTTGTATTCAATCACTGTTTTTTCATGAGCCGCTGTGATGTCCCGGAAAATTTTTAATTCTTTTCTGTGGTCAAAGACTTTGATATAGAAATTCAGTTTTGAGAAAACATCGGCAACAGCTGCACCTACATGCCCGCCGCCTACTATATATAAAGTGTCGGGCAAACCGATTTGTTCCGAATAAAGGTACTGTTTATCAGAGCTTTGTCGGAAAATGATTCGGCTTTTTTGTTTTTGATTTTTAAGAAATTCAATCTTTTTTTCCGAAATAGCTAAAATACCGGGTTTCTCTTTTAATTCCGAAGCAGCCGTAAGGGCTCGGATGGTTTCGGCATCTTCCGGTTCCAATTTGCAAAGAATGGTACTTTGTTGTCCGGAGCAAATCATGCCTGATTTTTCGGCCTTGCTTTTCGGGTTGTGCGCCATTATGCGTAATTTTTGAAAACGTTCGCCTATACTTAAAATTTGTTTGGCTTCTTTTATCAGTATGTGTTCTGCCGTGCCTCCGCCAATGGTTCCGGTCACTTTGTCTTTGCTGACAGCGCATTTAAAACCGGCTTTTCCGGCGCTGCTGCCTTTTGTTTCGGCTATGATAATTAATACGGCCGGCCGTCCGGCTTGTAATTCGGAAAGTATATGTCTGAAAACGCTTTGGTCTTTCATGGCTTTTGTATTTTACTTTTATCTGTCTATTTTTGGTGCTGCAAAGATACCTTTTAATAAATAATATGCCGAATATTCCCCGAAAATCCGCAATTTTAACTACAGCCTATTTTCCCCCTGTGCAGTATATGACTAAGTTTATATTGTATCCTGAAATCTTGCTTGAGGCAGAAGAATATTATCAGCAACAATCCTACCGCAACAGAGCAGTTATTTCCGGGCCAAACGGTTTGCAAAAACTGAGCATTCCCGTAAAGAAAGGCTCAAAACAAAAGATGCATATTCAAAAAGTGGAGATTGATTATAAAACCGATTGGCAAAAAGAGCATTGGCGGAGTATCCAAAATGCTTATAAATCATCCCCTTTTTTTGAGTTTTACCAAGATGCTTTTCTGCCTTTTTTTGAAAAACAAAGCTATCGGTTTTTATTTGATTTTAATCTTCAGATACTGAATACGCTTTTGCATGAAATTGATATTCAAAACTCACCAATACACACCAAGCAGTTTTGTTCCGATACGGAATCGGATGATTACCGGTTTGGCATACATCCTAAACTAAATCGACAGAAACCGGACGACTTTTTCCGACCCAAAGCATACACCCAAGTTTTTTCCGATCGTTTTGATTTTTATCCCAATTTGAGTATTTTGGATTTACTCTTCAACCAAGGCCCGAATACTGAGAATTTTTTAAAAGCTTGTTTGGTCTAAAAATAATATTTAATCTCAAAAAAAACTTGATATAAAATGTAATATATATATCAAAGAATTTTGTAAATTTGAAAGGTATAAAACAAAATAGTACAGATATGGAACTTATAATCAATATAAAAGAAGAACAGAAGGCCGGATTTTTCTTAAAATTGCTGCAAGAGTTTGATTTCATTGAAGTAACGGAAATCAAAGAGGATGGAACCGTTTTCCCGGAAGAGCACAAAAAATTATTGGAAGAGCGCTTGAAGCGGATTGAGAACGATGAAACAAATTTCCGAGCTTGGGATGATATTAAGCAAAAATATGAAAAGAAAACGATATAAAATTGAACTTACTGAGGAAGCCGAATCAGATTTTGATAATTCGTATGAATACTATGCCGAGGAGGATGTAAAACTTGCAGACAAATTTTTTCTGCAAGTGAATCAAAGTCTTCAAACGATTGCAGATAATCCTCAAGGATTTCAAAATGCATTTAAAAACATTCGGCAATGTGTTATAAGAAATTTTCCTTTTATAGTTTATTTCAGAGTTGAGAAATTGACGATACAAGTAATTGCAATTTTTCACACAAGTCGAAATCCTGAAATATGGAAACAACGGACTGAATAGAAACATGCTTCTTCATACAACTTAAATTTGAAGGTATATGTCTGTTTTGTTCATAACAAATCGGTGGGAACTTTGATTTGGATGTTTTTTACTGTTGTCGGTGTATCAAAGTCAAACGGGTCTTAAGCAAATATATATTTAATTAGTCAAATTTTGGAATTTCAGAATATTTTATTATCTTTTTCTAAAAAGAAGGATAGCTATGAAGTATTTGAATATATTGATTTTTATTATTTTACCTGTATCAATAATTTTTGCTCAATCGGATGCAGAATTAATAAAAAACGAAGACGGAATAAAAGTTTTTTCTCAAGCTCAGGAAAATGGACGTTATAAAATTACGGCCGTTACCGAGATAAAAGGAAGTTTGAATGCAGTGGCAGCTTTGATGCAAGAGGCTGAAAATTTTACGGAATGGTTTCATGCCGCGCTTGTTTCTCGCAAAATCGAAACTTTCGGACCTTATGACTTTATATATTACCTGAAGTCTGAACTTCCGTGGCCGGCTGACAATCGTGATGCCGTTATTCGCATGGAAATTTCCGCTAACGAAGCCGGCGATAAATTAATCGTAAAAACAGAATCGGTAAAAGGCAAGCTGCCGCCCAAAGACGACTTGACACGAATAGAAAATATGAATGCTCAATGGGTATTCAGTCGCGAAAGCAAAAGACGGCTTAAAGTGATTTATGAAGTTGAAACCGACACACCGGACTATTTGCCGGAAGCAATCAAAGATGAAATCTATCAGGTAGCGCCTTTTGAGACTTTAAAAAATCTTAAAAAAATAATACGAAAAAGAAAATATCGCAAAGCTGAAAGCGATTTATTTTCTAAATAAAGTCGTCTGTGAAATCGTGCCACGATAATCGTGGCACGAATACCCATTGAAGGCTTCGCTTGGAGCGAAGCCTTCAATTTGGTACTTGCGCAAAACAAAACCTCATACATATCTAAATAATTGTATGGGAATATTTTTTTATCTATCTTTCACAATCAAAAAAAAGATTGTATGGATATAGAATTTAACAAAAACGAGGATCATAACCGCATGGCAGTTTCAGGCCTGAAACTGCGGCTGGCAAAAATATATTTGGGCGGAGGAAAATCAAAAATTGAAAAACAGCATAAAAAAGGGAAGCTCACGGCGCGCGAGCGCATTGCCAAACTTTTGGATGATGAAAATGATTTTTTGGAAATAGCCGCCTTGGCCGGCGAAGGCATGTATGAAGAGCAAGGCGGATGCCCGTCGGGTGGGGTAGTGGCGGTAATGGGAAAAGTAAGCGGACGGCTCAGTATAATCGTGGCCAACGATGCCACCGTAAAAGCCGGCGCCTGGTTTCCGATTACGGCTAAGAAAAATTTGCGCGCTCAGGAAATAGCCATGGAAAATCGTTTGCCCATTATTTATCTGGTGGACAGTGCCGGCGTGTTTCTGCCCATGCAGGATGAAATTTTTCCCGACAAAGAGCATTTCGGAAGAATTTTCAGAAATAATGCGAAAATGTCGGCCACGGGAATTCCGCAAATCGCTGCAGTAATGGGCAGTTGTGTAGCCGGCGGAGCGTATCTGCCCATTATGTCCGATGAAGCCATTATTGTAAAAGAAACCGGAACTATTTTTCTGGCCGGCTCGTATTTAGTAAAATCGGCCATTGGCGAAGAAACAGATAATCAAACTTTGGGCGGTGCCGAAACACACTCGCAAATTTCCGGTGTTATCGACTATACGGCTGAAAATGATGAAGATGCCTTAGACAAAATACGAAATCTGGTGCAAAAAATTTGTATTCCCAAACCCGAAGCACATTGTAATCGCATTGAAGCCAAACTGCCCCGAAAAAAGCCTGAAGATATTTACGGATTATTGCCCGCCGACAGAACCAAGCCCTACGATATGCGCGAGATTATAGAGCGTTTGGTTGACGAATCCGTTTTTGAAGAATACAAAAAAGATTACGGAAAAACTATTTTATGCGGCTATGCTCATATTGACGGTTGGCCGGTAGGTATTGTGGCCAATCAGCGCGAAGTGATTAAAACCAAAACCGGCGAACTGCAATTCGGTGGCGTTATTTATTCTGATTCGGCCGATAAAGCTGCACATTTTGTTATGAATTGCAACCAAAAGCGTATTCCATTAGTGTTTTTGCAGGATGTAACCGGATTTATGGTGGGCAAACGCTCGGAGCAAGGCGGAATAATAAAAGATGGCGCCAAAATGGTGAATGTTGTAGCCAATTCAGTAGTGCCGAAATTTACGGTGGTGGTAGGTAATTCCTATGGTGCCGGAAATTATGCCATGAACGGCAAGGCTTACGATCCGAATTTGATTGTGGCCTGGTCTTCGGCAAAAATAGCCGTGATGAGCGGCGGAAGTGCCGCCAAAACCTTATTGCAGATAAAAGTGAGCACGCTCAAAGCCCAAGGAAAAGAAATAACTAAGGAAGACGAAACGGCTTTATTAAAAGAAATAGAAGACCGCTACGAAAAACAAACCACGCCCTATTACGCAGCTTCAAGGCTTTGGGTGGATGCCGTTATTGACCCCTTAGAAACACGCCAATGGATTTCAAAAGGCATTGAAGCCGCCTCCAATAATCCTTCACGGGAAGAGTTTAAAACCGGGGTGATACGGACTTAAAATTTGATAAACCCACAGTGCGTCACAAACGCGCGCGGGCTGCAAACACTTTTGAACGTCCGGCAGCGTTTGAACCTGTCTGCCGGCGAAAATGAAAGTGCAGGACTTCAAAACGTGTGGGCAATAAAGCGTACGCGTTGCAAATGCGTGCGAGCTGACGTTCAAAAGTGTTTCAGATTTCGTCGGAAGCATGACTTGCGCGGGTCAGGTGTTTTCACCTGACGCAAAACCGGCGGTTTTAAAATTCCGTGTGGTGAAAACACCACACGGGCGCAGGGTTTGCTTGCCGGTAAATATTTCAAAACGCCGGCATGTTTTCCGGACGATGCCGGCTTGGATGGGGGCTTGGAATTTTAGACATAAAAAAAACTGTTCCCAAAAGAACAGTTTTTCGTGTTTTGAAGTACCCGAGGCCGGTCTCGAACCGGCACGACCACTGCTGGTCACGGGATTTTAAGTCCCGCGCGTCTACCAATTCCGCCACTCGGGCAACTGCAAAAAAAAAGAGCGAGAAACGGGACTCGAACCCGCGACCCCGACCTTGGCAAGGTCGTGCTCTACCAACTGAGCTATTCTCGCGTTTGCGGTTGCAATATTAAAACTTTTTTTTTTCATACAAAAACTTTTTCCTTTAAAAAATTAAGGCCTTTGCATTGCTTTGCTATAAAATTTAAAAAATCAGCCTTTTAGGGTTCACATTTTTTCAAAAAAAAGATAGGTTAAACTCTAAATTTTTCAAAAAATCAGATATTAAACCGTAAAAAGCGGGAATTATCACCCAATTTTTTATGCCTACTGTAAAACCAAAATCGTTTGTAATCAAAAAATAAAACTGACTCCAAAAAGCCAAAAACGAGGATTGAATGAAAATGCCCACTCACCTTTATCGGCATTTTCTTCTTTGGCGTATTCTGCCCGGCCGGCTTGTAGCTGCAATGCTGTTTTTTCGTTAATATACCAACTCAGTTCCGGAGAATAGCCGATTTTAAAATACTGAAATGAATTTTCTAATTCGTCCTTATAATTTACGGGAGTTCTACCTATATTCGCAATGCTGTATGAGCCGGATACCGGTTCAAAGTAGAAGCCCGAATACGCATACTCTCCTTTATTTTTCGCGAAAGCGTATGAAAATCGGACTCGGTTTGTAAAAAACAGCTTTTGACCGAGCGGAATTCTTGCTCCGACAGAAACAAACGGAACTATAGCCGTATTTGTAAGTTTAGTTTGTGTCTCGGAATAAAAACTGTCTGCAATCATCACTCTATTGCTTTCAGCAGACAGATATTGATATTCCGCACCCAAGCCGGTAAAGAAATTGTTGTCGGTATAATAGTCTATGCCGATTTGCGGATTAATACTTAATGAATTCCCAAAGGACTCAAAAGGATAAACGCCTTCATTATAATTGAGCTTGTAGGCTCCCAAATAAGTATTCAAGTGTAGCTTAGATTGAAACTGCCCAAATGAAACGGTGGTTGAAAGGCTTAGCATTATTACCTGAATTAAGAAAAGTTTAGTTAATTTCATGTTTTTTCAGCAAAATTAAAAAAAAATAGATTATCTGCTATTTGGAAATTTCATCAAATTAGTGTGCAAAAAAGCTTTTTATAAATAATCCGAAAGATTTCGATTTATTGAATGCAAACACATGAGAATTTGCCGGGCATCTAACTAATACCATTCTGCCGGAATGAAATATCAGACATCCTGACCCGTTAACTGAATATCAAACTATTATGGATAATAATTCGCAAACTGAAAATGTCGTTAAATATCGAATATTGAAGACCCAATAATGAATTTTGAAGTTTTGCTTACGCACGTAAACCTATTCAATCAATGAGTTCAGAACTAGTCTGTTTATTTTGATATAAAATTTATTAAATATTTTCCTGCAAGTTTTAATTAGCTGTCGCATTTATGCTACGGAATCATAAAATCCGTTAAATTAGGGCTTTAGCAAAATATTCATCAATATTTAGGGCTAAAGCCAAATTTGTAATTGTTTTATTTACAACGGCATGAATGCCGTTGCTA